>JAERMQ010000011.1 GCA_016844745.1 Ignavibacteria bacterium | reverse complement strand
GAGGATTTTAAAGCTAAAGTAGCAATAGAAGCCCTGAAAGACCAAAGAACAATCAACGAAATAGCCGGTCAATATCAAATTCATCCGAATCAGGTAACAAAATGGAAGAGTCAATTGCTGCAAGGAGCCAAAGTAATATTCGAAGACGGACGAACAAAAAAGAAAGATGATAAACCGTCAGAAGAAAGACTATATCAACAGATAGGTCAGTTACAAGTAGAACTTGACTGGGTTAAAAAAAAATCAGGGATGTAGTCTTGAGCAGAAACGACAACAAGTAGAACCGGAACTTGAAACTATCAGTATAAGCAGTCAATGCCGGCTCTTGGGCATACATAGTTCGGGTTATTACTACAAGCCGGTCGGAGAAAGCGCAGAGAATTTAAAAATAATGCGCTTAATAGACGAGCAATATATGCAGACACCATTTTATGGAGTACGCAAGATGCGGGCATATTTACGTACATTGAAAATCGGGATAAATATCAAGCGAGTAAGGCGATTGATGCAATTGATGGGCTTGGAGACAATCTATTGTAAGCCAAATTTGAGCAAGCCTAATAAGGAGCATAAGAAGTATCCTTATTTGCTCAAAGGTGTATCAATAGAAAGAGTTAATCAGGTATGGAGTACCGATATAACATATATACCGATGCAGAAAGGCTTTTTATATCTCACAGCCGTAATAGACTGGTACAGTCGTTATGTACTGTCCTGGAGGCTTTCAAACAGTTTGGAAGGTACATTTTGCATAGATGCATTAGAAGAAGCATTAAATTTGGGAAAGCCTGAAATTTTCAATACAGATCAAGGTGTTCAGTTCACGAACGAACGATTTATTGATGTTCTGAAATCGTCGGAAATCAGGCTCAGCATGGATGGGCGCGGCAGAGCAATAGACAACGTATTTGTTGAAAGATTTTGGAGAACGTTAAAATATGAATATGTATATTTGCATTCGCAGGATGACGGCAAAGAGATGTTTGCAGGATTAAAGGAATATATTAAGTTTTATAACGAGTGCAGACCACATCAGGCTTTAGATTACAGGACACCTGCGGAAGTGTACTTTGATTTATGAGAAGAAGTTATGCACAACAATTGAAAAGAAATGTTGAAATGATGTTGAAAAGAATTGGAATGGTACAAATAATGTAATATTATGAAATAGAAAGAATTACGGAGTTAAGGAAAAAAGTTTTCAACAAAAATTGAGTTATTAACAAAAAGAAAAAAAGAAGCAAAAAAAGAAAAAGTTATTATTATAACAATTAATTTATTAATTTTAATTTAAGCAGAAATCCACCTTATATAAAGGTATTTTCTGTCCTACAAATGGGGAGCACCCCACATATAAACTATGAAAAACAGAACTAGAATTGAGATTACTGAATCAGCAAAGCTAATTTCTCTAGAATCTCTTATATATCAAAATAATGTATGGAATAACAAGCATTCAGAAGAGTTTACCGAGGATTTATGCAAAGAATTGTTAAAAATTCCAACTAATTTCAAGGATATTATTGATACTTATATTTTAAATAACAATAAAGAGGAAATCAAAGAAGGTATTCGCAGGGCTGTTAAAGAAGTGAATTTAATTAAGAAGGGCAAAATGAAAGCACGTCCGGCAAGGGAATTAATTAATGAGCTATAAAACAAGAAAGGAAAAATTATGAAGAATCTAAATAAAAAGAAAATACCGGACGACTTTATGAAGGAGGAATACAACTTTGATTATAGTAAAGGCGTTCGAGGAAAATATCATAAACAAATGTCCGAAGGTTATACTGTAACCGTATATTCACCTGATAAAGAAACTTATGAAAAGCTATTATCAGAAAAAGCAACATTTATTAAAATCGATAATGATGTTCTTGAGGTTTTCAAAACATCCCATGATGTCAATAATGCTTTAAGAGAAATTATTAAGGCAATTCCCAAGACAAGAAAAAGAGTAACTTACTCAGATTAAATAAATCGAAAATCATATTTATTCTGTGAAAGATATAACGACGCTCAGAACTTCTTAATTTTGTATGCTAAATTATTGCATTTATAAAAAGCAGGTATTTAGGGGTTTAGACTGTAGGAGTTAGTTTGTAGAGAGGCTGTATCATAAGTCCAAAAATGGGAAGAATGTCATTCAGAGCGAAGCGAAGAATCCACTCCCAATGCTGTTTATGGATTCTTCACTTCGCTTACGAATGACATTCTTGTTGACTTTTGAGACAGCCTCTGGGGTCTTGGGGAACATTATATATCCTTTTTCCGGATTAAATAATTCTTTATATCAATGGTAGTCAGAAGGAACTTCTGACTGTAGGGAAAAGGAACTTCTGACAAAAGGGAAAAAATAGAAATTCCTTTCTATCTCGATAAATCCTTCCCAAACTTTATACCTGCACTGAGCATGAACACCGGAATTTCATACATATAAAATGTAGGAAAATGCTTGTCAAGATTCATTGTTTTATTTGTAATCGTTAATTTTATAAAACAGTCTTCGGCGGGTTCATAACCCAAACCATAGTTATAGAAAAAATAATTCAGGCTTCCCTTGTCAATAGTAAATGTATTATAATCTAAGTTAATGTAAGCATGCAACTTATCTATTAAACGGACACGGGTATCGATATTAAATACATATCCGCTGATATCCGTACCCTGAAATTCTGAAAATACAGCCCACTGCCCGAATGGACGGTCTAAATAATACAAAGGATAAAGATTCGCGCCAACCGAGTTTGCATAAGTACCTTTGGATGTATCCCTGTAATAAACATTCTCAAGGTTGTAGCCGCTATTAAAATAATTCCCATAATTACGATATTCCGCAAGACCTGAAATTTTAAACCGAACATCCGAATATTTACCGCTCAAACCAATCAGGTAAGCATAGTTATTGGTGTTTTCCAAATTGTAAAAGGGAGAATACTCCTGTTCATTTCGCTTAGCAAACTGGGCATAAATCCGGAGGTAATCCATATAGGATAAAGCTGCTGAAAAAGTAGTTCCATTATCATTTGGGGTATCGTAATAATTATAAAAAAATGTGTCATAATTGTAAAAACCTACTTTAATGTCTAAAGCCAAATCTTTGATTAACTCTAATTTCTCTAATGAAAAGATGTAATCATTCCCATCGTTGATATTCAATCCTATACTCATAAACAGGTCGGCTATTTTATTATATTCAGCCTTTAATTTCCATACTTTAACATACCAATGGCTCCCCTGAACATCGATATTATACATTGTAAGACCTTCGTACAACCGGAGATTATCATAATTCCCCACTGATACTCCCAATCCTACCGGTATATCGAAAATGCTGAACGAAGTATCAAAACCAATCCTGTATTTTGGAAATACGATAATGTTATCTGTATTAAAAACTCCATACGATTGACCACGGTGCTCACCGGTTAATGAGCCACAACCTGAAAAACCAAATTGCGATGCTGATACTTTAAAGTCCGGAAAACCGGCGCCATGAAATAGCGGGTTATCAGTAATGTTATTGCCGGACAGGTCCCATCTTTCGCGTAGTCCGGTTTCCCGGCTCCGTCTTGAAATCGCATTTTCCGGTAATTTCAAACTATTGTTATCAACAGAAGTATGATAGTACAATTTACTTGAAAAATCAAATTTGAATATTAATTTGCTTGAGTCAATTAATGAGCCAGAGGCATAAGCGTTTGAATTAACAAGCAATAGAAAAATTATTAGCAATGAATTTGTAATTTTTTTCATAATTAGGCTTTTAGGCTGTAAACTATAAGGTTTTCAGGTAGATAATTTCCTTCACACCTATTGTCAAAAAAGCAACAACCTGATTTATTATTAAACATAACTTTAGCACTTATTTAAAACGTTTCAAGAACTACAAAAATACACGGTATTGAGATTATATCAAAATTTAATATCAATAATGATGATAATCAGGTACTTTCACAACCCAAAGTTATACTTTGTTAATGATTATTTGGTTTTTAGTAGGAACTCATCTAATTTTATATATATAAATGAACATTAATTGAAAAGAGAAAATTTATGAAAATATCTATATTGACAATTGGCGATGAAATCCTTATCGGACAGATTACAAATACCAATGCTTCGTGGCTTGCATCGCAATGCACGGCTTTAGGCGCTATCATTACGAAGCACTTATCGGTTGGCGATGAACGAAAGGTAATGCTTGAACAAATTGCAGTACTTCATGCAGAATCCGATTTTGTAATCATCACAGGTGGCTTGGGTCCAACTCACGACGATATTACCAAACCAGTCCTGACGGAATACTTCGCAGACGAATTAGTCGAAAACAAGCAGGTTTTGGGCTATTTGAAAAAATTCTTCGAAGGGCGCGGATATAAACTAACGGAAAGAAATGCAGCGCAGGCAATGCTCCCTTCCAAATGCAAGCCGCTGTTTAATGAGTATGGCACTGCGCCCGGTATGTTATTCGAAACCGATGGGAAATATATTGTGTCGCTTCCCGGAGTGCCTGCCGAAATGAAGCACCTAACACAGAAATATGTTCTACCTCTGATTTCCGAGCTGTTGCAGAAAAGAGGCGATGAAGTTGTAGTATATCGCAGCCTGCAGACAACGGGAATTCCCGAATCGATGTTGGCTGATGCTATTGGGGATGTGGGGTCGGGGAACGGGGGACAGGGAACGGGGAACGGGGGACAGGGAACGGGGAACGGGGAACAGGGAACGGGGATCGGGGAACAGGGAACAGGGAACGGGGGACAGGGAACGGGGAACGGGGGACAGGGAACAGGGAACGGGGGACAGGGAACGGGGAACGGGGAACAGGGAACGGGGATCGGGGGACAGGGAACAGGGAACGGATTTCCCGACCCCCGATCCCCGACCCCAGGTCCCTTTTTTGGTGACGGATTTCCCGACCCCCGACCCCCGACCCCCGGTCCCTTTTTGAAAGGCGCATCCCTTGCATTCCTGCCGTCGTACCAGGGAGTAAGGTTGAGGATTGGCGTTGTAGGTGCGAATATAGAAGAAGCAAATGCTAAAATTGATTCGATTGCTAAAATAATTAAGGAGAGAGCCGGACGATGGATTTTTGCCGAAGGGGATGAATCACTCCTCGAAGTTACCGCCAAGCTGCTGAAATCGAAGGGTAAGACGGTATCGGTTGCGGAATCCTGTACGGGCGGGATGTTAGGTGCAGCATTTACGGACTTAGCCGGCAGTTCGGATTACTTCTTGGGTGGTGTGATTGTTTACAGCAACGAAGCTAAAATCAATATGTTAGATGTTAGCAGCGAAACCATCGAGAAGCATGGCGCGGTTAGTGAGGAAACGGCAAGGGAATTAGCTGCGAATGTGCGGTTGAAATTCTCGACTGACTACGGAATCAGCTTGACGGGAATAGCGGGTCCTTCGGGCGGCACTGAAGATAAGCCTGTCGGTACGGTATGGATTGGTCTTGCAGACGAGCTGGGCGCAACGGCAGAGAAATTCGTATATGCTAAGGAACGCACGGCTAACCGTCAGAGGTTTGTTGCAGCTGCGGTAAATATGATTTATAAGAAGTTGAAGGAGGGGAAGGAAGGGGAGGATGGATAAAATATTCTACATTGGATAAAATTTCTATTAATCCATTTACGAAAACTTTGTTATAATGAAATTTTTCACAAAATAACATGCGAATATTTCATTTGAATTTAATAGACGTCCTAAGTCTAAGCTTGGTGACACTTTGTATTTAAAGTTATTTTAATATTTAAGAAGTATTTATACCCGAAATGCAAATAGAATTAAAAAATTGTAGTTGATAGAGAATAAATGAATATATAGTAATATTATTGAAATAAATATAGTTAAGAAAGATAATATTACATTGAAAGAATTTTTGAATTGAGTGAATATCTTTATAAATAATTGTTACTTACAGAGTAATTAAACATTATTAAAATGATTTAAATAATTTTTACTCAAGAATGAATATAATTTAGTAAATATTTAAAAAAAGGATAAATAATGTTTTAAAAAGAATAATTCTATATATCCTTTCTATTTATATTAAAACATAATTTTTTATATAATTTAAACCATTCATCAATTCTATAATCAGAAGGATTCCTTTTTCTCGTTGATTCAATAGATATTCCAAAATATTTAATAATATTTGTATCAATTGTTATATTATTATTAAAGATAGTATTAAAATAATTATAATAATAATCAGATGATTCAAAATATTCTTTTTTAGTATAATAAATATTTGCTAAATAAAGATTTGTATTAGTATATATATCAAAATCTTTTTTAAATTCATCCCTTCTTTCAATTTCATGAAAATATTTTAGAGAATTATCATAATTATTTGTAAAATAATAGCTTAATCCTTGAATATATAATATATTATAAGGTAGTTCTCTTAATTTAAATCTCTTTAATATATTAATTATTCCAAAATAATTTTTCTCTTCAAAAAATATTTTTGATAATTCTATTTTGCTTGAAATATAATCATTTAAACTATCTTTTATGGACAATAAATAATTCCTTGCTTCGATTTTTTTTCCCATATCGACTAAACAACGAGATACCATAGATAAATTAAAATCTCTATTATTATTATCTAATAATAATATTTTATAACAATTTAATGAATTATTGTAATCTTTAATTTGATAATAACAATGACCCAATTGACTTATAATCAAACTATATAAATAATCTTTTTTATTATAAAAACTTAAAATATTGCTATAACATAAAATCATTTTTTTGAAATCTTCTTCATTTAAATATTTATTGTCTATTTTATTATTTTCTTGAAAATTATCATTCCAATTATATAATTGATTTGCATAATATGATTTAAACTCGTCTTTGATAAATGGTTTATAAATATTTGTAAATTTCATTTGAATTTCGTTTTTTCTAATGTTAAACCATTTTATTAGTCTTATTGGATTTAAATAAGATATATTGTGTAATAATTCATTTGGGAGTTGAGAAATAAGTAAAACTGATAGACAGAGAATAATAATATACGTTCTAAACTTATATTTTAATGTTTCGATTATATTTGTACTTGGAGGTTTAACGTTTTGCAATATATTAATATCAAGATAATTTCTAATGTATTCATTTTTAAAATATAAATCGTAATTATTTTTATCTTTAATATTATTTGGGAAAATACTTTTTAGATATAATATAAATTTATCATCATCCTCAATATCAATAAAATACTCAGATTCAGTAATAAATGTATCAATTTCATTATCATCAAAATCTTTTTTTTCTTCTTCAGATATATCAGGATATAATCTTACTTTTTTATTAATTTTATATTCAATACATAAAATTGATATTTCTAAACATATTTTCAATTCATTCTCAATTTCTTTATCATTTGAAATAATAATTTTAAAATAATTAAATTCATTAGAAATAATAATAACACCCATGCATTTTAATAAGGAATCGTAATTTAATCCTTCATTTTCGATAATATCATCAATTGCATTATTAGCATCTTCTCTTGTAATATTGTAATATGTATCTTTATTAATTTCTATATTTTCTTTCCTTATTTTCACAAAGGCTATGATTAACATAGAAGCTGCTATTAATAACTGAAAGAATGATATTAATAATTGTAATGTAAATTGTTTATTATTGCTCTGTGCAAAATTAAATAATTCAAATAAATTAATATTTAGAATACCTAATAAATAATATAAAAGGAATAAAAAAAAGAATAAATACATTAATGGAGATGATTTACGCTTTGATGGAAAATTTAAACAATAAAATACAGAAATAAAAAGAAAATAAATTGAAATTAACATATTATCAATAATATTAGAAGATATTAAAGAAGCTATATTTATACCAAAAAGGAGTACCAATGCTAAACTGCTTTCAATTATAAATTGACGTTTATCTAAAATTATAATATTTGTTAAATATTTCAATATATGTTGAATAATATAATATAAATATATAATTGAAAACGTGTAAAGAATTATTGTTGTTATTGATTCAAAAGGGTTATTTTTAATTATTGAAATAAGTGATATGATAATACCAACAACATACCAAAAAGAATAAAGAATTAAAAGTCTGGAACAGGATTTGACAAAATGTAAATTTCGTGCTAAATAGGTTTTAAAAAAAGAAAAAAGTTCAATGTATAATAAAATACCATATGATAAAAAAAATAATATAATTATAAAAATAACATTAATAAAACTTTGAATAGGTTGAAGTCCCAAAAATTTAAATACAATCATAAAACCAAGGAGAAAATAAAGAGAAAAAGAAACACCTAATATATGATGGTATTTTAAATTTTCTTTAATTAAATTATATATAAAAATTACACCAAAAAAACAACCCAATAAAAAAATAATTAAAATAAAATTATCCCAAATATTTTTAAAAGTATCATTTTCAAAATAACTTATTGGTATTAATATTAAATATGATAGAAGAAATATAAATAAAAATTTTGAACTTGTTATAAAATCTTCAGCAAATTCAAAAAGTTTTATTTTTAGAGAAATCGGATTGCTATTTTTCATAATTTATTAAAAGTATGAATAAGTTATTTCCTCACATTCACAACAGCAGAAAAGTTTAGCGGACTTTGAATTATGATTTTATTAACTTTTTTAATGTGAAGATTTAATATACCGAAATCAGCATTCCCATGCCACCCTTTGAAATCCATATCTTTTGTAACCAAATAATCTCGTGTCATAAACACTCTCAAAAAAAATTTTGCAAATAACACTAAGCTATCCAAATATACAAAATAAAAATATAAAAAGCAAGAAAATTTTTTTATATAACTAATTTCAATATTCTATATCCCTAAAAAATATACTTATTTTAATTTTGCAACTTTTTCACCTTTCAACTGTTTATTGAGCAAAAATCGGAGTTTGAAATGAAAAATTTAGTGAGCTTCGGTTTAGTCGCTCTTTTAAACGCCGCACCGGCTCTTGCCCAGAACGATGTACTCTCGAAGTAGAACGATTTCCTTCAAGAAAAATGAACACCTCTCCTTTTGCATACTTCATAAAGATGATTGACTTTTTAAGGGAATGGAATCAATGAACGCTATTAGGAACTTATTTATATCCTCGGACTTTTTAAAATACTTTGCTACAACCGGGTCAATCTTTATATATCCATTCTCTTCTGCGAGACGTCCGGCATATTTGCTCCTTGTGCCACCAGAAAAATCATATTCAGGAAGCATTACATCATCATCAATATTACTTTTCTTCTTCATATTTATTTCTTTATAAACTCATTTGATTTTTGAGACAGGTCCCTCAGGATGTTTGGGATTGCCGATTAACTTTTGAGTATTGCAATCGACTAACAAATCCATCTTTTCAAGTACCGTCTGCCCTATTAAAACCTCATCGCCAATTACAAAGGCTTCTTCCATTGTAAATCTATCTTCAATTTCAAATAACATCGGCTCGGTAATACCCACTTTTTCCTTGCTGCCATTTGCATATTCGGCAGTTGTTTCTTTGTAAATATCAATGCCTAATGATTTCATAATGCTTTCGGGTATCACGCTCCTAACAGCACCGGTATCTACCATGGCATCAATTATAATACTTCTTACCTGCTCATTTAATATTAATCCTCTTCTACTATTTGAAAAATCGGCAGCATTGGTTAATTTAACCTGTGTCCTGACCTCTCCCATTTGAATTCCTTTTTATTTATATTAATAATAATTTTCTCATTGACATTTTTGCAATTAATACCTTTCAATTATAACTTATGAAATAAATATTAAATTTGCAAGAAAAAAATCACCGATCAAATTAAAATCATAAAAATCAAAGTTCAGACAAAAAAAGTGGCTTGCAGACGAAGCAGTGCAAATATTACCACCGACAGTTGCCACATGCCGGATTTGGCGAGAAGCGAGCGAAACGGCAGCGCGGTTCAAAACAGGAAAGGTATCTGATAATTCTTTATTGTTTGCTACATCCGCAGCTGTTGCCAAAGCGCCGATAATAAATTCATCGCCCTGCCCGAACGATAGATTTGAAGCTGTCGTCGCTGACCTTAGCAAGATTGATTACATTGATTTTAGCGCCGTTCGAATTCTTTTTTAATTCCGGCATTAAATCGGTAAATCCGGCGCCGAAGCGGAACGGCGTGCTTTGATTTGCTGCTATAACTTCGAGCAGTTCATTTTCATTTTTCGGAGTAATAACATCGAAGTCAGTCATAGTCTATCTATTTATTGTTATTCATATAATTTCAATCTGTAACGCTTTCATATTCATAATCTAAAATTACAAAAAAAAATTTAATGAACCATGATTATTGTCTGAATTAGGATTTTTGGGATGGAAGGATGAAAGGATTTTATGTACGAATAAAGATTTTTAGGATTTAGGATTATAGGATTCGGCGAATTGTTGCTCCCTGACAAATGAACCTTTTCGAAAGAAGGGAAACTTTCCGAAAACCCGATATAAAATAAATTATCATTCCAATCGTTTACAAAAAAATGTTTTGGTAATTCTACTAATTAATGAGGATTATTTATGCCGGAAATAAGCCGTTTTTTTGGAATAATTATAACTATGAATTTTAATGATCATAATCCCCCTCATATTCATGCTAATTATGGCGATGATGAAGCAGTATTTGATATTCAAAATAATAGTTTAATCAATGGAAAATTATCCAAAACAGCTACAAAACTTGTCAAATTATGGATTAACCTCCATAAAATTGAATTGCTTGAAAATTGGGATTTATTACGTAATAAACAGCAGCCAATAAAAATTACACCTTTGGATTAAATATGATAAAAATAAATAAAATAGAACCTACATCTGATTATATTTTAAAATTAACTTTTAGCGATGGATTTGAAAAATATTTAGACTTTGAAAAATTGATTGATTTTAAAGGTATGGCTGAACCATTGAAGAACATTGATTATTTTAGGGATGTAAGAATAATTAACAATGGCAGAAGCTTTGGTTGGGAAAATGAATATGACTGCTGTGCCGATTGGGCAAGATTTTACGCAGAGTAAAAGTTAATCTCATGTCATTGAAACTATTAAAAAAATTTCTGAAAGTTGGGAAACTTTCAGAAAATGCAATCAGCATACTTTCGGAAAATCACCCTCAAATCTTTTCAAATATTCTTCCTTGCCATAATACTCAATAAAAGCCATGATTGAACTTTCAGTGCTTTGGAGAGCTTCAATATATGTATTTCCTTGCCCAACGATAGCTCCGTTTGAGAATTCGAGCGGATAGTCGCGAAAGCCATCCGAATGTTTTTCAATTATTTGCAATATTGTTTAATGTAATCTGATGCTTCCAAATTACCTAATTCAACAGCTATTTCCCAATCCGAACAAGCTCCCTTATAATTTTTGAGTTTTACTTTAGAAAGACCTCTATTAGCATAAGATTCACCTACGTTAGGATTAAGTTCTATGGCTTTATTGAAGTCCTCAATAGCACCCCGATAATCAAATATTAAACTTTTTGCATTGCCTCTACTGAAAAAAGCAAAATCATTCTTCGGATTTAAATTTATTGCTTTGTTAAAATCTTCAATTCCTCCTTTATAATCACCAATATCTACTTTTTCAAGACCTCTGTTGTGATATGCTTCAGCATAATTAATATTTAAATCAATAGCCTTACTATAATCCTCAATGGCTTCACGTTTTTTACCAAGCTCACCTTTTACATTTCCTCTATTAAAATATGCCAATACAAGGTTAGGATTAATCTTTATTGCACTATCATAATCCACGATTGCTTCATTAAAATTTTTAAGTACTGCTTTTACATTTCCTCTGCTTTTATAAATATCTGCATTATTAGCATTTAATTCAATTGCTTTATTATAATCATGAATAGCTCCGGTAAAGTCTTCTAAATCTACTTTTACATTACCTCTGTTGTAATATCCATAAAAATCATTAGGATCAATTTCAATTGCTTTATTATAATCTTCAATTGCATCGGTATATTCACCAAGTTCAGTTTTAACATTTCCCCGGTTGTTATAAGCGATTGAAACCTTAGGATTAATCTCGATTCCCTTGTCAAAATCGGCGATTGCTCCCAATTTATCTCCTAATATTGATTTATTTGTTCCCCGATTGATGTAAGCTTCAGAACATTTGGGATTAATTTCTATTGCTTTGCTGAAATCCTGAATAGCTCCGGAATTATCTCCTGAAGTATCTTTAGCATTTCCTCTATTGATATAAGCATCTAAATCATTTGGATCCATTTTTATTACTTTATTAAAATCTTGGATAGCTCCTTTATTGTCCCCAAGATTAAATTTCGCTATCCCTCTATTATAATAAATATCTGAATGATTTGGTTCAATTTCAATTGCCTTATTAAAATCTATTATAGCCCCTTTGAAATCACCGAGTTTACTTTTTTTTACTCCTTTTGCAAAATATTCATCAACCGTTTGGCTATTAAGTAAAATACTAAACAATAAAAAAACTAATAACAGAAGTATGGTCTTTTTCATTTTTTCAACCTTTTGTTTCGTATAAAGAATTTCTTCTTTGAGAAAATTATTGTTAATAATATTATTTTTGGCAATATTTTTTAATATATTCATAAGCTTGGTTATAACCCAATTCACCTGCCTTACTCCAATCTTTGCATGCTCCTTTTATTTTACCCAATTTATATTTCGCAATACCCTTTTGGAATAAAATAATATCCCAATCTTTTTCATCCATCAAATCGAAGTCCTTTATTACACCCGTATAATCACCTAACATTGCTTTTATATAGGCTCTATTGCGATAAATTAATTTACTTTGATTTACACTTGCATTTTTTAATGCCATAGTAAGATCTTGAATAGCCTCAATAGAATTGCCCAAATAATAATTACTTATTGCTTTATTATTATAAACTTGATAAATCCACCAAGGTATTTTATCCATTTTTGTAATTAAAGTAAAATCATCTATAGCCCCTTTGAAATCTTTATTGTTAATTTTTATATTTCCACGATTAAAATATGGTACAGGATTTTTTTGATTAATTTTTATTGCCATATTTAAATCCTCAAATGCTTTTAATTGATTACCCATACAATAAAATAATAAAGTTCTATCAATATATATACTTTCTTTATTTGGATAATTCTCAAAAGCATGATGATAATCTTCTAAGGCACCTTTATAATCCTTTAGTTTCATTTTTCCATAACCTCTTCTATAAAATGCAAACCCATTATTTGGATCTTTATTTAATTCATTTGAAAAATATTCAATGTATTCATTGCAATCTCCTGGAATAAAATATTCGGATCCTGATTCAAATTGGAAAAACCAAAAAATGGGTTTTATAATCATATCATCATTAGTATCTTTTTTATAATTTATTATATAATCATAAAATTCCTTACATTGGTTTTTAAAGTTATTAAACTTATTTATTATTTGTAAAGAAGAAAGATTCGATTGTTTCATTACAATATACTCATTTTTTTCGATTCAAAAAATAATTTTGATCATTAACATAATATATTCTCAAATTTATCCGGTATGGCTGTAAATTGAGTTTTTTTTTTAATTCTTTAGGTATTCAAGCAATCACTTATTAATTCCCAAAATTTCATTCTTATCGTAATCTATATTTATCTTAAATTAAAATAATAATAATATTGTTTTTGATTATCATCGTTCTTTTTTGTTTTGGTCTGAGTAGAATCGTTAACTATTATTACTTTTTGAATTCTATTGAATTCATCAGAATTTATTATTTTGACATTTCTATCTTTAGAATTCAAAACAATTGTAACAACAATGGATGATAATGTTAATATAGCACTGATAATCAAAGCATAAGTGGTTCTTGTTAATTGCTTTTGAGCATGATTTAAATTTTCTTTAGATTGTTGAATTTGTTCATCAAAAGTAATTTCATCTTTGGTTTTATAACCATTTTCAATAAATTCGCCTAATGAAGGTAAAGGTATAAATGTTTCTTCAAAAATATCTTTTAATTTTCTATTCAAATAATCCAAATTTTTAATATAAGGTAAATTTATAGGTACTTCATTGCAATCTCGAATACAAATAATTTTATTATGAATAATCGATATAGTTTCACTTTTTAATTCTTTAATTCTTAAATACTCAATAATAGAAGCAAATTCTTTGATTTGCTCAAAATACACGATAACTTTATCATCATCAAAATATTTCTCAATCTTCTTTTCATTTAATTCAAAATAAAAGGTCTTGGTTTCATCATTTATTGAAGGACAATCAAATAATAAAATTTCAAGAAAGGTCTCAATATCAACAATTTCCCCATTATTGATATGCTCAATATAATGTTTTTGAGCATCCGTAAATTTCAACTTTCAACTCCTTAATATTTTTTCACAATTTACAAAAAATATTCGAATATTGAAAATAGTCTGAATTAGGTTTTTTTCATTAACCATTGACCATTAACAATTAACAATTGATTTTCGGCTTTGTTTCCTGAATTAACAGGCTCGTAACAAGGTCTTTCAATGATTCAAAGCCGGTCTCAAGATTTTCAATTCTATCAAATAGCTCTTTATGGAGATTAGCAACCTTCCTCAAATGAACAAATGCTTTGATAATGGCAATATTGATTTCAATTGCACGCTTGCTCTTAAGTATTGAAGATAGCATAGCAACACCATGTTCGGTAAAAGCATAATGTAAATATCTAATACCTCCTCGTTTTGATGCGCCAATTTGTGATACCTTGTTTGAGGTGCCAAATTGGCACCTCAAAAATTCTTCTTTTGTTAATTCAAACATGAATTCACTTGGAAATCTCTCAATATTACGCTTAACGGCTCTTTTTAGTTGTTTTGTTTCGGTTTCGTATAGTTCTGCCAAATCGAAGTCCAGCATTACCTTTTCGCCACGAATAAAATAAATCCGGTTAATCAGGCTATCTTCAGCGATTAGCGAAGGAACTAAGCTTTTTTCATTATTCATTTAATTGTCTGTATTAGGATTTTTAGGATTATTCGATTTTCATTGATTTAAAAATTATTTATCCATTCGTTATACTTCGTTCATATAGAACAATTCCCTTATCAACAGCTTCTCCTATCAGTGGGTCGCCTTGAATATATCTATTAATAAAATCTTCAGGCTTTTTCACAATTAAATCAATTGATATGTCCGGTTTGATTTTTTTCCAAATTTCAAGTGATTTCATTGAGCTCTTTCCTTCGAAAGGCATAATAAGAAGTAAATCAATATCCGAACTCTCATTAGGTTTACCATAAGCATACGAACCAAATAGTATGATTTTTTCGGGATTGTAATACTTTACAATGGAGTTGGTAATATTTCTCAATTCTGATTCAGCTATCATAATCATTTATAAAGAATTAATCAAATCGTAAAGCAATTTAATAAAAAAAACTTATTATATACAACTTCTTAGGAATAAAACCAAGAAAAAACCCCCTAACCCCCGGTTTTAGAAATAGAACATAGAAGTAGAAGTAGAATGAAATTTTTTTTTCAAAGGGGGTTTTTCTTGGTTTGTCATTGATACTTTTCTTAAAATATCTCACAATTTTTCCTTAATTTATATCTTGTAAAAAATGAATTTCGTAAATTTAGGGTATATGCTTTATGGCGCAAATAGACAAAATCTTAGTCTCGATATTCCGTAATTCATTCAAGTCAATCACAGACGAAATGAGCATCTCGCTTACGAAAACTACACGCTCGCCAATCCTCTGCGAAGCCAAAGATTTCGTTACCGGACTCTACGACGGCAGTGGGCAAATGCTTGAGCAAACCGAAAACCTGCCGATTCTTTCGTTCTCGCTCGGTCCGGTCTGCAAGGTGATTCTGGACTTTTACGGCGATGATATTGCGCCCGGCGATGTGATTATCCATAACGACGTCTTCTCGATGGGCAACCAAAACAACGATGTTGCTATATTCAAACCGATTTTCTTCGGTGGGCAGCTCATCGGCTGGTCGGCAGCGAAAGGACATCAGGCTGATATAGGCGGCGCTGTCCAGGGCGGATATAATCCCAACGCTACGGAAGTATGGGAGGAAGCATTGCGAATTCCTGCTGTTAAGCTCTACGAAAAAGGTAAGCTTCGCCGTGATGTATGGAATTTGATTTTTGCAAATATCCGGCTGCAGATGGTTCAGGAAGATATAATGGCGCAAATCGGAGCCTGTACTCTTGGCGAACGTCGCTTGCAAGCTTTAGTAGAGAAGTACGGAATTGAAGTATTTGAAACACATAAGCAGGAGCTATTCAACTCCACAGAGCAGATGATGCGCTCGGAAATCCGCTCCATTCCTAATGGCGTGTATTCAGGTGAAAGTAAAGTTTTCTACGACGGCAAGCACCCTGGCTCAGTATTCAACATTCATACTACCGTAACGGTCGAGGATGAAGCTGTAACATTCGATTTCTCGAAATCTTCCCCGCAAACGAACGGCTTTGTAAACGGAACCTATACATCGACCTGCTCAGCAATTACCCTTACCTTCCTTCAAATGGTCAATCCCGATATTCCACACAATGAAGGTATGATTAAGCCATTGAAATACATAGTTCCCGAAGGGACGATATTAAATGCCGCATATCCCAAGGCAACTACATTCGGCAATCATTTATGCCCGCAGGTAGCCGATTCGATTTTCAAAGCCCTCTCCACGGCAATCCCTGAGCGCGTTACAGCCGGATGGAATCATCTCCTATGCTCGCTTTTCACCGGTTTGCATCCGCGTACCGGCAGGAAGTATGTCGATATTTGTTTTATGGGATTGAAGGGCGGTTCGGGAGCATTGCTTGGTTCTAACGGCTACGACCATATCGGGATGATTGATGCTTCCGGCGGCGTGCTTGACCAGGATTACGAAATGTACGAACGTCAGACGCCGCATACCATTCTGCGGCATGAATATATGCAGGATTCGGCAGGCGCAGGTAAATGGCGCGGCGGCTTGGGAGTTGAGACTGTTATTGAAATAGTCGCCGATGATACCAAGATGGTTGTTTTCGGCGATGGCGATGTTGAGCCGGCTTATGGTTTGCATGGCGGGAAAACAGGTATATTGAACAGTATTACTTTAACATATCCTGATGGCAAGGTTGTTACACCGATGAGTAAGGATTTGATAAATGGAATTCCAAGCGGAACTGTATATAGACAGGTTGCGGGCGGCGGAGGCGGTTACGGCAATCCAGCCGAACGCGAGAAGGAGAAGGTTGCCGATGATGTCCGCAATGAGGTATGCTCTGCCGAGGCAGCGAAAAGGGATTATGGATTTATGGAATAGAAACAATTCACCCCTTAACCACTGTAATTAGTAGATAAGGGGTGTAAAAAATATATAGTAAATTTAATTATCTTGAATAATATTCGACTACGAGCGGAACATCACATTCAATCGGGATATCCTGTCGTGCCGGAATATAGAGATAACGAGCAGAAAAATCAGCCTTCGACATTTCAATATATGCCGGAGCTGCGGAATTACGGATAGCTTCCTGGAAACATTCCAATTTCTTGCTCTTCTCGCGTATAGCAATTACTTCATTTACCTTTACATGATATGATGGAATATCGACTCTATGTCCGTTTATCATAACGTGTCCGTGCTTGACATATTGACGAGCTGCATAAACAGTGCGAGCCATACCTGCACGGCAAAGCAAATTGTCCAATCGTGATTCAAGTAATTGAACGAGTAATTCACCTGTATTACCGGTTAGTTTAGCTGCTTTTTTGAAGTAGTTAACAAGTTGCTTTTCTGCAACGTTGTATTGCAGGCGCAGGCGCTGTTTTTCAAGCAACTGGCGTCCGTAATCGGATTGTTTCCCGCGACGTTTAGTTGCGCCATGTTGTCCCGGAGGATAGGGTTTGCGTTGTGAAAATTTCTTCGCCTTCGGAGTCAAATTGATTCCGATTTTGCGTGAAAGCTTAACTTTCGGTCCCGTATAATTCATATTTTTTCCGTTTCTTTATAATCTCTATTTTACAGAACTACAAATTTAATGCTTTTATTTGAATTGACAAAAAAATATTGAGGAAAGTTTTGTTCGGATGAAAAATTTTAAGCTGTCATTCCTGCGGATGCAGGAAACCCCGGAATAATGCGCTGCCATTCTTTAGCCATACCTAACTATTTTATTTATATACTTAAAATGTAACTTTTTTTTGTTTTTTGTGTTTATTGTATATATATTGAATTGCAAGATTAAAACGAAACGAAAAAAGAAGTACGAAAAGCACGGAAAAGCAAGACTCACAGCGCAGATAGGAATTAGGAATTAGGAATTACAAATTACGAATTACGAATTTAAAATTATTCATTGTTCATTGTTCACTTTTAAATAAATTTGGGGGCAAAAATGAAAAAAATAATTGAAACCGTAATATTTATTTTTTTAATAGTTGGAAATATTTTTGCCTTTTCAGGAAAAGGTAGCGGAACAAAAGACGACCCTTACCAAATTACAAATGTTTACCAATTACAGGAAGTAGGCAAGGATATAGGTTATTTTATATTAATGAATGACATTGATGCCTCTGAAACAAGGAATTGGGACAGCGGAAGAGGTTTTAAACCTGGTTGTTGTATTAGTGAATTCGATGGACAAGGATTTATTATTAAAAATCTTTATATTAACAGACCAGATGATGGATGTGTAGGACTGTTTTGTATTATGGGAGGATATATACCTTCAATTGTCAAAAGGCTAGGAATAGAAAATTGTGATATCACTGGTGGTTTCCAAGTTGGTGCTATATGCGGATTAGTAGTCGGAACTGCAGCCTTTTGGGAATGCTACTCAACAGGTACAGTAAGAGGTAAATATTTAGTTGGAGGATTATGCGGTAACTTTAGCGGAGGAATAAATAATTCATTTTCTACTTGCAACGTAATCTCGGAAAATTATGTAGGTGGACTTACTGGAATATGCTCTCTTGATGAAGGAGGCTCCTTTATTTATTATTGCTATTTTGCCGGAAGATTAGAAGGACAATCAACCAGAGGACTCTTAAGCAGCGACGGAACAGGAGGCCCTGTAAGTATTAGTTGCAGTTATTATGATTCTTTGGTAATTGGAACTACCCATCCTCCTATAACAGATAAATCTTACGGTAAAAGCACCATAGAAATGATGAAGCGTTCAACTTATGGATGGGATTTCGATTCTGTCTGGTGCATCGATGAAGGCAAGGATTATCCAAAGCTAAGAATATTCGATAGATGCATAACAACTTCATTTATTGAGCCATCGATTGATTTGCTAATAAATGCCAATGCCTATCCTAATCCGTTTTCCTCTCATATAACATTCAAATATTACCTCAAAGAACCTGAATTCGTTACAATTACAATTTTCAACACGCTTGGAGAAAAATTGGAAATCATTGTCAATGAATTTATAGCAGCAGGCGAGCATAAAGCAATATTCATATCAGATAACTATCCAACAGGAATATATTTTTATTCGATTCAAATAGGAAAATCTATCAATTTTAATAAAATTCAACTAATAAGATAATTAGAAATTATTAGAAATAAAAAACAATTGAAATATAAATAAATTTGACAACCTACGGGAAATTAGTATCTATTAATTAATATATTAATAATACACATTTTACTCGGAAGTGGAATGTATTTTATTGTTTTTTAAAGATTATTTAATTAATTTTTTCAATTCAGTTTTGGAGGTTTTATGAGACTTACTTTTTCCCAAATGATTATTATGTTATTACTGATGTTCTTTTTGGGAATAACATATAATGCACAAGCAAATCCACCCGACAGTTGTTTCACATTTCATTACATCATTATGCCAGCCAGTACAACATTAACCGAATATGAAAGTACTCCGGATTCGATTGTTGTAACAAACAATCCTGATTCAATAATGATAGACACTTGCATTAATTCACCAAGTTATGGAAAAATGTTTACAAAAAAGAATTTATCAATTAAATTTAAGGATAATTATTATCCTTTTGATAATGTAATACAGGAGAATGAAGTCAAAACAGTTAATGATTTGAGACTGGATTATCCGGAAATTCAAAATCAATTCCAACAAATTGTCGATTCGGTTGGACCTATCTATTTTATTAGACATCCTGTCGGTTATGTTAATTTAACTGATTCTGTTTACTTAATACATCCATATATATGGGCATATTTCGGAAATTATCAGGAAATTGGCCGAATTGATTCATTAATTAATGAAGTTGACTCCGTTGAGTCTATTACAATGCCCTATAATTTAAATACAAATTTATGTACTATTCCAACAGACAATGCTTTAAAACAAAATCAAAAATTAGTAGATATATATAGCAAATTAAGTGTAATATCCGGGAAATTTCCTAATGATTTCAAACCATTAGGATTTCAAACAGAAATCTATGAATTAAACTTACCGATGGCATGGGAAATTACTTTTGGCGTTGAAGAATGCGTAATTGGAATAGGTGATAATTATTCCGCACAATTTCATAATGTACCTGATGAATTTTTACCAAAAGATGTAGTTGATAATCTAAAGTATTATTTTCAGGAAAATATCCCAGCTCCTTTAGGGAATACAACAGAAGCAATGCAAAATTTAATGGAATGGACTCAACCAAAGTCTTTAATAAATCATGGATTATGTGCGTCTTCTTGTGCAATCGCAGCAAAAGAAAATGGAGCGCCTATGGTTGGTGCAGCTCCTAAATGTAAATTTATTAATTTTCCAGCACTATATATTAAAGGAAATTGGACTTATATTAACCTTGCATCAGATATTGACTGTGATTCTTCTATTATTAATAATAAAATAAGTTATCCTTTAATTCAAAGTATGAGTTTTGGGACAGCAGATCTAAATTTTAAATATGATTATGATCTTGACCAGGTAAAAACCAATAATAAGTGGATGGATAAGGATGATCTTCGTATTAAATGTAAAACAATGATGAATGATTATGGTATAATACTCGTTGCAGCAGCAGGAAATAGGCGATCCAAATTAACTTCATCACTTGAATTTGGTTATGACAAAGATGAAATGCAAAAAGGTAATCTTTCAATTTATAATTTAGCCCCGACTAAATTATTTCCCGCCGCATTATCTTATTTTGATGAGACTGACCCAAATAACCAAAATAAAGATTATAAAGTAATTGCTGTTGGAGGTACAAAAACTGGTGTATTATATAATTCGAAAAAGGAATTTGTTACTGATGATGATAGAGATTTGGATTTACTTAATGATTTTGGAAGAATGAAGTACACAAGAGATATACAATTCAAAGAAAACTTCAATTTTTCACCTGGGACAGAAAAATTCCCTTCAAGACCTAACGGGAAGTCTGATGAGGAATGGAAAACAGATAGAAGAGATTTAGAAGAGTATGCGTTTGTTGATGTCGTCGCTCCCAGTACCGATATTTTCCTACAACACGATGATTGTCCCGGTATCCCCCCTGATCCTATGTATTATAGAATTGAAAGTGGCACTTCATTTGCTGCCCCGATGGTATCGGGTATTGTTGGATTAATGAGTTCTGTTAACAGGTTTATGGGTGTAACAGAGCAGCAAAATTATTATTATCCACTAATTAATACTAACAATCCCGGTTGTGAAGTTCAAAGAAGAGCTTATAATATTCTTACTTTTACAACAAAAAAGATAAGAGATTATGATAATTTTTCACAGGCATATAAAAATAAGAGAATATCAGCAGGTGGGAAAATTTTTGGATATACAAAAACAAATTATCAATACGACTACATTACACAATCAAACGATAAACTTAAGAGAAGCTGGGCACAAAGAGTTGGTTTTGGTTTGGTTGATGCCTTTCGTGCCGTAGCTCATTCAATACGAAACAAAGGATTATACAATTACCAAACAACAGGGAATTTAGTGTTTCCAGATTATGATGCAAACAGTGATTCGCGTGGATATAAGATTTATGATAAAGAGCAGAATCAATGGAACTATTTGCTTCATTTTGGTTCAAAAGCTTGGGTAAGAAATAGTGGAAATAATTGGTGGGAAATTCCAGCAAATAGAACCGCAGGTATTGGAAGTGGAGAAAAGAATGTTTTGGAGTGGGGCGGTGTTTCTCTGCCTGATGATAACTTTAAGCATAATAATCAGGGTGTTACATTACTTAATTCCGGTAGTGGAGGTGATATAATTTTAACTATTCCCGGAACTTCTTCCAAATCATGTATCCTTGCAATCGATGGAATATTACTCAATAACGAAACCACGAATAATCCCACTCGGAAGATTGTTGGCACTAATAATTATTCTAAGATTCTAGTATGTGGTTATATAAAAGATGTAGGAATTGAGTGCAATAAAATTAAAATTGGCGATTTAATTATTGACAATGAAGGAACACAAAACAATATAAAGTTTTTAACAAGTACAGAAAATTATAATGAAATATATGGTACGGTTAAGCTTCAAAATAAATCCAAACTTTTATTTACTAATGGTTCAAAATTGTATATAAAGCCCGGTGGTTCTATAGAGATTAACGGAGAAAATGACCTAGTAATTGATAATAATTCAACTGTAGTTATGGATAATAGTAGTTCAATAGTTTCAAAATCAACAACTAAGAAAAAATTAATAATTGCTAAAAATTCAATTTTAAAAATAAAATCAAATTGCCGTGCAATTCTAGATTGTAAAGTTGATATTTATGGTGAGTTACAACTTGAAGATAATGCTGAAATTTTTGCTGGGAATATGACTATTAATAGAGGTGCTGGTGTTTGGGGTTTACAGAAATCAAGAATATTTGTTATTTCGGGTTGGAAGGACTTTCCACCGGAAATGGCTCATATAAGTTTTGGTGGTAATGTCTTGTTTCAAGGTACTGAAGGTGGAAAAGTTACGATTTCCAGTACTTATTTTTATGGAAATGACCCTTTCAATGGAACCAATTCAATTAACCCTAACCCTCCTATGATTTATTTCAGCAATGACAATTCTGATACCTTCACTGATTGGATGAATATTTCAAATGTGGATTTCCAAGGAGTCATTCCGGTATTTTCAAATGTTAACTTCGAAGGTCCTATTAAGCATTGCACCTTTAATACTAATACCGATACAACCTTAAGCAATCAAAAATATGACCATCTACTATCATTTTACTACGATAAATGCAATTCTTCAACTTTCGAAGCGCCAAGACATTTAATCATAGATAGCTGCGTATTTGCCGATATGGGCGGTCCGGTTGTCAATCCGTTATACGGGAACAATCCGAACAAATATGAATATAATACCGGCGGCATAAAAGTAGAAGGCTTCCAGAGTGTTCTCGTTCATAGCTGTACCTTCAGCGGCTTGGAATTCGGCGTTATGACTTTGGATTGCGATACCGTTAGAATTAACAGCAATACTTTTTCGGACTGCGGTATCGGCGATATTGACCAAGGCTCATATACAAAGCTATGCAGCAATACATTCAGCAATGTGCAATTCGGCAGCATACGAGACCATTCTCTTGGCGGCAGGGTATTCGATAATGAATATAATTACACACGTGTAGGCTTCGATATAACATCGGGATTAGACCAGCGTTTTCGTAATAATTATTTCAATCAGTATTATAATGCTATCCGTGTAACCAACAGCGAGACGTATTTAAGAAGCAAGTTAAATACAGATTCGGGCTACTATAATTTGTACGGCAGAAACAGGTTTGAATTTGAAAACCCGCAGCCATACGTTGGCGACCCGGATTCATACCCTAATAAATTCATAAGATTGCGATGCGATTCCAATTTCACATCCGACATCTTTTTGTATGGTTCTAACTGGGATGTATCAATCTGCTGCGGATATAATAAATTCTCGCAGTGGGCAAAGTATCATTTTATGCACCAGATACCAGGCTCGACACCAACAATAGACGGCGGTACGAATGAATTTCCGGGTCCAACCGGCATTGCGCCCCGCACTTATGATGTAACCATAGGCGGCGCTCCCTGGAATCTTTCCACTACTGCTAATCCTTCATGTGATGAACAGATAGCAACAACTCAATGCAGCGCATCGGCTTCCCAAATGGCTTACCGAGATGATGATTTACCGCCAATAACCGAACTAAAGTCGTCAAACGATAATGAAGAATTAACAATGGAGCATGCTCCATTGTTCTATTTAAAAAGCTCTGTTGCAACTGAAAAAGAAAAGCTCAATAGTTCTTATCAGTTATATCAGAACATAGTTAATTGCAATTCCAATAAAGAGAGCATTGAGAATTTATCTATTATTTTCAGTGATGTATTAAATTCAAATCGAGAGTCCGATGAGCTAAACTCAACGCTACTCTATTTGTCCGGCAAAATTCAATATTTATTGAAAGATAATAAAAAGGCAGAAAGTTCATTCAGGAAAATAATTACGAAATATCCCGAATCCAATGAATATAATGCTTCTCTAATAATGCTGGATAAATGCAATTCTAATTCAGGCAAGAGCGGCGATAAAATACTTGCTGGAGCGTCTTATCTTTTAAGCATGATGCGTTCGGCTACCAAATCGGATTGCAAAGAGAAACTAAGCGATGTCGAACCGGAATATGATATAACAAAACCAATATTAGAGCAGAATATGCCGAATCCGTTTTCAAAAGAAACATCCATTTCATTTATTTTGCCGAATACCGAATTCGTATCATTAAAAGTATTCGATTCTTTTGGCAATCTTGTTCTGTTCCCGGTTAATGCGCTAAAAAGCAAAGGCAGGCATACTATTACAATAAGCACTGAAAACATGATTTCCGGTATTTATTATTATCAGTTGAAAACCTTGCAAACATCAATAACAAAGAGTATGGTATTGATAAAATAGTTTAAATTTTCTCTAATACTCACATTTAGACATCCAATATTTGGGAAATATTGGATGTCTTTTTATTATTTAAAATTATTTTTACTATTGTAAGTTTTTAAAACCATCTTATACTTATTTTCAAAAATAAAATAAAAATTAAAGTAATCCTTCTAATTTAAGTTGAATTGAACATGCAAAAAGAAGATGTATAATTAGGTAGAATAAATGATTCAGAAAAAAGCAGAAAATATTTTTCTAAAAAATTTAAGAAAGTTAGCTTCCTTATTAATTTTAGTTACTCTAATATCATGTGGCAGCACAAAGAAAGATGACTCAGGGGGTGTTGAAACAGTTTTTAAATCAGCAATGGAGAAATTCAAATCTAAAGATTGGCTCGAAGCAACCAAACTATTTGATATAATTAAATTGCAATACCCTGCATCGCAATTTGCAGACGATGCTCAATATTATTTAGCTGAAATTAATTACGAGCGTGGTGAATACATTCTTGCCGCATTCAATTATAATAGTCTGCGCCGCTCCTATCCTTCGAGCGAATATGTGCGTGTGGCATTATTCAAAGCCGCTAAAAGCTATTACGAGCTATCCCCATCATTTGACCGCGACCAGGAATATACCTTTAAAGCAATTACAATTTTCTCCGAATTTCAATCGCTTTACCCCAAGGATTCATTGTATCCGTCAGCCGTTTCCTGTATATCGGAATTAAGGGATAAACTCGGTCAAAGGGAGTATTCTATTGCCTTTTTATATGAAAAATTAAAAGACCCAAAGGCAGCGATGATATATTTTGATGTGGTTATAAATGATTATCCTGATTCCAAATTCTTTGAGGATGCAGTATTCGGCAAAATCAAAATGCTGTCGCTTCTTAACCGGTACGACGAAGCTAAAGGATTAATTGAACTGTACAAAAAGAATTTTCCATCAGGCAGATTTTTAAATGAAATTTCACTCGTCAATATATCTGTGAAGGCAAAATAATTATTAATTTGGCATTGTTTTTGGTAAGTTATTGTTGTTAGGATTTATTTAAAGTTGAAATAGAGGTTATTCTAAAAATTGTCATTCCTGCGTTTGCAGGAAAACATTTAGTGAGTTATAGAATAACCCATAAGATTTGAGATTGAAAAATTTTTGGTGAATAAAAAAGAGATTGTGCACATGAAGAAATATCTTTTTTACCTTGTTGCATTATTAATGATATTGCCTGCGACCCTAAGTTCGCAAATCGATGAAAATACAAGAGGTATGGAAATAGGTCCGTTCATATCGATGAAAGCCGGTATTAATGCGGTTAATCCGCCAAATGTTCGTAAGAATGCTATTGCATTCAACGGATTACCGGATTTCGGACTGGCATTTTTCGTCCCACTTAGCCAGACAAATAATATCGGTGTGGAATTTGTTGGAGCATATTCAACATTCACTTATTCAATTGACCGCGCTTTCGGTACTTTGAGTTATAAGCACTCATTTAGTTATTCTACATTGGCAGCAAATTTTAATTTTGATTTCCTGACGGCAGGTTTTATTTTTGGTTTGCCGATTAGCGCTGATTTCGGTCCTCAATTAGATGTAAATCTTTTAAATATTATCAGCGAATTCCATATTGGCGGTTCCTACCCTGTAATGTCTGATGAAACGGGTAGTTTGGTAGTTTTTATAACAGCAGGAATAATGCTGACTAATATTTTCAACGATTTTAAGAAAGATGACCCACTTATAAACCTGATGCCTGTCAGCACCGACCAACAACTTACGAATGATTACAATCCCCGGGCAGCGTCAGTATCAATCGGATTTAAATATATGTTCAATTTGTAATTTAGAAATAGCTTTTTTAATAACTAACTGAAACATTAAAGTGAGAAGGTTCTATTTTTAATTCTATAACTATCGACATTGATTTCATAACGACGAATTTTATTATGCAATGTCTCCCTGCTAACTCCTAATAAAGCAGCAGATTTGCTGACATTCCCTCCGAAACGTTCCAAAGTAGATTCGATTTTCAATTTATCCGTTCGGGCTAAGTCTTCTTTCAATGTGCCGTTAGAAATTATAAAAGGTTCGGCAACCCTTGCGGCGCTCGGTGTCGCAGTTTGTGATTTTGATAATGCCCGGTGAACATCAGCAACTTCGATTTGCGATGTGAGAGTTGTTTGCAGGACTACGCGCAATGTACTGACCAATTCTCTTATATTTCCACGCCATGGCTGTTCCTGCAGGAATTCGGTTGCAGATGGCGAAAAGAACTTCTCATCATTAAATTCTTCATTATGCCTCTGAATATAATGTTCGACGATTTCAGGTATATCCTCGATGCGTTCACGCAATGGCGGAAGCATTATTTCACATTCCCTTAGGCGGTGATAAAGCTGCTCGCGGAATTTCCCGTCCCTCATCGAATCGATTAAATCCCGGTCGGTCGCAGAAACGAAGCGAATATCGATATCCTCGCTTTCGACGGAACCAACCTTTCGCACCTGCTTTTCTTCGATAGGAATAAATAGATTCGACTGCAAATCGAGAGGTAAATCACCGATTTCATCCAAAAAGATAGTGCCTTTGTTCGCCTGATGAAACAATCCTTTTTTATTCTCGGTAGCGCCGGAAAAAGCTCCCCTGACATGACCGAACAGCTCGCTCTGGAACAGGTCCCGTGGTATGTTTGGAATATCAACGGTGATAAATGGAAATTTCGAACGTCTGCTTGCTGCATGAATTGCCTGGGCTACGAGTTTTTTTCCTGTACCGGTTTCGCCTAAAATAAGCAAATTCAAGTCAGTCCGCCCATAGCGAATGATGTTATCGCCGATTTCTTCTAATACTTTGCTTTTGCCAATTATACCATAAGAATTCAGGAACCTGAAAATGTCTTTTGCTTCGTTGCGTGCAGCATATTTCTGCATGGCGCTTTCAAGGACTTCCTGAAGTTTAGCCTTGGTGACTAAACTTTTTTCTATGAAGTTGATAGCTCCGAGCTTGGTCGCACGGACGGCTGTTTCTATCGAGCCTTTGCCTGAAATCATAACTACGGGAAGTGATGGAAATCGCAGGCGGCAACGCTCCAAAACATCCATTCCGTTTAATTCGACGCCGGGTCCGAATTCAATATCGAGCATTAATATTGCTATATCCCGGATATTCTTTTCAATATAAATAAGCGCTTCATCAGGCTTTAACAGAAAATGAGTCTGGTATCCGCAAGACTGCACGATGTCGGCTATTGTCGTGCAAAAATCCATATTATCGTCAACAATCAGTATCTTCATTTTTTCATCTCTTTTTATTTTGGGGAAGCCGGGCTTCAAGCGAATCATATAACCTTCGAAAACCTTCGCTGGATACGGTTTTAAATTTTGAATTCCAGACAGCCCTTACAAACATATTCTCTACAGGATTATCATATTCGATAAATCGTGAAAACTCGGCTGGTTCGTTCAATGTTTGGATTTTCATAATATTTTTCTCGAAAACCCTCAATATTTTGCAGAACTCCTCAGGGTCGAATTTTCCGATTAGGGAGTCTGAGTAACCAGTCGATAAACTATCTTTATAAATCATGAACAGTTCGGAATTAGTATTTAGCATATATCCACGGATATCGTTCGTTTTATAATTATGCATACCCCATCGGATTTTTAGATTTTCATTTTTCTGGGTAATACAAGCCGGTTTACCCGTTTTGCAACCCGAAACCAGAAAGATTGCTAATAAAATATAAATTGAAAAAAATCTAATTTTCATATCTAGTATAATCACTTTATTAATAAAACACAAAAAAAGCCGTTTGGTTACAAATTCTCTTTTTCTTTCATTTTAATAAAATATTCTATCCGGGCTAAACACTCTTGCCTGCCTAACACCTCCATTGTTTCGAACATTCCTGCGCCGGTCGAGCGCCCGGTTATCATTAGCCGTAATGGATGAATCAATTCCTTTAACTTCAGTCCTGCATTTTCGACGAAATTTTTAGTTAAATCGTGAAGTGCAGTGTGAGTAAATTCATTAGTTTCTTTATATATATTTACAAGAGGAAGAATAAGCTCGATAGTATTCTCCTTCCAATGTTTAGCAAAGTAATCCTGCTCAAATTCCGCAGGTTTTGCGAACATATAAGAGGCTTTTTCAGGAATTTCCTTGATAAAAGTCACTCTTTCTTTAAACAGGATAATTATTTTTTCGAGATATTCTTGTGTTCTGCTATTCATTCCTAATGATTTAAGAGTTACTTCGAGCAGTTCTGCCAGCTCTGTATTCGAATAAGTTCGTAAATAATACCCCTGGAACCAATCCAATTTTTGTAAATCGAAAACGGCTCCGCCTTTATTGACTTTTTCAAGTGAGAAGCCTTCAATCAGTTCTTCCATTGAATAAATCTCCTTGTCAGCCGATGGATTGAAACCCAGTAATCCTACAAAATTAATCAATGCTTCCCTGAAATACCCCGCCGAGATAAAATCTTCTACAGCAACGCTTCCCTGACGCTTGGAAAGCTTTGTTTTATCCTTATTAAGCAACAGGGGTAAATGAGCAAATTGAGGCATTTCCCATCCGAAAGCCCTATATAATAATACATGTTTCGGCGTTGAAGGCAGCCACTCTTCGCCTCGTATTACATGTGTAATGCCCATTTCATAGTCATCAACTACATTTGCTAAATGATAAGTTGGGAAGCCGTCCGATTTGAGCAGAACCTGGTCGTCGATATCCGAAGTACGAACGGTAACATCACCCCTGATAATATCTTTAAACGAAATTTCCTCATTTTCGGGTACGTTAAGCCGTATGACATACTGAGCTCCGCTTTGAATAAGTTCATCGGTAGCAGAAACCCCGAGAGTAAAAGAATTCCTGCCGATATTGCGCAGATATTTTGTATCGCCGCCGTCTTTTGCCTGCTTTGCACGCATCTCATCAATTTCTTCCGCTGTATCGAAGGCATAATAAGCTTTATTATTTGATATTAAAAGAGCCGCAAGTTTATTGTATAATTCAAGTCTTTCGGATTGAATATAGGGACCGAAAGCTCCGCCCTTTTCGGGGCTCTCATCGAATTCAATACCAGCCCAGCGAAGAACTGTTATTAGATTATCCGCCGCATTTTCTACAAAACGGTTCCTGTCTGTATCTTCGATTCTTAGGATACACTTCCCGCCAAAATGCTTTGCAAAAAGATAATTATATAATGCTGTACGCAAGCCGCCGACATGTAGAAAACCCGTCGGAGACGGCGCAAATCGTACCCTAACCGACATTGCAGACCTTCGTTCAAAGTTAATTCATCAATTATTACAAATTTAATCCTTATTTCAATGCTAATTTCTATTTTTAAAAGAAAAAAATGATTATTCTTAACTAATGTTAATGAAAATGAAGAAATATTCACTCCTGATTCAGTTGAGTGTGAAAATTTGTTTACATATTTTATTCTAATGTCATGTAAATTGTACTATGAACAGACAAGAATGTCTATTCTACTTTTTTAATTAACTTAGTAGGTCAGACATTCTTGTCTGACACGTCAATCTATGCTTTACCTGACACTATATTAATCTAAAGAGGAATTCAAATAATTGTCATTCCTGCAAATGAGAGTAAGGGAAAAGTCAAGAAGAATGGAATTCTGAACTTGATTCAGAATCCATAAACCGCACTGGGAGTGGATTCTTCACTTAGGATACGAATGACATTCTCACATTTTTCTAAATATTCACACCGTCTCATCCGCAGAAATGACAGATTATCATTTATTAAACGCTGATAAAAACTTCACTTGAAAGCGCTTTGTGAATACGGCGAATTTCAGCATATTTGTAGAATATATTTGTTAGAATTAGGAAAAAAAACGTTTTTATTTTGTAATGTTAAAAAATTAAATAGAGGTTAGTTGTGGATATATTCACTAAATGTTATGATTTTACAAGAGCGGATGAAGTAAAGAAATTAAATCTGTATCCCTATTTTCATGCAATTGAAGGAAATGAAGGACCCGTTGTCCAAATCGAAGGACGCCGGGTAATTATGGCAGGCTCGAATAATTATTTGGGACTGACATCCCACCCAAAAGTCAAGCAGGCATCGCAGGATGCAATTGCAAAGTATGGTACAAGCTGCACTGGGTCACGTTATTTAACCGGTACTCTTGACCTGCACATTGAGTTGGAATACCGGCTTGCTAAGTTCTTAAACTATGAATCGGTATTGCTTTTTTCTACCGGTTTCCAAACATCGCTCGGAACCATCCCATTCTTGCCGGTAAAAGGCGATTATATTATTTCCGACCGCGAAAATCATGCTTGTATCGTAAATGCTTCGTTTGTTGCAAAAGGTATGTTGATTGAATTTGTGCGCTATAAACATAATGATATGGAGGATTTGGAAAAAGTTTTAGCAGGCATTCCAAAGGATGCAGGAAAACTTGTTATAAGCGATGGCGTTTTTTCGGTTACAGGCGAAATAGTTGACCTCGATAATTTGGTTCGTGTGGCGAAAAGCTACAATGCAAGGATTCTCATCGACGATGCCCATGCAATCGGAGTTATTGGAAACGGAGGCAGAGGCACAGCGGATTTATTCGGCTTGACTAAACAAACAGATATGACGATGGGAACATTCTCGAAAACATTTGCTTCTCTTGGCGGTTTCGTTGCCGGACCGGAGCGTGTTACCAATTATTTAAAGCATCATTCTGCGCCGCTTATTTTCAGTGCAAGTCCGACACCTGCATCTTGTGCTGCGGCATTAGCAGCGTTGGATATTTTGGAGGAACAGCCGGAATTAGTCACCCGCGTTGTTGAGAATTCCAATTATATGCGCCGGGGATTCCGTGAGTTAGGCTTCAATATTATCGAAAGCAAGACGGCAATCGTACCGGTAATAATCGGCGATGTCGATACCTCCTTTGTTGTATGGAGGAAGCTGTTCGATTACGGTGTTTTTGTCAATACCTTCATACCTCCCGGTGTACCGCCGAATATGAGCATGATGCGTACGAGTTTTATGGCAATACATGAGCGTGAGCATTTGGACGAAATATTGGACATTTTTGCAAAAGTCGGTAAAGAAATGGATTTGCTGAATAGGTAGAAAATTTGAAAATGGAATAATTTGAAAATTAATAGAATCCTCCTGTCAAGAAAAATTCTTGACAGGAGGGAAAGAATGGATGTCCTACATCTGCCAGATGTTGGACATCTGAACCTTAAGGTCAAGAGTTCCTCCTGATGAATTGATAAATGAAAAATTTGATATTATTAATTAAATTTGCATTTTGTAATTGTAAGTATAAGGTGTTAAGATGGGAAGAACTATTGAAACCGTTTTAATTGAAAATTTCGGTGATTTTTATAATTGGAAAAACGGTACAATTCCAAAAAAGAATATTCGTAAATCTAAAGTTGATGCGCTCGTTGACACCGGTGCTGCTTACCTATGCCTGCCTCTGTAAGTGAATTTCAATTTATAAGCCTTTTAGACTGTAACTCTTTAATTTTTTTTTCCTCAAAACCTAAAAACCTAAAGCCTAATCCCCTTCATCTTTTCATTAACATTAATCATTGACCATTATATAAACTTATTGCGTAAATCAGTAAGTGAAGCTTCCTTCTTCTTATTGAATTCAGTCACCTGCTTGCGCATCTCAAGCTCCTTCGAGGTCTTCATCGATAGGCTAACACGCTTCAAGCTCTCTTTAATTTCCAATACCGTGACCTTTACAATTTGCCCTACCTTTACAACCTCTGCCGGATTGCGCACAAACCTGTTCGCCATCTCGGATACATGCACCAATCCGTCCTGATGCACACCAATATCCACGAAAGCGCCGAAGTTGGTAATGTTGGTAACGACGCCTTCTAATTCCATCCCCACTCGGAGGTGGCTTATTTCCTTAATTCCTTCATTGAAGGTAGCATATTTGAAAACATCTCGTGGGTCGCGTCCGGATTTGCGTAACTCTTCGACAATATCTGTGACCGTTGGCAGTCCGGCTTTGTCGTCGATGTACTTGTTCAAATCTAATTTTTTGCTCGTTTCGGGGTTAATAGCAATATCGGCAACCCTGCAGTTCAAATCCGAAAGCATCTTCTCGACAATATAATAACTCTCAGGATGCACACCCGTATTATCAAGCGGATTTTCGCCATTTCGGATTCGCATGAATCCTGCCGATTGCTCGAATGCCTTTTGCCCGAATTTCGGGACGTTCATTAGTTCCTTACGGCTTCGGAAGGCGCCTTTCGAATTGCGCCACTCCACAATACTTCTGGCAAGCCCGCCGTTAATACCCGAAACGTAGGACAACAGCTCCTTCGAGGCGGTATTCAAATCCACTCCGACATAGTTCACACAGCTAACAACGGTATCGTCCAATTTCTTCTTGAGCAGCTTCTGGTCAACGTCGTGCTGATATTGCCCTACGCCGATAGACTTTGGGTCGATTTTCACAAGTTCAGCCAATGGGTCTTGCAGGCGTCTTCCAATGCTGATTGCGCCACGTACAGTTAAATCCAATTCGGGAAATTCTTCGTTAGCCACCTTGCTTGCCGAATAAATCGAAGCGCCGGATTCATTTACCATTACTTTAATTGGCTTGTGTTCAAGAGTTTCTAACAAACTGCTTACAAATTCATCCGATTCGCGTCCGGCAGTGCCATTGCCGATTGCGATTAATTCAATATTGTATTTGTCGATGAGGGTTTTAAGAACTGACACTGCATCTGCTTTCTGGTTATTTTCAAATGGAAATATGGAGTGGTATTCCAGAAATTTTCCTGTATCATCCAAAACGGAAACCTTGCAGCCTGTTCGGAAACCGGGGTCAATTCCGATAGTTGGCTTCATTCCGGCAGGTGAGGATAGGAGCAATTGGCGTAGATTGGATTCGAAAACGCGTATGGATTCTTCGTCCGATTGAGCTTTCTTTAACAGCCGTACTTCGCCTGTAATGGATAATTTCATTAGGCGGTCGAATCCGTCCTTGATTAAGTCTGAGTAGAACTTTACAATATTGGGTTTAGTTGCCATTACGACTTTATGATTTAAGTATTTTAAGGTGTATTCTTCATCGAAGGAAAGCGACAAATCAAGGACTTCTTCCTTTTCTCCGCGACGCAGAGCCAGCATGGTATGGGCAGGGATTTCCTTGACACCGATTTCGAATTTGCGATACATTTCAAACTTGGTAGTGCCGTCAGGAAATTCCTTTTTGATTTTAGATATGAATTTGCCTTCCCTAAGCATGTATTCCCGAAGCCAGGCTCGAAGTTCGGCGGTTTCGGCAACTTCTTCGGCGATAATATCGGCTGCGCCTTTCAGTGCATCGACAGCCGTTGCGACTTCCTTTTCAGCAGATACGTATTTTTCTGCTTCTGCTAATAAATCCGTATCAGGCGCATCAATGCGATTAAGCGCTTTGATAAATTCGGCAAGCGGCTCCAAACCTTTTTCCCGTGCAACTGTTGCTTTGGTACGTTTCTTTGGCTTAAAGGGCAGGTACAAATCTTCAAGTTCGGTTTTCTGGAGGCAGTTTTCGATTTTAGCACGCAATTCATCGGTCAGCTTGCCCTGCTCCCCTATTGTTTTCAGCACGGTTTGCTTCCGCTCTTCTAATTCGGTTAAGTATTCATGACGTTCGAACAGGTCGCGCAAAGCATTTTCGTCCATTTCGCCGGTGCGTTCTTTGCGGTAGCGTGCTATAAACGGGACAGTTCCGCCTTCTTTGGCAAGAGTAAGGGCATTCTCAACCTGCCACATTTTTAGTGATAATTCGGCAGCAATAATATTTTTAATATCGAGCATATTTATTCGCTATGTTATGATTTCAAATTTATTGAGTTGCAAAATTAAGGAAAAAATGATTAGGGAATGTTGAGTAAAAATGTTATAGTATATGTTATGTTTATTTTCGATACTTAATATCATTTATAATCTAACCGGAAAAATTTTGTGAGAAATTTGTTAAATTTCCAATAATTGAATATTTTGGAATAATGAAAAAAAACTGGGAATAAATATGTTAAAAATAAGAAATAATAATGTTCTGATTCCTTTACATTTATGGAATGAATTAAAAAGTGATTTATACTTTCATGAGTTAATAGAAGCGCTTGAAGACAGGCAGGATTTATTGGAAGCAAAAAAGGAAGCAACTGAATTTTTTGATTTCAGGGAATATGATTCTAAAAGATTAAAAGCAATAAATATTGAAACTTCTCAAAAATAATCAAGGGTACTTATGCGAATTTTTCCGTTTTTATTTATCATATTAATCTCAGCCACCTCACTCCAAGCTATTAATCCAAAAGATACCATACGAACCGAGTATTCGTTTTGGGGAAATAGTTATTATATTGGAGATAAGGAATACTCAAAGAGTGATATTGTTGATACTTTATATGCTAACAAAGTTTCGCAGGATTTAATGAGTTCATCAAAATATAAGAAAATTGGGGGATATTTAACTGGTATTGCCGGTTTGTATATAACTTCTTGGGCTTGTTCCTTAATTTATAACGAATTTTATTCAAATGAAAATGTTGGTAGTGGGTCGTATTCAAGAAATTATTTTAGCAATCAAACTAAAGACAAAACTATATATGTTTCAGCTCTTGCTGTTGTTGTTGATATTTCATGTATATACTTATTTTCCAGCAGTAATAGTTCATTCAGAAAATCCATAAAAGCGTATAATAAAAATATTCTTAAACCAATGTCAAATTCAGCATCCGAATTGAATCTTCATTTCGGTTTGAATAGAATAGTACTGGAATATACTTTTTAAAACTTGATTATTCATTTAATTAAGAGGAAACCCCCTAACCCCCTTTGAAAAAGGGGGAATAAATTCTATTTCTACTTCTATGTTCTACTTCTATGTTCTACTTCTATAACCGGGGGTTAGGGGGTTTCCTCTATCACTTTTGATAAATTAGAGAAATTGTTTTACTTCCTATCTAACCTCTCCACTACATAGTTATAAATATAAAGCGCCAATGCGGCAATCAAGCCAATTCCGGCAAAATAATACCAGATGTAATGTGCATGTTGATAATATGGAGCAAGTTGAGCAGTCGTCATACCGGCAAATTCAGCCTTATTCGGATTCGGACAATATGCATCAAGTAGAAATCCTGAAATAAAGAATCCAACGAAGTTAGCAAAAAACGAGTGCAGATGCGAGAATCCAAGGTATAATCCTTCCTCCCCTTTTGGAGCTTGCAAAGAAAAGAATTCCAAATAACGCGGCGATATAAAACATTCTGCTATACCCTGAATACCGATACCTATTACCATAGTTAAAGCAACGGGATGCAATGTAAACAAACCGAACATTGAGATTGACTGCCCCGTTGCAGCTTCGAGCCAGGGACTTACTGCCATCAGAACTGCTGAAATCGGCATAAGCAGCATACCAATCGAAATCGAAGTGAGCGCTTTGAATCGCCTCATTGCATTTGTAACAAACATGACGAATAAAATTACGCAGGCTGAATTCACGTTTGAGTACCATTCAACTGAGGCTTTCTCTCCGACCATTCGTATTACGTATTTTGGCATGGATGCATACATCTGATGCTGAACAAGCCAGAATCCGGCTACAATCATTATTAAAACAAGCAATCGTGTATTTTTAACAACACGGACAAAGCTCTGCCATACTTCCATGAGCGATTTTCCATGCCCATCGCCGTGCATATTTTTGAACAAGAAAAAAACAACGATTAATGCTATAAGCGACATTACTCCGGAGAAATAACCAATAGCTTCTAATCCAAGCTCCAGCCGTACAGGTTTCGTAATCATCTTACCGGTGAATGCGCCAATGTTCACGACAAAGTAGAAAATCGAATATGCACGTGCTCGGTTCGATTCCGAAGAATTTTGTGCTACCGTTCCGGTAATTATTGATTTAATAAATGAGCCTCCAAACATCAATAATGCTAATGCGGGAATTACGGCAGCTTTGAAGGGTGTTATGCTTAATGCAAAGTAGCCAACCGAAAGCAGGGAAAATGCAATCAGGAGCGATGCCCTGAAGCCGATTTTATCGGAAAAAGCGCCCGTAAAAGGAGGCAGAAAATAAACGCCTGCGCTGAAAAATGCTCCTATAATGCCAGCCCATTTATCATCGAAACCGACAACATTTGTAAGATATAATGAAATAGCTATGAACATGCAGTAAAATGCGGCTCGTTCTAATAGTTCTACGGAATTGGCTATCCAGAAATTAGCCGGAAAGCGCCAGGTCGTGGATTGTGCTGATTGCGATTGTGCCAAAACTTACTCCTAAAATATTAATTTTATGCAAAAATATTTGATTTTATTTAGGAAGTCTTAGAACCTCCTTTAAATAAAATCATGCAAATTTAAATTTATTTTGTGACGTTTTGACTGTTTATGTGTCATTATATGTTCGGAGAATGCAAATTTTGAAAAACTTTTTTGAAGGAATAATTTAAAAACGCTGCTGCAATTCACTGAATACCGGAACTGCAGCCGCTGAAAGAAAAATTAAAATTAAATAAGAGGCGGATTATGAAATTAATTACTTTTCTCTTTTGCTTTGTATTATTATTTTATTCCGGGCAATGCCAATGGGAACAATGCAACACCGGTTTATACGGCGGCATTGTTTATTGCTTAGCAGAAAATGGTAATAATATTTTTGCCGGAACAAGTTATAACGGAGTATTTTTATCAACGGACAACGGCGAAAGTTGGACTAAGAAAAATAAAGGTTTAAGCAAACCTGCTGTTAATTCAATTCTGAGTATTGGTAATTTCCTTTTCGCCGGTAATGACCAAGCCGGAGTCTATGTTTCATCCGACAATGGGGATTCATGGACGGCTAAAAATAAAGGTATAGGTGCTGTAACCATCAATTCTTTTGCTATTCATAAGCAATTCGTATTAGCAGCAACAAATCAGGGAATATTTTTTACTTCTGATAATGGTGAAAATTGGGTAAAGAAAAATCTTGGTCTTGCCGGTTCACCGGTTTATTGCCTGCTTAGTTATGATGGTAAGTTGTTAGCTGGCACAAATGGCGGCGGAGTTTATATTTCGCAGGATGATGGCGAGAGCTGGCTCGAAAGAAATTATCGATTGACCGACTTTAGCGTAACATCAATGGCTCAATCGAATAAAATTATATTTGTCGGTTCATCATCGGGAATCTTCTTCCGTTCAACCGATAACGGATTGAACTGGACTCAGTTGAGTAAACTTACCCTGGGTAATTCAATAAATAAAATCCTGATTAACGGTACCAATATTTTCATCGGAACTTTAAAAACCGGAATCAATCTATCGGTTGATAATGGAGTAAAATGGACAACTATCAATGCTGGCATCACTACTTTAAGAATTTGTTCATTAATATCAGCCGGTAATAATTTAATTGCATCAACTTATGGTACAGGTGTGTATCTTTCTACTGATAACGGCGCAGGCTGGAGCAGGAAAAATAATGGAATAGACAATTTATTGGTTTATTCGATTGCAACAAAGGATGATTATGTTTTCGCTGCTTGCTATCAAAATGGAATTTTTCGATCGTCAGATAACGGAAACAATTGGATTGAAAAAAATAATGGACTGACTAATTTGAATGTTCGTTATATAGATGTTATAGGAAACAATTTATTAGCTGCAACATCCGATTCAATCTATATTTCTACAGATAACGGCTATTCATGGGTTCTTAGAATCAACGGCTTGTCTACATTATTTAGTAGGTCTGTTTATTCAACTACTGTAATGGGAGATGAAATTTATATTGGTACAGGGGATGGGGTCTATGTTTCAACGGATACAGGCAATTTCTGGTTTCATAGAAAGAAAGGGATAGAAAATAAGCAGGTGAATAACTTAATATGTGTAAATAATACTTTATTTATAAGTTTTTTTCAAATTAATCTATATAAGTCGTCAGATAATGGAAATTCATGGCATCTTCATCCAACAAAACCTTCCAATTTGGAGTTAACGATGAATAACGTTACAACATTAAAAGTAATTGGGAACAATGTCTTTGCAGGCAATCAGTATGGTATTTATTTTTCTTCTGATACCTGCTCAACATGGAAATATTTGAAAGGGAACAAAACCGAAAATATTTTTGTAAGATATTTTGCCATTAAAGGAAATAATATTTTTGCTGCTACAGATATGCAGGGAATAATTTTATCGACTGATTATGGGAACTCCTGGTCTCACACAAATAAGGGATTAAAAGACACCATAATTTATAATTTAGCAATTAACAATAAGTATGTTTTTGCAAAACCCGCTTCTAATGGTCTTTACAGAGCGAAGTTAACAGACTTCGGAATCAATAAAGCTGAAGAAAATATTATCGATGAGAAAATGGAAATTTATCCGAATCCCGCATCAGAAAACCTTACTATTAAGAGAAAAAACCTTTTGGGAACAAGAATATCTATTTCCGATATTTTTGGGAAAAGACTTTTTTCCTATCAATCCGATAGCGATAATTTCAATATAGATGTATCATGGCTTCCGACGGGAATATATTTATTGAGGGTAGGTGAGAAAGCTGAATTATTTATAAAAGAATAATTATGAATATTATATGACATTTAAATTAATGTTTTCTAATAATAAAAATTTTTTTATAAAAAGACGGAATATCATTATTATTCAACTAATTGGAATTAAAAGATTTACGAAATATTCTATTAAAAACGGTCAAAGACCTACTAAAAAAAATACTGTTCTAACTAATTGATATATAATAAGATAAAAAATAGTTTGAAATATTTTGAGACGTTTTTGCACTTTGTGTGTCATAGTATTTAGTAAAATGGCAAAAACGGAAAAACAAATTAAAAAAATTGAGCCATTCGTTCTTTGAAAATCGATGAAATCAAGTAAACATGAGGGATGAGATATAACAAAATATATAATTTATATTAATTATTATATTTATTATTATTACTATAAAGAAAAAAAATTTTTATAATATATATAATATTATTAAATTTGCTTTCTTGTACTGTATTGATAGTTATTTTTTTTTGGAAATGAAATGCAAATAAAAGGAAAACGTGTCTTAGTTTTGGGAGGCTGGGGATTAGTCGGCATGGCAATATGCCGGAAATTAACGGAGCACGAGCCTGCCTGTTTAATCGTAACGTCGCTCCGGCAGTCGGAATCGGAAGAAGCAGTAGAGTCATTAAGAAAAGAGTATCCTCATTTAAACAGGGAAACATTCCATCCAAGCTGGGGGAATATCTTTCTTCGAACAAGATGGAAAGATGCTAACTTCGATGATGTCCTTTCAGATGTTGATAATCGCCGTGGTATTATTGAAGATATTTACAACGAATTGGATTCGAAAATTTTAGACAACTCAGCATTATACTCCCTCCTAATTGAAACAATGCCGGATATCGTTATCGATTGTATCAATACGGCAACAGCCATAGCATACAAAGATATTTATTCCGGTGTAAACGGTGTAACCGACGAACTACTGAAAGGCAATCTTACCTCATCTTCAGTCGAAAAGTTAATGGCAAACCTTTACATTCCCCAACTTATTCGACATGTCCAGATTTTCTATCGCGGATTGCTCGATTCAAAATCAAGTATGTACGTGAAAATTGGAACAAGCGGCACCGGCGGCATGGGACTTAATATTCCATATACCCACAGCGAAGAACGTCCATCGCGGGTATTATTAGCAAAAGCTGCAATTGGCGGCGCCCAGTCTCTTTTGCTCTTTCTGATGGCTCGCACACCTGATGGTCCTATCGTAAAAGAAATAAAACCAACTGCAGCAATCGCATGGAAAAAAATCGGATACGGTCCGGTTCGCCGGGGTGGAAAACCTATTCCGCTCGTTGATATGAAGCCCCATAAAGCAAAAACTGCCGAGGGAATGTTTAGGTTCGATGATACCGAAGGAATTACCGATTTAGGTGACGAATTCAAATCGGCTTTTATCGATACCGGCGAAAACGGGATATTCTCCCGCGGAGAATTCGAAGCCATAAGTTCACTCGGTCAGATGGAAATGGTAACGCCGGAAGAAATTGCAGACTCAGCCGTATTTGAAATCCTGGGTGGCAATTCAGGGCATGATATAGTTGCAGGCTTGGATGCTTTCACTTTAGGTCCTTCGTACCGGGGTGGTATGCTGCGGAATAAAGCCCTTGAACATATCAAACTAATCGAAGCCCAACACGGAGAAGAAAGCATAGCTTTTGAACTATTAGGTCCGCCCAGATTATCGAAACTTTTATATGAAGCAAACCTATTGAAACGAAGTGTCGGCAGTATCGAAAAAGTTATTGAAACTAAGCCTCATATATTAGCCGAGATGGCAGTTTCTATTATAGAAAAAGATGAAAAATATCGCTCACAAATGCTTTCAATCGGATTAGTTGTGCTTATGCCTGACGGTAAATCATACCTGAGAGGAAAACTTGTAAAAATTCCTGTTCAAAGGGTTGAAACCGAATTAGAAATAACTAAGGAAAATATAAATGCCTGGGCGAATGAAGGGTGGGTTGATTTAAGGCCCGAGAATTTCGAGAGATGGCAAACACTTTTGAAGAAGATCATCTCTCAAGCCTCATCATTATCGAGCGATGATACAAGCTCAAGAAACGTTTACACGACCGAATACTGGAATAAATTTTCAACAATCGACGAAGGTAAAATCGTTGGCTGGATTTTCGAATACGAAGACAAAGGCTGGCGCTTCAAGAGATAAAAATTATAAACATTACTTATTATCAAAATTCATGATAGATATATACATACATACGAAAATAAAAACAAGGTTTAATAAAAAACAATTTATTAATCTCCATTTCAATCATTATTATTAACATTTTGGAGTAATTCAAATGAAAAAGTATTTACTGTTAATCGCTGTAGCAATCGGGCTTCTAATGTGGTCCACAAGCGGATTTGCTAAAGGCGACGGTAAAAAAGGTAAGGATGAAATCCTGCGGAAGGCAAAAATGTTCGAGGCTAACCCGTTTATCAATCTTACTAGTTTTCCGTATCCATTTACGGAAATCGGAAACTCAATCGGCAATGCCGCTGTATCAACCGGATACTACTTCGTCGATAGCGATGACGAAGCGCCGGACTACTGGCGTCCAATACCGGAAATTATTGACACGTCTACAGAGCAGGGATTATGGAAAGACATTGCAGTAGGTCCACGTGTTGGTCCTTCTTCGGGATTGAAACAGTTCTGGACTGATGCCTCCAAAGGCGATTCAAGCGAAGGCTGGAGATTTTTCCGTAACCCGGCTGTACCAATAACGAGCACAATTCCTGCCGACTCAAGCTATTTCTCCATGCCGGGAGAGAATTCTGATATCTTCGCAACTGATTCAACCGATAACGCATTTGCCGGTCCGATTCCATTGCGATTTGGTTTCTATTTTAACGGCTTACGTTATGATAGCTTCTATGTCAGCACAAACGGTATTATAGCATTAACAAATAGAAGATATACTTATAATACCGACGGCACACGGCTTATAATGCCAGGCGCAGCCAATTGCTATGATATTAATAGTAACGATTGGTTCCAACGCGGACGCAGTGGTGATGGTTTAAGTGACCCTACCTTAGATGATTATGGATATACCTATTCTGTTTGTGGTGGTAATCCGGCGAGCACAACCGGTGGTATCAGAAACAATGGTGGCGGACTTACCGGACTTCCCTATCAGGCTGCCGTTATTGCACCATTCTATGGCAGCATGCACCTATCCCAATATTGGGAATCACAAAAACGGAATGATAATTTTGGAAGAGTAAAATACAAACGTTCCTTTTCAAGTGATAAATTAATCATTTACATTATGAATATAGCCCCTTCCGGTGGAATGAATACACCGTATGGCGCTTACACTGCAAATAAAAACCTTCGCAGAGGCGAATCCAACTATATCTCCGCCACCGCACAGGTTACTCTTAATAAAAGTGATAGCAGCGTTAAAATCGTATATGAATTATTCGATGGAGTTGCTGTCGTTAGTGGTAGAGGAGTACCCGCTCAAACCATTTTCAGGTATAACTCCACTGTTGGAGTAAGAGGCTTTGCCCGCCACGTTAACTACGGACAAGCTGCCGGACCTACATACCCATGGGCAGCACAATACGAGCAGGCAACACACTATTTCAGCAATTATGCAGAACCAACGGTATCCTACCCACACAACTACCTTGCTATTAAATTCAAGCAATGGAAAAATACAGTGCGAGTGGTCGATATTCAATATAGAGTCAGAAAAGCAGACCCGAACGCATCACTTGCTTTCTCCGAACAGGTAAAAACAACAGAAGTTAACAACTATGAACTTCTTGCCGGTGAGGAAAGAATCGGAGCTATTCAACCTGTAGCTATTCTACAGAATCTGACAAATAACATTCAAGGACCTACGGCAATTAATTATCAGCCGCAACAGATAATTTTCCGTTCCAGATTCAGGATAGTTAACCTTGCAAACGATAAAATTGTTTATAATCGATTAGTCCAAATCGACAGTTCCTGCCTTGCACTTCCGGATTCATTATCCGCACAATGCACAGGCGACCCCGACGTAAAAGTAAGGTATTCAATCGTAAGTAAAGCAGCAGGTAACTATACTGCAACACCGTCGGCATTCCCCGGAACAAATAGGTTAAACGGTATTCCACCGTATGGATTTGTTCAGGTATACTTCCCACCATTCGAACCGAATGAGTTTGTTGATAACCATATCGGAAGAATGCGTGCATTCATCATCGCCGACCCGACAAATCCTCAAACCGGCGAAGGTTATGGCGACGAATGGCCATTCGATGATACAACGAGCGTTCAGGTATTCGTTATGAAACGATTAACCGAATTTACTGATGATGTTCGTGAATATCATATCATCGAAAGAATTCCTATGCCATCAGTCAAAAAGTGGGTTAATATCGAATCCGACATTGCAGATGGCGAAGAAGTTTCATTCTACCCGTTACCTCCACGCGGCGAATATACAGCAGCAAATAACCTGAATTACTCTTTGCGTTCGCCCGTTATTCGTATGAACAGATTAACATTAGCCAGAACAGAACCATCACCCACTCCCGGCGGTGACCAAATCCGTTCATTCCCGGTCGATATGCGTTTAAAATATAACGCTGTTATTTCTGTGTCATTCCAGAGAACATCCAAACAGGATGATTGGCCCAGGGGTTGGGCTGACCAACAGCTTATCGGACCTGAACCACGTACTTTCGTAAACGGTGATTTATTATCTCAATTCGGAAGAACCTACGGTGGAGGCAGTTATGCTGTTACAGCAGCAGCATCATATACACCTGATATGATTGAAGTCGAATTAGCAGCTCCAAGCCCCGATGGTGTTCAATACATCACCAATATTCCTGCTGCACGCTGGAGAATTCATCCGAGAAGGAAAGGCGCTGCAGCCGAAACTAAAGTACCTGCTTATAGGTTATTTGGTTCTAACGGCTACCAAATGGGCTTTCTCGAATCTGATAAAGACTCTGCACTTGCAGACCTCGATGCAACAAACAACAGACCAAACGGATTTAGAGCAAGAATATATGATGATGGCATTGATTATTTCTATCAAAAAGGATTTATAGCAATTCCTGATACCTTCATCAGAGCTACTAAAGAAGGAGCAAAGAACTTCCGTTTCAGGATTGCTGTTAAAGCTCAAAACGATAAAAAGTGTGCTACATGTATTCCTGACGACGATGATATTTTCTATGTCGATAATGTTAGAATATTAAGACCTCAGGAAATCACTGATATTGAATTATCTGCTGTAAGAATTATCTGGCCCTATACACAGGCTCCCGCAAGCCAGGCTACTAAAATTCCCGTGATTTGCAAACTTAGCAATAACACAGGCTTGAATGCCAACGTATTTTGGATTAGGGTTTCCATTACCCGCCAGGGAGATAGCAAACCAATTTATTGCCGCTATGAACCTATTCCCAATATGCCGGGTAATTATGAATTCGAGCAATCTATGCCATCATGGAATGCAAGACAAAGCGGACCCGGTCAATACAGAATGAAAGCTAATCTTGAACATGGCAGAGGTATTTATGATATCGAACCTACTAATGATTCAACTTACACCACAGTAAGAATCAGGTTCGGAGATGTATTTTCTTATGACCCGCCCGATAACGCAACCAATGATGTACCGGACTTAGCATTTACCGGAGTTGCCGGTAAAGGTCTTAACTTATTCGGTTTTGCCGTCGGTGGAAATGGAAGTATTTACGGACCAAGCGGTGGTTACGACGAAGTTAACTGGGGTTCCGGTTGGGTTGGCGGTAGCGGTTCCGGTCAGGTTGCCGTTAAATTTGAATTAGTCAACACAGATACAATTTATGGTTACCAGGCTTTCTGGGGTACATTGAACCAGGCAATGGATGATATTGCATTAGCTATTTATGACGACCAGGGCGGCGTTCAGCCGAATCAGCCCAAAGCAGGTTCGGTTCTTTATCGTCAAAGAGGTTTGGATGCTATACGTAATGAACCTTTCTGGAATGAATATGTAACATATCTATATCCGAAAAATCAACCTCTCGTTCTACCGGCAGGTACTTACTGGGCAGTTATAGCACAGTTGGGTGAAACCGGCATGGAATTAGGAGCCTCTAAATCCAGGATGGGAATGAGGACAACAAACATCTATGTTCCTCCGCCTGTCACTGCTGTCAGTCCCGTTGGTGGTAGCGGTTATTCTCTTGTAATCGAAAAGAATTTCCGTAGAATAAGTTCTCAGGGCGGAAACCTTATTAACAATAACTTCTTTGCCTTCGAGAATACTCGTGGTAGCGGAACCTGGTATCACTTTATGCCTTCATCGGGTAATCCGGCTTACTCACACTTGAACCATTACGGTACAACTCCTCTTGATGGTTTAACACAAACATTATCACGAGGTAGCTGGATTCCATTGTTCCGTCCATATTTAAAGACAAGAGCATACAGCACTTCGCCGGTATATCAGGAATGCGATTCCATCCCGGTTAGGTTAGTAGACTTTGACGCGCTTGTTCGTAACTCAGGAATTGAACTTTATTGGGAAACAGCACAAGAACAAAACAACTACGGCTTCTATATCGAAAGAATCACCTCAGGTTCCGAAGATAATTGGAAAACAATCGGATTTGTTAAAGGTGTAGGAAACTCCAAAGTTCCGACATCATATTCATATTTCGATAATAAAGTTACTTTGAATGGCACTTATACCTATCGTCTCCGTCAAATCGACCTCGACGGTAGCCAAAGCTGCCCCAGCAAAGAAATCACAAGAACATTCGACAAAGCAACATCGCTGACTCTTAACCAGAATCAACCGAATCCGTTCAACAACTCAACTTCAATCGGATTCAATCTGCCAACGTCTTGCAATGCAAAACTCGAAGTTCTCGATATTTATGGTAATGTTATCAAAACTCTTGTAAATAACGAACTATCAGCAACTTTCCATTCTTATCCATGGGATGGAACCGATATGAACGGTATGCAAGTTACAAGCGGAACTTACATCTATAAGCTTACAGCAGGCAATGAAACTGCATCCGCTAAGATGACATTTATCAGGTAATCCTAATATTTTAAGCAACTTTGTTTAAAATCAATAATAACCCCTTGCTTCAAAAGGCAGGGGGTTATTTTTTTGGAAAATCCACTTTTTATACAAGCCGGTAATATCCTTTCCTATTTGAAATAGAACAAACAAGGATGTTTATTCTACCCTTTGTATTAAAGTAGGTCAAACATCCCTGTTTGACTATTTGTTGCATTTCATTTAAGATATGATATAAATCATATATTCAACATTGTAAATAAAATATTTCGTAATTTGTAATTAGTAATTTGTAAATTATTATAAGGTTTATATGGCTGAAACAATATTTTCAAAAATAGTCGATAAATCAATCCCGGCTAATATTGTTTTTGAAGACGAGTACCTGCTTGCCTTTACAGACGTTAATCCCCAGGCGCCCGTTCATATTCTGATAATACCCAAAAAACCTATTGAATCCTTAAATCTAATTGAAGAAGATGACTCGACTCTAATTGGAAAAATGGTACTTGCAGCCAAAAGGTTAGCCTGTGATTTCGGTATAAGCGAATCGGGGTACAGGCTTGTTTTCAACTGCAATCGTGACGGTGGACAGACTGTTTTTCATTTACATTGCCATTTGTTGGGGGGAAGAAATTTTTCCTGGCCCCCAGGTTGATTTAAAAATTTTTGTAATTAATAAAATATAGAATCGTTTAATGTCTGAAATAATGGAAATTAGACATACAACCCAAATTCGGGTTAAGTATGCCGATACTGATAAAATGGGTGTAGTTTATAATGGGAATTACTTTACTTATTTTGAAGTAGGCAGAACCGAACTTATGCGCCATTGCGGTTTGCCTTATATTGAATTTGAAAAAGCCGGATATATCCTCCCTTTGGTTGAAACTTATGCTGCTTTTAAAATTCCTGCGGTATATGACGATTTACTGAACATCGAGGCACGTTTATTAGTAGAGCACAAACCCTTAGTCCGATTTGATTATATTATAACGAGACACAAAGGCTCGGTGATTGAAGTAATATCATTTGGTCATACAGTCCATTGCTTTGTCAATGCTAAAAATATGAAACCGGTCAAACCACCGAAAATGTTTTTTGAAGCTATGACGGATTATATCAAACGAAATAATAAGAAATAAAACAAATAAATGAAACCCCTGAAAAGTGTCATTGGTAACTTGATTTAGAACCCATAAACCGCACTGGGAGTGGATTCTGAATCAAGTTCAGAATTACAATCTTGCACATTTTTATTATTATTCAGAGGTCTCAAATTGAAATTTAAAACGAAAAACTATTAACAGCTAAATTATGGACGAAATCATTACATCAGAAATAAAACCGGAAACTATGCAGAGAATTCCCTTTTCGGAGGAAGAAGTTAAGATTATGCTTAGATTAGCCCGTTGGATGCGATTCATCGGCAGTTTTATGATTGGAGTTGTTTTGATTATTTTATGCGTTGGAATATTTATGCTTGTTAGAAGTCAGGATCCAATTACCAAATTACCTACTGGTTTGGTTTTCATCCACACCCTGAATTCAATTATATTGATTTTTGTTTTTGTAATGGGAGTATTGCTTTGGGGCGCTGCCAAAAAATTCGTACTCGTAGCCAAAACAGATATCGATGACCAGGTCAATCTGGTTGGCGCTTTCCGCCGGTTAAAGAATTATTTTATGCTGACGGGTATTTTAATTTTATTATATATCATTTGTGTTATCGTTATTGTGCTTATGTTGCTGGCATATTATTCAGCAGCAAATTAAGATTATTTTTTCAATAATTGAGTCTACTCCAATAACTAAAAATGAATTCCAAAGTACAATTTTGGAATTAGGAAGTCCTTGATAATTCTAATTCCAAAAATCTGATATTAGAATGAAATTTTCAAAAAAATGCTTTTTAGAGTGGATTCGTAATTCAGGATTTCAAAATATGCTATTATATTATTGTAAATAAAAAAGAATAAAAATTTCAAAAATTCGTCATTAAATTTAATTGAAATAAGAAAATAAAATAAGATACTATGCTTAGAAAAAAAATAATTCTTATCATAATAGCCGGATTAATCAGCATCCCGGATTTTGCTAAATCAGCAACACCATATCAATTTTTACGTGATAATAGCAGCGCACGTGCTGCAGGGTTAGCCGGATGCTTCGTATCGATAACGGATGACGCTTCTGCGTTATTCTATAATCCGGCATCAATTATGACCGTGACTGAAAAACGTTTCCAGGCAACATTTTACAAACATGTACTGGATATTAATTCAGGTCAGGTTTCGTATTTGATGACTTCGGAAAAATTGGGAATGTTTGCCGGTTCGGTAGATTATCACAGTAATGGCAGTTTCGACCGTGCCGATAAATACGGTGTCCGCAATGGTACATTTGGCGCTAATGATTTGTCAATAGCAACGAGTTATGCTAATTTGTTAGATACAAACTTATACTGGGGTGCAACTGCAAAATTTATTTATTCCAATATAGAGAAATATTCTTCTTCAGCTATTGCCTTAGATGCCGGCTTATTATATGTTATACCTGAAAAACGTGTAACAATCGGGTTAGCCGTACTTCATGCCGGTTTTCAGCTTACTACTTATGACGGTACAAGTGAAGACCTTCCGTTGGATATTCTATTAGGTGTTAGTCATAGGCTCAGGGGACTGCCGATGTTAGTTAACTTTTCTTTTCATCATTTGGCAGATAATCAGGACGGTTTTTTTGAAAGGTTTAAAAACTTTTCACTTGGCGGAGAAATTTATTTAGGAAAATATATTCAACTTCGATTAGGCTATGATAATATGATTCGTCGCCTTACTACTCCTGATACTGAGAAAAAACTTTCCGGACTTTGCGGAGGGGCGGGAATTAAAATGAAGGATTTTAATTTCGATTACAGCGCTTCCGCAGTTGGTTCAGGAGCCTATCTTCACAGGTTCAGCATAGCCCTTGATATTTAGAAATTGATTTTTTTGAAATAAAACAGGATTTAAATTATGAAGAAAATTTTCACCCTTGCATTAATCTTAATTGCATTTTTGCTTTCGAACGCAGGAGCTCAGGATAACAAAAATGAGCAAAAGCAACCCGCTCAAGCGCCCCCGACAATTTTAAAGCCGGTATTTGTTGTAGAGGATATTCATTTTTCCTTACAGTTATTGAACACAATCGAGGTTCAAGGCTCAGAAGTCGATGCTTTCATTCAGGTGAAGGATTATTTGCAATCCATTGTTAAAGCGGTAATAGCTCAGAATAAAGCCAATACAGATTTGGTGCAGGTTGACTTCCCACTCAATTTAGCTCAAAGTTTCGTCAATTTACTGCAAAGAGCTAAAATTTTAGGCGTCAATGCCGAGCGATTCAAAAGATTGCAGAATTCCATACTCGATGCTGCTAAGGCTGCTGCAGTAAGTAATGCAGAAGAACAAAACGGTAATACGAAAAAGTGATTTGGAATGGCATTTATTCATCGCAGAAGAGAAATTGCAATTGGTGATATTCATGGATGCAGCGTTACTTTCGAAGCGCTCATTTATAATATACTGAAAATCACAAAAGATGATTCAATATACATCCTCGGCGATTTAATCGACCGGGGACCAAATCCTAAAGCTGTTGTTGACTCTGTTTTGAAGTTACGTTCGAAAGGCTTTTCAATCCAATCCATCATGGGTAACCATGAAAAAATGCTTCTTGATTCCCTCTATTCGCTTTCCGCACTTTATGCATGGGCAAGTAATGGGTCAAAGACAACTCTCCGGAGTTTTAATGTCGAAATGCCAAGCCAGTTAGATATTAAGTATAAAGAATTTTTTTTCAGTCTTCCCTATTACCTTGAAGTTCGTAATTTCATTCTCGTTCATGCCGGTATAAATTTTCTTGCACCCGACCCGTTTGCCGATAAAGAATCCATGTTATGGATGCGCGACCATCCTATATTTAAGGATAAAATCAATGGGAGAAGGCTCATCTGCGGACATACGCCAAAACCCTTAGATGAAATCCGTGCTTCGCTTTTATCAGATAAAGTATATTTAGACGGTGGTTGCGTATATAAAAATGTAAAGAAAAACCAGGGTAATTTATGCGCTTTGGATTTGCATACTCATGAGCTTTTCGTTCAGGAGAATGTTGATTTTTAGGGGGAAAGAATTTTCAATTTTCTATCAAAAAATAGTCACTTCCAGAATAGCGAAGTTCTCTTCAAATGGTATAGGGTTGTGTAAGGATATAGGTTATAGACTAAATGTTTATTTTCCTGAATGGAATACAGGGTTACGTAACCCTGAATTCCATTCAGGAAATTAGAATGGTTATATGATAGACTTTGTGAAATAGATATTCCCGTTTTCCTACCAATTCCAATTTTTACAATAGAATAGTAAAAATATCGGTAACAAATTTATTGAATAAAAAAATGTGTATTATGGGTGAAGTACGAATAAAAACATCAATTTATAACGCTATGGATGAAACCCTTGCGAGAATGGGCAGGATTCGGTAAGATGAAATCAGTAAATATGAAGCCGATGCAATGATTGATACCGGAGCTATTAGAAGTGGATACCTAATTTTGTACTTGAACAACTTGGATTGGAGGTTCGTGGTAAAAGGGTAGCCGAATATGCCGATGGCAGAAATGAATCAGTAGGTGTGTCCGAACTGATTATCATAAATATTATGGGAAGGGATACTCTCGAAGAAGCCTTAATACTCGGCGATGAAGTATTAATCGGGCAGACAGTACTTGAAAAGCTGAACTTGTTGGTTGATTGCGCTAACAATCGTATTGTTCCCAATCCGGCTCATCCAGACCAGCATGTATCAAAAGTGAAGTAATTGTTCAAAAATAATCATTTATTTGATAGCTTTTATTATTGCTCATTGAAGATTAAAAATTGATTGAAAATTGAAAATTTCTTCGAAAACCTTTATCATTGCAAATTTATCATTAAAAATTGATTGAAAATTGTAAAATTGAAAATTGAAAATTTCTTATCAACTAAATACTTTACATTGCCCTTGATGTAGCATATATTTTATATCAGCAAGCGGAATTGAGTAATTAATATAGTGGTCGCAAACGATAATTCCTTTACCATTATTAGACTCAAATTTAATCATTTCGACTACTTTTTCTATATTTAGAGGCGATAACCCGGTAAAAGGTTCATCTAAGAAAATATATTCCCTATTCAAAGCAAGTACGAGAGTTATTTCAAAAAATCGATTCTCTCCACCTGATAATACACCGATTTTTTTATTCAAATTTGAACTGATTATTTCATTTTTTAATAATTTTTCCTTTACTTCATTATCTTTGATATTATTTATGAGCTGCTTTATTGTTAAATCCATCGGAAGGAAGTTCTCCTGATGTAAATAAGCAATAAAATCATACTTTTTGTTTGTGCATTTTGAAGTAAAACGATTTCCATTTATTATTATTAATCCCTCATTTTGTTTTAATGCACCGATACCAATCTTCAAAAGTGTGCTTTTACCGCAACCGTTCATACCGAACAGACCTACAATTTTACCTTTTTTTATATTAAGGTAAGTGCCTCGAAGGATTTCATTTATCCCATAAGAGAAAAAAATTGAATCGAATATCAATGAATTATTGTCCATAAAGAAATTACAATTAATATGATAATAATTTGATAAATGAAAAATACATTGATAAATATTTTGCGGTATTTAATCTTCAAATTGAAATACAAATATTGCAAATTATGTTTTTTAGTGTGATAAAATAAAAATATGAGTCCGACAATCCCACCCATGAAGAATGATATATAAATATTTGTCAAAGCATCAGAGCCGGGTTTGAGATTAGACAAAATAAATAATACTGTCCCTGATAATAAAGATTGAATTATGAATTTTCTTATTAAATACTTAATTATCATTCGTAAATCTCTTATCAATTATTTATTTTATTGATTTTTCCAACAATTTTCTTAATCAATATTTAAAAATGCAATTTAATGAAAAATCTCTTATTTGATGAAGAGTTCCGTTTAGAAAAAATCAGCGTTAAACAAGATCCACTAGAGAAACTAAATAAAAATATTAATTGGGAAATATTCCGACCTATACTAAATCAAGTATTTGAAAAAGAACCTAAAGGCAAAGGCGGACGCCCTCCAATATGATTATGTAATGATGTTTAAAATATTAATCTTGCAAAGATATTACAATATTTCCGATGAACAAGTCGAATATCAAATCCTTGATATATTGTCGTTTATGCGTTTTTTAGAACTAAGACTTTCCGATAACGTACCTGACCACAATACAGTATGGCTATTTAGAGAAAATTTAACAAATAGCGGCTCGATAGAAAAGCTATTCATCTGCTTTGATAAACAATTACAACAACGCTTCTTTTGGGGTATTGCTAAAAGCCGAACAAAACTTTAAATCAGGAATATCGGCAATATAGCCCCCATTATCGTCGCTATAAAAAATGTTTATATGGCAATCTTTCATTTTTCTTCTCGTGTTCCATATCAAGCTATTCCAATTTATTATATTGATGTATAATTAAAACTTATTAAAATAATAATCAAATTCTATTACCGTCATATATTAAATTGACGTCAAAGTAAAGCAGAAATTATTATAAATAAACAAAAATTAGTATAGAATATGATAATTGATTTAAAATATAATGAAATAATATTCATTGAGATTCAAAGAGTATTCCATACTTTTCTGGTACAGAATGGTTATTATCTTGATTTTTATCATTATCGTAATAGAGATATAGATAGAGATTATGATGAACTTCGATTTTCAAATAATAAATTGCACAAAAGTGTTGTTTTTGGAATGATACCATTTCAAATTTCTATACTTAGAAAATTCAAATCCATCTTTTACTCAATAAAAAAAGATAGAATTGAAATTGTAAATATTAAATATTATTATGACCAGAATCAAGATAAGGCAAATACAATTATTAATTACTTTGAAGATTATAAAAATTTATCCAATGAATTGCCAATTGAAAATTCATTCACAATTTTAAAATCTTACAAAGAATTTATGGAAAATAAACTGATGCCGATTATTAAAGGAGAAATGTGGATTGATGAACTTCTTAAAAAAGTAGGGTTAAAATGACAAATATTATCATTGTTCCTTTAACGTCAAGAGTTCCTTTTGATGATAGGTCAATATTAAGTGAAAATCAAATCATTTAGTGGTAATGACTTAGTTTCTATTTTTGAAAGATTTGCAACATTACGGGCATTATCAATCTCAATTCCAGTCAGATTGCCTTCGGAATCGAAATCAAGGACAATACCATGAGAAATTTCCTTGGATTCTACACTTGGAGTATCCTTAATATCAATGTATAAAGTGTCAGTCTCATTAAAATATTCAAATTTCATTTTAACTTCTCCTATTCATTAAAATCCATATCGGGAAATGCATTATGAACTGTTATCCCATCATCTAAAGTAATTACTCTTAAATATTTACCTATTTCATCAATATATCCCCAATATCTTATACGACCGTCTTCTGCTTGATTTTCTTCCTTTACTGGATTCTCCAATACTCTTTCAATCCATTCCAACTTAAGATATGGACGTTTAATCATTACTTTATTATAAAAATAATCAGTTCCCAGCATATCATTTATTCCAATTTATCATTACAAAATTAATGAAAATTTTATATCTAATGAGGTTAATTGTTTAAAATAAGGTTTTAAATTAAAGAAATCTGTTATAATTCATAACTCATAATTCATTAATTATTTTTGTTAATTAATTACTTTATTTTTAAATTGTTATTCTGTAAAAAATGATTTGAAAAATAGAATAACGAACGAAAATGGCAAAACAACTTAATGTAATTGGTAAACCTACCCAAAAAATTGATGCAAATATCCGCATCACCGGCAAGGCTCAATATGGAACCGACGTCCAGCTCCCGAATATGCTCTACGGCGCTATTCTCCGCGCTAAGTTTCCCTTTGCTGAAATAGTTTCAATCGATACTTCGAAAGCTAAAGCATTAGATGGCGTTAAGTGTGTGCTAACAGCAGAAGATGTTGACACAGAGCTAATCAGCTACCGCCGCGACCATCCTATCCTGAAGAAAGGCGAAGTCAATTGTATTCGCGATGAGATTGCAGCCGTAGCAGCCGTCTCGAAGGAGATTGCCCAAAAAGCTTTGTCCCTAATCGAAGTACAATATATTGAACGCCTGGGCATATTCGACCCGTTTGAAGCCTTGAAAGAAGAAGCTCCTCAAATAAATAAATTCATCGACGGGAAACATTCTAATAAAAATATAGCCGAGCATTTTTTCTATGAGCATGGCGACTTGACGCAAGAAAAAGCAAAAAGCAAATACATCATCAGCCGCCGGTTCACTCTCCCACGCGTGACGCATTGCTGCATGGCAACCAGTAATATGACTGCCGACTATTCCCCTACTGACGGCAGATTAACTCTCTACAGTACAACACAAGTGCCGTTCTTATATCAGCGGGATATTGCACGTGCGTTGAAAATGGAGCCATCGAAAATACGCATTATCCAGGTTGTAATCGGAGGCGGATTCGGCAGTAAACTCGATATGTCGCCATACGAGCCGATTTGCGCATTACTATCTATTAAAACAGGTCAGCCTGTTCAATTGATTTTCAGCCGGGAGGAAGAATTCATCGCATCTCCTACCCGCCAGCCGATGGTATTCGATTGCAGTTTCGGCGCCGACGAGCAGGGCAGATTTACTTTCCGCGATGTTAAAATCATTATGGATAACGGCGCATATACTTCCTGGGGTGCAACTACCCCGTTCGTAATGATGCAGACTTTTTCATCATTGTACCAATGTCCGGCATGCCGCTTCGATACTACTTCGGTTTATACTAATAATATATTTGCAGGTTCATTTCGGGGTTATGGTAATCCGCAGGCTACTTTCTGCATAGAGCGGTGCATCGATATGTTAGCCGAGCAGGCAGGTATAGGAAAGGATGAAATCCGGCTGCTCAATGCAAATTATAAGGGTGAAGTAACAAAACAAGGATTGCTCTTCGCTACCTGCGGTCACAAGGAAGCATTGGAAACCGTAATTATCAAAAGCAAGGAAAAGCAAAACGGGAAATCGTCGAACAGATACAAGTATGGAACCGGCTATGCTTCTATGCTGCATGTTGGAGGAGGAGCGAAAATTTATCCATCGGACGGCTGCGGCACAACGCTGAAAATTGACCCCTTCGGCTACCTGACTATAATTACCGGCTCGAGCGAAATCGGGCAGGGTTCTGAAACCGTATTAGCTATGATGGCTTCCGAAGAGCTTGGAATCGACCTGAAGAAAATCAAAGTAATCAATACAGATACAGACGTTAAACCCTGGGACGTTGGCGTTCATGCTTCGCGCACGAGCTTCGTTGCCGGCAATTCATTGCTTGGAGCAGTCGCTGAAATGAAAAAGAAAATATCGCCGAAAGCCGCTCAAATGCTGAAAACTAAGGTTGGTAAAGACGTTGCATGCAACGTCTCTACTGAAGATGATTTGGAATACTTCGGAGGAATGATAAAATCCGTAAAGACAGGCGCTCAAATAGAATTAGATAAAGTGATTCGGGCGCTTCACTTCAAAGAGCCGAACGAGCTTTGCGTTGTAACTTACTTCTACGAACCGAGCAGCGAATTTGCCGATAAGCAATTCAAGGGTAATGTGTCGGGTTCGTACGCATTTGCTTCGCAGGCTGTTGAGGTCGAGGTTGATACTTACACAGGCAATGTGAAGGTTCTGGATGTTTACGTAGCGCAGGATGTGGGCAAGGTACTGAATCCACTGGGCTTGGACGGGCAAATCGAAGGGGGCGTCGTAATGGGGATGGGTTATGCCACAATAGAGGAATTGCAGGTCGAGAATGGCTATGTACTTAATCCGAATTTTCATAATTACAAACTGCCGACTGCCCAGGATGTGCCGTGCATTCATTTCTTCCCAATCGAAACAGAAGACCCGCAGGGTCCGTATGGTTCGAAAGGTGTAGGAGAAGCGCCTCTTATACCCACAGCAGCAGCTATAGCGAATGCAGTAGCTGATGCTTTGGGAGTGAATATCGATTCCCTGCCGATTTCGCCTGAGAAGGTATTGCGGGCTTTAGCCGAGAAGGATAGGATGTAGGCTTTTTTAATGGTTAATGGTTAATGGTAAATGAAAAAAAAATGAAATGTGAATTATGAGTTATAATAGCACCGTGCTTTTAACAACTTTTCCTATAGTCAGAAGGAACTTCTGACTGCCTTTTTCCATCAATCAGAAGGAACTACTGAGTGTAGGAAAAGTAATTAGACTATAGGCGTTTAGGCAGTAGGTATTTAGTATAAGATTAGTAAAGACGTTGCATGCAACGTCTCTACGGTTTGCTAACATCTATGAGCCTATTTCACCGAAACCAGCTTGCCTGCAAATACCCTGTCCCCTGCCTGCAATTTATAAAAATATAATCCCGGCGCCAATCCGGCTGCATCAAATTCTGCAATATGTTCGCCGGCTTCCTGCACTGAATTTACAATTTCTGCAACTTCGTTGCCTAAGGCATCAAAAGTAATTAATTTTACTAATGACGTATTTGAAAGGAAATACCTGATATTTGTAGTGCCGACAAATGGATTGGGATAAACGAATGGTTCTATATTTTCAGGCTTAGTAGTGTAATCAACATCAGTCAAATTATCGGATTTCCACACCCAGACGCTGCCATCGGCACAACCGGTAGCGAAATTCATTCCATCGGGAGAAACAGCAAGGGCTGTAATTGCGGAAGGAAGCTTGGCGTGGTCAACAAATATACCCAGCACTAAATCAAAAATATCAATTGTACTATCTGAATGGTAAGTAAAAATTTGTCTTCCATTTGGTGAAATTATCATATTTTCGAAATTTATTTTACCGGTAAAAATTGTATCCGTCTTATTTAAATCGTCCAATTTCTTTCTGAGCAGCATACCATTGGACATTCCGATATATAAACCAGTTCTGATAGGTTCAAATGCTATAGAAATCATCTTTGCTTTACTATTAATATATTTAGTAGTAAAATAATCAACTAAATATTTTATGATTGATATATTTGTATCTGAAAAAATATATGCAAAATTATTACCGATATAGGAATATATTAAACCATATACATCAAAGTATGATGAACCTGAACTTGATTGAATATAATTTACAAAAATTTTATTTTTAAAATCATACATACAAATAGTATTAGCAAAACTAGCACCAATTTCCAATGTTTCATTATATTTTACAAATACATAATTATATTCTGAATAAATTAAAATAGAATCATTATTTGAAAGGAAATATATTTTTTTATTAATTTGGTCTTGGGTACCATTATAATCTTCAGGGCTGTTTGGTATTGGTCTGCAAGTTGTACTACAGTAAGAATCAAAAACATTTCTAATGCAAACATCCCAATTTAATTTACCGTAAGCTACTTTAATTTTATCTTTTGAAAATGATAATGCAGTAACTGTATCATTCATATTATTTATTAATGGTTCATCCGTAATATGAATACAGGAATATAAAAAAAAGCATAATTTTGTGATATAAAAGTTAAACAAAAGATGAGAACATATGTCAACAAGTTTACTATATCACGGATTTGGCTTAGTACATCAACAATGTATGAAGACAGAATTTGAAGGGGGTAAAATAATATTCGGCATTCAAACATAACCTGAAGAACTGAGATGTTCAAATTGTAATAGCTATCATGTAAGGAACAGAGGTTTTAAAGAGAGGATATTTAAAGCCCAACCAATAGGAAGAAAACAAATATACTTTAAAGCAAAGATACAAAGATTAGAATGTAAAGATTGTGGATTAATAAGGCAGGAAGCAATAAAATATGCTGATTATAAGAAGAGTTATACCAGAGGGTTTCAGCGCTATGTATTGGATTTATCGAAGATGATGACAATCCAGGATGTATCTGAAACGGTAGGAGTAGGCTGGGATATGGTAAAGGGGATACAGAAACAATATTTGGAAAAACATTACGGGAGTCCTGATTTAAAGAAAGTCAGAAGCATAGCAATAGATGAGATAGCTATAGAAAAAGGGCATAAATATTTAACGGTAGTAATGGATTTGGAAACCGGAGCAATAGTATTTGTTGGAGATGGTAAGCATGCCGAAAGTTTACAGCCATTTTGGAAGCGTTTAAAGCGTTCGGGAGCAAAGATAGAATCAGTAGCAATAGACATGTCACCGGCATATATAGAGGCAGTAACAAAAAATTTACAGTCATCAAAAATAGTATTTGACCACTTTCATATAATAAAAATGTATAACGAAACTTTATCAGAATTAAGGCGAGATTTGTATAATTTTGAGACCGATGCAGGTAAAAAAAACTATTAAAAGGGACACGTTGGCTTTTGTTAAAGAATCAGGATACAATAGAAGATGAAGTAGGAGCCAAAAAAAAACTTGAAGAAGCATTGCAAGTAAATCAGTCATTATCAGTAGCCTATTATTTAAAAGAGGAATTAAAATTAATATGGCAGCAAAGAAGTAAAGAAGAATGTGAGAAATTCTTTGGGAATTGGGTAGCAACAGCGTTAGGTTCGGGAATAAGGGATATACAAAAATTCGCTAAATCCTTGCTTGCCCATAGAAGTGGAATATTCAATTGGTACGATTACAAATTAAGTACAGGTCCATTGGAAGGATTTAATAATAAAATAAAAGTAATGAAAAGACAGGCTTATGGTTATAGAGATAAGGATTTTTTCAAATTAAAAATTTATGCTTTACATAAAACTAAGTATGCATTAACAGGATGAACCATAAAATTCTTCATAAATCTTCTTTTCATAAAAAATAATTTTTGCTACCAAAAAGCATTTTACAAAAATTATCGGTTATTACCAAATGAAAGATGATATTAATGTCGCAATTTCAAAAATTAGTTTAATTATCCCAGCTACGGTAAATAGTTGTCATTTACAACAATATCTTAAAAATAAAACAAGGTTTTCTTGTATACATACTTTCATCAACTTAGCATTGCTTCAGCGTTAAGAATAATTCTAGAAGGGAGGGTCTTTACTTATAACATCCCTTTTCCTCTCCATCAATCTGGAAACGCCTCCTTGCTATACACAATAAAGGAACAGTATTCATCCACAATGCAGATGAAGCTTCCACCGTTACTTCCCGGTGCGTGTGGAACATTTTTCCACATTAAACTGTACGCGCTGTTCTTCTTCTTGCTTTAGGTATAGCATTGATAAAAGCCCTAAGAACATTGTTTACCTGTTCAGAAGTATTAAACACTTTGAATACATCAGGCTCAAGGGTGATTTGACGCTCTTGTCTCTTTAAAATTGCTGCATATTTATTTGGCTTCGAATCTGCAAAATCATATTCTGCCCGCATATCATCTTCATTTGCAATTTTTTTAGATGAATTCTTCATACTGTATTCTTTCTTTATTTGTTTACCTCCAATCAAAATGAACTACTTGACCGGACGAGAACTTATAATTCAAAATTCATAATTAAAAATAGTACCCCTCAGGATACGCCTCCTTGCTATACACAATAAAGGAACAGTATTCATCCACAATGCAGTCGTAACTCGATGAAATGAAAATCGATGTATTGCTCTTCTCGATGAGCGCAGGACCTGCAATCTTGCAGCCGCCAATTGCAGCATCCCCGTCATAAACCGGCACTTCCGTCATCAAATTCGTCTCCGGCATAAAGACATTCCGCCGCCCTTTGAGCGCCTGCTCGATTGGTATTGATTCACTCCCACTGGATACTAACTTCGGTCGGTCGATTTTCCCAATGCAACGCAGGCGTATATTGATAATCTCTATTTCGGCGCCCTCCCGGAGCGAATACCCGAACAAACGATTATGCTCCTCGTGGAATGCATCCGATATACTGTTTAAGTTGCATTGCAATACATCCTCCCATGGCACGCTGAGTTGCACCTCGTGATACTGCCCGATATAACGCAAGTCCAGCACCGGATGGAACTCGATTTTTTCCTCCTTGACACCCTCTGATATAAGCGTATTCAAGCCTTTCTCACGCATACCGGAGTAAAGCTCAAGTAGGTGATTGCGTTGCAGATTCTTGAATGATGACAGAAACGATAGCACATAATCATGCTTCAAATCGCCCAATAGCATACCCGCAGCACAAAATACCGAAGCATAATTGGGAACCATGAACATAGGGATTTCGAGCTCCTTGCAGATTTCGCCGGCATGAATAGCGCCAGCGCCGCCAGCCACGATAAAAAGGAATTCGCGCGGGTCGTGTCCCTTCTCGATTGATACCTGGCGAACACCCTGAGCCATATTCGAATTTATTATCCGGTACATTCCTGCAGCCGTTTCGATTGCCGAAAGTCCCAAACGGGCAGCCAGACCTTCTTCTAAGAGTTTATATGTCTTTTCGTAATTCAATTTCAATTTTCCGCCGGCGAAGTAATCCGGATTCAAATAGCCCAATACCAGATTGGCATCGGTGCAGGCAGGCAGCTCACCGCCCATGTCGTAGCATATCGGACCTGGTTTGGCTCCTGCACTCTGCGGTCCCATCTGCAGCAATCCTCCGGTGTCAGTCCAGCCAATCGAACCACCTCCCGCTCCAATCGTTACAATATCGAGGGAGGGCAGCGCAATTTTCTGCCGGTTGATTTCGCCTTCGGTGCTGGTCAGGCATTGATTATTGACTACAAGCGCTGCATCGAAGCTCGTACCGCCCATGTCAACAGTAATGCAATTGCTCTTACCTAACAGATTGGCATAGAATACTCCGGCTGTGGGCGCTGCTGCAGGTCCTGATAGAACAGTAACGGCAGGCGATTTCCGCACTATATCCGGTGCAACAAGCCCGCCATTTGATTGGATAATTAGAAGCTTACCGTGGAAATTTATAGAATCCAATTTCGATGTAAGATTATCCAAATAATTAGCAACGACAGGTCCGATATAAGCATTAACAACTGTTGTGCTAACGCGCTCATAAAATCGAATCGAAGGCAGAACCTCATAGGATGCTGTAATAAAAAGTCCGGGAAGATTAGCCCGGCAGTAACGGAGTGCTTTCTCCTCATTTTCCCTGTTGCAGTATGAATTCATAAAGCAGATGGCAACGGCTTCGACATTCTCAGCGCGGATTTTTTCAATTGCACTATCCAGTTCTTTCTCTTCCAATGCTTTCATCACCTTGCCTTCAGTCGAAATGCGCTCGTCAACCGGCAGACGCAGATACCGGGGAACGATGGGCTTCACGTTCTGGTAATGATTGTTGTAATGCTCTTCCCGGATACCGCGCCGCATTTCGAGGGCATCGCGGAATCCTTTTGTTGTGAGCAATGCAGTTTTAGCGCCGCGCTGAGTGAGCAGAGCATTGGTAGCAACAGTTGTGCCGTGGACTATGGTTTCAATATCCGCTATTAAGTTGGAAAGGTCGGTTCCAACCAGTCCGGCAATTTCCGAAATTCCGAGCAGCACACCTATTGACGGGTCGTCCGGAGTTGAAAGAGTTTTATGGACGCAGGTATTTCCTGTGTCGGAGATAAGAATGAAGTCGGTGAAAGTACCGCCGACATCGATGCCGAGTTTATATTTCATATTTCAAAAAAAATTTAATCTTAATTTATGTTTTAACCTAATAGAATAAATACTTTACCGGTAATTTAAAAACTGTTCCGGTACAAATAATTCAATTGCTTGACCATAAGCAAAATTAGATAAAGTTCTTACATCATCAGTTATAATTGGAAGATTTTCTTTTTTGGCTAATTCGATTAATCCCGTATCAATATAACCAATATCAAATATAAATTTTATATATGTTTTATTCTCTGAAATAAGAGCAAGTTCAATTAACAGTTCATTAATCTTTTTTGTTTTCAAATAGGATACCGATTTCTCCCAAAAGTTACGCTTTAAATCTCCTTCAATTCCAATGCGAGTTGAGAATAAACCTTGCAATTCTCCAATCGCATGAGAAGTTGTAATGAAACATTCAATACCTTCTAAAAATTCAGTATAATTCTTCAGAAAAATTTCTTTTCCCAAATAGAGTTGTTTTACATATTGTATAATTGAATCGTGACCTTCTTTTAAATTATAATAGCTAATCAACAAAGCATCTAATAAAACAGATGTATCGATTACAGCTTTTCTAAGATTGAATAAATTCATTTTTGTATGATTATTATAATTCAAATTACTATTGGCTCGCCATACTTTAATGATAAATTATAACAATTTTCCTTGATGGAATTCAAAGTTTTAATTGTAATCTCCTCAAATAATCTTCGATTTTCTTTAACTTCCAAGTTTGCTTGATTTATTCCATCAATTTTCAATATCTTATAAAAATCCTCTTTTTCATTGTTCCATAAAATTCTAAAAATATTGTTATCCGGTAAAACATTTTTATTGTTTATCATGTATTCAACTAACCAATTGATTGAATTAGATCTTTTAAAATATTCTGCATCGACTTTTGAGATTTCTAATAAATTTTCATATTTGTTAATATTTTCAACTAACAGTTTTTGTAAATCTTTTGATGAAATTAATTGTTGGAATAATTCGATACATGCATCGTTGAATTTTTTTCTCTTTTCGTCATACTCAATATTTAAATCTAAAAGTTCTCTATATTCCGTATGGACTAATTGTTCAAAATTAGCTTGAAACTTAAAATCATAATATTCCCCTAAAGTCTTAAATTCGATAAAATTTTGATAAGTGCAACTCCAAGTATAATCATCTTTACTTAAATAGTATAGAACCAACGATAAACCGCTTGTTATCCGATTGAGAACAGTATCGAACCAAGCTCTGACTATTTTTGATGATGCTTTTCTTGTATTTTTAACTGCAATCATTTTTGAAACATCCTTTTATAATATTAAATATTTTCTAATTTCAAGCTGCATAAATTAATTCCTTGGTCTGTTCCATTCCTTTTATAAAATATGGATTAGAAAGTGATTTTTCGGTTAGTAAATCTATTTTCCTATTGAATAATTCCTGAAGTTTATAATGTAATTCAAAATAATTATCTGCATATTGCTCGTAAGTTAAATCACCGAAGGTAATCAAGAAATCAATATCACTTTTCCCGGTGAAATATTCAGTACAAACAGAACCAAAAGCATACATTGAAACTACTTTATATTCGTTACAAAGCCTTTTAAGTTCTTCAATATTTTCAGTAATCTTTTTGTTCATATATTTATCCAGTTAAAAAAAATAGAAACGGAAATGAACCGGATTTATTTTTTAAGCCGCAGCAAGCTGCTGTTCAAAAATCCTTAAAAGACTAATTCCAAAGTTGTACTTTGGATTTGAATATTTTGTTAGTTGAGTTGACTTATGTTTCATTCCTTCAAAAACATTTTTGTAACCTTCCCTATTTTTATAAAATAAATACCGGAAGAAAGAATTGAAACATCAAGCCGCAAAGATTTATTTTCATCTAAATTAGATGTCATTACCAATTCGCCAAGTACATTATAAATTTGAATATTTCCAAGTTGCCATTCTTTTAAATTATCTCCTAAATCAATATAAATGAAGTCAGTTACTGGATTTGGTGAAATTGAAATATCATTTATTAATGATTTTTGTTCAGGTATATAATTTATTCCGAAATTACTTAATGATGAACTAAATAATCCTGCTTCAGTAGCCGCAATAATTGTTTTATTATTCATAGATAAATAATTTACAGTCAAATTAGTTAATCCATCTTTAATTTGAATCCAGCTATCACCGTTATTTGTCGAGAGAAACACACCGGAACTGTCAGTACCGGCAAAAATATAATTATCTTTGATTGCTAATGATAGAACCGTTAAATCCGTTAGACCGGTATTTTTTTCTGTCCAACTTTGTCCATAATCCGTTGATAAATGAACGCCACTGGCTGTTCCAACAAACATTTTTTTGACATTTATTACTATGGTATTAATCCTTACACTTCCAAGACCGATGTTTTTTGAAAGCCAATTATCACCGTTATCAGTTGATAAAAATATACCACTATATGTTCCCGCTATAAAATCATTATTATTTTTCACTAATATTTTTATTGCTCTATTTATTAATCCTTGATTTTTTGAACTTGTCCAATTATTTCCATTATCGGATGAATGAATAAACCCAAAATCGGTGCCGAGATAAATGTATTCATCTGTTTTTATTATTGATGAAATGGTACCGCAATTCAAAGAATATATATTTCCAACCCAACTTTTACCATAATCTGTGGTTAAATATAGCTTCCAATAAATAATAGTTAATTTAA
>JAERMQ010000046.1 GCA_016844745.1 Ignavibacteria bacterium | reverse complement strand
CCCCCTAACCCCCTTTGAAAAAGGGGGAATTGGTTGTCCCCCCTTTTTCAAAGGGGGTTAGGGGGTTTCTCAATGTTGAAATTGTTGTCATTATTTTGTATTAAGAAAAATCTGTCATTGGTAACTTGATTCAGAATCCACTCCCAGAGCGATTCAGTAGATTCCTGCATCCGCTGGAATGACAATTTTTAGAACCACCTTCAAATTGATAAGAGAAAGTTAAAAGCGATGTGTTTTTCAATCTATGCAGTTTGTGTAATTGATATAAAATGGTTAATTTGTAAATCTATATAACTTTAAGATAATGTTATTAATAAAAATATAATTTATGATGAAATTTCAAGTTAAAAATTTTGGGAATGTATGAATTTAAGCGGTTCTAAAATACTTGTCATAGGCGGCGCCGGTTTTATTGGCTCGTTTGTTGTAAAAGAATTGTTGAAGCATGATGTTAACAATGTGATTATTTACGACAATTTTACACGTGGCAAAATGGAAAATATAGAATCATCATTGAAAGATGAGCGATGCTATATCTATCCTCATGGTGGCGATATCAGGGATATTGATTTGTTGAATGATGCCATGAAAGATGTGGATTATGTCTTCCATCTTGCCGCAATGTGGCTGCTACACTGCAAGGATTATCCGAGAACCGCCTTCCATGTTAACATCGAGGGAACTTTCAATGTGTTGGAAGCATGTATAAAAAATAATATTAAAAAGCTTATTTATTCTTCATCAGCATCAGTTTATGGTGATGCAGTTGAAATTCCAATGACCGAAGCGCATCCCTTCAATAACAAAAACTTCTACGGTGCAACAAAGATTGCCGGAGAAGCAATGGCTACGGCTTTCAATGACAGATATGGTTTGAAAATTATAGGACTGAGATATATGAATGTATATGGTCCCGGTCAGGACCAATTTGCAGCCTATACCGGAGTTATTCCGATAATGCTCAATAAAATCGATACAAAAGAAAGTCCAGTTATCAATGGGGATGGCAGCCAGGCTTATGATTTTATTTATGTTGAGGATGTTGCCATAAGTAATATCCAGGCTTTAGTATCCGTTCAGGATTTCGGATTTTACAATGTTGGGACAGGTATTCAGACAACAATTAAAGAATTATGCGATTTAATCCTGACATTGAAGGATTCTGATATAAAGGTTGTTTATAAGCCCTACTCGGAGGATGATGCCCGGCAATTTGTAAAGAACCGGATAGGCAGTCCTGACTTAGCTAAAGCTGAAATTGGGTTCATATCAGAGTTCGGTCTTGAAGATGGACTGAAGAAATTGATTCAATGGAGAGATTCAAAATAAAAGGAAAAAAATGTGCGGAATAACCGGTATATTCAATACTAACGGCACTCCGGTTTTTATAAATACATTAAGAAACATGACAGATGCCATAAGTCATCGCGGACCCGATGGAGAAGGCTTCTGGACTAACTCATTTATCGGTTTCGGTCATCGGCGGCTGGCTATTATTGATTTGTCTCCAATGGGGCATCAGCCAATGCAAACCGAAGATGGCAGCTATATTATTACTTATAACGGCGAAGTTTACAATTTCCAGAATATCATTTCAACACATTTAATATAGCATTTTTTATTTTTATAAAAATCTGATTTTGCAGGAGATTTGGAAAAATACTCAATATTTTATGGTAGATGATGAATATTGACTTCATAATTATGTACTTAGGACGGAGAAATTCAAACTTGTGGTACATCTTCAGCAGGAATTCCCATTTTGTTCCTGTATTATCAATGCCGTCTGAAGGCTGCATTCTGCGAATATGCTCGAAAATCTTCATCACAAATTCGCGATATGTATATTTGCCGGATTCAACTATATCCTGGTATGCATTCTCGGATAACTGTTCGCAATATTCGACGTCCTTTATTTTCTCAATTACCTCTTCAATATTAGACCAATCCTCTTTTATCTCTATATAATGAACTCCGGGTTTGAAGATGCCACCGTAATTGCCTTCAACCAATGCTTGGCAGGTGCGGGTGATGCAAGCCTCGAAATGCCTTGGCGAAAGCGAGTAGAGCCGTATATTCCCATCCTTGCCCGAAAAGCAGTTCTTTTCAACTTCATCAAAAGGGGAATTGGGATTCAGGGCAACGAAATCTTCAACTTTTTTTCTAATGGAGCCGTCCGGATCGTGGAGGCTGGCGCCCCCCTCACTGCCAAGAAAAACCCTACAATTGCCTAAAAATTTATACCATTTATCGCCGTAAAATACTTTATGTTCGTCGTTAGAGACATCGTGTATGAGGTCATTAGCGGCTGGACATTCGAGAAATTTTTCTGTAACGAGCCATTTACGTAAACCGAAGAAGCCTAACCAAAATGGAACTTTTCTTGCCCTATATCCGACGTCTAATGAGCGCTGAGAATGTTTTTTGGAATCTTTTCCAATAGTTTGGATAGCATTTTCATCGATATAGCCTGGGAAAACGGAGAAATAATGTTTCAAGCCGGATTTTTCTTTCGGATATACTTTTTCCCAATCTTCTTCGGCAAAGCATGTAAAAACGGTTTTGATGCCGAATTCCTTGAAGAATTGGCAAATGAATTCCGAGTTAATGTACTCATCTTGAGGAAGTGCTATTTTATAGCCGGATAGTTTTTTGAAAATATTACAATTTTCTAAAATTCGAAAGAAATATTCTTTTCCCTCCCATTTTTGACCTATAAAGGTATAATGATAAATTATAGAGTCATAGCTTATTTTCTTAATGAACTTTGGAATTGAAAAATAAGCATTAAGGTAGAATATTTGCTCATTTGTAGCTTTTTTAAATGAATAGATATATTCAAAAACAGTATTTCTTTCTTTTTCAGGCTTAGCGTAATATATAAAAAGAATTTTCATTAACTATTTAATTGCATTTATATATAAATCAATGCCAAATTTTTTTGCAACTTTATTCAGGAATAATTTTCTGTTAATTAATTTATTAAAAATTGGAATATTTATTTCTTTAAAGTTCTCTTTATTTATTTGAACCATCTTAAAATTTGAGAATAATTCTCTAACATCGTTTTGGTTAAAACTTTCGGTTATTGGAGCAACATTTCCTTCAGAATCAAAATCCTTCAAGCCTCTTTGGAATTCCTGAAGATTATTGAATTTGAAAGAGGAATAAATTCTCGGTTTTTTGAATGTTTTTACAGTTAAGTATAATAATGGTTCTAAAATATAGTTGCGAATAGCCCCTTTAAAGTAAAGCATAATCAGAGCTTTTCCTCCCGGCTTTAAAACCCGATATACTTCCTCGATTGCTTTTTTTGTATTTCCTGTATGATGCAAACATCCAATGGATACAACAAAATCGAAAGAATTTGCATCAAATGCAAGTGCCTTAGCATCACCCTGTACTGCTTTTGCCTTATAAGATACATTCTTCCAATCAATTCTTTGGTTTAGCAGATTTACCGGATTAACAGAGTAATCCAATCCGGTATAAGATTTTGAATGAAGTGCAAGCATTTCGCCAACAGTCCCAAAACCTAATCCAATTTCAAGAACATCCTTTTCTTTTATATCATCTAAATCAAAATATCGATTTAAATAAGGATAACATTCCATATACCAATTATCATAAACTTTTAAACTATTTGGATTTATGTCTTTTAATCCTAAATTGATAAAAGCATTTGTACCACAAAGTTCTTCCCAAAAATTTTGACTTTTTTCTATAATATTAGTCATATTTAATTTACCGCTTTCATGAATAATTTCCTATAATATATCTTAATATAATCAATAAAAGCCTGTCGTTCTAACACCGTTATTAATTTGAAAATTATTATTATGTAAATAACAAAAAACATAACTGAAAATATATAATCCGATAAATAAAAGAAATTTTTATCAATCAATATCAAGCCTACACAAACAATATAAGATATAATGAATAATGTAATTCGTTTCTTTTCATAGTTAATCTTAGTATATTTTTCTCTTTTCAAATAATTCCAAAGTATTGTTAGTAAATTCATGTAAAGATATCCTAAGACTAAAGTTATGCCGGCACCTAATAATCCATAAGTAGGAATTAGCAATAAAGCCGTTACTACAAATAGAGCTGCCGCTATTATTTGCATCAAAGGAATATATTTTACATCTTTTGCAAAATAAATAGGCATTAATAGAATGCTGAATATTTGCTGAACAAACATTGCAGATGCTGTTAAACCGATGACCTGATATGATTTGAAAAATCCGTGTTGAGTAAATAAAGTCACAACGGGTTTTGCAAAAAGATAAAAAAACAGGCTAATAGTTCCGGCAGCCATTAAAAAATATGAAAAAACTTTGCCGAATAAAACCGAAGCTTCTTCCTTTTTATCGATAAAAGACATCATGAATGGATACCATGCCGTTGAGAATGCACTTAAAGCAAGAGTAATTGCATTCCCGAAGGAAAATCCGATGAAATACAATCCAACAACATCAAGTGATGTAAATTTTGTCAGGAAGTAAACATTTCCTTGTTGAATTATATATAAGGCTAAAAAAGCAGGTATTAATGGCGCTCCATAGCGGACAAGATTTTTTGCAATTTTAAAATTGAATTTAAATTTTAGAGACTTAAGAGTTGGCAAAAGAAAAAGTAAAAACATAGCGAGGGCAGAGATGACTCCGGCTTCTATTTTCCCTGCCACACCACGCTTTAGAATTACTATAAAAATAACATTGGCAATGATAGTGATAATAGTAGAAAATAAGGTCAAAATTACAAATAGGAATTGTTTTTCCTCGAATTGCAATCTTAAAGTAAAAGGTATAACAATTACTGAAAAAAGAGATGCAATAGCATTTATTATCAACAATTCCTTATATTGGATATTATCTAAAAATAAATATGAGAGTTTTTCATTAAAAAGAATTATAATAATTAGTCCAATTGTTGAACTTATTAGTAAGATAAAAAAAGCTGACCAAATTGTCTCTTGTTTTTTTAAATCATCTTTCCCTTCATAATAAGATAAACCGATGGATACTCCTAATCCAATTAAAAATAAATTGATAAAAATGAAATTTATTAGAGTAAGAACTGAAATTATCCCGTAATCGGAAGGACTTAAATATTTTGTAAAAAGCGGGAGCAGCAGAACATTTAATAACTGATTAACTGCATTACCAAAACCATAAATTAATGCCCCTTTACCTAATCTTAAAAGATGTTCCTTCATTTCAAATAAATGGTGATATTTTATTTGATGTTAATAATTTCATCAGAATGTCTATTTGCCTTTCATTATTAACGAACTAATAAATAATAAAAAAAATAATCACAAAATTACGAAATATTGTTTTTTTGGACAAGAGATATTAGAATCCCCCATAAATTAATCACAAATTTAACAAAATAATTTAAAATTTTCTTTCTTCTAAGACGTTACTAATTTTAACTTAATAATTTATCATTGACATTTTTGTGGGAATGTTATGAAAAAATACCTTTTTATTCTCTGTCTAATCTTATTACCGGCATCGGCACTGCCTGCACAGAAGGAAGCTAACAATTGGTTCTTTGGTAATTACTGCGGTATGACATTCAATAAAAGCGCTGACTGCCCGAATCCACCCTGCGCTATTAAAAGCGAAATGACTACATCAGAAGGTTGTTCTGCACTCTCGGACGCTAATGGTAATATGCTTTGTTATACCAATGGAGAGTGGATTTGGAATGTAAAGCACCAAAAAATGAAAAACAGTGATAATCTAAAAGCTAATCAAACTGTTTTCAATTCAGGTTTCATTGTTCCGAATCCGGGAGATAATAAGAAGTTTTATTTATTTACTTTAGATGGTGATGGCATCTGTAATTTATATTATTCAGAGATTGATTTTAATAATGACCCTAATGGAGAAATAAATTTAAAAACTAAGAATACGTTTTTAGAAACGAATGTTACTGACAGACTTTCAGCGGTAAAACATGCAAATAGCAAAGATTATTGGGTACTTGCTCATCGTTGGAATAGTAACAATTTCATAATTTATAAATTAACAGAGAATGGAATTGAGAAAAAAGAACAATCCATTGGACAAGTTCAAGCTGGTGATATAATAAATGGAACCGGCGCATTGAAATTTAGTATAAGCGGAAAAAAAATGGCTATGGCTATTTATGGAAGCGCTATTATTGAATATTATTCGTTCGATAATTCAAAAGGCGAATTATCCTACATAAGAAATTATAGCTTGTATTTACCCTATGGAGTAGAATTTTCAAAGGATGAAACCAAGCTTTATGTTGCAAGTATTCAAAACTATCCTCGTATAATGCAGTATGACCTTAAAGATAAATACAATAATAACGGATACGAAATTGCAAGAAAAACCAGTTTTAGACTTCTATATTATTTTGGAGCTTTACAAATCGGACCGGATGGTAAAATCTACATAAGTGAAGATGGTTATAAAAATGTAGGCAGGATTGAATTTCCCGATTCGAGTTACGATAAATGCAAGTATATTGAATCATTTCTCGATGTTTCTGATAAAAACAGGTATGATAGTTACGATGTAATGGGGTTAAGTTCTTTTCCGGCAAATTATTTTTCGGATTCTCAATGTGGGTCTCATTTCCAATACGATGATTTCAATCTTATTCCGTTTTTATCATTAACCGGCGCTGTTAATTATTCCCCGCCGGTATTGAATCTGACGCAGGAAATATCCAACCAGAAATCCGCTGTCTGGTATTCTGAACCCGTTAATGTGAAATATGGGTTTAATATGAAATTCAAATTCAGGATATCAAACTCAGCTAATTATTTGAGTGATTCCGAAATCGGTGCAGACGGAATTGCTTTTGTTATCCAAAATGCCCAGAAAAATGCTTTAGGCAATGCCAACGGTGGTATTGGTTTTGCAGGCATCCCAAATAGCCTTGCAGTTGAATTCGATACTTATGATAATTCCGACGATAATCATGACCCAATAGATAATCATGTTGCGGTTTTTTGCAACGGAACGGCTCCCAATACTGCAAACCATCTCTCATCGGCGTGTCTCGGTACTAATTCTGATATAATAAAATTAAGACCATTTAAAACCGTTTATTATGCTCAAATTGATTATAATATTGAAACCTCTCAACTCAAAATATTTATTGATTCCACCGGTAAATTTGATTATCCTGCTTTGACAATAAATAATTTAGATTTAAGCAAACTCCTGAATTTAGCTGGAGGGGATAAAGCTTTCGTCGGGTTCACATCCTCAACCGGGGAAACATACCATATATTTGATTTATTGAGCTGGGAATATTGCGGCAAGCAAAGCGGTTTTATTTTGTCTGTTCCGGAAGAAATCCAGTCCGAAAATAATTCGGAGATATTAACAATCTATCCGAATCCTGCTGAGTATGAATTAATGATAACACTTAAAATAAAATATGAAAATTATTCCCTTGCATTATACGATTGCCTGGGAAAAGAAGTTAGGGATTTTTCGAATAGTAATTCGAATATTATTAATTTTCAAACTGCATCATTAAATCCGGGAATTTATTTTTTAAAATTTATCAGTGGTAATTTCATCGACACTAAAAAAGTCATTATTATAAAATGAAACCTGATGAACTATATTTAATGTTATTTCACAATATTATATTATTTTGCATTATGATTTTGTTTAATAAGAATTTTTATTGATGAATTTAGTTTTATTTGGTGATAATTTCGGAATTCCATTGCTTTTAAAATTCATCCCACATGAATATATAAAAACAATTGTAGCTGCTTCGATAAGACCAAATTATATAGATGAAATTAAGCAATTTGCTGACTCCATAGGTTCAAATTTTATAATACAACCAAAATTTAATAGCAGGGAATATCCTTCATTTGTTGAACATTTCAAGCAATCTCAATTTGATTTATTGATGTGTAATTCTTATTCAATGATTATTCGACCGGAAATTTTGGCGATTATAAATTACAATGCTATCAATGTCCATGGTGCGTTATTACCCAAAAATCGAGGACCCAATCCAAATCAGTGGTCAATAATAAAAGGTGAAACTAAAACGGGGGTTACTATTCATTTTATAGAAGATGGATTGGATTGTGGGGATATTATCTCTCAAAAAGAAGTTGATATTGATTTTAAAGATACTTGGGTTTCTTTATCAGATAAAGTCAAGTCTACGACGCATGACTTATTAAAAGAAAAATTATTCAATATTTTAACTGGAAATTTCAATAGAACAAAACAAAATGAAGAATTTGCTACAATTAATAAAAGATTAAATTCTGAGAGTCCTAGAATAGATTTTGAAAAAATGGATGATATGGAAATTTATAATTTAATAAGAGCACAAGTAATTCCATTAAAAGGTGCATACATCAAAATAAATAAGGATAGGGTTTATTACCCAGAATTTATTGAATATAATGAAATAAAAGAAATTAGAAAAAAATATGCAAAATAAAAAAGTTGCTATCCACCAACCAAATTTTTTTCCGTGGCTCGGCTTTTTCGATAAAATTGCCCGTTGTGATACATTCGTTTATCTCGACCATGTCCGCATGAATACGAATCAGATTTGGACGAAACGAGTTAAATTACTCATTTCGGGGAAACCAGACTGGCTCACCGTTCCCTTGAAAAGAGCGCCTGATGATGAATTCCCAAAGATTATTGATATTACAATAGATAACAGCAAAGACTTTTCTATAAAGCATATTCGCACAATCGAACAGAATTACGGCAAAACCCGGTTTTTCAATGAAATTTTCCCATTTTGTCTGGATTTCTATAATAATGATAATCCCAAAATCGCAGAGAGAAACTTTGCCTTTATTGAAGTTATATGCAATTCCCTGAATATCAATACACTAAGATTTAGAAGTTCTGCAATGGAATTAAGCGCTACTTCTACCGAACTGCTTATCGAGATTGCCAAAAGAACAGGCTGCGATTTATACTTGTGCGGAGGCGGAGCATCAGGATATCAGGAGGATGAAAAATTTTCCGAAGCAGGTATTAAACTTGTTTATCAGAATTTCGTTCACCCAGAATATGAACAATATAACACAAAAGAATTCCATCCCGGGTTATCAGTTTTAGATGCTCTTTTCAATATCGGTATTGAGGGGGTAAGCGAATTATTGAAGGCTAAGTAAAGTCTGTAAAGTTCGTAAAGTTCGTAAAGTTGAACCTAATCTAAAAGGTGGGGCTGTCTCAATGACTAAAAATGTAAGAATGTAATTCTGAACTCCAAAATAATGGAATTAATTAAAATAAAAGATGACAGATTTTCCTTGATTCAAAATAATGGCAACTATTTCAACAAAGAGAAACCCCCTAACCCCCTTTGAAAAAGGGGGGACAACCAATTCCCCCTTTTTTAAAGGGGGTTAGGGGGTTTCTCTTTGTTTATTATTTTGAATTATTTATTAAGCACGAACCCAATTGTAAAAAACTAATCAGTTTGCCCCCTCTGAACCTTAATCGACTCTTGATGAATTAATAAAAACAATTCTTCAATAAAACCAGTACTTAAATTATATGATTCAGATGTTTGCTTTCTGATAACTGAGGACTCATTCCAAAATTCATTTTGTTCAATATCCAAATCATTCTCATTTTTCAATATTCCAATTTTAGAAGATATTTTCATCCTTTTACCTAACAGCCGGATAATTTCCTCATCAATTTTAAATAGTTTTCTTCTGTATTTTTTTAGCTTTTCCATAATTATATGCTTTTAATATATTCACATTCCTATTTATTCTTCTTCCCATACCTCTTCTTTTCGCGCAATGACAGCACTTTAGTTCTCTTATTATCGACAACCTCGATTTCCTCAGCCATTTTCAGGTAATTATCATATCGTTCATAAGTAATAGCGCCCGTTTCCACAGCTTTTATCACTGCACAGCCATCTTCCGAAATATGCGTGCAATTTGAAAATCTGCATGACAGCGCCAATTCCTCAATATCCTTGAATGCTTCAGCAAATCCGTAGTCGGTCTCCCAAAGCGCAATTTGCCTCATCCCCGGACTATCGATAATCGAGCCGCCGTCGGGAATTGAAATAAGTTCTCGACGCGTAGTTGTATGCATGCCTTTCGAATCAAACTCGCGTACATTGGCAGTTTTCTGGACTTCACGTCCGGCTAATAAATTAATAATTGTTGATTTACCTGTGCCGGATGGACCTATGAATACAGCGGTTTTACCAGATGGAATTTCGCTTTTGATATCCTCTATTCCAATTCCGGTTATACAGCATGAAATTATAATTCGTATGTCAGTAGGCAACAAACTCAATTCTTCGCTCATCAGGCTCTTTAATTGTTCTTGAGTCGGATTTTGAGAATCTTCAATCATCAGATTATGAAGATGTCCAACATCCGGCAGATGTTGGACATCTTCATAATACAAATCGAATTTGTTCAGTATAATCACCGGCACAATACCGTAATCATCAGCCGATACCAATTCACGCTCTATTCGTCTTATGTTCAAGGGCAATTCAAGAGAATGGACAATGAATAATAAATCAACATTTGCTGCAATTACCTGCTCTTCGTTTCGATTTGCAGGAATATTACGCGATAGTTTGGATTTTCGTGGTAATACATGATGTATGGTAACAGGTTCAATTTTGGGTTCTGCAATTGCAACCCAATCGCCTACTTTCGGCATTTCCGAAGGAGTCCGTTTGTTATATAGTAATTTACCGGCTGCCTTGGCTTTATATATGCCGCTTCTGCACTGTATAGTGAAATTATTCTTATTTTCAATAATAATGCGGGCTGGCAGCAATTCTTCCTTTGCTAACCTATTAAATTCATCCTGGAAATATGCTTCCCAGCCAAACTTTTCCAATTCAATCATTCTTTAACATTATAATATAACCATAACAATTCTTTAACCAATAATAACTATTAGCAACAAATTAATGTTGCTCTAAAGTGACAAATTAAGGTTATCCAAACAAATATGGGATTCCCCTGCTGTAGCTATTACAAATGATTTTCTTTCAATCCGGAAACAAAAAAAATCATTAACAATTTGAATAACACACAAATACAAAATTAATAATTTATTTGACCTCTCTGTGAAATAATTTTAATTTTGAATTACTTAAATAATATATATGATATTTGTTGTGAAATAAATAACAAGATGTTGGTAATTAAATGGAAAAAAATGATATATACGCAGAAAATGAGTGTACTTACAAAAATATTTCGTTTATTATTTATAGGCTGTAGGCTTTTAGACTATTAGGCTATTAGAATGTTAGACTGTTAGACTGTTGGATATTGGGCTGATTTGAAAGGATAAGATATAAATCAATTATCACCAATTTGCCTAAAAGCCTAAAAGCCTAAAAGCCTAAAAGCCTAAAAGCCTAAAAGCCTAAAAGCCTAAAAGCCTAAAAAAGCCTAAAAGCCTAAAAGCCTAAAAGCCTAAAAGCCTAAAAGCCTAAAAGCCTAAAAGCCTAAAAAAAGAACCAGATTTTCAGATTTTTATGGAGTTCAAATGTCAAAAATAGCAATCATAGACGATGACCCGGATATAGTCGAGGCAACGACGATGCTGCTCGAATCGAAGGGCTACAGCGTCGTAAATGCAGGTAATGTTGAGGATGGAATAGAACTAATCAAGACGGAAATACCCGACCTGATTATCCTCGATGTAATGATGACCGAACCGGATGACGGATTTTATTTGGCGCAAAAGCTAAGGAAATTGGGGAATAACAAGCCAATAATTATGCTTACTTCGATTTCGAAGGCGACCGGTTATGATTTCGGCATCAATCCCAACCTACCAATACAGGATTTCCTCGAAAAGCCTGTTTCATCGGCAGAACTAATTAGTAAGGTAGAATTCTTTTTGAAAAATTCTTGAGGAGTAATAAATGCTTTTATCTGAAAAAAATGCAATGACCGAAGAAATCGAAGAATTATGCAGTAATTACGGCTCTTATAGGGAATCTTTATTACCTATACTCAATGATATACAATTGCGGTTCGGATATGTTTCGGAATTTGCTCAACAGGAAATAGCCCGTGTTCTGGATATTCACCCAGTTGAGGTTTATGGAGTTGTAACGTTCTACTCATTCTTAAGCCCCAAACGGTTGGGAAAATATATAATACGCTTATGCCGCACCATTTCTTGCGATATGGCAGAGAAGTCTTCGATTGCACGTGTTCTCGAAAGGGAACTTGGCATTAGATTCGGTGAAACAACCTCAGATATGAAGTTTTCCCTCGAATATACTAATTGCCTCGGAATGTGCGATGAATCCCCGGCTATGTTAATTAACGAGCAGGTGTTTACAAAGCTGACACCGCATCGGGTTGCTGAAATTATTAGAAAATACAAATAGGAGTCACGAAATGCCAATTATAAATAATAAGGAATTATTCCCAACGGATTACAATGACCGGATACTAATCGAAGCACTGAAGAAAACACCTCAGGATATAATTTATGAAATTCGCGAAAGCGGGCTTAAAGGAAGGGGTGGCGCCGGATTTCCTACAGGTACAAAATGGAATCTGGCATCGGCAGCCGTTGCCGAAAAGAAATTCGTTGTCTGCAATGCGGATGAAGGCGAACCCGGTACTTTCAAAGATAGAGTGCTGCTCACAGATTACCTGCCCATGGTTATCGACGGAATAACATTAGGTGGGCGTGCTATTGGTGCACAAAAAGGATACATCTATCTTCGTGGCGAATATCGCTATATGCTTGGAAGATTGGAAAATTACATTGCTCAAATGATTAGTGAGAACCGGCTTGGGAACAATATTCTCGGAACCGGATTCGATTTTACTATTGAAATTCGCCTGGGAGCCGGAGCTTATATTTGTGGTGAGGAATCTGCATTAATAGAATCTATGGAAGGGCATAGGGGAGAAGCCCGCAATCGCCCGCCATTTCCGGTTAATCGTGGATATTTCTGTTATCCGACTATCGTTAATAATGTTGAAACATTTGCAAGTGTAGCAGTAATTATTTCGAAAGGTGCAGATTGGTTTAAGTCTTTCGGAACATCGAAATCTCCCGGTAAGAAATTATTATCCGTTTCCGGCGATTGCCGGAAACCTGGTGTATATGAAGTACCATTCGGAATAAATGTAAAAGAATTACTTAAATTAGTTGATGCAAGAAAGACCAAAGCCGTGCAAATCGGCGGTGCTTCGGGCTATTGCTTACCCAGAAGTCAATTCGACAGGACGATTTCATTCGAGGATGCATCGACCGGCGGCTCTGTTATCATTTTTAATCAAACACGCGATATGTTGTCTGTATTGAAAAACTTTCAGGAATTTTTCGTCGAAGAGTCATGTGGTCAATGCACGCCATGCCGCGTTGGGAATAAGAAACTATTGGATGGAGTAGAAAAAATCGAACAGGGAGAATGTTCAATTTCGTATATCAGGGAATTAATGGATTTGGGGCGTTCAATGCAAATGGCTTCGAAATGTGGCTTGGGACAATCTGCACCAAATTCGTTTATATCAATTGTCACTCATTTTGAAAATGAAATATTTTCGAGTAGATAAATGAATTAGTGTTTTAAATATTGTTATTCATGCTTTAGATGCTGTAATGAGTTTTACACAGCCTCATTCATAGGCAAAAAAATTCAAATTATAATAGCAATCAAAAAATTGGAAAATAAAAAGGGAAATAAATTATGATGGAATATAGCAAAAAAAACGGTGATAGAGCACCGGTTGCATCGAAACCATTGAAGGTTGCACCACATGGCTTAGAAAGCGATATCGGCTCGAAAGTTGAAGTCGAAATTAATGGAAAAGCATATAAAGTGCCGATTGGTATGACAATATTGGATGCCTGCAAAAAGCAGAATATTCATATTCCTACGCTTTGTTATCACGAAGATTTATGTTTGGCAGGTGTATGCAGGATTTGTGTTGTCGAAGTTGAGGGAATGCGTTCCCTTCAGGCTGCCTGCACTTATCCAATCACAAATAGAATGAAAATAAAAACAAGTTCCGAGCAGGTTCGTAAGGCTCGCAGACACGTTATTGATTTATTGCTTTCCGAGCATTACGGTGAATGTTATTCCTGCCACAGGAATGGAAATTGTGAATTGCAAAAACTTTCTAAAGAGTATGGTGTCGATTCATATCGATTCGGACATGTAATTGAGCGCCGCCATAATGTTGACCACTCGAGCTACTCGGTAGTCCGTGATATGGATAAATGCGTACTTTGCAAGCGTTGCGTAAGAACTTGTATCGACCTTCAGGAGGTAGGCGTTTTAGAGTCCACAAATAGGGGCTATGATACTACAATAACAACATTCAATGATTTGCCTTTAGCGGAAGTTATCTGCATCAATTGCGGGCAGTGTATAAACCGCTGTCCGACTGCGGCATTGAGAGCCAACGACCCATCACACTTCATTTGGGAAGCAATAGATAATCCGAAAAAGCATGTGGTTTGCCAAACGGCGCCTTCGCCGAGAGCGGCTATCGGAGAGGAGTTCGGATTGGCGCCCGGTCATTCGATGACTAAGCAATTAAATACTGCTCTCAGGATGATTGGCTTTGACCGGGTTTTCGATACTAACTTTGCTGCCGATTTAACGATTATGGAAGAAGGCACTGAACTTCTTTTGAGATTAAAACGGTCACTTGTCAATGGTGATAAAAGCGTGCATTTGCCTCAGTTTACATCGTGTTCCCCGGGTTGGGTAAAATATATAGAGCATTTTTATCCCGAATATTTGGACTATCTTTCATCCTGCAAATCTCCGCAGCAGATGTTTGGTTCATTATTGAAAACATTTTATGCTGAAGAGCACAACATCGACCCGGCAGAAATTGTTACTGTTGCCATTATGCCGTGCTCGGCAAAAAAATTCGAGTGCAACAGACCGGAAATGACAGCTTCCGGATTCAAGGATGTGGATTTCGGATTGACTACGCGAGAATTAGCACAGATGATACGCGAAGCGGGATTGCGTTTACCGGAACTTCCACCGTCAAACTTCGATGACCCATTCGGAGAGGCAAGCGGAGCAGGCTTGATATTCGGCGCTACGGGCGGCGTTATGGAAGCAGCTTTGCGCACAGCTTATGAGTTAGTTACCGGCAGAACCGTACCGTTTGAGAACCTGAATATCGAAGCATGCCGGGGTATGGAAGGTATAAAGCAAGCTTCGGTACTACTGACGGGTTTGAAACCGGAATGGGCTTTTTTAGAAGGAGTCAATCTTAAATTTATGATTGCTCACGGCACAGCAAATGCAAAGAAAGTAATGGAGATGCTGAAAGCCGGGGAGCTGGCGGATTTCCATTTTATCGAAATAATGGGGTGTCCAGGTGGTTGCATTGGCGGCGGCGGTCAACCGATTCCGACTTCGGGGGAGATTCGTAAATTGCGTGCCAAAGCCATCTATGAAGAGGATGCAGGTCTTCCGATTAGAAAATCGCATGAGAATCCGAACGTAAATTATATTTATGAAAAATTCCTTACCGACGGTCCTTGTGGGCATAAGTCTCATAAGCTCCTTCACACACATTATGTTAAAAGAGGGAAATATATAGTTTAATCTCAACAATTAAAATGATATGTAAAACCGCTCTAATTCTTTTACGAGCGGTTTTTTTATTATCACATGTTTCGTAACTTTGTGATTAGAATTTGAATAACTGATTGTTATAATATGAATTATTCAAAAAAATTGATAGTCAGGAAGAATGACATTATTCTTGCTTTCGGAACTTCTTCAATACAATAATAGGAAAGTATCATTTAAATTATGAAAACACTTGCTGAAATATTAAATAATATAAATTACAAAGAATGCTTCGGTGATTTGAATATACCTATTTCATCCATCGCATTCGATTCAAGGAAAGTTGTCACCAATTCTTTATTTATCGCAGTTCGCGGTGCTGAAGCCGATGGACATGGATACATTAATAAAGCAGCAGCCCAGGGCGCAACTGCTATTACCTGTGAAGAAATTCCCGAAAATGCTAACAACTTAACAATTGTCAGGGTTGAAAATTCAAGATTGGCTTTGGCTTTGGCTGCACATAATTATTTCGATAATCCTACAAACAATCTCAATATAATTGGAATAACCGGAACAAACGGCAAAACTACGATTACATATTTACTGAAATCAATTTACGAAGCAGCAGGAAAGCAATTCGGATTTATCGGCACAACTGGCGCTAATTTAGGTGAACGCAGATTGCCGACTATCAACACTACACCAGACCCGCTTTCATTATGCAGTTTTTTTTCTGAAGCCCTGAGCTATGGCATTACCGATATTGCAATGGAAGTATCATCACATGCTTTAAGCCAGAATCGAATCGACGCCATAAGATTTTCTGCAATAGCTTTCACGAATCTGACTCACGACCATTTGGATTATCATCATACCATCGATAATTATGCAAAAGCTAAAAAGCTCCTGTTCGAATTTGCTGACGAACAAACCGTAGCGATAATCAACGGCGACGATGACTATGGAGATTTCATGTTACGCGGCTGTTTATCAGCTATTCAGTTGAAATTAGGCAGAAAATCCAAAAATGATATTATCATAAAAAATGAAAAAGTTGATTTTTCAGGGATTAGATTTCAATTGGTTTTACCCGATAAAAGAAATATAGAAATTATTACTCCATTAATCGGGAGATTCAATATCGACAATGCCGCTATGGCTGCAGCCTTAGCAATAAATCAGGGTATTTCCGAAGAATTTGTTATTGAAGGCTTATCTAAATCTTCAGGAGCGCCTGGAAGAATGCAAACTCATAAGTTGCAAAATGGCGCTGTTGCCGTAATAGACTATGCTCATACACCCGATGCTTTGCTTAAGGCACTCACAACATGCCGTGAAATTTTAGAACCTCAAAATCGTTTATTATGCGTATTCGGATGCGGCGGTAATCGCGATGCAATGAAGCGCCCGGTGATGGGGAAAATCTCTGCATCAATAGCTGATTTATCGATAATTACAAGCGATAATCCAAGGAATGAAGAGCCGGAACAAATTATAGAGCAAATATTAAATGGAATTCCTGAATCTTCACTGAGCAATGTTTTATGCATACCAGACAGAAAAGATGCTATTGGTTATGCTTATATGAATTCAAAAAAGGGTGATATAATATTAATTGCCGGAAAAGGGCATGAAACTTATCAAATAATCGGTGCCGAAAGATTGCATTTCGATGATGCTGAAACAGTACTTCAATGGTCAATGAGCAATGGTTAATGGTCAAAGGTTAATGGTTAATGGTCAATGAAAAAAATTATGAATTATGAGTTATGAGTTATGAATGGTTTGATAGATTATATCAGTTCAAAATCCTAACATCCTTTAATCCTAAAAATCCTAATTCAGACAATGAATCCATAAATCCTAATTCAGACAATTTAATTGTCATTGAGGAACAGTTTCTCTCCAGCTAAAATCTTTTGCTTTACATGATTCTCCAAGGGTACTAAGGGACAAGTAAATTTCGGATTGTATGAACAAAGTGGATTATAGGCATAGTTGAAATCGATAATGTAATTTTCTTCTCCTTTGGAGATTTCGATATCCAAGTAGCGCCCGCCATGATAGGTTTCATCTTCATTTGTCAAATCGGTAAATGGCAGGAAGAGTTCATTCTTATTCTTACCGGCTAAATATAAATAAGCAAAAAGTTCGTAATCTTTACCATCTATTGAAAATGAAAATTTTCCGAATCGAAGGAATTTCTTGGTTTTTTCTTTTTTTGAAGTTGCGAAATCAATTGTATCTTTCTTCTTAAGCTCTGTATATCTTGCCTTTACGCAAAATTTTGCGATAGGTTCGTAATATTTTAAACCGGTAAAATCTTTCCTTGTTTCAGCAAGTAATGGTGAATCTTCTTTTTTAAAATCAATATTTTTTTTGTTTCTAAATTTTATTATTGCATCAGAATCGAAGTATTCACCCGGCTTTTGAGCTTGAGATAAAAAATAAGGGAAAAACATCAGGATGAATAAAATAATTAGATTTGGCAGTTTTGTAATTTTTGAATTTAACATATTATTATGTGGAGTTTCAATATTTTAAATGTGGGTATATGGATTTATTTAAAATGTCATTCTGAACTAAGTGAAGAATCCAGAAACCGCCATGGGACTGGATTCTTCACTTAGTTCAGAATGACATTTTGGAAATACCATCATTTTGCAGATATCTCCTCATCTAAGCTGTTTTTGGTTTATTAATCAACGCTGCGATGAATTTATAAATCTCAACTAAAATAATAATCGAGAAAGTTACACTAATTACTAAAAACCATTCTGTAAAATTCAATGGAATAGTATCGAATACCAAATTAAAGAATGGAAGCTGAACTGCTGCCACTTGCAATGCCAAAGCCAGAATCATAACCAATAACAGGATTTTATTCTGCATAAATCCGATACGGTTAATTTTACTTTTCCGGGAATATGGAAGATTGAAGAACAATGACCTGTCGAGTGAACGGGAATTCTGAACGTTCCATATCTGGAAAAATGCTAATACACAAAAAGCAATGGTTTGAGCTTTAGAATAAATCGGATTATTAAAATGATTTCCAAAACTGTCAGTGTTGACTTGTAATGCTGTTTTATAAAGTAAATCCGGACCTAAATAAAAAGAGTATAAAATCAGAGTTCCAAGCATCATTAATATTCCGGCAAAAACTATCCTGTATAGAATGAATTTATTGATTAGCGGCGAATTTTTCTTTCTTGGTGAGAACACCATAACGTTGCCATGCTGACTTTCGAAGGCTAATGGAATAGTGGAAGTACCATCCGTAACCATATTGACCCAAAGAAGCTGAGTGGCCAACAAAGGCAGGGGCCAACCAAGCAGTACCGAACAGGCAATGGTTAACAGTCCTCCGAAACTGGTTGCCAATATATATAAAAGAATATGCTGTAGGTTATGCAAAATTACACGTCCCCTGCGAACAGCCTGTACAATTGAGGCAAAATTATCATCCATCAATACCATATGTGCGGAATCTTTTGCAACATCTGTCCCGCTGCCCATAGCAACGCCAATATCGGCTTGCTTTAAAGCAGGAGCATCGTTTACTCCGTCTCCGGTCATTGATACTACATTTCCATGTGCCTGCAACTGGCGAACTATCCTGAATTTATGATGTGGTGCTACTCTTGCATAGACGTCAATATCCGGGACTCTTTCGAATAACTCTTCATCCGTTATGCTGTCGATTTCCTTGCCAAGCATAACAACCGGCTTATCTTTCGAAGAAGCTACGTAATTTTCAGGTCTTTGCGACAAGGCGACAACTTCCCTGCCGATTCCGATTGATTTTGCAACGGCTTGTGCGGTTTGGGCATGGTCGCCGGTAATCATAACTACCTTTACTCCTGCTTCGTGACATTCCTGAACGGCAATAGTAGCTTCCGGTCTTACGGAATCTTCAATACCGGCAAATCCGACAAAACTCAAATCCTTCAAATCTTCAAATACGACTTTATCCTCAGGTACATTTTCAGTGTAAGCAAGCGAAAGAACTCTTAATCCTCTTTCAGAAAGGGAGGTAATTTCTCTTGTAATTTCTTCGGGTTTAACTTCAAGATGATTACCTGCACTATCAATCATATTGGAGCAGCGAGTTATAATTTTTTCAGGCGCTCCCTTGACGAGAATATATGATTTATCTTTATTTTTCGCTTTAACAGCCATTAACTGATTTTCTGATTCAAAGGGAATATCAACGTATACTTCCCATCCGTTTCGCTTGAATCCAAGCTTATTTGCTGCAATCATCAATGCACATTCTGTTGGGTCTCCGGTGATTTTCCAGTTATCTTCATTTTCGGAAATTGAAGACTCGGTACATAATGCTCCGATAATCGAGGCTAATTCAAGCGCTTTGTTATAATCGTAATTTACTTGTTTATTTGTTGCCTTATCGAAAACCTCTCCCTTGATAGCATAGCCGCCCCCTGAAATATGATACTCTTCGAATCCTGCAAATAGCTCAGTTGCAGCCATTTGATTTCTTGTCAAAGTGCCTGTTTTATCGGTACATATAATATTTGTACTCCCAAGGGTTTCAACGGCAGATAATTTTTTAACGACTGCATTATGCTTTGCCATTTGGTAGACGCCAATCGATAGTGTTATAGTTACTGCTATTGGTAAACCTTCGGGTATCGCTGAAACCGCGAGTGCGACGGATGTCATCAACATCTCGACCCATTGATTACCTCCGATAATCCCAATAACAAAAATAGCTAACACACAAAACAAAATTGCAATGCTGAGCCCTTTCCCGAATTTTTCTATTTGATATTGAATTGGAGAAATTGTATCCTCGGCTTCTGCAATATATTTGGATATTTTTCCGATTTCAGTATTGTTACCAACGGCAGTTACTACTGCCAACCCGCGACCTTTTTGAATAATCGAGCCGGAATAAACCATGTTTAACCGGTCTGCAAGATCAGAAGATGTTTCATAAACAATATCATGCTTTTTTGTAATAGAAAATGATTCGCCGGTCAATAATGATTCATCAACGAGCAAGCTGTGAACATCTATTAAACGGGCATCGGCTGGGACCCGCATACCGCTTTCCAAAACGATAATATCGCCGCAAACTACTTCAGAAGTTTGTATAAATTGCTGAGTTCCTTCCCTTATGGAAGCTTGCGAATTCCATCGTATAACCCGTGCCAAAGGAGCAGCCATTTGGCGTAGTGTTTTCAGGGCATCGGATGCGCGTTGTTCCTGAACATATCCTAAAATTGCATTCAGAATTATTACACCTCCGATAACTAATGTATCTTTCAAGTCTGAAAAGAAATAATTCAGTATGGCTGCAGCTATTAAAATGTAGATAATAGGATTGTTGAATTGCTCGAGAAATATCAGCCATGCAGGTGTCTGCTTTTGAGTCAGATAAATATTTTCCCCATACTTTTCTTTCATCTCTTTAACTTGATGTGCGTCCAAACCCTTATCAGGTCTTACGTTGAACGCTGCTAAAACTTCTTCAAACGGTTTATCATGCCAGCTCATAAATTCTTTCGATTGTTCTTTTCTTAATTTTTTTTACTAATAAAATATTATAAATAAATTAACATTTTACTTTTGAACTATTACAAAACATAAAATTATCAAATTTTTATGAAAATATATATATAAATGTTAATATTTTATCATTTTTTTTTAATTATTTTTCTTTTCCTTCATTTTTTTCTTAAGAGATGACGGATTTGCTATAAACATAAGATTATTAAAATACTCAGCATTTTTCGAATTTAATTTCCTCGATGCTATAAAACCTATCATAGCAGCATTATCCGTGCAGTATGACAAATCGGATGAAACAAATTTTATATTGCATCTTTCAGCTTCACCTGCGAATTTAAATCTCAGCTCGGAATTTGCAGATACTCCACCGGAAACGGCTACTGTTTTAACTTTCATTGCTTTTGCTGCACAGATAGTTTTATAAACCAGTACTTCGACAATAGCCGCCTGAATAGAAGCACACAAATCGGGGATAATCGATTCAGGGATTCCATTTTGAAAATTGTTTTGCAGATAATACCTGACCGACGTTTTAAGACCGCTGAAACTGAAGTTATAATCTTTACTTGTTATCATCGAGCGTGGGAAATTAAACGCTTTGGGATTGCCTCTTGCTGCTAATTTGTCAACCTCAGGTCCGCCTGGATAGGGCAATCCGAAAAGTGAAGCGATTTTATCGAATGCCTCTCCTGCAGCATCATCAACCGTTGTTCCTAATAAATCATATTCCTCATAAGATTTAACATGAAAAATTGCCGTGTGTCCACCACTTACTACAAGTGAAATAATCGGGAATTCCAATCCGGTATCCTGAATAAAGGATGAGTATATATGACCTTCGATATGGTCAACCGGAATAATTGGTAATCCATACCTTAAAGAAAGTCCTTTTGCAAAATTCGTACCGACGATTAATGAACCAATTAAGCCCGGAGCCGCCGTTACTGCTATTGCAGACATATTTTGTATCGTTAGTCCGGCTTCTTCCAATGCTTTGGAGGTTACTTCCGATATATATTGCAGATGCGCTCGCGAAGCCAGTTCAGGCACAACTCCCCCGAATTTTCTATGGAAATATTGAGAAGAAACAACATTGCTGAGAATTCTTGTTTCATCTATAACCGCTGCTGCTGTCTCATCACATGATGATTCAATTGCTAAAATCATTTTATTTTATTCTTCAAAAAAAAGTAAAAATTTTAACAAGAGAAATCCCTCACCCCCTTTGAAAAAGGGGGAATTTATTATTCCCCCTTTTTCAAAGGGGGTTAGGGGGTTTCTCTTCATTTTTTCATTACTTATGTTGATTAATTTCCTCATTCATTGAAAGCACAACATAGGCAACTGCATACTCCTGCGTATGTGAAAGTGAAATCTGTATTTCACAATGCCCCCACTTCTCAAGCAACCCACCGGACAAGACTACAACAGGCTTTCCGCTCTCTTCGTTTTTTATTCCTATCTCGGAAAATTTAAATCCATCCGTCAAACCAGTACCAATCGCCTTGCTGAAAGATTCCTTAGCAGCGAAGCGGGCAGAATAATGCAAATATTTATTTTGATTAAAGCTTTCGCTGTACTCCTGTTCTGTTTGGGTAAATATTCTGTTACGGAATCGTTCGCCGTATTTCTCAATAGCATCTTTTATTCTCGAGACTTCAATTATATCCGTACCAATACCGATTATCATGATTTTTGATTTCTATATTTTTTAAATTCGTTTAAAATAAGAGGCAGAGCTACTCCCGATGGCGCCGAAAGACAGCAATCCATTGAGTGACTAATAGAAGTCCTGTTTGGATTGACCTCAACAACATAAGCGCCATGCCGTTTGGCAACAATAGGTAAATTAGCCGCAGGATATACTTCTCCCGAAGTTCCTACAGTGAAGAAGAAATCACATTGGTTTGAGGCATTTTCTGCGGCTAAAAGAGTATCTGCCGGCAGCATTTCCCCGAACCAGACAACCGATGGTCTTATCATCCCGCCACAATAGGAGCATTTCGGTAACTGCCCATCCGGAAGAGTAGTTTCACCAACGAAATCTTTTTTGCAGCGAACGCAATGATTTTCAATTATATTGCCGTGCAATTCGAGAACCTGCTTCGAGCCTGCCGATTGATGCAGGCGGTCAACATTTTGAGTGATTAATGTGAACTTCTCAAATAGGTTTTGCATTTCAGCAATAGCATAATGACCGGGATTCGGTTTCGACTCTGCCACTATTTCCCTGCGATGTTGATACCAAGACCATACTAAATCGGGATTGGACATAAAACCGTCCATACTTGCAAGCTCGGCGGGATTGAACTGCGCCCAAAGACCGTCGGGGTCGCGAAAGGTTTTGATACCGCTTTCGGCTGAAACACCTGCGCCGGTCAGTACGGCAACATGTTTTGCCGAAGCAAGTTTTTCAATTAATATATGAGGTATTTCCATGATTACTTCTTTAATTTTTCTTTGTGGTTGAAAAGATGAACGGTATCCGGCTCTTTATCCAACTTTCGTGTAGAACTTTTAAATGTAGAATTACTTACCCCACCCGGCAATTTTATTTCTTTACCTTCAAGTAGCTCCTCAATGGAAATTATTTGTAATTTATCAAAATTATAGGATTTAAACTTGCCTACATCCTTTGCAGCTTCCAACATTGGTTTGGTTATTGTATCCGAAAAGCAGACGAATACACCTATATCGGAGTTATTTTTGTTTACAACTTGAATGAACTCGCGTACATTTTTAATATTAACATTTCCGCTTTTTACTTCAATCAAAACTATACCATATTCCTTATCAGAAGTTGGAAATGTCAAGTATCCATCCCAGCCACCGTCTGCAGTTCGAACTTCATTCGAAATACCCCCAATTAAAACTTCAACAACCCAATCTTGAAATTTAATCCTTCCCTTATCTTTTGTTTCGGCTAATTCTTTAGCAGAAGCGCTGTCACGAGGAAATCCGTTTATTTCTATATTCTTTATTAATTCTTTCTTTTTGAAATCTTCATAAGGGTCTGTTAATCTTTTCAGAATAAGTCTTATTGCAAGGTGCGATATATCTGCTCCAACCCAGTTCCTGCCTAATTTCTCTGCTACTGCAATAGTTGTTCCGCATCCACAGAAAAAGTCTGCAACTAAGTCTCCTTCATTAGAAGAAGCTTTTATTATTCTTTCTAATAAAGATTCAGGTTTTTGTGTTGGGTAGCCCAATCGCTCTTTTGCGGCTTGATTGATTAAATCAATATACCAATAATCTTCATAAGGCACGCCTTCTTTGACATAATTTCTTTTAACTAATTCAGGATGTTCGGTTTCCCATTTGATGTCCACATCTTTTGCAGATTGAATTGGACTACCTTTAATTCCCCGACCGACCAATCTATAATTTCCAATTTCATCATGGTATTTGAATTTTTTAACAGTAGTTTCCGATAGTGGACGCAAAACTTTTTGCCAATTAAATGTATAATTGTCGGATTTTGAATATCGAAGGATAACATCATGTTTTGGACCAAAATTTTTCTTGGAAAAATGACGTGCTTTGTAGCACCAAACAATTTCATTTCTAAAATTTTCTTTTCCGAAAATCAAATCGCATACTATCTTGAGATAATGGCTCATATTCGGGTCGCAGTGCAAATAAAATGAACCGGTGCTTTTCAATGCCTCATACATATAAAAAATTCTAAGTGCCATTGTTGTAAGATATGCTATAGATGATTTAGGGAAATGAATATTATCTAAAGTTTTTAAAAAAGTGAATAAGTCTTTTTTGTGAATTAATATTTCATTCAGAGCATCCTTGTAGCTTACATTACTCCAAGTATCTGCAAACGCTTGCTTTTGAGCTTTAGTATCCGTCATATCGATATTTTCAAAGAGAATATTGTAATCTCTTTTGGAATTAAATGGAGGGTCAATATATATTAAATCTATAAATCCATTAGGATTTTTTCTATTCAAATCCCGCAGTACATCATAACAATCACCAAAAAAAAGTTGTTTCATGATTTGATCTCCTTGTTTAAATCAAAATTTTCCCAGTCATCTGCTCAGGTACTTTCAATCCCATGATAGTTAATATAGTCGGAGCAACATCAGCAAGAATGCCATTGTTGATGGATTTATATCTGTCGCTGACAAGAATACATGGTACAGGATTCAGGGAATGAGCCGTATTCGGACTGCCATCTTCGTTAATCGCATGGTCGGCATTCCCATGGTCGGCAATAATCAATGCTTCATAACCGTTTACCAGCGCCGTTTCTACGACCTCTTTGACGCATTTATCAACATCTTCTATGGCATCCATAATAGCACCATATACACCGGTATGCCCCACCATATCACCGTTTGCAAAGTTCAGGCAGATAAAATCAAATTTTTGTGCTTGCAATTCTTTAACTAATGCATCTTTAACTAAAAAAGCGCTCATTTCCGGCTGCAGGTCGTAAGTTGCAACCTTGGGAGAAGGAACCATAATTCGTTCCTCACCATCGAAAACGTCTTCGCGTCCGCCTGAAAAGAAAAAGGTAACATGAGGATATTTTTCAGTTTCGGCAATTCTGAGCTGTCGGAGTCCGTTTGCCGACAGGGTTTCACAGATGGTTTGCTCGACGTTATCTTTATCGAAAACAATTTTAATACCAAGGTAAGAATCATCATAATTTGCCATAGTCAAATAATATAATGGAATAGTTTTCATCCCGAATTCTGGAAAATCCTTTTGAGTAAGAGCAGTTGTTATTTCCCGCAATCTGTCGGTGCGGAAATTGAAACAAAAGACCACATCTCCTGCTTCAATTGTTGCCAATGGTTCATTCACCTCATTAGTAATTACTATGGGTTTGATGAATTCATCGGTTACACCATCGGAATAGGATGCCCGGATTCCTTCAACAGCCGAATGAAAATTATTTCCAATACCGTTAACAAGCAAGTCGTAGCCTACCTTGACGCGCTCCCATCTTTTATCCCTGTCCATTGTGTAATACCTTCCGCAAACGGAAGCAATCCTGCCTGTCGAATTTTTCAGATGTTTTTCTAACAGCTCGATAAATCCCAAACCTGAGTGTGGGTCGCAATCGCGCCCATCCATCAAAGCATGAATATATAAATCATTAAAATCATTATTCTTTGCAATATCGCAGATAGCATTAAGATGTTTATCAGAAGAATGTACGCCGCCGTCGGACACAAGCCCGAGCAGATGCATCTTTTTATTATTTGCTTTTGCATATTGAAATGCTTCATTTATTGTCTTGTTCTGAGCAAAACTGCCGTCGCGTACAGCTATATTAATTCGAACAAGGTCCTGATAAACTACTCGTCCGGCGCCGATATTCAAATGCCCGACTTCGGAGTTTCCCATTTGACCATCCGGCAGACCGACATCTTCACCACAAGTCAGTAGTTGTGAATTTGGATAATGTGATATTAATTTATCCATGAAAGGAGTATTGCCATTGTATATTACATCTGCCTTACTTTTATTGCCTATACCCCAGCCATCTAAGATAATAAGAATAAATTTATGAATCGATTGATTGAACATTTTTTTCTTTTCAAATAATTTATTTGATTTAAAACGATTTTGTCCTAAGTTATTTTATTATGGTCTTAATGATTGTCTTTCCTGCATTCGCATGAATGATATTTTTTAAAACTACCCTTAATATGAAAAATCCGCACCAATTGCGGATTTTCATATTAAAATACAATTATAGCATTACAATAATTCTTTCAATTACCTAAATTCTTCCTGATTCTTTCCATCATCTTTGTCTCCAAATAACCGTTGGATTCCCAAAAGTGAACTAATGAAGTCACTACATCCTCGGATCCGCTCATCTCTGCTTTCAGCACCAGGTTAACCTTACCTGCTTCCTTTTCCTTTATTACAAGTTTATATTGAATTCTGCCGTTAATCCAGTTTCCACCACGTATTTGAGGCATTTTTTTACTGTAAAGACGAAGGATTCTGAATGTTGAATCGGCTCCCATAACAAAAACGCAAAAGTCGGAATGAATTGTACCTTTATATAAGCCTTCGTCAGTCTGGGAGAAATTCTTTTTAATAACCAAACAACTTGATTGCTCAAAAGATTTCAAAACGGCATTCCATACATCCTCAAAGGGTTTTTCGTAGTTTGCTTCGTATTTTTCTTTGTAGAATTTCATCATTTCATCTTCAGTACGCGGCACATCTTCGAATGGACTTGCTTCTTCCTGCTCAATTGTTTCTTCTTTTGATTCCTTCTGTTCAGCAGGTTTCACTTCCTTCTTCTCTTCGGATTTTACTTCTTTCTTCTCTTCGGGTTTCTTTTTCTCTTCCTTTGGCTTTTCGTTTGATTCTTCCTCAAATTCCTCCTGTTGCTGATTATAAGCAAATAAAGGAAGAATTACACCTCTGCCGGAAGTTGTGATTGCAAGAGCCATGCAACAAATGACAAAGAAAATAACTAATTTCATATTTACCTCAAAATTTATACTAATTTCTATAATATAAATTAACTCAAAAACGAGGAAAAAACAAATTAAGAAAAATCCATAAATCGGTAATTAGTTTATTAGTGATGGTTACAAAATTCTTCATTTTTTAAATGTTATTCAAGCCGTAGAAGAAAAATAAATGTTTGGAACAATGTCATTCTTCACTTCGTTCAGAATGACAATCACCTTGACTTTTCACACATTCAGGAATTCAGGTATGACATTTATTACAAATATTTCCTTATTTTATTGCGCTAAAACCTTAGCGAGCCTTACCGATGCAACCGATGAAATACCGATTTCTTCCATTGTTATTCCATATAAATTATCGGCAGCTTCCATCGTCTTTTTGTTGTGTGTAACGATTAAAAATTGAGTATTGTTGGAGAATTCTCTCAGAAGCATTAAATACCTGCCTATGTTTGCATCGTCTAATGGAGCATCGACTTCGTCCAGAATACAGAATGGGCTTGGCTTTACAAGGTAAATAGAAAATAATAGCGAAATTGCGCTGAGTGTTTTCTCGCCTCCTGAAAGCATATCGATAGAGTGGGGACGCTTTCCCGGAGGTTTGGCAATAATTTCAATATCGGATTCCAAAGGGTTATCACCCATTAAACGCAGTTCTCCTTCTGCACCTTCACCAAATAAAGTTAAGAATAATTGTTTAAAATTCTCCTGTATCTTTGTAAAGGTATCAACAAATTTTTCTTCGGCATTCTTATTTATTTCAACTATTGTTTCCCTTAAAGTTTTTTCAGAATCGACAAGGTCTTTTATTTGTTTCTTATAAAATGATAGACGCTCACTTTGAGTTTCGTATTCTTCAAGCGCCATGAAATTTACACTGCCAAGTCCTGCAAGTTTTTGTCTGAGATTAGCAGCGTTAGCCGTACTTGTATCGTGAGAGAATCCCTCCGGCATCTGTATTTTATCCGTCCTGATATCGGTGCTGTATTGCTCGATTGCTTTATTAACGGCATTATTAATTTCAATTCGCAATTGGCTGTGGTGAATCCCACGTTCATAAACTGATTCGAGTACCTTTTCATGCTTTTTCATCAGGTTGTTCAGCATGGTTGATGAGGCTTCATGTTGTTCTTGTACCGATGCTACTTGATGTGACAGGTATTCTCTTTTAGTTTTTTTGGTTTTATAGTTTATTTCTTCACCATTCAAATTAGCAGTTAACTCATCGATTAATTTTTCAAGCTGGATACTGCCTTCTTTGGTGCGCTCAAACTCCTCCTTCCGGGAAATAATAGAATTTGAACAGGAGGAGAAATCCTGCTCGAGCCTGGTAATTTCCTTATTATGTGTTTTTATATCCTCCGTAAGTCGCACAAATTCAAGTTCTGCAGTCCTTACATTTTTCTCCGTTTCCTCAACCTCTGTCTCTGCTTCTGATAACTTTTCAAGAGTGTTTTCATATTCTTCCCGTGCTTCGGTGAGGTTTGAATTCAATGATTCAATCTGGCTTCGTGCATCTTCCTGCTCATTATTAATATCTTCTGTTTCGTGCTCAAAATTCAGTAGATTTTCCTCAAGAAGTATTATTTTATTTTCAAGTGCTTTCCTTTTACCATCAAGTTCTATGATGGTTCTCTCATTTTTGTTTCTTTCATCGCCTGCAATTTTTAATTGCTCATTTAGTGAACGTATATCAATTGATTCATGCTCTGCTTTTTTTGTATTCAGCTCTGTTTCAATTGTCTCCAATGTTTTACGCAGCCGGGCTATCGACGAGTTTAATTTCTTTATTCTTTCCTGTTTGCCGACTAATTTACCTTCTTCCTGAGATGCGGCACCACCACGAAGCAAGCCTGCTGCACCGAAAATTTCGCCTTTAAGTGTAACAGCTTTTTCAGCTATACCGGATTGAATGATTTTACGGGCTATTTCTAAATTTTCAACTATCAGCGTTTTCCGAAGTATTAACCTTAAAGCCGAACGCAATTCATCATCGCTGCGTACAATTTCGCTTGCCCAGCCTATGATTCCATCCACTGATTCTATTCCTGGCAAACCCTCAGTCTTAGGAATAAGATTCCTGCAGATAAAAGAAGCTTTTCCTTTCTCTGACTGCTCCAGAAGCCTGATTGCTGCGATTGCATCTTCTTCGGAATCTACTACAAAATATCTACCAGCCTCTTGCAAGGCTGATTCCAATGCTATTCGATGTTCATCATCAACCCCTATTGCTTCAGCCAACAATATTTTTTCTGCTGTAGGCTTCCAATCATTGTTGCCAAGTAGAAATTTTGAACTTTCTGCTGTATCGACAAGATTTGATAAAAATTGCAGGGAAGCATTGAGATGACTTATTTCGCCACTCGTCTCATTAATCTTCCGATTCAGGTTTTCTATTTCAGTACTTAAATTATTTTTCTTTTCCTGTGAGTCATACAAATTCTTTTCAGCAGCAGCGTAATGTTCCGTCAATTCATCTTTTTTTTCTAAGACAGCCTTTATATCACTGTCCAATCCTACTATTTGTTCATTAATTGCAAAGTGTTCTTCTTCACCCTGAGCAATCCTGTTCTTGATAGAAGCATTTCTGGTCTCATTTCTTCTAAGTAATTCATTTAATGATCTAATAGAATTCTGAACATCGAGAACTGTTTCATTAGCAGAATTAGAGATTTGGCGCAGCTTTTGAGTTCTGGAGCTAAATTGATTCCGGTCTTGTCGCAGAATATCTAATTGTTGCTGCATTTCAACGCTTTTCTTCTGTAAATCATCAGCTTGATTGCTGATTATTTCTCTTTGTGAAGCAATTAGTTTACGTTCCATTTCGGAATTTTCAATTTCCTTGCTAAGTCGTTCCTGAGCGCTTTGATTATTTGAATACTTCTCTTTTGAAACAGCAAATTTTCTTTCGAACTCAGCAACAAGAGATTGAGCCTGACTTTCTTTTTCCAATTCTCCTGAATGTAACTTCTCTAATTCTGTAATTGCTAATTTAAGTTTTTTATCGTTTTCTTCATTTTCCTCTAACTGTTTTTCTATATCAACTTGTTCAACTTTTATAGTAGCAATTTCTTCTTCCAATTTCGTATAATCTTTTGAATATTTTTCGTACTCATGGCTTAAAATCAAAAGTTCAAGAGTTTTCAATGCCTGAAAATACTCGTTATATTTCCGGGTTTTCGTTGCCTGGCGGGCAAGAGATGAAACATTCTTTTCGATTTCCTGGACTATGTCCTCAACTCTATCCAAATCGCTTCTAACCGAAACAAGTTTACGGTCGGCTTCCTTTTTTCTCAGCTTAAATTTATTTACACCCGCAGCTTCTTCAATCAGGTGCCGGCGCTCTTCTGCTCTACCGGACAGGATTGCTTCGACCATTTTCAATTCAATCACCGAGTAGGAATCGGGTCCCATACCGGTATCCATAAACAAATCAAGAATATCCCGCAACCTGCAAGGTACGCCATTCAGAATATAAACGCTTTCACCATCGCGGAACAGCCGCCTCGTAACGGATATTTCATTGTATTCCGAAGGCAGGATATGTTTATTATTTTCGATTGTTAATGTGACTTCTGCAAGAGCTACGGGTTTTCTTCCGGCACTTCCATTGAAGATTACATTTTCCATTACATCCGACCGTAATACTGATGTTTTTTGTTCACCCAATACCCAGCGAATAGCGTCAACAACATTAGTTTTGCCGCAACCATTCGGTCCGACAATAGCAGTCAAGCCGTCTGTAAATTTAAAAACAGTTTTATGAGCAAAGGATTTGAATCCGAAAATTTCTATTTTTGATAAATACATTTTTAGCTATATTTCTTTGATAATCCGAAAAATAAGATGAATACGCCGAATACCGTTGTATAAATGGACATTGCTATACCGTATTTAAAGAAAAACGGCAGGATTGATATTTCACTGAATTTGACATAAAAAAGGAAATAAATCAGATTATGAATTATTGAGCACATAAATAAAACTATTAAAAATCCGAAGCCTGCCCGGCGTGATTCCAAGCCTTTCTTAAAGAAAAAGCCTGCAAAAAAAGCTGCTACTGTCTTCGATAAGGCATTTACTCCGATAACATCTAAAGATGCTACATCAAGCAATATTCCAATAACAAAACCCGCAAAAATTCCAACCGTTTGCCCTTCCGAAAATGCAATCCAAACACAAAGAATTAATAGCAAATCGGGTGTGATCCCTGCAACCGATATCAAATCCAATAAAACGACATGGACAATGGTCAACCCTAAGGCTATCATTGACAAAAATACAAGCCTGATGCTTAATCTGTTCTTTAAGGAGGATTCTTCGAAAATCAGTTTCATCGTTTATTTATTTTTAATTTCTTTTCCATTTCATCTAATAGTTGCAGTTTTTCCGGCGATGGTAGATTAATCATAACAAATAACTGTTCCAAGGTTGCAAAACTTGCAGAAGGCTTCACGATTAGCTTAAAAAATAAACTACCCTGCTCCCTCTCGACTTTTATTACCGTTCCGATTGGTATGTCTTTCATATATTTAGTGCTGAAATTAGAAGTTAGCACAAAATCCCCGGCTTTTACATCGAATGATTCGGGAATATTCTTCATTATTAAATATTCACCGCCTTCCCAGACCAGCACACCGTTGATACCGTTTCGCTGAATTTTAGCAGCTATTTTTACATTTTTATTTGTTATCATTTCGACTAATGAATAATTATCGCTTGCAATAATTACCATTCCTACCAAACCCGCATCAGTTCGAACAGACATTCCGTTTTTTATACCTTCGTTTTTGCCCTTATTTAGAATGAGGTAATTTCTCATTTCAACGGTCGAACGTCCTACAATATCAGCTACTACCGCTTCGTTATCCGATGTTTCCCTGAGTTTGAGCAAATCCCTCAGTTTTTGGTTTTCAACCAATGAATGACGCATTTTAGTAACATCTGCAGATAACCTGAAATTGAGTTCACGGAGAGTGCTGTTCTCGCTTTTTAAAGCTGCAGGATTTGGAATCCAGGAGAACATCCTTTGCAGCCATCCGATTGTACCAATAACTCCTGTCCGGAAACCGCCGATTTTGTTCATATCGCCGATTGAAATCAGCGAAAAACTCATAACGACAAGCGCTACGAATATTACGTATTCCTTGTATTTAAGTATGAATTTAATAAACTTCTGCATGGTGCAGGCTTAATATCGTGTGCTTTTTATAAGTACGGATGAATATTCGCTTAAATTTTCCAATACCTTCCCGGTACCTTTGACGACTGTTGTTAATGGATGGTCGGCTACATGTACCGGAAGCGAGGTTTCGCGTTTCAATCGTTCGTCTAATCCCTTCAATAATGCTCCACCTCCTGATAGTATTATACCTCTGTCGAAAATATCTGCGGATAATTCCGGTGGTGTTTTTTCGAGCAGGCTTAATACGGAATCCACAATTGATGTTACGCTTTCGGACAAGGCTTCACGTATATCGACGGAACTGACCTGAATCATACGTGGAATTCCCGAAACGAGGTCTCTGCCTTTAACTTCAATATCTATTTCGTCTTCTAACGGAACGGCGCTTCCAACTTCGCATTTAATCATTTCGGCAGTTCTGTCACCAATTAAAATATTATGAGCACGGCGGAAATATAGTCCGATAGCATTAGTCATTTCGTCGCCGGCAATTCTTATGGATTCGTCTGTAACTATTCCGGAAAGAGCAATAACGGCTATTTCCGTAGTACCGCCGCCAATATCGACAATCATATTGCCGATTGGCTCGTGAACATTTAATCCTACACCGATAGCGCTTGCCATTGGTTCGGCTATAAGATGGACTTCCTTGGCGCCGGCATGCTCGCAGCTATCTCGCACAGCCCTCTTTTCAACTTCGGTAATTCCGGATGGAACCGATACAACGACTCTGCGGGCGGGTTGCCAGCTTGCGGATACTTTACGGATAAATGCGCGCAACATTCCTTCGGCAATTTCGAAATCGGCAATAGCGCCATCGCGTAGCGGACGAATGATTTTAATATTCTTATGGGTTTTACCTATCATCGACTGGGCTTCGCGCCCGATTGCAATTATATGCTTCGAGGATGGGTCGAATGCAACGATAGAAGGCTCGTTCAGTACTATATGCTTACCCTTCATCCATATTAAGGTATTTGCAGTGCCAAGGTCTATCGCTACGTCATTCGAAAAAAGCCTGAAAAAGGACATCTAACTTTCAACTTTTAATTTAATATAACCTATTTAATACGAACTACAAAAATAGCAAATATTTTTTGCATTAGTAAATATTTCTTCAAGAATTAGGGGAAATGGTCTTTTCATACTTATATCACTTTCGGGATAGTATTGGAATTTTCTTGCTTCTTCTTCATATTTGATGAAGTGATGCCTACTTTAATAAAATAAATAGTAATTTATTTCGTTAAAATGGCTTTAAATAAAATTTTTTAATACTATGAATTCATTCTCTAATAAAATCACAGTAAACCCCCAACAATGTGGTGGACAGCCCTGCATACGAGGCATGAGGATAAGAGTTGTAGATATTCTCGATTTACTTGGTTCAGGATTAAATCAGGTTCAAATACTTGCAGAATTACCAGACCTCGAATTAGAAGATATTAACGCTGCTATTTTGTTTGCAAGAAACCGTATAAACCATCCAATAATTTCAGTATGATTATCTGGCTTGATGCTCAACTATCACCTACTATTACGGGTTAGAAAATAATACTTCTTACTTGCGGCAATACTTCAAATGAAAAACTAAAAGTAATATTAACTGATTCGTTAGAGAAAGCAATGTTAATGTTATCTTCAGGTGAATCAATTGTTGAAATCAGCAATTAAATTTTCATTACTCCATACTTAATATTCCAATGAGTTTTTCACATATACAATCGCTTTCAGACAAAGAATGGTTATAAAAGAAGTAAATGAAATAATACCGTTTTAGTTTGATACTTAATCAAGAAGGGTCAAAATTAATTAGCCAAATCTGCTTTTGGGCAAAATTCATTTCTCATCCAAATTTAAATAATAGCTAATTTCCTGTGCGCTAAGAAAATCGGATGAATTATCTATTATTGCCGACTTTTCAGCTTCAGATATATCTTCATTGTTATCGGGTAAGGTTAGAATAACTTTATAATCGGCATCAATAAACGAATATTCTTTAGGGCAGTAAAGCGCTCCATTTTCTGTCAACTTCGAATTAAAAACAATTTCATACATATTCACTCCAAAAAATATTTCAATTAAAAATGACGCTTATTTTTTAAAATCATTGTAAAAGAAAATACATTAAAATAATATTACCTCCGGTAGAATTCGGAGCATTTCCAATCTGAAATTTTGAGATGTCCAACATCTCCCAGATGTTGGACATCTTTTTAAATGACGAAAGACAATCTATTTCAACTTATAACTCATAACTTATAACTCATAATTCATAATTCATAATTATACAAACCTTTTCATTACAAACCAGCCGCCAAAGCCAGCTGCACTTATCGATAAAATAATTAATGCCCAGTATTGAGGTATCGCCAAACACCCGTTTTGATGTGCAAAAAGGAAAACGCCCCAGTTGGGGCGAGTCCTCTTTCAATTCTGGAAACATTAAAATTGGCGATTTTAATAGAAGAACGAAAGTAAGACCACGCTTACATGTATTTATAAAATTTATTTTTTTAAGTCATAATATCTTTAATTAAGTTAATTAAAAGATATTTAAACATATACAGCGCTTGGATTGTGCGATAATATTGAAAGCGCATAACCGTAATCAACTAAAATATCTGTTTCAAGTTCCGCTGCGTAGGAAGACATTTCCCATTGGCGTTCCTCGTCCATATCTGCTATGACATTAATCCAAATATCATCAGGGTCGTCCACAGACGGCTCTATATTTTTTAAAACAATCTCCGGATAACGTTCTTTAACTTTGGCGAGTAATTCGTCAATAAGCTGTTGTTGTTTAATATTTATTCTCATTCTATTACCTTAAAAATAATTTCAACTAATTCTTTTGCTAAAAATAATTGTTTTTTTGCAGTTTTCTTACTTACACCTTCATGATAATCAGCAATATTTCTATTTTCTTGCAATTTCTTCAAATCACCTCTGTATTTAGACGGAATAATCTTTCTTTTATTGAAAAAATAATCCGACAATAAAGATTGGATGACTTTATGGTCAATTCGCGGCTCAATACCAATCGAATAAATAGCCGCAATAGCCGCATCGAATGCCGCATAATAGGCTCTGTTGGCTGAAGCATTAAAACAAGCATTTTCAAAAGCAATTTCAGCAATTTTTATATTTTTTAAAGCTTTATTTTTAAATATTTCTTTCATATTTTCCAAAACTAATAAAATATTTTAGGAAAATCGTTCATTATCTTTCAAATATCTCATTTCTGGGCGCGTTTTTCTTACTGTTCTGCAGTCTTAAAATTTAGCGATTTTCAACAAATAACGAAGTAAGACCACGCTTACATATATTTTAGGCGGCTTATGCCGCAATAATTTCTATTTATTCTCCCAAAATATAAAAAAATCAAATTCATTAAGCATACACTGAATTAGGATTTTCAGGCATGATTGAAATTTCATATCCATATTTGAAAAATATTTCATTTTCAAGTTTAGCAGAATAATGCCTCAACTCAATTTCCCTGTCCTCGTCCATATCGGCGATGATGTTAATCCAAATATCACTCGGGTCTTCGGGAGAGCTTTGCAAATCCTTAAAGACAATTTCCGGATAACGTTTTTTTACTTTATTGAATAATTCATCAATAAGTTGTTGTTGTTTATGATTAATTCTCATTAATTACCTCTAAAATAATGTCAACTAATTCCTTGGACATTTTTAACTGACTTTTAGCAATTTTTTTTACTAACCCCACTTTTATAATCAGCTTCGCTTCTTTTATTTTGCAACTCTCGTAAATAATCTTTGAATTTAGACGGGAGTATTTTTCTTTTATTGAAAAAATAATCTGAAAATAAAGCTCTTACAATTTTATGGTCAATGGTTGGCGTAATGCCAGCGGAATAAATCGCTACAATAGCTGCATGAAAAGCGGCATAATACCCTCTATTCGCTGAAGCATTATATAGTTCTAGTTCAAATAATACCTCTGCAGCTCTTAAATTTTCTCTTGCTCTGCTCAGAAATGATTCTAACATATTTATTATAAGATAATTAGAAAACACGTTTATAAAATGCCTGTATCGCAGATTTTTTGTTTATTAATCCGTGCATTCCCTAAATCCGTTTAATCTGTGATTCAGAACTGCAAACAAATTATTAGACCATTCGGCAAATTCTTCGTCGAAGCAGCCGCCGATTACCGAAGTATCAATATATATTCTTTGCTTGTGCTTAAAGTAAATTAATGAAAATATTAATTAATTGCAAATAAATTTTAATAATTCCAGTTATTCAAGGGAACACCAAACACCTTGACTGATAAGTAAAAAGGAAAACGCCCCAGCCGGTGTTTGACTTATTACACTTTTTCTACCCATACTAACGCTTGCAGCGATAGCATGGGAATTTGTGCCATGCTATCGCTGAAGTCGATGGTATGGCTGTAAGATATAAATATAATCAAATATTTCCGCTTCTAGAACGATATATATTGAAGTAATTAGAATATTTTAAGAAAATTATGGAATTTAAAGAATATCAACATATAGAAAGATTCGGAACTGCGGAAGTTCAGGATATCGAGCTTGGCGAATGTTATGTTTTCCCGAAAATTGACGGCGCTAATACAAGTATTTGGCTTAATGAAGGTGAAGTGCAGGCTGCCAGCCGTAACCGGCAATTGACCTTAACCGACGACCATGAAGGGTTCTACGCTTATATTTTAGAAAATAAAAAGTTTTATGATTACCTGTTCGAGAATCCTTCACACAGATTATTTGGAGAATGGCTTATCCCTCATTCCCTCAAAACGTATAGGAAGGATGCCTGGAAGCATTTCTATATTTTCGATGTATGTATAGATAAAAAAGAAGATGAAATGCTTCATTCCGGCGATAGTCCTTTTATTTATCTTAATTATGAAGAGTATAAACCGCTATTGGAAAAACATAACCTTGAATATATTCCCCCTCTTTGCATAATCAGGAACGGGGATTACCAGCAATTTATAAATCAGTTAATGAAAAATGTTTTCCTGTTAGAAGACGGTAAGGGTTTTGGCGAGGGTATCGTAATTAAAAGGTATGATTTCAGGAATAAATACAACAGGCAAACATGGGCAAAAATTGTTACTTCGGAATTTCAGGAAAAGCATATAAAAGAAATGGGACCTGCCGAAATTACCGGCAAAAGAATAATCGAAGAAGAAATTGCTGAAAAATATGTAACTACTGCATTAATTGATAAGGAGTTGGCAAAAATAACCATAGGAAGCGATTGGGAAAAGAAAATGATACCTCAATTAATAGATAATGTTTACTATACTTTGGTAAAGGAAGAATGTTGGGAATTTGTCAGCGAATATCACAATCCAATAATCGACTTTAATCGTTTGAGGTTTTTCGCAATTGCAACAATCAAAACAAAAAAGCCGGAATTATTTTCATGAGTCATTTTCTACACTCAGGGGAAAAATATGCCATCCTATCGCTGAATTGATAGGATGAATATAAACGTTCAATAAATATATTTCTTTTTAATTATTTTTTTTTGTAAATTTAATTTTTCTTATAGATATTAAATTATAATAATTATGAGTACAATAACTGTCGAAATAGAAGGAAAAAGGGAAGCTACCAGATTTGCTGCCTTTATTAAAAATCTGAAGTATGTTAAATCCGTAAAAATTACTTTCGGAACCGAATTGAAACCCCTGACTGAGGATGATTGGGTTCGACCGACACGACGGGCTACCGATGAAGAACTTATTAATATGATAAAAGAAAGCGAAGCCGAATATGAAGCAGGATTGGTAATACCCCTCGAAGAATCAAGAAAAAGGACAATAGAATATATCAAATCTTTGGGCTTGGAAAAGAAATGAATGTTCATTTCACTCCAAAGGCTTTGAAGGGTATTGATTCTATTTCAAAATTTATCTTCTTAAGCGGATATCCTGAAATGGCAATTAATTTTGCTAATGAATTATATGATTTCGGATTAACACTTGCCTTTTTCCCGGAAAAATATCCAATTTGCAGATTTGAATATTTTGCCAAAAGGAAATTTCATTGTGCCGTTTATAAGGATTATATCTTTATATATCAAATTAATGCCGAATCAATAATAATTTATAATATCATTCATTCAAGATTAATGCAATAATATAATGGTGAATTGTCTAATATTAATGGTTAATGAAAAAAATCCTATAATCCTTAAATCCAATAAATCCTAATTCAGACAATGTTTTTCACCCATACCATCGCTTTCAGCGATAGGATGGGAAATACTTACCATGCTATCGACTTAGTCGATGGTATGGCTGGAAGAAACTACAATATTTCCCTTCGTTTCGGATAATTCTTTCTCAATAAATCAAATCCTGCTTTTCGTTCTTCTTTGAATTTATCAATTAATTTCAAAAAATCTTCAGTGTCACGGTCAATCTGACGTGATAATTTTAGATTTTCGTATAGTAATTTTGAATCCCGGAAGGAATCATCCTGTAATTTCTTGTTTTTATTTAGTTCTTCATTAAAAATACTATAATCAGGAATTTCCCCGGAAAATCGCTCAAAAGCCAGAGCCATTGCCAATGCTCCTTTCAACTTGCCATCGTAGGAATATCCTGCAATATGAGGAGTTGCTATGTTCGATTTTCCGGCAAGAGGAGTATTGAAATCAGGTTCATTCTCCCAAACATCTATTGAAAGATAAATATTTTTATTTTGAATTAATTCATATAATGCATATTCATCAACTACACCACCCCTCGATGTATGAATAAATAAAGCATTATTCTTGAGCATTGAAATTAATTGAGCATTAATCAATTTATTTGTAGGATGGGAGCCGCCAAAATTCAATGGGACATGGTTGGTGATTAAATCACAGTTTTGAAAAATGTGTTCCAAATCTGAATAATGTAGAGAATCGGGAAAGGAAAATCCGCTTTCAAATAAAGGTGGGTCATTTACAAAAACCTGCAATCCTAATTTTAAAGAATACTTTGCCACCAACTTTCCTATATTACCATATCCGATGATACCGATTTTTTTATCCTTTATATTAAAAGAGTTTGTCTCAGACCATTTAAGAATTGCGTAAATCACATATTCCGCTACCGAATTCGCATTCGAGCCGGCAGCGTCAGCGAATATAATCCCAAATGAATTTAGATAATCGGTATCAATATGGTCTGTGCCGGAGGTGGCAGTTCCAACAAACTTTACATTAGTCCCATTCAAAAGTTCTTTGGTTACTTTTGTTGTGGAACGAACGAACAAGTAGTCGCAGTGAGCCTCCGCCAGCATTTCGCTATTGAGGAGCCTTCCCTCGAAAGTATTCACTTCGCCGCAACCTGCAAGGCTTTCGGCAAGCAAAGAAATATTTTTATCAACAAAAATTATATTCTTTAACATAAAATTATATTTAATTATTTATTCATACAAAATTAGCAATTTCGTTTATGCGTCTATATAAATTTTAATAAAGATTTCTGAATAAAATTGAATTTAAAAGAAATACCGTTAATATGCAATTTTTGGACAAATAAATTGAACATTAGGTTCCAATCATTGCTAATAATAAATACTTTGAGATGATTCTTGGCGTCTTAGCCTCTTGGCGAGCTTTGCGAGAAAAAATTTTCACTTAAAGCCGCAAAGGGAATGAACTTTATATTCAAGAGAAAAAATTTCACGTAAAGCCGCAAAGGGAATAACAAAATTGGTGGAGAAAAATTTTCGCCCAAAGCACGCAAAGTTCGCTAAGTCGCAAAGCTAAAAAAAGGATATTGTTTATAAAAATATGATTACAAATAATGAAAATCTAATAAAGCTCTTTCCCGGAGAATTCGAATTTATCGACAGCGGCTTTTCTACCGGCTTGGAGAATATGCGCTTTGATTCGGAAAGAGTAACACTTTGCTCGAAAGGATTGGTAATGCCGATGCTTCGCGTGTATGGCTGGTCGCCTTGGGCAGTCTCACTTGGGGCTAATCAAAACGAAGATGAAATAAATCACGATGAAGCTCAAAAAAGAAATATTGATATAGTTAGGCGTCCAACGGGAGGCAGGGCAGTTCTTCATGCAGATGAATTAACATATTCCGTAGTTTTGAATTTACCAAATGGAATGGCGGCACACGACGCATACAGGGAAATACATTTATTTTTAATGAGTGCATTGGAAAAACTTGGCTGTGAGCTTGGATTCGTGAAAAGCAAGCCGGATTTCCGTTCGCTTTATAAAAAGGATGATTTGGCGGTTTCGTGCTTTGCAAGTTCTGCCAGGTATGAAATCGAATGGGAGGGCAGGAAAGTTGTCGGCAGCGCTCAACGCCTTTTCGGGAAAACACTGCTTCAGCATGGTTCAATTCTTTTAGGAAGCGGACATGAGCAATTAGCTTATTTAATTTCAAATTCTACACCGGAACAAACAGAAAAGATACTGCAATTTACTGATTCACACAGCGCAACACTTACGCAAGCGTGCGGTAAACAGGTTACATATCAGGATTGTTCAGATGTAATTAATGATAATATATAAGTTATTTAAAATAAAGAAAAATAACAGGTTCGAAAAGATAAAAAATGGAATTTTCAATTTTCCGAGTAACAAAACTTGTTTTATAATACTACCTTTCTTAACTTGCAAATTATTATTAATAAAACTGGAGAATGATAGATTGCTTCCTGAGAATAACATAAAAGAATTGCTCAGTTTAAGATATATTGAGGCATTGGCAAACTATTGTGGATACACTACCGACAAACCATCAAGTGATTTTGGTGTAGATATGGTTATAAATGAAATTTCAACAAGAACGAAACAAACTCTAAATAATATAATTAAAACTGGGAGAATTCTTGAACTTCAGGTAAAAGCAACAACTCAAAATGGAATTTCTATTAATGGAGATTCTATCAAATATCCTTTAAGAGCAAAAAATTTTAATGATTTAATTGACAGAAAAGAAAACTTTCATAATCCATTGATTTTAATTATATTTATTATACCAAACAATCGACAAGATTGGATTGAAATGAATAATGATGAATTAAAAATCACTATTGTCCGGTAAAAATAAATTTAGGGTGAGGAGCTAAAAAACTCCTCATCCATAGTTAACTTTGTAGCTACCAAACACACGAGGTTAACTATACTTTCTTGTAATAAATAATATATTTGTATCTGATAAATAAAAGTGTTATATTTGTCATAAAAACTTTGGAGGATTTATGGCAAACCACAT
>JAERMQ010000010.1 GCA_016844745.1 Ignavibacteria bacterium | reverse complement strand
AGAAACCCCCTAACCCCCTTTGAAAAAGGGGGGACAACCAATTCCCCCTTTTTCAAAGGGGGTTAGGGGGTTTCTCTTGAATTTGTCATTTTTTATTTTTATTATGCCCATTATTTTGGAGTTCAGAATGACAGATATTTTGAATAATAACTTTCCAAATTAAATATAATATCGATTTTTACTTCGCAACAATTACGATTTCCGTTCTTCTGTTCAAGCTGCGTCCAAACTCGGTATTGTTATCAGCTAAGGGCTTGCGTTTGCCGAAGCCGGCTGTTTTGATGCGCCGCTCCGAAATTCCTTTCCTCACTAAATACTTCTTCACCGATTCAGCACGCATTAAAGATAGATTATCATTAATTTTATGGCTGCCCCTGTCATCGGTATGCCCTTCTACCATGATAACTACATTTTGTTTCGCCTTCATAAAATCCGTGAGAACTTCCAGTTCAAGAATGGAATCTTTCAAAGTTGCTTTATTTGTTTCATAAAGGAGATTCTCGATAATCAGCTTCCTGCCAAGCTCTATGATAGGAATAATCTTTCGGACAAGCACCATTTTCTTTTCGTTGAGCAAAGCGATTTTTATTGAATCAGGGATAACCGGTTCACCTGAAATATATGTAATTGCAAAAAGATTTGTCAATTGATTCGAGAAATTATCCAGAATAGTAGAAAACGGATAATCAATATCGTAAACCGTACCCCGGGTTTTCTGGGAAATTTGCTTATATGACGTAAGTCTTGGCGGAACAAATGAAAATAGGCGGAATTCTTTTTTATTCAATAAATTAATGATTTTATCAGTCGTGAAATAAGTAATCCCGTCACCTTCCTCGCCCTCCTGATGGAAAGGAGCATCGGTAATCAATACACCCACTTTATTGGCAACCGGACGAAAGTTCAAATCGGTAGCAGTCTTAATAGCATCTAAGGCATTTTCCTTTTCATCGCCTCCTCCATAAGCCTTTACTTCCGAAAGCCAACTCAAAAAATTAAAAACATTATCGGTAGGCTGATAAACCTTTTCTACATTATCGGAAAATAAAATTAATCCAATTCTATAGTCGATTCCGCGACGTACAAGATTAGTTGTAAAGGAAGATATATATCCCTTGACCTGGTCTATATACTTCTGCATAGAGCCGGTTTTATCGATAATGAAGGTAAAGTCAACGGGGACACGTTCTTTTACGGAAATTTTCCTTACGGAAATAACTTTTTTCTCCATGTCGTTTTCCATTACCGTTAATCCTTCGGAACGCAAGGTATCGAGCGGCTCGCCTAAAGTGTTGTATGCTTCGACTATTATACTGACTTCGGGAAAATGAGAAATATCAACGTTCCGAATGGTAAGTTCAATTTCTTTTCTTTTGGATTTAACTTTGGCTTCGTTTAATAATTCATGTATTTTTTTTGTAGAATCAATTATATCCGAATCTTGTGCTGGAATATCATTATAAGAAAAAAGAAATACAAATGCTATGGAAAAGCATTTAAGAAATCGAAAAATCATTATTGTCCTCTTTATATCTGCTATAAATAAAAAAAGGGAGCAAGCTCCCTTAAACCATGATGCGTTTTCTATTAAAATATAAAACACTCCTTAATCCCCACTTGTGAGGTGAATTAAGGAGTGTTTTATTATGTAATTTCGAGTGCAACTTAGTATTATATATAAAAATTAATATTTATTATATGTCCTAAATTTTTCACAAAAAAATTATTTTATAGTTAATTTAACAATTGGTGAAATCATATAAAATGACTTGCTTTCATAAGGTCGCTCCGGTCGCATTAAAGAAGAAAATTTGCCTTCCAGATACAGCCAGTTTCCAATAAGCGGAATAACCGCCCTGCCTAAAAGTGTCTGGTTGGATATTTGCAAACTTAATCCAAGGGGCCATGTAGCATTATTCTTAAAATCGACCTTTAAAAACAACCAATCACCGAATTCATTATTTTTATATAATCTAAGTCCATCAATACCGTAATCCGATATATGATTCCCGGTACTCATATTATAGAATTGACCATATTCAGCAACTTCAAGGTATGATATTCCGGCTTCAAAGCGGAAATAATTTTCAGCAGGTTTATTTGGTTTGTCATTTAACCAGACATTATAAAAGAGTGTAACCTGACCCGATGATTTTAATACTGGTGCAATTTTCAGGATATGGGTATTATTATTTATGTCCAAATAAATATCTTTATGTCTAAAACGTTCGTCTGATGCATTAAAATCCACACCGGTTCTCGATGGCATAAACGCATAAGTATTTTCCTTGATTATTTCATCCTTTTTATCCTGAATTGGAATCGAAGCATTGAAACTTATACCGAATAATGGCTGCATTGGCAAATGAAAATCAAAACCAACAATTAACTTACCCGCCGGATGGGAATTTAATTTCCTTGCAGGAATCCAATCAAATACAGGGGAATTTGTTTCAGTACCTGTAGTTAGGCGATATGCGGCGCCAATACTAAAATTAATTAAATATGGAATTCTTTTAATTGTTTTAATATCATCATTAACATACAAAGGTTTCTTAATAATTAATTTACTTTCACCGGATGTCCAGAAAGGATAACCAAGTTCATCGTTCCCAACAACTGAGCGAAACCAAAATCCGGTTTCCCCGAATTTCAGTACTTGTTCAAATAGAGAAAAAGAAAGTAAATGGGTAGCGTCGGTTGGTTCGAGAAAATTAATAATAGCTTCGGATGATGCACGGCTAAATGGAACTTCCGGTGCAATATCTACTAAGCAATAATCACGAACGTTAACGGACTTTGTTTTACCTCCGTAAGGCATTTCGCCGGATAAATAAAATTCAATATCTCCAAGTTTCGAACTTATTTGTACGGAATTCATTGATGCCCTTCCGCAGGAAAGAAGCAGTAACTGATAAGGTTGTGCTTCTACAAGAGACGGGTCTTTTTTTCTTTCATCGTCGCTTCTTTTAACTTGAGGAGCAGCTAATACTTCGATATTATTAATATCAAGTTCTTTCTCATCATACCTCATAACGAGAAATGCCTGATATATTTGTGCTTGTAAGTCCTTTTCACAAATCCTCCACCTGGGAAAATATTTTTTTATTTTTGGGTCGATCGAGGTTATATTATTTATAACCTGGTCAACATTCTGAGCATAGACAGTATTATTATCTGTCAAAATTGTAACGATTGCTAAGAATATAAGGATTTTTTTCATAATTCTTTCTAATATATTTTTCCTAATCAAACTTTTTCATTATAATTTTTTATAATAAATAAAATAGCCCGAAAACCGATTGAAGTATTTCAAATAATTAAAAATTTACAATCAATCGCCCCATTGGGATAAAAGCGCTTGTGTTTTTCCATGGTCTTGACAAATCATCGAACACAGGGAAATAACCTTTACCGTCGATTTGAAAACTAACGGAATTCCTCGTAATAGGTATGCGAAGCCAAATATACGTACTTAGTGTTCCATCGAAATATTGTACTGAAGCTCCCCAGGGAGTAGTTATGTCCCGTACCATTAATTCTATTTTCCCGGAAATACCTCCGACTGTTTCGGTTTCTTTTTGCTTATAATTACTTTCTTTATCACCGTCTTCATAATTCAGGGAGTTTTCATAGCTCCATGATTCAATATTATATAAAGTAGCGCCGACACTATACCGCAACCAGTAGTTATCGTCGATTTTAGTTGCAAAGGTATAATGAATCTGAGCGTTTGCCCTGATTAAATAATCCAGATACGGGTCGGTATTACTCGTATCCTGTCTTTCCAACTTGTTCCTGTATGAAGCAGGATTTGCGTTTCCGTTAACATAAGCAAAATCCATGTGAAAAATACCGCTTTTCGGGGCAACTTTGATTGGGAAATCAAACGAGCCTGCAATTCCGGTTCCGGCATTAGTAAATTGTCTTTTTTGTCCGAAAACATTCGCTGATGAGGAATAAATACTACCATCGCTCGGCAGGATAACTCCTAATTTCACACTCTGCCATATTGCTGATAATGTTAATCTTTCGCTCCATAAAGAAGGAAAATTTATTTCATCTATACCGTATTTCAGCTCGATGCCGTAATCGGGTAGATTGTAGTTCGATGCTTTAGTCGGGTCTGTTTCCAGTTCCGTGGGTTCAGTTGGTGTTTCGGCTACTAGGGCTGTTTTTTGGGTTGTTGCTGTCTTGGATTTATCCGCTGGTCCGGGTTGAGCTTTTGTAGCAACCTTCACTTTTTTATCCTCAATAGGCGCCGGCTCGGAACCATCTTCGGAAAGCTGCCTTTTATATCTTCTCCAGGAAATCTGGTCGCCACTTAGGATTATCTCATTTTCCTTCTGGAAGAAGTCTAACGGCATAGTCTCGGAAATTCGAATAAAATTCTGGACGTCATTGGATGTAATATTTCCTTCATCAACGATAAGAGAAGAAGTAACACCATAATCAAAAGGCAGCAGCCATTGTTTTTGCCCGATACCTCGTGCCCTGAGAGTAACGTCGTTAACATTTTGCTGTAGTATGTAATCATTCAAAAGGTCATATAACTTTCTGCCCTGATTTGCTTCATCGGTAATATCGATTTCCTTTAAATCCATATATGTGAAGATATTACTTTTTGCCGGGAAGCCGATATCTTCTTCAATATCAATACTTTTGAAGGCTATAATTAAAGCTACGATAGACTCATCACCTTTTTCATTAGGTGTAGTAATTAAGTAAGCAGTCTTAATTTCTTTTCCCTTACCGGCAAGCTTACTTTTAAAATAAGCATACAAAGCGTCAAAGTCATCATCAGGGATAGATTGAGACAAATCCCTGTACAAGTTCTCCTTTATTGCCATTGGTGCATCATCAGCCTTTACACCGTTTTCTATGTATTCCGCTACTTTTTTATCTACTTTTTTTAGAATTTCATCACTCATCGCAACCTTAGGAGTGCCTTCCGCTTGTATAAACTGCTGAAGACTTGCTTTTATGACCTTCAAATCCTTTACCTGGTAGTAATAGTTTGGTCCGAACCGGTGGTTTTTTAAATTCCCCAAAACATTTTTTAATTTCAGATTAGCCGCATCGTTCTTCAACTGCGGATAGGCTGTCGTGATAAGGAATCCGATAAGGAGAGAGAATGTGAGAACTATTTTTTTTACCATTTTATTTATCCTTATTCATTTAAAATTCTTAAAATAATGGTTTTAATACCTTTTATTATTAAGTAATTACTTACGTGTTATCGAATAATCGACATCGACATTCAAAGATTTTGTTCCAACTCCAACCTTACCGTTTTTAGGGTTTGTTGCGGTTGCTCTCAAATTGATATTGAAAGAACCTGATATAGGAATCGATTTGGCTCCCGATGGTATATTTGAAATCAACTGCAAATTGATTTTAATATTCCATCTTGTATTGCTGCTATTTGGTTCGGTAGCATCCGAAACCTCAACATCCGAGACGGAGTATTTGATTTCTTTACCTTTTATTCTACCAACAATCTCAGCTTCGCCAGTCAATGATGCCGTTAAAACAGTATTTGCTTTAACATCGCCAATATCGGCATCGGGTCTCGAAGCTTCGATTCCTGTAAACTCAATTGAACCTGTTTTCAGATTCGGAGCAAAGGTATATTTCGGTCCTACCATTGTAGCCGTCAATATAGATGGACCTCTTTGTTTAATTTCCTTTGAGCTTTCAAATAACATTATTTCTTTATTTGTATATGGCTGTTTCCATTTTATAGCAACAAATACATTACTGGCATTAGAAGTAAGTGGTAAACCCTTACCCTGAGGAATGTTCAATTGGTCATAAGTTGCTTCGTTGCCTTGTTCTTTGCTATCTGTTGAGACTTTTATTTCATAAGAACGGGGAATTTTACTACCTGAACTCGGTACGGCAGCAAAATCAACACTACTACCAAATAAAGCCCTGAATCCCAATTTTGCATTAATATCCTTTTGACTTGCATCGGTCAGACCCGTTTGAAAAATTTCCAGGTCAAATGTTTCTGTTTTAGGCTGTTTAGAACTGGCAGAAATACCGTGAGTAATTTCAACCGTATATTTCCCTACAGCCAGATTTTCATTCATATATGCAATATAATCAGCTTTACCGCTCATTGCTGGTGCATTCGGGGTATTATTATATAAATATAATGGTTTACATTCAAACCTTTGATTTGTCTCCTTAACAATAGCCGTAACCTGATTTTTACCATCTCCCTGGTAGGGAGAGATTTGGAATAAGAAAGCCGCCGGAAGTTTATCAAAACTTGCAGCATAACCGTCGGTTGGCGGAACTATAGCAGGGTCGGCTCCGGGAGGCGCTTTAGGTGTAATAACGCGAACGTTGAATTCAATAGCGCCAAGATTTTGCTTAAAGTTAACAGATTGACCCGGCGCTAATAACTTAGCGATATATCCGAAAAGTCGCACGTGGCTTACGTTTTCCGTAGGTTCTTCGCTTTGAGCGGCTTCTATTTCCGAATGAAGCAACGCAGCTTCGAATTTAGCAAGGTCGCCTCCTTTTTCAAACTCTTCAACATTAGGAAGATGGAACTTTTCAAGTTTAGTCGTTAATTCTTTTTGAACTTTTCTTAAGTCTTTAACGGTTAACTGAACCGTACCGATATTTACCGTTGTCTCTTCGCTAACCTCCTGAACGCCTTCTGTTTTTCTTACACCTAAAATTCTATTGGTTCTGGAAGAAAATCTTAGTTTATACCATCCTGCTATGCTGGGTGGTTTGAAATTTACAGTAAACGCACGCTTTTTGGCAGCCTCTAAAGCCGACGTAGTAATATCTTTTCTTTCACTTAAATCGGTATAATAAAAAATGCTGTCGGCGGAAATTTGCGGAGCAAAATCAGGACCAACGATTAGAGGAGGTTGATAAACAGGCTTTATCATTTCTCCCTTGACATTTTTGTAATTATCACCAATTGGAATATTGCTGAAAGTCTGGTCATTATCGAAAGTCATCTTCCGCAATCCCTTGAATTCCCATATACTGCCATCGGGTCCAGTTATTGTTTGCCCTGATTGCCAGGTTTTGAAATCAATCCCTTTCTTCATAATAGAATCATCGGATGGGAATAATGGTGCACTGGTAATATCCTGGCTCGGGCTGAAGAATATCTGATACTCTATTTCTTCAACATTTGCAAGTTTAATTAGTTTCTTTAACCTTTCAGTATAATCTTTGGTAGATTCGCCGACCCTCATCGGAAGTTCTGATGTAATATCGGTTATACCGACTTCGACTATATACTTTCTCGAATCTTTAACATCGAAGCCCAATTCCTTGACGTTTAATCCGGGAGGTGGAATTGTAATTTCATCCTGGGGACGAGTATTGATTCCCTCTGTTCCGGAACCGGTTTGAAGTTGTGACAAAATACTTTGCACGATTTTCATCGTTTCACGTTGCTTACTTAACAGCAGTTCCTCGGCTTCGTCGCGTTCCACGATGATGATTAGAAGTTCGAGAACTACCGCAAGGTATAATACGAAATATACTTTACCTGCACCGCCGCCTTTTCCCATTTTTTTTTCCTTTTTTTAAGGTACTATGATATTTCTTAATTAATTACAATACAATAAAATAACGACATCCGTTTTCAAAAGTGCTTTCGCTCTTTTTTACTTTTTGTCGTTTATAAATTAATTTCATTTATTTAACACTTTATTATAAATTGTCGAAAAATAACTTTCAATTTATCTCAATTGATGTTAATTTCAAAGAAAAAATTTACTAATTATCATTTTCTATAAACTCAATTCATTTTTCATTACGTCACAATTACAAATTATACTTTCAAATCTATTTGAATTATAGGATATAATATGATTTATTTGTAGTAAAATGATAGTTTTATTTGTGGTAAAAATTACTACATTTTAATTTTTGCTTGTGCTAATGAGCCTTTCTGTCCTATCATAAAACTGCGATAGTAATGTCCAGGTTTGTGGAAATAAAAATTCTTTATACAAAAATAAAATTAATCTTTAATTTAAGAAGATTCTTCACTTCGTTCAGAATGACATTCTTTTAGGAGTTTTCACAAACCATCATTAACATCTTTGAAATTTCTATTACAAATTTTTATAAATTAGCATATAAATCATAATAATCTGCACAATTAGGCGTTATCTCGACGAATTGCCCGGAATGTAGATTCCTTTTCGATTCAATAATAACAACATTATCCACATCAGGCGCATCCCATTGTGTCCTGCCATAATATAAGCCATTACGTACTTCGTCTAATAAAACGTTTAAATTTTTTCCAATTAATTCTTTGTTCTTTTTTAAAGAAATTTCACCTTGTGCAGCCATCAACAGATTTCTTCGTTCTTCCTTGATTTTAGCCGGAATCGTATCCTTTAGTTTGTAAGCCGTTGTACCGTCTTCATGCGAATAAGTAAAAACGCCAAGCCGGGCGAACTTTTGTTCATTTATAAAACCCAAAAGCCGGGAAAAATCCTCCTCTGTTTCGCCCGGATAACCTGTAATAAAAGTTGTTCGTATAGCCAAATCAGGGATTTTCGTTCTTAACATATCGAGCAATTTATTAATTTTTGCAGAGCCTGAGCCACGCTTCATCGACCTTAGGATTTTATCCGATATGTGCTGTAAAGGCAGGTCAACATAATTGCATATATTGGGAAAACGGGAGATTACATCAGCAAGTTTTTCAGGAAAAGATAATGGATACGCATACATTAATCTGAGCCATTTAACATTATCAATTTTACTCAATCTTTCGAGCAAATCGGAAATCATTCTTCTCCTGTAGATATCCACACCATAAAGAGTCGTATCCTGAGCTATAATAATAAATTCTTTAGTGCCGTTATCAGCCAATAACCTAACTTCATCAACAATTTCTTCAATTCGTCTCGATACATGCGTCCCCCTTATCGAAGGAATTGCACAAAAAGAACATTCATGATTGCATCCCTCGGATATTTTTATATAAGCATAATGCTTAGGAGTAAGAAGGGTTCTGGGATTACCGGTCTGGCAGCTACTTTTCCCACCTGTAAGATTGTGAACAATTTCGGGAAATGAATTAACTCCAAAGTAAAAATCGACACCGTGAATCTGTTTCTTAAGCGCTTCCGAATATCGCTCCGATAGACAGCCCGTAACGAATACCCTGCGTACGATTCCGTTTTTCTTAAGGTGGCAGGCATCGATAATTGCCTGTACGCTCTCCTCTTTAGCCGAATCAATGAATCCGCATGTATTTACAATAATTGCATCACTTTCTTCGATATTCTGGGTATAGCCTATTCCCACTGATTTAAGGTCGCTTATGATATGCTCCGAATCGACTACATTTTTGGCGCATCCGAGAGTAAGTACAGATACTTTATTTATTTGTTCCGGTTTTTTCTTCATGAACTTTATTTTAATTTAGGAATTCCTATATTTCTCAAAAGGTACAGTTAAAGAATACAAAGTTAACTAAAAAATCATTTTTTAATGTTAATTTTGTTGTTTTTAATATTTTACAATATAATGTTGTTGTATGAGTAGGTCAAAATGAATGTCATTCTGAACTCCAAAATACTAAGTATAATAAAAATAAATCATGACAAATTCAAAAGAAATCCCCCCTACCCCCCTTTTTCAAAGGGGGATTTAAGAATATTTTCTTATCCCCCTTTGAAAAAGGGGGGTAGGGGGGATTTCTTAAAGTGTTAATTCAGGGATATATGTTGAAATTATAAGTTGTAATAAAATAAAACGAAGAAAATAATGTCATAGGTAACGAAGTAGAGAATCCAGAAACCTCATTGGAACTGGATTCTTCACTTCGCTTACGAATGACATTCTTCCAAACTTTTTACATAATCCCAAAGATATAAAAATGGCAAAAAACGGTACATATATAAAAATTCAATCGGCAAACGTCCATAACCTTAAAAATATATCTGTGGATATTCCAAGGAATGCTATTACTGTCGTTACCGGTGTTAGCGGTTCCGGTAAGTCATCCCTTGCTTTCGATACACTTTATGCTGAGGGTCAGCGTCGTTTTGCAGAATCCCTATCGGCTTATGCCCGGCAATTTCTTGAAAGAATGGATAAACCGGATGTAGAATCCATATCAGGGCTGCCTCCTGCTATTGCAATAGGGCAGAAACCACCATCGAAAAATCCCCGCTCGACAGTCGGCACATCCACCGAAGTATATGATTACTTGCGGCTACTTTACGGAAGAATAGGAAAAACTTATTGCAAAGATTGCGGTAAGCTTGTTCGAAAAGATTCTCCGGGTTCGGTTGTGACGCGGATACTCAAATTCGATGAAGGAGATAAATTATATATACTCTTTCCAATTAATGCCACATCAAAAACTCTTGAACCGGAGCTGATGAAGTATCGCGAATCCGGGTTCTTCCGTGCTATTATTGGTTCATCGGATGAGATTATTAATATAGAGCAGGATTCTTTTCCTAAAATTCCAAAAAATGATATAGCATACATTTTGGTCGATAGGTTTGTTCTTCGATACGATGAAGATTCAGTCACGCGCCTCACTGATTCAATCGAGACGGCATTTTCCGGAGGCAGCGGAAAGATACTCATACGGAATCTGACCAAGGAAAAAGAGCTTGCTTTCAGCTCCAAATATGAATGTAACGAATGTGAAATCGTTTATGTAGAGCCAGACCCAAAGCTGTTTTCATTCAATAATCCTTATGGCGCTTGTCCTAAATGCGAAGGTTTCGGCAGGACAATTGGCGTGGATGAAGATTTAATAATTCCCAATAAAGGAAAAACACTGAGAAACGGAGCTGTTCATCCATTTAATATGCCCGGTTTTGCGATGTTTCAGCGAGCTTTATTAAAAATTGCACCCAAACATAGTATATCGCTCGATGTGCCTATTGATTCCCTTACACCTGAACAGATTGATATTATACGTAATGGTTCCGGAGATTATACAGGAATCAAGGGCTTCATTACATTGCTGGAAGAGAATTCGCATAAAATACAGTATCGCATTCTACTGAGCAGGTATAGAGGTTATACCAAATGTTATGCCTGCGACGGTTCACGTCTCCGTACATCGGCAAGACAGGTTATAGTTGACGGGAAAAGTATTCCCGAACTCGTTAGCAAGCCACTCGATGAACTACTCAGTTTTATAAAGCAGATTAATTTGACGGACTATGAGACAAAAGTTGCAGGACAGGTGGTTCGCGAACTTGAATGGCGAATAGGCCTATTAGTCGATATAGGATTGAATTACCTGACACTCGACCGGCTGACCCATACTTTATCCGGTGGGGAAGCCCAGAGAATCAATCTCTCCACCGCTTTAGGTTCATCGCTTGTGGGAACGCTTTACGTATTGGACGAGCCAAGCATAGGCATGCATCCCCGCGATACGAACAGGTTAATCGATATTCTTTTTAAATTAAGGAATCTTGGGAATACGATTGTTGTCGTCGAGCATGACCATGACATAATAAGAAAAGCCGATTATATCCTGGATTTAGGTCCCCGTGCCGGTGAGTTTGGCGGAAACATAGTATTTTCAGGCAATTTCAATGAAATGTTAAGTAGTGGCAGGTCATTAACTGCTGACTATTTTACCGGCAGGAAGAAAATCGAAATACCATCGAAACGCAGCCATGGAAGCGGCAAAAAACTCGTTATTAACAAAGCGAGAAAATATAACCTTAAAATAGATAAAGTCGAAATTCCGTTAAATTGCATTACCGTTGTGACTGGTGTATCAGGGTCTGGAAAAAGTACATTGATTAACGAAATTCTATATCCCGGATTAACTAAATACGATGCCGGATACGTCGAGCATCCCGGTTTCTTTGAAAAAATTTACGGCAGTGAAAATATAGGAAAAATCGAAATAGTCGACCAATCTTCCATTGGTAAATCTTCCCGCTCTACGCCTGCTACTTATACCAAAGCATTTGATTCAATCCGTGATTTATTCTCCCAAACACAGGCGGCAAAGCAGTTAGGCTGGAAGCCCGGTCATTTCTCATTTAACGTTCCCGGTGGCAGATGCGAAGTATGTGAAGGCGAAGGAATCGTTTCGGTTGATATGCAATTCCTGCCGGATGTTCAACTCATTTGCGAAGCCTGCAAAGGTTCGAGGTACAAAAAGGAAGCGCTCGCTATCACATACAAAGGCAAATCGATTATCGATGTTTTGAATATGACAATAGATGAAGCAACAGAGTTTTTCGGTGGAATAAATAAAATTACAAAGAAACTTTCCATCCTAAAGGATGTCGGTCTTGGGTATCTCCGGCTTGGTCAGCCCAGTACAATGCTTTCCGGTGGAGAATCGCAAAGAATCAAATTGGCAAATCATCTGGATTCTTCCGTTGGTGAGAACTGCTTATTTATATTTGATGAACCTACCACTGGTTTACATTCCGACGATATTTCAAAACTGCTCAATTGTTTTAGACGATTGATTTCTGCCGGTCATTCAGTCCTGATTATAGAGCATAATCTGAATATAATAGCTTCGGCAGACTGGATAATTGATTTGGGTCCCGATGCCGGCGAAGCAGGCGGAAGATTAGTTGCCGAAGGCACTCCGGAGCAAATAGTAAAGGTTAAAGAGTCATATACAGGAGCGGCTTTATCTGATTTCTTTAAGCAAAATTAAGTATTTAGATAAAATAATTTTCATATACGGGAAATAATAATTATATTTCGTAATTTAATACTAAATTAAATTAGAAATAATGAATTTAAAAGACATAGAAGCGCCGGTAGCTCATCACCTGGAGGAATTTAATCATTTTTTCAAAAGCCAGATGCTGTCCGAGGTTGCATTACTGAACCTTATTATTAAATATTTAACTAAGAAAAAAGGGAAACAAGTGCGACCGCTTCTTGTTTTTTTATCAGCTCAATTATGTGGTAAAGTCAGTAACAGGACTCATATAGGGGCTGCAATGGTAGAGCTTCTTCATACAGCCACTTTGATACACGACGACGTTGTTGATTTATCTACTGAGAGGCGTGGTATGAGGTCGATTAATGCAGAATGGAATAATAAAATTGCCGTTTTGATCGGGGATTACCTGCTTGCTCGCGGCTTATTATCCGCCCTCGATACGAAGGAATTCGAAATTTTGCAATGTACATCCAAATCCGTCCGCAGAATGAGCGAAGGTGAGTTGCTTCAAATTGAGAAAAGTAAGAGAACAAATACCGACGAAAAGATTTATTATAAAATTATTTCTTTTAAGACGGCTTCATTATTATCAACCTGCTGCGAGGTAGGAGCAATAAGCGCTACTTCCGATACTTCGATGCATGAAGCGCTATCGAATTTTGGTGAAAATCTTGGAATGGCATTCCAAATCCGTGATGATATATTTGATTATCAGGATAACGGAAAGATTATCGGTAAACCGGTTGGCAATGACTTAAAGGAAAAGAAAATTACCCTTCCGCTTATTTATGCATTAGCTACCGCACCAAAACATTTATCGAAAGAAATCCATAAAAAAGTGAAAGAAAAAAAAATTAACCAGAAAGAAATAAAAACTATCATAGAGTTTGTGAATCATTACGGCGGAATTGCATATTCGGAACAAAAAGCAAAGGAGTTTTCCGAAAAAGCCGTCGATTACATTATTCCTTTAAAGGATTCACCTGCAAAAACATCCCTGATTAAATTTGCAGAGTTTGTTATTGAACGGGATAGTTAGTAGGAAATAGAAATATGAGACCTCCTAAAAATGTCATTCTGAACTTGTTTCAGAATCCATAAACCAGCTCTGGATAATGAAATTAGTGTAAAGATAAAAGAATGAAAAAATTATTAAAAAAAAGTTTGTTTTGAAAAAATAAGAAACCCCTCCCTAACCCTCCCCGAAGGGGAGGGAACCAAGAGTTCCTAATTCCCTCCCCTTCGGGGAGGGTTAGGGAGGGGTTTCTTATCGACAAATTCATTGACATTTTTATTATTTTATTCCTTTTCCTTTACCATTAGGGTTAAGGGGTGTGTTCATGGTTATTAAGAATATCTCAGTGAATTTTTATGAAATTTGTTTATCGATATTAATAAATTAATTTAAGTTATGGTTCAATTTTTGATAATAAAATTATTTAATTATTTTGGAAATAAAATAAAAAAAATTATGGGTAAATAAATGAACAAGGAAAATATAAAACATTTAAGTATAGAAACCCTGGAACGTGAGCAGGGCGCTTTCATGAGCAAAGTTTATGGCTGGATGGTCGGGGGATTATTAGTAACCGCTGCCGCCGCATACTATACCGAAACTTCAGGATTATTCTTATCCATTGTCAATAGTTCGTTTTTTTATATAATCATTTTAGCGGAATTCGGATTAGTCCTGGCTTTATCCGGATGGATTGAGAAAATGTCCGTTCAGACGGCTGCAATTTCTTTTATTACATACTCGCTTTTGAACGGATTAACTCTTGCCGTAATTTTGGTTCGATTTACAGATGAATCGATTTACATGACCTTCTCGATTACGGCTGTTATGTTCGGCGCTTTAAGTATGTACGGTTATGCAACAAAGAAGAGTTTATCGGGCTTTGGGAGCTTTTTATTCATGGGTTTGGCAGGTGTTGTAATAGCATCGTTTTTGCAAATTTTCTTTTATAATTCAGCGCTTTCTTTTGCTATTAATATAATTGGAATACTTGTTTTCGCAGGGCTTACTGCTTATGATACCCAAAGAATAAAAGAAATGTTTTTCGATACGGCAGGCGAAAAAACATTAGCAACAAAAGCAGCGATTATCGGAGCGTTAATGTTATATCTTGATTTCATCAATTTATTTTTATTTTTACTTAGATTGTTCGGCAGACGGGACTAATTCATGGCTGAAGTATCGCCAACATTTGCTTTGGAAGCAGAAGAATTTTTATTATCAGGTAGCTTTGATGAGGCAATCGAGCTTTGTAATGCCGGTATCGAGGAATATCCCGATTATCCTTTAGCATTCGGGATACTTGCCCGTGCATACATTGAATCCGGCGACATCGAATCAGCCGAAGCTACATTGGAAATGGCTTTAATCAATTTCCCTCAAAATAAAAGCCTGCTATCAATAAAAAATTCTTTAGACATTGGCTCCCCCAGCCTTCAGGAACAACATTTAACGCCAATTAAAGATACTATTATCGAATTTGCCGAAGATATAATTGGGAAGCATCCTGATGAATTTGACGAGAAATTTGCTGATTTACTCGAAGATGATTTCTCTCTTGAAGATATTGATTCTATATCCGTTGATTCACATAAACAAGATGAAGTTGAATTTGACGATAAAATCGCCGATTTTCTTGATGACGATTTCTCACTTGAAGATGTTGATGCCTTAAAAATTGAAAAACAGACTACTGATAAAGACTTCGATATAGATGTTCTTTCAGAAGTTGATGCAGAATTTGATTTACAAGAGGTTACAACCGATTCTCAAACATTTGTTGAGGATGATATAAACTTAGATATTGAAGATGATTTGGCTCCGGATTTGGTAGATTCTTTTGCAGAAACAGCAGAATCTGACGAAGATATCTTAGACCTGGATGCTTATGCAGATGATGATTTAGCGCCGGATTTGGTAGTTTCTTTTGCAGAAACAGCAGAATCAGACGAAGATATATTAGACCTGGATGCTTATGCGGATGATGAATTAGCGCCGGATTTGGTAGATTCTTTAACAGAGACAGCAGAATCAGACGAAGATATCTTAGACTTGGATGCTTTTGCAGAAGATTATTTAGCGCCGGATTTGGTAGATTCTTTTGCAGAAACAGCAGAATCAGACGAAGATATCTTAGACCTGGATGTTTATGCAGATGATGAATTAGCTCCTGATATAATAGATTCTACCGATGATAATATTGATGATGAAGAAATAGATTTAACAAACTTTGAAGTTCAAATTTCCGATTACGAATACGAAGAATTCCTTAAAGAAGATACAATAATTAATACTGATTCAGATATTGGAACAAGCTTACTTCAAGATGGATTGCTTGATATTCAGGAAGAATCCATAGAAGACATATATAATGATTTGGATGTAATTCAACAAATTCCTGATACTATTGCTGATATAGAGGATTTTGATGACTCTGAAATTCTTCAGCGATTGTTTGATTCCGGTATAAATTTAGTTTCATCACAACGTGCAGCCTTATCACTTTTGCATGATGCGTACAAACTTGCAGGTGATAATGAAAATGTATCATTGGCAGACAAAATGCTTGATGAATATTTTAGCCTGCTACAAACAGAAGATATGGTTGATTTCATTGATGTGGACATTGAATCCGATGTTTCCGAATTACTTGAAATTCAAAATGAAATTTTTGAAACAGTCACGGAAGAACAAATTGATTTCGAAATTGCTAATCAATTAGCAGACATACCAGAACCATCTGCTGCTGAAGTTTTATCTGAGATTGAAATTGATAATATTCCACAGGAACCGTCTAAGAGAGCAGATTTCCTGCATAAAATTGAATTCAAATCAACAAGAAAATCAGGTTACGAAATATTAAAAGCTAAAAACTTATCACTTATTCCCGGCTTGGAATTTACTCCTTTAAGGCATGCCTCGCACAATGTAAAAGCAATAGACCATTTTCATCCAATAATTAATATGCCTGATTTCCCTGAAGAATTAAATAAATATAAAATAGCTGAAATTGAGTCGTTTAATATTAGAGAGAAACCAAAAAGTGTTCATGAGAATCATATAAAATTAGATTTTACTTTACCCGTTCCGAATGATAAATTTTCGGATATGGCAAGAACTATCGAAAAAATAAAAATTCCTGCACAATCTGATGATATCGAACTAACAACTTATGATAATACCGAAGATGCTGAAGTTTTTTCTGAAACTATGGCTAAAATTTATGAATCACAAGGCGCTTATTCCGAAGCTATTGCCACTTACTTTAAATTAATTGATATACACCCTGAGAACCAGGAATCCTATTTTGACGCAATTTCCCGTTTGGAAGAAAAAATATAAAATAAGTTAAAAGTTTATAAAGTTATAAAGGAAGTGGTTGATATTTATTGAATTAAAATTCATACCTATGACATTACATAGTGGAAGTTATTCAGCTAATCAGGTTCAGATGCTCGACAACAATCTTTAAACCGATAAAAATTAATATTACACCTCCAAGTGCAGCAATTCTCTTCCCGAAATGAACTGATAAACGCTCGCCAAGTTTCATACCGATTAAAGTCAAAATCGAGCAGACAAATCCGATTATTATACTCGGCAGAAGAATATTCCCATTTATTATACCAATTGTAAATCCAACAGCAAGCGCATCTATACTTGTTGCAACCGATAATGTTATCAATGATAGTCCTTTTGTTATATCCCTTGTTATTACTGAATTCTTATTAAAAGCTTCGTAGAACATTTTTGAGCCTATTACGACAAGAATTCCACATGCCACCCAATGGTCAATTTCCGAGATATGTTTTACAAATTCAGAACCGCCCAGCCATCCGAGGAGCGGCATAAAAAACTGGAATAATCCGAAATGAAAACTTAAACGGAATTGTTGTCTGGGAGTAGTCCTGCCATAGTATGCTCCTGTTGAAAGCGCTATTGCAAAAGCATCCATGGCAAGGGCAAGTGCAATAAAAAAAATATATGCAAACCCCATTTTATTGGCTTAATTCAATAGAGTTTAATATGCTCTCTCCCCCATCGACAGCTATTGTTTGTCCGGTTATCCAATAAAATTTTTCATCGCTCAGCATACAAATAGCCTTTGCAACATCTTCGGGAACCGTATTTCTGCCAAAAGGATTATGCTCGCGGGCGTGTGCAAGCATGTTCCCGAATCCGGGTATTTTCTGTCCTGCGGGAGTATCCGTGATACCGGCAAGAATAGCATTTGCCGTAATTTTATAAGGAGCCAAATCAACTGCAAGCTGGCGGATATATGCTTCAATTGCAGCTTTAGCGCCCGAAATAGCGCCGTAATTCTGCATTGCGCGTGTTGAGCCGATACTGGTAAGAGCAAAAATCCGGGAGTTCTGTGCCAATAACCGCTCGTAGAACATGTCCTGCACCCAATAAAGCAAGCTGTTCGCCATAACGTCCATAGTCATTTCAAGACTTTTTTTATCTATTCTATTTGCCGGGTCATCATGGAAAAATGGTTTAATAGCCCCGAAAGCAAGGGAATGTAATAACACTCTCAACAAAGGCTGGTTCAGGCTTTCAAAATCATTCTTTATATCTTTAATTATTTCTAATCTGTTTTTCTGGTCTGCAGCATTAGCATTATAAAATTTTGCTGTAACGCCCAACGATTCGATTTGCTGCCGCAGTTCTTCTGCTTTTTTCCTGCCGGAGGCAAAATCGAAATGAACTCCATAAATATTGTAACCGGTTTTTGCAAGTTCTAATGCAGTTGAAGCTCCGAATCCACTGGAAACACCAAGGATTAGAGCATATAATTTATGTTCCATTTTTCCCCTGAAATATTTTTTTATTTAGAATAAACTGCATTTGTCAGACTTCATTTCACAGCTATTGAAGATAACAGGTAACTGCAAACCACGCGCTGCAACTTCGATTACAAATGTTTTCAGAAGCTGGGTGTCATCTGTTAAATCAACAGGTTCAGGCATTTCCCGCATAGAGAACTTTTTGAAAGAGGTTACTATCGGGGATTGACTATAGAGCGAAAGACGTGAAAAACCAAAGTGTAATGGTTTTAGCATATTATCGGCAACCCAGCCGTTGATTAAAGGATATGGGTCATCCTTCAGCATGTGAAATTTTTCAAACCTGGCTTGGAAGCTTGTCGTTAAACCTTCGATTCGAATTTTGGTTTTATTTTCCAACCGTTCTTTTACCCTCCTGATGAATTCTTCCTGCGAAGAAAAAAGAATATCCTGCAGCTTTTTATCGATTGTATTTTTAAGGTATTTATTCAGGTTCCTGTTATCTAATGAATTGTAAATTTTTACGGCATCATTTAGGAGTTTATTATTTATCGGCAGACGGTAAATGCAGCACATCAGTTCCTTATCGCGATATGCACGATGGTAATTTATCCGGACTGTCGCATTCGGATAGGTTGCATGCACTGAATCTTCAATTAACCTTGAACCATTGGACATAAAGGAAGGACAATTTATATTCCGTTTCTTCATCCTTTCAAGTAATTTCTGCCAGGTTTGCTGGGTTTCCGTATCATCGATTTCATACCCTAATATGACTGTTGAAAGCGCATCTACAGCCAAAGCAAGAAATTTTGAATTCGAATGTGAGCCTTTAGTTGCGCATGAAAAACTGCGTCCGATAAGATATATAATCCTTACTTCATGATTTTGTACAATTGAATCTATATATTCTTCCCAGTGTGGGCATTGATTTAAAAATTCACGGATTTTTTGATTGATACGAAGGGGAGAACTGTGATAGACCGAAACCAAATCACGGCAGGTCCTGCCCCCAAGGTAGGCTACCGTTACATCTGCCAAATCAGGTCGCTCAGGTTCGTTCTTTTCGACAACCCAGGTTTTATTGCACACCCGGCATCTGAAGCGTGGATTACCGGTGGAAGTCTTTCCATGCTTGATTACTTTCGTGCTTTTGCAAAATATGCAGTTTGAAAATGTTATATTATCCATCAAAACAAAAACACTTTGGTTATAAAATTCATTTTTCAAAATTAAATAAAAATTTTTACATGGAAAATGGAAAATTTGGTATGGTGAAAAATAATTTATTGTTTTTGATATGGAAGAACTGTTTTGTTAGAAAATCAATAGCGGATTCGGAAATTAATCAGATGTCCAACATCTGCCGGATGTTGGACATCTTCCCCCCTCCATTTTCTACTTCAGAGACCTCTGAATAATAATAAAATGTAAAAGGATTGTCATTCTGAACCTGATTCAGAATCCACTCCCAGTGCGGTTTATGGATTCTAAACAAGGTACCAATGACAGATTTTTCTTAATTCAAAATAATGGCAAATATTTCAACAATGAGAAACCCCCTAACCCCCTTTGAAAAAGGGGGACAACTAATTCCCCCTTTTTCAAAGGGGGTTAGTGGGTTTCTCTTGAATTTGTCATTGCGTATTTTTATTAATTCCATTATTTTGGAGTTCAGAATGACATTATTCAGAGGTCTATTTCAGGCATTTCAAAATCCTTTCTTGCGAATTTGGATTTCTTTTTTTAATTTACATTGATACCGAAAGCAATATTTCTAAAAATGTCATGGCAAAAATTCTTATAATTGATGACGAAGAAGTAATCAGGGAAGGTCTCCTGACGCTGATTGAGCTTATCGGATACCAATGTATTGAAGCAGAAAACGGCAGAAACGGTTTGGCTAAATATAAATCGGAGGAGCCTGATTTAATACTGCTCGATTTAAAATTGCCGGACATTAGTGGCAGAGATATTCTCACTGAAATCAGGAAAACCGATAGTATTACTCCTATTATCGTAATCTCCGGTTTGGACATAAATGTTGAAATGTCTGAAGTAATGGATATGGGAGCCGACGATTTCCTTTCCAAACCGTGGACTGATGTTAATCTACATTCGAAAATAAAATATTTTTTAAACCATCGGAGAAATGAAAAAAATGCCTTCCGAATAGGAAATTTCAGCATTGATTATGATTCCAGGAAGATAAAAATAAATAACAATGAAATTCATTTTAGTACTTTGCAATTTAATATCCTCGAACTGCTGACAAAAAATGCCGGAAAAGCAATTAAACATGAAAAAATAATTGATTATTCCTGGACCGATTTAGATAGGGGATGTCTTGAAACTCTTCATAGTGAGATACAAAGAATCAGGCAAAAAATTAAAGATGCCGGAGGGAACCCTGAAATTATTGAAACAAGTTATGGTTTCGGCTACCTTTTTAATGATAAAATTTAGATGTCCAACATCTGCCGGATGTTGGACATCTTCTCTCAAAAGACACAGATGTCCAACATCTGCCGGATTTTGGACATCTTCTCCTTTTTATAAATTCAAAAATTTCTTCAAAAAAATATTAAAAAAAATATTTCCGTATAGGAGTTGTATAGGATTCGATTATTATATTTGCAATTGTAATTGTCGATATAAGAATATTTGCATCCTTAATCATGAAAAAAATAATCATAAAAAGTAAGAGGAGAAGCCATGCTGCGAAGAAAATTCCCTTGAATTACCCTGTGCCGTTTGATTCAATCGAACCTGCACAGGGAACCGACTCAAAGCAATATAAACAGAAGCCGACAGACAGCAATGCCTGCCGACTCCCTGGCCGAATGGGCTTGCTGCCATGCTTAGTATGTTGAGCAGACTTGCATGAGCAGCCGCTCATTCGGATGCAAAATTATAAAAAATATTTATTAATTAATAGGAGAATAAAATGAAGAAATTCGTTTTGTTAATCATGGTAGCTCTCATTACATTGGGGGCAAGTTATGAGGCTAAGGCTCAGAATTTATGTGACCTATGTGTGTCACCAGACCAATGCGCAACTTTTACAACCACAATGGGAAGTTGCGGTAGTCCAATTAAGGTAACAATTTGTTATCATTGCGATGTATCAGGAAATAATACTAATCTTCATGCAGAAATATTAGATATTTCCAATATTTGTACATCTGCCAGTTATTCTAGAAACCGACAACTTATAGATGAAGCTTGGGATGCTGCTTATGATTGGATACGAATGAACGCCGCTTCCTTATGTGGTCGTAAGAACTGCAAGGATAATCAATACTCTGAAATCTTTATAACCAAATTTGCTTGTGGGGAGCTTATTTTTGATGGTTATAAATTTGAAATAAAATCAAATCTAACTCAAGTACCAAGTTGCGATTACCGCTGTACTAATACTTATAGGGTTTGCTGGTGCATTTGTTCAGATGGTGGTTCTTGTACACAACCACCACCTTGTACAGACCATTTTGAATGGTGGTATGTTACTGGTAGTCAATATTATTCAGGGGATGGTAGTTGTGAGGAGATTGAATTTGGACAAGGAACACTATATCCAACTGAGCCAGGGGGTGATTGGTGGAGTATCCCATGTCTATCATTTGATTGTCCCGAACGTTAAAAATTGAAAATTTACAATATGAAATTGCCCTACCTGTTGAATCAACGGGTAGGGCTACTTTATAAGGATAAAGTTATGAGCAAATCAAATTTACCAAGGAAAATTCTTTACAATGGTTTTGCAAATCATTCAAATTCCATTTCTTTTCGAATAAATCGATTATTGATAATCTTAAATTTATTTTTGTTAAATACCGCCATAGCAGCGGAATTCGATTTAATGCCGCTAAATATTAATTATTTCGGAGTTGTTGCTTCAGGCAAGAATATCATTGCTTATGGGGATAATGGCGCTTATCTGATGACAACTGACAGGGGCAATACCTGGAAGCAATATTCCTTGAACGAGAATGGTGAAATAAGATGTATGGTTAATTATAACGATACTTTATTGGGAATATTAGATAATGGTTATATGGTCCAATCTTTCGATAATGGCTTCAATTGGATAAAAAGCAAATTTGCACTGGATAACGGTGATAAATTTCTAACGTTAGTAACCAGTCAAACCAGTATTTATATTCGAAGTATTAATAGCATTTATCAATTTGATAAAAAGCTAAAATTAGTCAATTCCTTTACTGATACGATTATTAAGGTTTTTGCATATCCAAAAGATATTGAAGGGCTCCCGCCTGTAAGCTATGATAATTATTTCATGGCTTATCTTAACGAACAATTATTGATATCGGTTTATTATAAATACTATGGTCTTGTTACACTCTCAAATGACTTAACCAATTTGAAATTAATAACCCTAAAAGATAAAATGCATCATTGGAATCCTGAAATCTATAGCTTAGTAAATGTATTGGAGTATAATAATAAACCGGTTTTCAATATTTCCGGCAGGCTATATTATTCAGATAATAATTTTACAAAATGGACATATTTTTATCAGGATACGAATATTTTGAATCCAAATGACCCTTATTACATAAAAAAATATGGTTCGATTAGTACTTTTACTTATAAAGTATATAAAAATAAATTACTTATTTCGTTTGGTAAAAAAAATCAAACAGAATATACTAAAGGATTTTCTAATATTAATAACTTTGGGATTAAAGAATTTGACAGTATGATAATAAATTTTAAAGAATATAACAATATCTTTGATAACAGATATTACACTAATAATTATCAGGGAGGTTATAGTACTTCAGATGGAATATCAAGTATTTGTAGAGTCAATAATATAAATTTTATTGACGATTCGATAATCGTAATTGCAGGATATCGAAATACGCTACTTATTACAACTGATAATGCTAATTCATGGAAATTAGTCTCTTACTTATCCGGCAAACCAAAAAAAATAATCAATGATTCAACATTTCTTTTTTTTAATGACGATGCCAATAATAGCGAAGTTAATAGAACGAATGATTATGGCAATACTTTTATTCCAACTGAAATACCTGATTCTGTATCTTATTTAATTCAATTAGATGTCCCATCCTTATTCTATATGGATGATAATGGAAAAGGATTTATAGGTGGTGTAAAAGGTGGAACAAACCATGTAGATCCCCAATTACATAATTATAATTTTACCAAGGATGGTGGTAAAACTTATAAATCTCTATCAGTTAAAAATAATTTGTCTTTCGGATACAAGGATGCGCCTCATTTTTCGAGTAAAATAAATAATATTGACGGCAATTATTTATTTGCATTAAGCAGCTATTCTAATAAATACTTCGGATTAATTTATATAATTGATTCTACACTTGAAAATATTTCGTTAATTACTTATGATACCTTAATGATTCATCAAATCCTTGCAGATGATTTAAAGCATTTTATCATGTTTACTTCCGTTAAAGACAAGATGAATTCTGATATAACACGATTTGAAATCCATGAAACTCAAGACACCGGCAAGACCTACAAAACAATTTTATCATTAGAAAAATTTATGACTTTCAATCAATTCTATGAGCATAACAAAGATTCAGTATTTATCTCATGCTTATCTCCTGCTAGGCTTTATTTATATGACCGGAAGCGAAATACATTAGATACACTACTGAAAACCGATAAATACTACAATGCAAGGATTATGTATCTGGGAGGGAAGTTTTATATTGTAGGCGATAAGACCTTTTTGGAGAATACTGACAGAAGCGATTTGACTAAATGGCAGCCCGCTAATTGGGATTGGGGAGTTCCAACTTTCGAATCTGTTATTTTTAAAGGTAATCTTGCATTAGCTAAATTAAGCGACGATGTCCATCCATTGAATTATTACAAAATAATGGTAAAGGAACCTTCTTTGGTAATAGAACAACCACAGGCAGAGAAACTCTATTATCAAACAAAATTTTATGCCTATCCGCCAATTCCTTTGCCTGCCCGGAATACAGTTAAAACAAAAGTATTATGGGATTTAAGTTATGATATAAAGGAATCAATAAAAGGAGTATATAATATATATGGTGTATTAGTTTCAGGAAAAGAAAACATTTCTGTTAATATTATCAGTATAGGTACAGCAGAGTTTGTATGGGACTGCTACGATGTACCGAGCGGAATTTATTTTATCGTTGTTGATTATGGAGGGAAGCAGGACTGCGTGCCGATTGTGGTGGAGAAGTAGCATCAATCTATTATTTTTTATGCGAGAAAGTTTATCAAAGCAAAATAGAAGGCGAAAATCCTTTGAATATCGATATTTCGGCATGGCGCAGTGGCGTGTATTTATGCGTCGTGCGGGGAGGGAGAGCCATTTTTTCTGAGAAAGTCATTATAACAAGATAATTATGAATGCTGAATTATGAATGCTGAATTATGAATGCTGAATTATGAATGCTGAATTATGAATGCTGAATTATGAATTATGAATGCTGAATGCTGAATGCTGAATGTTGAATGCTGAATTATGAATTAGAAATTAGGTAATAAAAATCATATTAATCCATTAATCAGCTTAATCAATGGTTCAGACATCATTTTAAAATCGTTTTTAAGCGAATTCCTACCCTTTGATTATATTTGTAATGTTTTGTTCTTTGAAATAGCCGGATTGAAACCTTTGTGTCCTCTGTGTTAACCTCTGTGACCTTTGTGTTTAAATCAGTTTATAAAGTTGAAAGTTCATAAAGTTTGTAAAGTCAAAAAAAAAGTAAAATCAGTAGTAAATTCTATTTTGTCAATTGATTTTTACTAAGATAAGCGGTTTATATAAGGTTTTATTTTTCACTTCACAAAAAAATTAATAAACCGTAGAAAAGTGTAGAAAATGGGTGAAACAAGATGAAATTTGAAAATGAATCAATTTGAAAATGGGACTTTCAGAAAGTTTCCCAACTTTCGGAAAGTTAAAACAAAAAAGCGAAAAACCGTACTCAAACATACTCATTTATAGTCAAACACTGCATAAATAGATAACTTTCTGAAAGTAGGGAAACTTTCCGAAAGTAAAAAAAATACGAAAAATCCATATTAAAAAATAGTAAAAAGTAGTAAACAATGGTAAATGGAAAATAATCCTTACATCCTTTAATCCTACAAATCCTAATTCAGACAATTCCATTAACTATTGACCATTGACAATTGACCATTAACCATTGACCATTAACAATTAACAATTGACAATTAATTTAATTTCTGATTCGTAATTCGAAGGTTGAAGCTTTAATATCCAGTTGTTCTCTTTTCCTTCACAATTTAAAATATCGGGATTGGAAAGAATTTCATGGTTAACTTTTAATATAGTACCGGACAATGGGGATAAAAAAGAATAAGAACTGAAATCGGAAGTAAAAATTTGTAAGTAAAGACATCCCTGCCGCAAAATGTCGCCTTCCGAAGGTAAATAAAATGTTTGAATATTTCCAATATTTGTTAGGGCAAGGCGTTCGATACCTAATAACAATGTTCCATCCTCCTGACAATTAATCCAGGTATCCTGACCGATACCTTTTAAAGTCTGATATGTAGTTTGACCGTTATTATTCACATTTTTTGAAATACCTTTTGGAAAACTTTTTCTTCTTAATATCGAAAGTTCGCTCGCCCTTTTAATCACTTTCTTGATTTCATCTTTAGTAAACGGCTTTGCCAAATAATCGAAAGCGCCTAATTGCAAAGCCTGAAGAGCAGTTGAAATCGTCGCATAACCGGTAATCATAATAACGAGTATATCCTCAGCTTTACTCTTCAATATCCTTAGAAATTCCAAGCCGTCAATTCCCGGCATCATCAGGTCGGTTAAAATAATATCGAAATTAGCTCCTTCGATTTTCGAAAGCGCGTCGGATACGGAATCTGCAAAGCAAAGCTCGATATCGCTTACATCTTTCAGGGATTTTTTTATGCTGTCAAGAATTATTTGTTCATCATCGACAGCCAGTATTCTTACTTTCTCTGACATCTCTTTTTCAAACTTTATTTAAATCATTCAATATTGCAAGGTAGATTCACCCTAAACAAGGCGCCGCCCCGAAGCATATTCTCCACTTCGATAGTACCCCTGTGCAGTTCAATAATGCTCCATGAAACGGCAAGCCCTAATCCGTTTGTCGATTTTGTCGAGAAAAAGGGCTCGAATATTTTATCTATGATATCCCCGGGAATTCCAGGTCCGGAATCGGCTACGGATAACATACAATTATTTTTACCTCTATCAAGCTCCGTACTAATCGTAATCGAACCTTTATAATGCATAGCATCTGCTGCATTAAGGAAAAGATTCAAAAGCACCTGCTGAATCTGCTGCGGGTCGGATTGAATTTCCGGCAGGTCGGGAGCCATTACTTTTGTAATTTCAATATTGCGGAATTGAGGCAGCCTTTTGATGAGCAGCAGCGCCCGCTCAACAATTGAATTTGGATGACTCTTTTCAAATCTTGGTTTATCCTGGCGGGTAAAATCCAATAAGTTCCGTACAATCTCCCGGCAGCGCAAAGTTTCCCGGATTATAACATCAAGGTCTTCCCTGCGGGTATCAGTTTCATCAAAGCTTTCCAATAAATCTTCGGCATATGTAAGTACACCTGTTAGCGGATTATTGATTTCATGTGCAACTCCGGCAGCAAGCTTACCGAGAGCAGCAAGTTTTTCACTTTTGATTAGTTGCTCCTGAAGTTGAACTTCCCGCGTAATTTCACGGTCAATTGTGCCGATACCATTGATTTCGCCACTGTAATCCGTCATTGGAAACCTGACGGTTTGAAAAATATGGTCTTGCCCGTCAATTGGAATTACTTCTTCGTAAGTATGAGATTTTTTAGTATCATAAACAATCTGGTCGTGGACTTTAATAATTTCGGATAATTTTTCCGGTAGAACATCTTTTGGTTGCCTGCCGATAAAATCCTCCGGTTGCAAGCCGAATGCTTTAGCGGTAACATTATTGACTGCGACATATCGACCTGAAATATCCTTTATTGAAATCCAATCCTGAGCCGAATTAATAAAGCTCTGGAACTTATGTTCGGAGCTTTCAATCTCGCGAATCAATCTTATACGTTCATTAATTTTCCTGAATGAAAGCAGTATAAAAGCAGTATTTCCTGCCATATCCTTTATTGGTGAGAAATCAACTTCCCAATGATTTTCATCCTGGGTGCGGGCTATGCTAACCAATGAAATAGGAACGTTTGTTCTTCGTACTTTCTCTATTAATGAGTATCCGTCCATTCGGGCAAAATTCAATTCGGTATTTTTTAATACGTTGTCTGCGTTTTTACCAATCGAGTCAATATGAACAGCACCGATAAAATCCTCGAACTTTTTATTTGTCTTTACAATAGAATTACAATTATCGATTACAAAAGAAAGTTCATTCGAACTATCGAAAATACTCTGTAAAAAAAATATTTCACTCATTTGATTTTTTTCAGAATTACCGTCTTTGCAGTCTAAAATAGCTTTCATTTAAAAAAATATTTATTATCCCAAAAACTTTATTAAAATTGGGAGCAACAAAAAAATCAATTTTATATTATTTTTGGGAATAATAGGTAAAGCAAAATCATATTTGTAACGATTAAGTTGTTATGATTTGCAGATTATTCTAGAATTGAATAAACAGGTCCGGTGCTGAATAAACGGCTCTCAATCAAGCTAACTTTAAATTCATTCATAACCCCAAAATTTGTATTTCTATATTTTTGGGCAATATCGTTAAATTGACGAGCGCTTGATTTTATTCGAATTAAAGATATATGCTGTTTGAATGGTCTCGTTTCTTTTGGAAATCCCAATTCGAGTAGCTTCAGTTCCAGTCCACGGAAAATAGAATTAACTTTTCCGTCGGTTACCTGAAAATTTACGAAAAGAACTTTTGGACGCCTCAAATCGGGAAATGCGCCAATGCCGGAGAATTTCATTTCGACGGAATACATTGTTAAATATTCGGCAATAGATGATTTTAAGTCGTCTATCATTAAATCCTGGACATCCCCGAGGAACTTGTATGTAAAATGCAGGTTATGTAACTCTACCCATTTACCCTTACATACATCAGAAAATTCCTGCCGGATTTTCGGTAATATATTCTCGAAAATCTGGCTGTCAACAAAGGTACCGATGAATAATCTTTTTTTGCTCATAATATTATAAAAATAAATGAATAATCATTATTGGCTTCTTTTTAAAGTGAAAACAAATGAACTGCCTTTATCAGGAGCGCTTTCAACATTAACAGTTCCCCCATTTATATTTACAAATTCCTTAACGAGCAAAAGCCCCATACCCGAACCCCTTTCTCCGGCTGTGCCTTCGGTTGTCCCCTGTGAATCGATTTTAAAAAGACTCGCCTTGATTTCATCACTCATACCAATACCATTATCCGTTATTTCAACTTGTAAAAAATCTTTTAACAATTCCGATTCTATGATTATCTTTCCACCTTTATTAGTATATTTCACCGAGTTCCCGATTAAATTACGCAAGATTGTATTGAGCATATTAAAATCAGCAAATACCTGTGTATTAACAGGAATGTTCATAACAATTTCGATTCCTTTATTAGCGGCATTCAGTGCAAATAAGAGAACTACTTCCCTAATAATTTTATTTAAGTCCAATTCAACCGGTAAATAATCAATTCTACCCGTTTGGCAGCGAGCCCAAATAAGAAGGTTTTCAAGCAGGTTGAACTCTTTACCTGCGGCACGATTCATTTCTAATGCTATTTGATATAATTCCACTCTTGGAATTTTTTCATAATCACTTAATAATATTTCAGTAAGTCCCAGAAATCCGGAGAATGGTCCCCCTTAAATCATGAGCTAAAATATTGAAGAATTTGTCCTTCGATGCTATTGTTTCCTGGAGTATATTTTTCGTTTCAGATAGTTTCTCATATAGACTTTGCAATTCGGCATATTGTTGTTCGGAAGATACTTTTGTAGATAGTAGCTGGGTAATCAAAGAATCTTTTTCTCCCTCCAACTGTTTTTTCTCCGTATAATCCAGCATTATTCCAAAAATGCCTTCAATATTGCCGTTTGAGTCTGAAACAGGATCGCCAATGCAATGAAGATGTTTCAAATTTCCCAGCCCGTCAATGATTCTAAATTCAATATTCAACTGGCAAACATTATCAATAGTTCGTTCCAAACAGCTAATAAAATGTTCCAAATCTTCGGGGTGTACAAAATGGTAGAATGTTTCGATTGAAGTTTCTTTTTCGATTGGTAAAATCGAGAAAATGCGGAATGTCTCTTCAGACCAATACATTGAATGATTTGCAATATTAATTTTAAATGTACCGACATTAGTTATTTGATGCTGCTCGGTCAGGGCTAATTTAATTTCATTGAGTCTTTTATCCTGTTCGCCATTAAATTGGAATATTGCTAATGCAAGTTTCAACCCAGCTTCTGTCTGACCGATTTCGGATATTGTAACATGAGCTAATTTATCATCGTCATTACAATCTAATCTTGTATTAAATGATAATTCATCAAGTTTTCCATTAAACAAATCATTTATCTTCTCGAAACTATAATCACTTCCAAAAATATTTTCCATCCTTAAAGTAGTAGTATTATTATTCATCAGATTCAAAACCTCCATCAAATTTTGATTGATAAATTTTATCCGGAAGTGTAAATCAAAAATAACAATACCAACAGGGAACCGGGAGATAATTTTTATTAAATTAGAATAACCTCTCTCAAGGTTTTTGATTAATGTGGGGAGTTGCTCAAATTCTATATTTGAGATTTCATCCATATCATTAAGTAAATTATAATTTCTTGTAATCTAACAAATTATTTATTAATAAACAAAAAGTTATTTATGGAAGGAGTTTTTATTGGTGCGAATTAAAAAATGTCAATCCTGGATGCAAAATTATATTCTTTCAGCAACACGCATCTTTGCGCTTCTGGCACGAATATTAATTTTTATTTCTTCCTCATCCGGAATAATTGGCTTTTTTGTTAATATAGTCAATGATGGCACGTGATTTGCAGTGTTCATAAGTGTAAAACGTTCATTGACATTTATACCGGCATTAGTCCTGAAAATATTTTTTACGATGCGGTCTTCTAAGGAATGATAAGATATAATGACCAAACGAGCTCCTTGAGCAAGCAGCGGAACTATTCCATTAAGAGTGCTTTCTAATTCGGTGAGTTCATCATTGGTTGCTATGCGAATGGCTTGGAAAACACGGGAAAGAGACCTTTGAAGCAATTTACCGGGGACGGATTCTTCGACGCAGTCCTTTAAATCAAAAGTTGTTCGGAGAGCAGCAGCACGGCGCTTTTTGGCGATGCACCGTGCTATTGTTCTCGCGAAAGGTTCTTCCCCCCATTGGCGAAGGATTTTTTCGATATATTCCTCTTTAGCCGTATTCAAAAGGGCTTCGGCTGTAGTTCCCTCGCCGGCGAACCTCATGTCAAGTCGGGCGTTTTCCCTGTAACTGAATCCGCGTTCACGCGAATCAAGCTGACGGGAAGAGACACCCAGGTCGAGTAGAAGCCCTCTAATCTTCCCCCCGATTCCCTCTATGCTGCATGCTAATGTATAAGAACCGTTCAGCAGCGTAAGACGACATTCCGCGCCTTTTTCCAATTCTGCTGCAAATCTTTTTTCGCAGAATGTTATAGCTTCGGAATCTTTATCGAAGGCAAACAGTTTTCCCCCCTGTCCGAGCCTGCGTAAGATTTCTTCGCTATGCCCGCCGCCGCCGGCAGTTCCATCGATATAAATACCGTTTATATCCGTGATTAAGTAACCGACAGCCTTTTCGAGCAATACAGGCAAATGATAATCATATTCAACTTGCGTTGATTGAATTTTCTTTCTGCTTATTCGATTATGCTTTTTTTTTTCAAAACTTCTGTCAGTATTTGAGTTTATTAATTATTATTATCTGCCAATTCCAAATGTATTCGATATGTCCGGACTAAATATAAATTCATTTATTGAGCAACAGAAACAGCCTTGGCAACGATATCTTCGAATGATTCGCTGCGGCTGTTTTTATATGTTGAGAAATTATCGGGATTCCAAATCTCAATGTGGTCGAGAATACCGATAATTTTTACTTTTTCTTTAATATCAGCTTCTTCAATCAAATCCTTTGTAAGCTGGATGCGCTGCTGCGTATCGAGTTTAACTTCAACGCAGAACGGTAGAAATGTTCGTAATATGAATCGATGGTCGGGATTGTTCTGGTCGAGTTTCTTAAAGAACTCTTCCTTTTTCTTCCATTCGTTCAGCGGGTAGGCAAACAAGCATTTATCATAACCCTTGGTTACGATGAATGTTTCGTTAGCGTCCGGTTCTAATGCTTTTCGCATTTTCGACGGAATACTAACCCTTCCCTTACTGTCGATGGCGTGTATTTCCTGACCTATCAATGCTCCCATAGCGGCTTTTATAAATTAAACCATATATTTAAAGTCAAATTTGTGGAAAAATCATTAACCTTTTCCCCACAATTCCACACTTTTATTTGCAAATTTAACACTTTATATTTAAAAGTCAAGATTTTTTTTGAATTGTGGAAAAGTTTTTGGGGAAGAAATAAAAAGAAAAATCAGTCAATCTTATATTGTGACAGTGTAGAGACGTTGCATGCAACGTCTTTACAATAACGATAGAGAGTTGGTTTAGTATGATTCACTAATTAATAAAAGATTTAAAATAAAAAAAGGGCGACCGGCACCAAGCCAAATCGCCCTTTAATAATTTTTGTATTAAGTATTAGAACTTATAAAAGAAAGTAATTCTTGCAGTTAAAGTGTTTTTATAATCCCCCGCTTTCGAAACTTTATTTTCCAAAGTACCCAATGCCAGGTTGTTATATTTTTTTGTTGTTTCAGGTTTGGATTCATACATTTCATATTGTATGTTTGGGATAATTGAAAAATTCTTAGAAATCTTCCAATCTAGTCCAGCCTCAATAAAATTCCTTGAATCACCTTTTGCAATATCCGAAGCATCCGTATTAGGATTAAACATATCGTAACGGGCTATTATTGCAAGTTCCGGGATAATATTGTACCAGGAATAAACGGAAAAACCAAGTACTTTTTTATCAATAAATGCATGGTCAACCGTATCGGATTTTGCAGGGTCGCTTGAGTTCTTTTTAACATCATATTCGTTTAAACTATTAAATGAATTTTTAACATTTTGTGCGAATAATTCAGCGCCAATACTAAATTTATCTTTTATTATATATCCGGCTGAAAAAGCAAACAGCATTGCATCTTTACCTTTGTCACCCCAGTTCTGCTCGGCATAGGCTGTAACATTTATTTCATTCATTGGTTTCAATTGAAAAATCCCTGATACTCTTTTGAAAACATTTGATTCTGCTTTCGGACCGCTTGCATTGCCATATTGAACCGCATAATTAATCATTCCGTCGGAATAGCTTCCTTTTAATGATGCTCCGATATCCCTTGATGCTACTATATTTCGTAAATCCATCTGAGTTTTATCTAAGCAACGGTAGCCCCAAACTGATTCGGAAATTTCATAAGCAATCGTATTTTGCAACCCGACATAGAGGTCAGTGCCTGTAAAAATATTTTTATATTTAAAATACATGTCCTTCATAAATGTTGTCAAATTACCATTGTTAGCTTGAGTTGAGCCGTCTGCCTCAAGTCGAAACCGGGCGCTTATATCACTTGACACATCGTATTCAACTGTAAAGAAAACCCTACGGAATTGAAAACCGTAATCATCCTTTTTTCCGGGAACTGCTACATTTGAAAATGAAGTAATACCAGGGTCCATCCCAACATTGTGGAAATAATCGAAAAACACCAAACCTGAAACCTTTGGTCCTGCTTTTTCATCTGCGTTAGCTATTGCAATGCAGAGCGTAAATAAAATTGCAATTATTGCAAATTTTTTCATATATCTATCCTTTATATTTAATATATACTATTTTATCTTATTATACTGATAATTACTTAGTATAATATTGCAATTTAACAAAAATAATTATGAATTATGAATTTTGAATTATAAGTTTTTACTTAATAGCCTATTGAAAAAGTATTAAAACCAACATCTTGTCATACTGAACTTGTTTCAGAATTCAGTATTCATGCGGGTTATGGATCCTGAAACAAGTTCAGAATGACAAGATTACATACTTTTTCAACAGTTTCTTAAACAACTATTAATTACATTTTAAAATTAAACTTTTAGTAAAAAGAGTTAAATTTGAAATATGAGAATCTGGAAAAGGAAAAAACTTGAAGAGCAAAAGCCAGCCGAAGAAGAGCCAACACCTGAAATGGGCTTTTTCGACCATCTGGGTGAATTACGGAAAAGAATAATCTGGGCTGTGGTTGGTATTATTGCCGGTTGTATTGTTTCCGGTATATATATTAATGATATATTGGATGCCGTACTTCTGAAACCGGCATCAAATGTTGGTTTGCAGCTTCAGAACCTGAAACCTTTCGGACAGCCGTTTTTGTATTTTAAAGTTATTTTTATTTCGGGATTAATTCTCGCTATTCCGATAGTTCTTTTTCAATTATGGAAATTTATAGCGCCGGGATTATACCTGAAGGAACGCCGCTGGGTGCGTTCAATAACATTTTTTACGACATTCTGTTTTTTCTCCGGTGTTGCATTTTCATATTTCGTTTTGATTCCTTCCATGTTAAAATTCGCCGCAGCATTCGGTTCGGATAAAATTAAAAATATCATCGATGTGAACGAATACCTCAGTTTTATAACAATGATACTTCTGGCATCGGGTGTAATGTTCGAAATGCCTATGGTATCCTTCGTATTATCACGCTTCGGAATACTCAGTTCGCAATTCATGCGCAAATACAGGCGCCATTCAATTATTGTCATATTGATATTAGCCGCTGTTCTTACACCAACACCAGACCCCGTTAGTCAATTAATCTTTGCTTCTCCCCTATTTATTCTCTATGAGATTAGCATTTACATTGCAAAAATCACTGAAAGAAAGCAAAAAGAGAAGGAAGGATAATATTATAAATTGTTTATCTTTAAAAAAATGAAAAAAAAATGATTTAAGAACAAGGATTAACGATTTTTGATTTATAATTATATAAATGACTTTTGATGCCATCCGAGTAAAATTACTCATTTAATTGCATTACTTTTTTTTCCCTTTTCCCTTTTCCCTTTTCCCTTTTCCCTTTTCCCTTTTCCCTTTCTTCTAAAATCTTAAATCGTTAATCCTTGTTCGATATTCCTACCTGCTGAATGGTTTCAATATTTTTACTTATAAAAGTGGTTACAGAATATTTATTTTGTCAGTAAAAAATTTAATTCCCGATTTCTAATCTTTCAATTAAGACAAATATTTATTAAGTTGCTTTTGTTGCAAATAAGGATTTGAACTTATTAACTATTATATTAGGAATGAAGTCAAATGGCTACAAAAAATATAATTTTTATATTGGTATTTATAATTTCCTTAACATACTTATATACGAATTTAAAAAGGCTTTATGATGATTTAAAGGTTGGTCGACCAGATAAACGATGGGATAATCAACTTCGTAGAATCAAACACATGCTTATCGTAGCATTCGGTCAAACCCGCCTGTTCCGCGACCCCGTTGCGGGCTTCGTACATGTCGGTATATTCTGGGGATTTTTAGTCCTGCTGTTTTCTGCATTCCAATCAGTACTTGAAGGCTTCGGAATCGAACATCCATACTCATTCTTAGGCTCAATTAATAAATATATAAATTTATTTACCGATATATTTTGTGTTATTGTAATAGTATCAGTAATAATATCTCTTATCCGAAGATACGTTATTAAAATTCCAAGGCTACAAGGAGATAAATACGAAATAAAGGACGCTATTATTGTCCTTTTGTCGATATTCATAATTGTATCAGGCTTACTTCTTCAAAATTCGTTTTTAATTGTGAACAGTGATATTGAATCTTCAGGTTTATCCCATCAGGATAAAGAGAAAATTGAAAAGCCGCTTTGGGACAAGCCACCGGAGGGAAATTCAAAAAAACAGCAACAGGATATATACATAAATTGGATGCCGTTTTCCGGATATATTGCCGGATTGATTTCACCGGTTAGCCACATAAGTAACCATAAAACCAAACCACTAACATCTGACTACACTGTAGAATCCGGTATTTCCCAGTCCACAGCACAAATATGGTACGAAATATTCTGGTGGCTGCATATTCTCGGTATTCTTACCTTTATAAATTACTTGCCTTTTTCCAAGCATTTGCATGTTTATACATCTATTCATAATGTTTTTTTCACTCCCGAAATTCCAACAAATCGGCTGGAAAAAATTGATTTCGAGCAGGAAGGAGTAGAGAAGTTCGGAATTGTTGACATTGATGATATGTCATGGAAATCGATATTCGACGGTTATAGCTGTACTCATTGCGGACGCTGTACGGATGTTTGCCCGGCTCATATCACCGGGAAACAGCTTTCTCCACGGGAAATAATAGTACAGGTAAGGCAAAGGACAAAGGATGCAGCTCATATAATAAGAAAAATCCAGAAAAACAATGAATATCAACCTACTGAAGCGGAAAGATGTATTCTCGATAAAAAATTAGTCGGGGAATATGAAGATATCGAGGCATTATGGCAATGTACTACATGTGGCGCCTGTATGCAGGAATGTCCCGTAACTATCGAACACGTTCCGGTTATCGTAGGTATGAGGCGCTCCCTTGTCATGATGGAATCGAACTTCCCTCCTTTACTTCAATCTGCCTTTACCAGCATGGAGAATAACGGTTCTCCCTGGGCTTTCCCTGCATCCGAGCGGGCAGATTGGGCATCAGGGCTTGGCGTTCCATTAGCAGCCGGGAAGCCTGATTTTGATGTGTTATTTTGGGTCGGCTGTGCAGGAAGTTTTGACGACCGGAATAAAAAAGTATCGGTTGCCTTGGCAAAGCTGATGCAAAGCGCAGGAGTTAACTTTGCTATACTTGGCAGCGAAGAGAAGTGCAATGGCGATGTTGCACGCCGCTCCGGTAATGAATATTTAGCAGATACTTTAATTAAGGCAAATGTTGAAACAATGAATGGATATAATATTAAGAAAATTGTTACTGCATGTCCACATTGCTTCAACACACTTAAAAATGAATATCCCGATTTCGGTGGGAATTATGAAGTGCTGCATCACAGCCAATATTTATTTCAGTTATTGGACGAAGAACGGCTGAAAATCAGTAAACCGGCAAAAGAAAAACTCAATGTAGTTTATCACGATTCATGTTATTTGAGCAGATATAACAAAATTATCTCACCACCAAGGCAGACATTAGGTTTTGTACCGGGAATTAATATTATCGAACCCCCGCGCTGTGGCGATAAAGGCTTATGCTGCGGAGCCGGCGGTGCGCAAATGTTTATGGAAGAGACAGTCGGCAAACGTGTAAATATAGAACGAACTGAAGAATTGTTGGCAACGGGAGCCAAAACGATTGGAATAAATTGTCCATTCTGCCTGACTATGCTTTCTGATGGAGTCAAGGCAAAAAATGAAGAAGAAAACGTTGATGTCAAAGATATTTCGGAAATATTAATAGATTTTATTTAGTTTTGACATTGATTTTTTTTAAATATGATAATTTAATTGATTATCGAAGGAGAAAATCTTATGAAAACAATAATTTTACTGTTCGTATTAGTTATGTTATCAAATATAACAACGGAGGCACAGAATCTGCCAAAAGCGCCAAAAGGAAAAGCTGCCAAAGGTCCCACAGATAAACTACAGCAACGACTTTCCGAATTTGCTCCCGTCAAAATCAAGGCAGATTTGAGTTCGTTGAGTAATAAACAAATAATTCTAATCCAGAAACTATGTGATGCCGGTCGATTGGCAGATGAAATATTCTGGCGGCAGACGAGTCCTGATGCAATATCCGTTCGGGAAGAACTGAAAACATCAAAAATACCGAGAGCCAAAGAGCTTTATAAATACGTTTTGTTAAATTATGGTCCTTACGACCGCATATTCGATGAAGAGCGTTTCTACGGTAAAGGACCATTGCGTAAACCGGTAGTATCAAATTTTTATCCGCAGGATATGACCAAAGATGAATTCGAGAAATATGTTGCTGCTAATCCGGGCGAAAAAGAACAGCTTGAAAGTCCATATACGGTTGTTGCCAGGGATGGAGATAAGTTTAAGGCAATTCCCTTTAATACTTATTATCCCGAAGTCCATGCACTCGCCAATAAATTGGAAGAATGTGCAGGATATACAGATGACCCGGATTTCAAACATTATCTTACATTGAGAGCCAAAGCCATTAAAACGGACAATTATTTCGAAAGCGATATGGATTGGATGACGATGAAAAACAATCCGATTGAAATTGTAATCGGACCAATTGAAAATTACGAGGACGGATTATTTAATTATAAAACTGCCTACGAAGCTATTGTTTGTGTACGTGATAATGAAGCTACCAAAGAACTGGAATACTTTACCGAACTTATTGATAACTTCGAATTCAAGCTTCCTTATGATAGAAAATATATCCGTGAGTCTGCAGGCGGATTATCGAATATTATTGCTATAATGAATGTGGTGTATTTCGGTGGTGATTGCCAGAAAAGTGTAAAAACAATTGCAACTTCACTGCCGAACGACCCCGAAGTAATAAAAGCAAAAGGAGCTAAGAAACTTATTTTCAAAAATATGATGGAAGCCAAGTTTGATTTGATAGTTAAACCAATAGCCGAAAGGTTGCTTGACCCATCGCTTCTGCCATTCGTTGATAAATCGGCATTTACAAGTTTCGTTGTATTGCATGAAGTCTCTCATACATTAGGACGTAATTACGTTTACGGTAATGATAATCTCAGCGTTCGAAAAGCAATGAAAGAACTTTATTCGGCAATCGAAGAAACAAAAGCAGACATCGTTGGAATGTACAATCATAAGCATTTGCTCGATATGAATTCCAAACCCAGGGAAGCTGTTAAGAAATCTATGGTAACATATATTGCCGGACTTTATCGCTCAATCAGGTTTGGCGCAGATGCACATGGTACTGCAAATTTAATTCAGTTAAATTTCCTTAAAGAAAATGGCATTATTATTAAATCCAGTACCGGAAAAATTATTATTAATGAAGAAAAATTCTTTGAAAAAGTTAAAGAACTTGCAAGAATTGTTCTGACTATAGAGGCTACAGGCGATTATGCCGCAGCAGAAAATTTAATAAAAAAATACGGACACCTGAATAAAGATTTGAACGATGACATCAACTCCCTTAACGGTATTCCGCGGGATTTGGATACAAGCTATGATTTTTAGATTTAATTGTGAAAAAATAAGGAATTTTTATGAGTAATATACCCGTAACAAGAACCGATAAAAGCAGATTAGGATTAGTTAATTGGGATAAGCTAAGTTTCGGTGTTTATTTTTCCGACCACATTTTTATATCCGACCATGATGGTAAAAGCTGGGATAATGGCAAAATAGTGCCTTATGGTCCAATGCCGATGGAACCCTCGATGTGTACTTTGCATTATGGTCAGACAATTTTCGAGGGATTGAAGGCGTTCCGTTCCGTCAATGGCGGAGTTAACTTATTCAGAGCCGATAAAAACGCAGCAAGACTAAATCATTCCGGCGCAAGAGTTTGTATTCCGGAATATGATGAAAAGCATTTATTAGAAGCAATGGTCGAATTAATCAAAGTTGACCGTGAATTTGTTCCGAAAAAACGTGGTCACTCACTATATATAAGACCGCTTGCGTACGGTAATGGAAACTTTCTCGGTGTTCATGTTTCTGATATTTACAGATTAATAATAATGACTTCTCCTGTCGCATCGTACTATCCCGAGGGATTAGCACCTGTTAAAATATTAGTATCGAGCGAATATTCAAGGGCTGTCCGCGGTGGACTCGGTTCGGCTAAGACCGCAGCAAATTATGCCGCCTCCCTCCTTGCAGGAGAAAAAGCTAAAAAGCTCGGTTATGCTCAGGTTCTATGGCTCGATGCCGTGACCCGTGATTTTATCGACGAAGTGGGGGCAATGAATATAATGTTTATTATTGATGATGAAATTATTACACCTCCGCTCGACCATGGTACTATACTGGATGGTGTAACTCGCGATTCTGCCCTGACTCTTGCACGCGAGTGGGGTATGAAAGTCTCTGAACGGCAAATTACTATCGATGAAGTATTCGATGCTCATAAGCACGGAACATTGCAGGAGGTCTTCGGAACCGGAACTGCTGCAGTTATTTCACCTGTTGGATTGCTAACTTATCGAGGTTTGGATATAGAAATAAACCAGAGACAAATTGGTCCTATAGCACAAAAATTATATGATACTATTTCAGGTATTCAATACGGCGAAATCGAAGATAAATACGGCTGGATTGTAAATATTGATGTGTAGAGGTCTGATGATGCTTCTATTTGTCTGAACTGTGATTTTTGTGATTTCAATGATAAAAATGATTTTTTAATCATACTAATCAAAAAAATCAAATAAATCATAGTTCAGACAATGTTCTTCATGATGTAAAAAGACATCTTATGAGTAAAGGTAAAAAATTAATATTGATAATTATTTCGATATTCGGAATAATTGGTATTATCACTACCAGTGTTATTGCTACCCTTTATTTTACAAATAATTTAGATTTGAATTCTTCAAATAAATCCATTCTACCAAGAATTGAAATTTTATATGAATCATCAGTTCATCAAGGATTTGGGAATACAACAAAATTTATCAGTGTTCAAAATAAAAGTAATTATTATGGATATGCAGCAATTGATAATTATCCTTATTATTTTAATCCTTGGGAAATAAAATCAATTGAAATTTATTTGACAAGATATGAAGCTAGAACTGGAACTCAAATAAAACCAATCACAAATGAAGAATATGAAAAATATTATAAGAAAAAGTAAATAGAATTTTTGACTTTAAATAACCTCCTATAGGTCTTGTAAAAAAGGATTATTAGATAATAATCTTTTAGAATGATGTACCGTTAAAATATCAATCCTTTTTTTACCTACAATACGATATACTATTCGATAATTTCCCCGTATTAATTCCCTTAACCAATTTTTTTGAAATTCGGGGACAACTCTCCCTGCTTGTGGTGAAGATTCAAGAATCTCGGTTGAGTAAAACAGGGTTTCAATAGTTAAAATAGCGAATTTTGAAGACTCAGTCTCGATATAATCACCTATTTTATGTAAATCTTCCAGGGCTTCTTCGGTCCAATTTACTTCAACCATTTGCTTAATTTTTCCTTAGCTTCATTTTTTGAAAAAATTAATCCTTTATTTGATTGCTCTAAACCATTCTTAACCTTTTCTACGAATATCAGTTTATCGATTAATTCATCAATTGAAAAAGTATCAGAAAGTTGATTCATTGTTTGATTTACTGTTTCTTTTGTAAGCATCTTTTTCCCTCTTCATTAATTTTTAGCTTATAAATAATAATAGGCAAATTTAAAAAAACAAAAATATAATCAAATAAAATTGAATATTACTTAATTAGTATTCATCATACATTCATCCAATCTTCTTTAGAAATATCTACCTGTTTAAGTATTCTTTGAAGTAAATCAATTCCTATTTCATTTTTATGAGGATTGGGTAAAGTTAGACGGATATCATCTTTTAACAAGTAAGAATGTTTACCTCCTGAAAAAGGACCCGTAAATCCTATTGAGATTAATTTTTTAATCAAATCTTTTCTTGAAACAGGTGTCAGATGAGGCATTAAGCTGTTATATCCTCATAATCAAACACATCAATTTTCTTATTTTGTATAATCGGAATTTCAATCCCTGTTTTAATACTTACAATTAACCAACCCTCGATAACTTCAATAAGATTTCTTCGACATTCTTCCAATGTTTTGCCGGTAGCCCATACTCCCTTTAAAATTGGTATTTCACCATAATAAGGTTCATCATCATCAATGATTTCATACTTAGCAAAGTTCATTGCTTCATTTATATATTCTATCAACATCAAGATACCTATATATTATTTACAAATTATCCAAACGATTTATAATTAATTCTATTTTATTAATTCAATACTTATAATTCATTACTTATTACTTATTACTTATAATTTATTACTTATAATTTATAATTTATTACTTATAATTTATTACTTATAATTTATAATTCATAATTCATAATTCATAATTCATAATTAGATTCATTCCCCTTTAAACGCCTTTCCTTTAACCATCCACTCCGGCGCAGGTTTGCCCAATAAATAATGGTCGAAGAATTCTTTCATCTTAACCGAATAATCCACACGGTTCTGGTAGCGATTGGGCCAATGTGGCTCGTTTTCGTATTGCAAGAAAATACAATTTTTATTGAGACGTCGGGCGGCAAGATAAATTTCCTGTCCCTGCTGCCACGGTACCATCGGGTCGACATCACCGAACATTATCAGGAGTGGAGTATTCATCTGCGGCGCTTTGAAAACAAACGAATTGTTAATATAATTCGACAGCGAATCCCATAAAGTACCACCAATGCGGCTTTGCTGTTTTTCATACTGCATTTGTCGTGCAAGACCGGATTCAAGCCGGATACCGCTGTAAGCGCTGGTCATGTTCCCGACAGGCGCTCCGGCGCTTGCCGCTTTAAACATATTAGTCTGGGTAATAGCAAAAACAGTTTCGTATCCACCCCATGAATGTCCCTGAATTCCAATTGCATTAGAATCGGCTATGCCTATCTCAATTAGTTTTTTTGCACCGGTTGTAAGAGCATCTGTGGCATCGTAGCCGGGTCTGCCTGAATCGTACTTAATATCCGGAATGAAAATAACATATCCTGAACCTGTATAAATAGGATAGCATGGCCTGTGATGGATTCTGGGAGTCATAAAATTATAAAACATGTCTGAAAATCGTTCATAGAAGTACATCAAAACAGGATAACGCTTAGTAGAATCATAATTATCCGGTAAGACGTAATAACCTTGCAATTGCTTGCCTTTTTCAGTTGTCCATTCGACCAGGTGCGCTGCCCCCCAATTAAAGTCGCTTAATTGTGAGCCAAAATCCGTAATTTTTGTTCCCTTATCGAACAAAGAATCGGATACCCATAAATCGGGATACAAATTATAGAGTTCTTTTGAATATAGAAATACGTTTGCATTCTTAGCCTTTGCGATAACATTATATCTCATCTCCTCCATTTTGAGCGGATTCATACCCATAATTCTTTGGTCATGAGCAAAGATTCCACGCCATTTCTTTTTATTATGGAATCCTGATAAGAGAAACTGTTCTTTCTTACTAAAGAATTTTTTTTCCTTATCTAACCTTACAATTCTTAGGGTAACATTATTTTCTCTGCCGTCAGCTACCGTGATATTTGCAAACTCACCATAATCACTGATGGAAAAGAATTTGTAAATATCAAACTTATCATAAATCAGAACTGCTTCATCATTTTCCAGCCAACCGGCTATTCCATAAGATTGTGGCGGCGCCGGAACATCATTATCCTCATCATAAAATGGGTCAGGAAATCTTGCGGTCAGATTAATTGTAGTATCACGATGGATTTTGTACATAAACCAATGCGGATTGGTAAAATATACCAAATAGCCTCCCAAAGGCGACAGGTAAGCATTTTCGTTCATTTTCGTTAATAGTTTTCGCTTAGAACCATCATTTACATTCACGAGATAAACATCCTGATATCCAGGGTCCCAGGTACTTTCGCGCAAATACGGATTCTCATCATATCCTATTGTAAAAGTTTTGCTCTCTGAAAAATTTACTTCATTAAGCGATGTATCGGCAAGTTGAACGAATTTTTGTTTATCCAGATGATATACGCTCTGATATGTTCGGTCTTTTACATCCTTCCAGATTGTGCGCTGGTTTGTCATAATGCGCGGGTCATCGGGATGCCAGATATAAATTTCTGCCTTGGACATAATAGAATCCACATCATAATAATTATCTTTTGTGAATTTAATTTTTTCTTTATCATTGCCGTAGCGCTCCCATTCAGGTTTAATACCAAAGAATAGCCTTTCGCCATCGGTTGTCCATTTAAGTTCGTTTTTGCGGGGAATATACCAATCCTTTTTTAATGAAGTCTGGGTAACAATCTCCTTTGGTTTTGTTGATGTCGTGTCCCAAAGCCAAATCCCATAGCTCTTGATTTCTCCGGTTGAATCAGCTTTTTCGGCAGAGTATGCTAAAATTCGTTTTCTCGTGTTCCATTCTAAATTACAATAGACAAAATTCTCCTGGGCATCGATTTTCACTTCGGGACAGAACTCTTTATGCAAATCCCGATAGAACAATCCGTTTTTCTTACCTGATTTTTCCGATATTGAATAGAAGAAGTAATCGGCAGTAGAGTCGAATTCGAATTCAAGCACATTCTGCAAAGTAATATCGGTGCCGCTTTCCAAATGCCTCAACCTGACTTCGAAGCCGGTTTCTTTCTTTTTCGACTTTTTCCCGGCATTTTTAGTATCCTTGGCATCCTTAGTATCCGGCTCGGAGTAAGGTTTAATAGCAAGCCATTTTGAATCGTTTGAAAATTTATAAGACTCGATATTTTCAATTTGAGTTACCGAACCGTCTGAAAGCTTCATAATAGCCAGGCTGTTTTTGGGTTTATCTTTATCCGATTCGGCATTTTCAACTTCCATCGCTTTTGGTTTTACAGTAAAAGCAGCCCATTTGGAAGATTTTGAAATCTGGGGATTAGCCCCTCTCTCGACCTTATACAAAGTTGAATCATAAGTAGAGCGGATAAAACCTTTTCCGTCACCCCTGTCGGGAGCGGTCGAATACCCAACCCAATTGCCGTCATCGGAAATAATTGAATGCTGGAGCATATCGAATTTCATTGCATCGACATAGCCGAAAGGTCTTGTGCCTTTGGCGGATGCAATTGTAAAAGAAGAACAAATGATGGTAATTATCAGGGACAGCCTAATAAGGCGAAAGAGAGTCTTTTGTTTTAGCATAATCATCAATTTATAATTATAAGAACAAACTTAATAATAATAATTAAACGTTTATCGGCAAAATAAATTTTGGGATGGGCAATAAGTGTAAATATTTTGTAAATTTTAAAGAGGAAAATTTGGTAGTTTTGTATTAATATTGGTAATTATCTATATAACTTTAATTCATCAAATAAAAAGGATTGATTATGAGTATTGAACAAGGCATCAATCAAAGTTTAACGAGAGATAAAAAGAATGAAACCCAACAATGGTTTCAAAAATTAATTCAAGAACATCAATATGTTGGAGAATTATATTCAATTAATTATGAATCAGCTAGAGTTATCATACATGATAGTGAAAGAAAAAAAGTTGGTGGAATACCAAGCCTAAGTTTTCTTATAGCAACCAGAGTAGATCCTAGTAAATTGAATGAATTGGATTTTAAATCTGAAGATACATCTCTAATTCTACTAAGAGTTATGGACAGTGCTCCATTGCCACAAGATAAAGAAGCCGAAAGAATTAGAGTTGAAACGGCCGAACGAGTATCCGGAGAAACGGACAAACATTGGGACAGTGATGGAGCTATGGATGCTAAGACAAGAGTATTGTTAGGATATGCTGGAGTAGAATGTAGAATCATTGGAACTTTTTATTTGGAAAAAGATCCAGAAAATGAAGAAGCTCCATTAAATTTGAAATTTGGTAGTGATATTTCAAACTATTACCCCAATAGAGGTTTGAAGGTTTACAAACCTAATGCAAAAGCACTTGAAAAAATTGTCAACTATTGCGACCCCTTAAATAAACAAGAACATAGAAATAAATATGAAAATACAGAAACAGTAAAACTTGGTTATGTTCGTTACGCATCAACAAACAGGAAGTATCAACAAATAGATGATGTTCCTGTGTTCATTTATCCTGCTGACCTGTTAAGTCAAAAATCAGCTTTGTTTGGAATGACAAGAACAGGTAAATCAAACACTACAAAAATTATTGCTAAATCAGTATTTGAATTGCGAACACCTAAAAAAAATGAAGACAAACCTTTACGAATTGGTCAAATTATTTTTGATCCAAATGGAGAGTATGCAAACGAAAATGTTCAGGATAATAACAACGCATTGAAGAATATCTGGAAATTAATTACAAATTCTAAGAGAGAAAATGAATTAGTTACTTACGGAATCACACCACACCCAAGTGACCCGAACAGAATTTTAATGTTGCTCAATTTTTATTTAGATGAAAATCTTCAAATCGGAAAAGAAATTATTGATATGATTCTTTCAGAAGATGGATCAACCTATATTAAAAACTTTTTACAAGTTGCCTTTGAAGAACCCGACCAAGAGGACAGAAGCGCATCAACCAGATATAACAGACGAGTATTAGCTTATCGCTCTGTTCTAGCAAGAGCAGGTTTTTCAGTTCCAAATACTTTGAGAGCAAGTACTCACAACCTTTTCAATCAGCAACTACTTCATTCAATGCAAACAAGCACAAGTGTTAATACCACTGAATATCAATCTGCAGCACAAATATTTTCAAATTCAAATCCTTCATGGGGGCAACTTGCTAATGCTTTTGAATCATTAGACAAATTTATAAGAGATAGAGAAAGTGGATATCAAGCATTTGAATCAACTTATGTAACCAGAACAGGCGGTTCTGGAGATAGATGGGCTGATGAAGATTTGAAAAAAATAATTGGAATGTTCCAATACGCAAATGGTACACGAAAAATTGGGAAAGCGGCTGTGCAACATAGTTCAGATACTAATCAAGATTATGCATAAGATATTTACACACATCTTGTTGAAGGTAAACTTGTTATCATTGACCAATCAAGTGGAGAACCTGAATTAAATAAATCTTCTGCCAACAGAATAATGACTAAAATATTCAGGGAAAATCAAAAGCAATTTATCCAAGGTATTATTAATATACCAGAGATTTTGGTTTATATTGAAGAAGCACATAACATATTACCTGCCGGTAATGAATTAGACCTTTCTGAAATTTGGGTACGGACAGCTAAGGAAGGCGCTAAGTATCGCATAGGCATGGTTTATACTACACAGGAAGTTAGTAGTATTCAAAGAAATATTTTAAAAAATACAGCTAATTGGTTTATAGCCCATCTAAACAATACAGATGAAACTAAAGAAATTTGTAAATATTATGATTTTAACGATTTCGAATTGTCTATCCGACGTGCGCAGGACAAAGGCTTTTTAAGGATAAAGACGCTAAGTAATCCATTTGTTATTCCAGTTCAGGTTGATAAATTTGAGGTATAAATTATGGGATTTGAAGGAGAATTTGCATGTTACGAGCCATTGAGAAGGTTACTTGAAAGTGAAAAAGTAAAAGCATTACACAATCGATTAAAAATTCGGCATCAAGAAGAAGAAAATGACGAATTTGAATTTTCAATCACTAAAAAGGAAGACTTAACTCTTAGCATCCAACTACCCGATTTGGTTTTAGCAATTGATGGAAGCTATCTTGTTGCAAAAGCAGAAAATGGATTCCCTGGGGCTGAATTTGGTTATGTTACAATAGCTTCAGTTCTAATTGATTTAAAACTTGTCAAAGAGCTCGAACATGATGAATTTATAAGTCCTAAAAAATTTAGAGAGACAGAAAAAGCCTCAACAATTGAAAGTGTTTTCCCAGGTTTTAACGTTATACTTGATTCAGAACGAAATGCAAAAGCATCATTAAGAAGAACATTATTCGAAGAACTGAAGAGTAATGTCATTTTCACAGATGGAGAAACTTTGCTTGACACATTCGAAGAGCTTTTGAAATTAAAAATTAATAATGATACTGGTCAAAGACCGAAAAGTCCGATAGATGGTTTCGAAGAAGATGAAATGACTTATGGAATTGGGGAATATATTTGTAATAAAAGTGGTGAATCCTTATTTTCTTCTGATGCTTTAAGACTACATGAACTTATGAATCCTGGCGGTTCCAATGGAGAGATGTTTGGTCAAATAATGTCTACAATTGAAAAACTTTGGCTTGTTCATATTCTAAGAGCTTTTGAAAAAAAAGGTTGGTTATCAACACTTCGAAGAGTTGCATTTTTTATGGATGGTCCATTAGCTGTTTTCAGTACTTCATCTTGGCTTACAAAAGTTATTGAAGAAGAACTTATACGTATAAATAACTTGCAGAAACAAATTAATGGACAAGATTTAATTATTATTGGAATCGAGAAATCAGGTACATTTTTTAATCATTTTATAGACATTGATACAACAAAAGATGGTATTTCTAATAAATTTCCGGCACAATCTGCTCTTCTTCTAAATGATGATTATATTAAAAGAAATATTATATTTTCAGATAGTAAAAAACCCTATGGTCAAGATACATATTTTGGAAGAAAATTTTTTTATAAAACATTATCTGGACAAAAACTTGTTCCAGTTGTTGCATTTTTTACTAATTATCAAAAGAATTTAAAAACTGCAAAACCCGACCAATTTTCTCGTCTTGCCGATGTAATGCAGTTACTTGATCAACTGGTCTCAAGCAGGTATCCAAATTCAGTATCACCACTTGTTTCAGCGCATTCAGAAGCTGCTATCCCCTTAAATTTAGGGAAAAGAATTTTTGAAGATATTGCAAAAGAAATTAGAGAAAAATCAAAAGAATGTTAAAAACAAATATAATTACAAAAGGATTTAAAACTGCTGAAGCAAGGTGGGCAAGGTTCGGGCCTTACTATGCAATGTTCCCTTTAGAATTTGCATTTGAAGTTGTTGATAAATATTCAAATCCGGGTGATTATATTATTGACCCTTTTGCTGGTAGATGTAGCAGCATTTATGCAGGAGGTGTTTTAGGTAGAAATAGTTTAGGTATTGAAATTAATCCTGTCGGATGGTTATTTGGAACTGTAAAACTTCATCCAGCAGATAAAGAAGAAGTGATTGACCGATTACTTGAAGTATTTGGTAACAGAAAACTTTACCAAAATGAAATTGAAAAAATGCCAGAATTTTACCGTTTTTGTTATTGTGATGAAGTTTTAAAGTTTTTATTATCTGCAAGATATAATCTGGATTGGCGGAATAATGATGTAGATGCAACCTTAATGTCAATTCTTTTGGTCTATCTACATGGGAAATTAGGTGATGGTTTATCGAACCAAATGAGAATGACTAAATCAATGGGAATGAATTATTCAGTTCAATGGTGGAAGAAAAATAATATGATAACTCCGCCCAAAATAAATCCATGTGAATTTATTTTAAATAAAATAAATTGGCGTTTTGATAAAGGGAAACCACAAATAACTGAAAGTTATGTAATATTTGGAGATAGTTCCATTGAATTAAATTCAATAACCGAAAAAGCACAACTCAATTGTATCAAGTTTTCATTGTTATTTACATCACCACCTTACTTTTCAATTACTGATTATCACGCTGATCAGTGGCTAAGATTATGGTTGTTGGGAGGTGATGAAAATCCACAAACATTAGAGGATAAATATAAAAGAAGATTCTCTAATAAACTGGAATACTACTATTTACTTGATAATGTATTCGGATTATGTGCAAAATTAATGAAACGTAAAAGTACAATTTATGTTCGGACAGATAAAAGGGAATTTACTTTCAATTCAACCCTTGAAATACTTAAAAAGCATTTTAAAAAACATGCTGTTCAAATTATTGAAAAACCATTGAAAATTGATACAAAGACTCAAACAAAACTTTATGGAGATAAATCAATGAAACCTGGTGAGGTTGATATAATATTGACAAATTCAAAAAAATAATTTCTCTTCAAATCACGATTAATTATGTCATAAAATTCTAGTATGACCAATATCCATTTCCAAATCATTTCCAGACCATTTTTAAAATACCCGAATTCCAAACAATAATTTAATCCCTGACGGGATAAAGATTCTGCGGTTTAATGATATTGCTACCATAATTTAATCCCTGTCGGGATAAAGATTCTGCGGTTTAATGATATTGCTACCATAATTTAATCCCTATCGGGATAGAAGAATTAATAATTTTTCTTTATCCTGTAAGGATTAAATATTAGTAGCTAATAAAACCCGGCAAAGAATGGTTATCCCGTCAGGGATTAAATTATTGAATAACTTTCATCCTTATCTCATGCTATATTTTCCATACAACGCCTGTCTTTCTTTTCCAAATCATTTCCAAATCATTTTTAAGCTGATTCATCCGCTCTTATTATTTTTGCAAGGAAGCGTTCTTTGAAATGGTGGTACCAGAAACTTTGTGACCTTTGTGCTAGCCTTTGTGACCTTTGTGTTAAAAAAATAATTCGAATACTGCAGCAAAAATAAGGTAATAAGGTACAATAGTTCTTTTGTACAATTCTACTGAGGTAATAAGTTAGAAATAAGGTTCTTTATTTTTCACCTCAAAAAAAATAAAAAAAACGTAGAAAAGCGTAGAAAAAGAGTGAAAATAGGTGCAATTTGAAAATGGTGCAAATAAAAAAAAATGCAAAAAACCGGTACCAAAATGACTCATTTTGTTCATTTTTCATTAACAATTAACAATTGACAATTAAATAATCCCTCGAATTTTCAACTCCTCAATTTCCGAATCATTGAGTCCGACTTCATGCAGTATTTTGGAATTGTGCTCGCCCAAATGCGGCGGGAACTCAAGTGTCATGTTCTTTGAATCGAGAAAATCAGTATTAATAGGCGCAGGGAATAAATTAGCTTGCTCGCCTGAAGGCAGTTGCATTTTAATGAAATTCTTCGTAACGAATTCCTGCGTAGCCACATCCTTAACCGTGTTAATAGGCGCAACGACGAGATTGTGCTCACGGCAGATTTCCAATAATGCCTCGGTTGTATAGTTGCTGGCGCCTTGGCGGATATCTTCGTAGATATTATCCTTTTCCTTTTTGCGTCCGGCATTGGTCTTTCGTTCGGGAGTTGCAGCATGCTCGAATCCGGGAATATGACAGAACTTCTCCCATTGCTGGTCGCTGCCAATAGCAATATAAATATAGCCATCTTTTGTAGGATAGCAGTTGCAGGGAATAAAGCTCCTATGCTCATTCCCGCAGCGTGTAAACTTATCTTTGTCATCAGGATTCAAAGCCAATTCCGGTAAAGTAGTTATAAGCCATGTAGCAAGGCATTGCGTCATTGAAATAAAAATTTCCTTACCACCGCTTGTATCCCGTTGCTCGGCTAATGCCAAAAGTACCTGGGCAAAGGCTTCGTCGCCTGCTTTCAGGTCAACAATCGGCAGACCACAAAGGAGTGGGTCGCGGTCAGCTTCGCCGGTCAGGTGCATGAAACCTAACATAGCCTGAAGCGCCGGGTCGTAACCTGCAACATCAGGGTAATCCGGTCCCATAGCTGAAATACCGCACCAGATAATATTCGGGTTGGCTTCTTTAAGGGAATCGAAATCAATTCCAAGCTGCTTATAGCGAACAGGCAATGTATTGCACATGAATATATCGACTTTCAATTCATGTATGATTTTTTTTAATAGAGCCTGTCCTTCCTTTGCTTTAAGATTCAGTGTGATGGCTTCTTTGCCAACGTTCGGAGCTACAAAGTACGAATGGACATCGTCGAAGCCGATATTATTACCGATGTAACGATTGGGGTCGCCACCGAAAGAATTGGACTCGATGCGAATAACCCGCCATCCCAATTGTACGAATCGTTGAGTTGCGTAAGGCAGGGTGAGAGCCTGTTCCAATGACAAAATTGTTTTAGGTTTCATGATGTATTTTGATAACGAAGAAAAAAAGTCATTCCTGTATTCGAGGTTGTGTGAAAGTCGAATGAAGAACCTCACCCTAACCCTCTCCAAAGGAGAGGGAATTGATTATTCCCTCTCCTTTGGAGAGGGTTAGGGTGAGGTTCTTCATTTTGTTTATTTGGAATTTAATATAAATTTTCACACAACCTCATTCGTAGGAATGACATTCATGTTTGAAGTTTAAAAATATAAAATCACAAAAACGGGTGCTTCAATTCAGGTTTTTCAATAATTTTCGAACCTCTGAGATTGTAAACCAACTCGATTGAAGGGCGCGCATCCTCAATACCAAAGCCGCGACCGGCAAGAATTTCAGCATAAACCGAAGTATGTAAATCCGTAAAGCCTTCGGTAAATTCTACCTCGCTGCCGTCAATTGTAATTGAGCGGAAAGTAGTCTGGTTCTTCTCTACAGCTTGCTGCGGCAGTTCATTCCGGTCAATAGAAAGGTACCAGCTTACATTCGCGTTTTCGAGTTCGATGAAGCCGCTCATTTTATCGGGATTATTCAAATGAACTTCGGTTTTTTGCACACTGCCGAAAAACCAAATCAACAAATCGAAAAAGTGAATGCCGATATTTGTTGCAATGCCACCGGATTTTTCCTCATTCCCCTTCCATGAATACCTGTACCAGGGACCACGGGAAGTGATATAGGAAAGAACTACATTGTGTTTTTCAATATTCGGTTTAGAGGATAATTTGTTTTTCAGGTCTATCAAAGCAGGATGAACCCTCAATTGCAGGATATTAAAAATCTTCCCCCCTGTCTCCCGTTCGATTTCTTTCAGGGTATCGAGATTTGATGGCTTAAGCACTAAAGGCTTTTCGCAAATGGCATCGGCGCCTAATCGCAGTGCTAATCTTATCTGGGCATCATGCAGATGATTTGGAGAGCATACACTCAGGTAATGAACTTTATCTTCGGGAGAATACCGGCGCAGCTTTTCAAGGTGGCGGTCGAATCGTTCTATTTCAGTAAAAAAACTGGCATTCGGGAACCAGCGGTCAAGCACTCCAACGGAATCGTGTGGGTCTGCCGCAGCAATTAATCTATTGCCGGTATCCTTAATCGCCTGCAGGTGACGTGGGGCTATGTATCCTGCTGCTCCCGTTAATGCAAAATTTTTCATAACTTTTTTTTACTAATTCAAAAAATCAAATTACTCCACTTTTCCCTGAAATCCAAATCAGCGTCTTACTCCATGGCATTTAAAGCATGGCTTCCCTGATATAAAATCATTCATTCCGCCGGGATGTATAAAATTAATATTACCATTCTCATCAAAGGTATTTTTCTGTCCGTTTGGAGCTTTTTGGTCTATTATTACATGGCACAAATTGCAATCCATTGATATAACTTTACCCTCAGGGCTTTTATGCTTGCCATCATGGCATCTGAAGCAGCCAGCGCCATATAAATGTCCTATATTATTCGAGAATTTTCTCCATGATACCTTCATTTCAGGGTAATAATTCTCACTATAAATTTTATGAATATTATTTACACTTTTCTCCAAACCTTCTTTTTTTTCTGTAAAAACCTTAGGATAGTTGGATTCATAAAATTTCCATATAAATGTTTTTATTTCATTGTATGCGGTCAATTTGTTCTTAACCTGAGACTCTACAGCCTGAACCGATAGATTTTTAATATATGGCAGGGTAGTATCAATTTTTCCCTGAGTCAGATAAGTATTAACTATTTTGTTGGGTTGATGGTAAATATGCGAGGGTCTGTTATGGCAGTCGATACAATCCATAATGCGAAAATTTTCCTGTTTCAGTGTATCAAAATTGATTTTAGATTCAGTACTTCTGTATTCGGTTACCTTGCCGGTTTGTAAATTTTTAGCAAAGACAACAGGTATATCCTGACGGAACTCATCAGCCGGATAATATGTCATTTCGTTGAGAATATTCATGTGATAGTGGATACCTTCGCTGTAGCCGTGTTCGGGTGAGCCACCTCCTGTTTTAAGAATCATTGATAACTTAGTACCCGAATTCTTTTCATCAGTTGTATAAAAATCGAAAGTTATCTTCTTCTCACCATAGAAATGCTTAGGCCAATGGCATTGCTCGCAAGTTTGTTGAGCAGGACGTAATCCCTCGATTGGAGTTGGTATCGGGCGCGAGAATTTGTTAAATAATACAGAATAAACCTGGTATAAACCTGAAATCTTTGCTTTGACAAACCATTTGGCGCCCGGACCGATGTGGCATTTTACGCAATGTACTCGTGAATGTGGCGAGTTCTGATAAGCCAGGAATTCCGGATGCATTACCTGATGGCATATTGTTCCGCAAAATTCATCAGAATCGGTATATTCATAAGCTTTAAAACTACTGATAACCGTTACTGTTAAAATCAGGATTGTTAGAACGGAAAATACAATCGTTGCAATTTGATGCTTTGGATTATTCAAATCGATTACAGGCAATTGCTTATCGGGATTTTCACCGGCTAAAAGACGCCTGTGTTCCTTGAAAGCTCCAATAATAACAAGCAACACGCCTATCATTAATATTCCAGGCAGAATTACAAATGTGATTATTCCTACATAAGCTTTTGTGTTGTGATTGAAATATTCAAGCGCCATTAAAAATAAAATTGCTACAAAACTGATAAGAGAGAGAAGAGCGCCTCCCATTGTCAAGGGATTATAGAAGACAACAGGCATGAATTTTTTCTTTTTTCTCCTTCTCTCCATTTCCAGAGCATAAGCCTGTTCCATTTCCCGCTCTTCATGCTCTTCTACTAGTCTCCATCCCCGCCACATGGATTTAAACAAATCCATGACACTTTTTCCGGTTGAACCAAGATAAACATGCATCACGAAGAAGATTGTCAGTATAAGCGATGCTATAATATGTATAACAGCCATAGGGTATATACCACCCAAACCCAGAAACTCATCCGGTGAAAGTTCCGGAAGTAGTAATGACCAGCCAGTAATTATCACAACCGGCATAAAGATGAACATTACTGCCAAATAAAAAAGCTGCTGCAATGGATTGAATCTCTCATTCTCGGTCGGATGAAATGGTTTGGGTTCTTTGTTTAGTATTCCTATCAGGTAATATCTTATTTGAATAAAGAATCTGCTTGGAAGACCTCGAAATTTAGGTATATAACTGCGAATGTTACCGGATGTAATAGACCTGATTACATAAAAAATGTAAATAAATGATAACAGGACTCCTGATGCATTATGTGTAAATATTGCTAACTGGAATTGCGAATGTAGAGGATTTGCCTCTAAATAATGTAAAAATATTCCCGAAATTATCAAAGTTAAAAATAATAGTGCATTGAGCCAGTGCCAGAATCTGAGCCAAAACGGATATAATGTTATTTTCCTCATTTTTTACCTCCCCTGCGGAAATATATGCGTAGCATCGTATGAAATAATGCTGCAAATATTGTCAAGCCTATAATTACGAAAGTCACAATTTCCAAAAACAAATTCCGGGTCGTACCGTTAACATAAGCAGTACTGTTAAGAATACCGGCGATTATTCCGCTTTTTTCACGAGCCATGATTTTTTTCTGTTTGTACATTTTAGTCATCAGGACAGAATTTTGCTCATGGCAATCCTCACAATTTCGTGGAGTTTTCGATTTTGGAAGAATATTGTGAGACAAAGAATGTGCATCCGAGGAAGAATGACAATCGACGCAGCGAAGAACCTCCCAGTGCCTTTCCCGGTTTTGCAGCCAATTATGGGCTGCTGCAATTGTCTTCCTGCCGTTTTTCTTCATAAGCGTTTCATTCGAATGACAGGAAATGCAATAAATCATTTTATTTTTAATTACAACTTCTCTTTTAATTTTTGTCTCCTGAAAAACAGAATTCGGAACATAAGGTATTGGTTTGGGATTATGTTCACCATGGCAATAAGTACAACCCGGTGTATCCATATCTTTTTTTAGAAGCGATATACCGTGAATCGAACTCTTGTATTCAGCAGATACAGCAACATGGCACTTGCTGCAAATATTCGGTACTTTGTATTTATGAACTTTAGGTTCCAGCATTTCAGATTTATGAAGATTATGTCCGCCATGGCAATCCACACAACCGGCAGCCTCATTAATTCCTTTTATCGTACGCGAGCCATGGTTGCCGGTTTCGTATTTTATCATCGAAGCGGGGCTTACTTTCTTAGCTCCGGGTTCGAACCGGTGGCAGGATAGGCATAGCTTTTCCTGATTGGCTTTTAATTCCGCAGGAGACAATCCGAATCCTTTGGTAATATGGTTTGTATGGCATATCACACAATTCGGTGGAGTGACATCTTTTTTACCTTGTGCCTTGTAATGTTCGGATTTTAAAAGTTCGATATAAATATTTTTATGACAGTTTCCACAGGTTTCAGTTACCTTGGATGCTTGCATATTAACGCCTCGATTTTTCGGGAATATAATATCATGCCTGCCATGGCAGGATTTGCAATCGAAGAATTTTGGCATGGATGCGCTTTGAGCTTTTGTCAACGCTCCCGTCGGATGAAAGTAGTGCTTAGCAGGTGCATTTGCATGGCAGCTTAAGCAATTGACCGGTTCGATTTTTTCCTTATGTGGGAACGCTTCCGGGTCGAAGTTCACGTGGCATTGCACGCATTTTAATTTTGCATGAGGCGAGCGTAATAGCTCTTGGTGATTGACACTCAAAGAAATTGTTTTCCCTTTGCGCTCGGTTGTAATATCAGGGTCTTTGTGGCAGTCTAAGCAAACTTCATTTTTCTGTGCAAAAACTCGAACTGCTGAAAACAACAACACCAAAGAAATTGATAATATGGTTCTAAAGTTGAATATCATATTGTTGCCGTGAATTTAATATCTTATAAATTAATAATTTTATGTTTTAAATAATTGGAAATTATCATTTCTAAATTCGGTATTTAGTCTAAAGTCAAGAAGAATGTCATTCTGAGCGAAGCGAAGAATCCAGTCCCAATGCACAATATGGATTCTTCGCTTCGCTCAGAATGACATTCTTCCATTTTGACAGATTGACAATGCCTCATTCTCAGGAACAACATTCATTAAATCTATCAAATAACATTTTTCGCTCTTACTCATTCCAGTTATTAATTATCATTAAACTAAAAATGATTTTATTAATAACAATTTTGTGATACAAAAGCATTTCAAAAATAATTAAAATTAGGATAATATTAAATATTTTTTAAGATAATGATTTCTTTTGTATTTACGAAGTTGTTGATTAGTTGAATCTAAATTTTAAATTAGTGTGAAATAAATAACAACAGGTTATTTACAGACTTTTTTATCTCTTTTACAAGTGGTTAATTTTACTACTTTTACGATGACAAACCCAAAAAAATATTTGCACTGTATTAAAATCTATATTATTTTGGAATCGTAATTGTTTGTCTAATTGAAAATTTAGTTGTACTTAAGAACTTAATGTTTTTTGAAATAATTTAAGTGGTTTATTTTCTTCGACTTATTACGAATGAAAATATAAAAAAATTTACATTTTTAAATTTGTTTTGTTTATAATATATTATTAAATTATTTAAGGAGTAATTATGAAATCGTTTAACTCAAAATTTTTCTTAACCTTAGCTATTGCTCTTTTCGCAATTGGCTTATTTCTATCTTCATGCGAAGGTCCCGCTGGGCCCGCAGGTAAAGACGGTTTAGCCGGCGCTGCCGGTGCTAACGGCAAAGATGGTGTTGATGGTTCCAAACCATGCCAGGCTTGCCATAACAATGCAAATCAGGATTTTTATACTAAATGGTACCAATACAAATTATCGTTACATGGCGAAGGCGAAGTTTGGATTGAAGAAGCAAACAGAGTCGGTTCATGCGGTGGTTGTCATAGCGGTGATGGTTTCGCATCTGCTTCCGCGAATGGAACCAACACCCCAACTAATTATGATTATCCGACACCTATTACTTGCCGTACCTGTCATTTCATTCATACAAAGTATGATTCGACCGACTTTGCATTAAGATGGACACAAGCTGTTCCTATGCTTCAAAAATTAGCAACCGACCCTGCTACTTTTGATTTTAAAGGTTCGGGAAATCTTTGTGCAAAATGCCATCAGTCCAGAACAATCACCCGCACACCCTCCAAATTAATGGCGGGATTCGACTCAATAGCAAGAAGCACGAGCGGATACTCACGCGTAGGACCGCATTATGGTATTATTGCAAATATAGTTTCTGCAATCGGTATTCCCCCAATGGCTGGCGTAACTTATGGAACAGCAGATAATAATCCTCATGCAGATAAACTTGCCAAAGGCTGCGTTACCTGCCACATGGGCGTTGATACTACAAACTTTGGAATTGGTGGCGGAGGTCATTATTTCCAGATGACACAAGCATCATACCAGAGAATGAGCACTGCTGATTTCAATGCTAATTGCAATTCCTGCCATTCAAAGAAGGTTTTACTTGATGCAGTTAATTCAAAAGCAATCGCTGCTGACATAGTAAAAATCAGGAGAAAAATTATTGACCTCGGATTGTTAGACACTTCACAGGCTTTCCATCCCGACGGAACCTATTTTGTTGTCGGCGAATATGTTAAAGCAAGCACAACAGGACCTAAATATGTCGGTACTGACACCATTACTGCAATGATTAACTACTTACATGTAGCAAAAGACCGCAGCAACGGCGCTCATAACCCAACTATGATTAAGAGTATTGTCGCCGGATTGAAGACATTCTTCGGCGTTCAATAAGAATAATATTTTTTATACAAAAAGGGCTTCTATAGGTTTCATACTTAGAAGCCCTTTTTTATTTAATATTCATCCGATGACTTTCAGTCATCGGATGAATTGAAGAGTGATTGGAACATTAAAAACACTTGTTTACAATATTAAAATTAAGTTTACTAAAAAATAATATTTGTCGTAATTTACATTGGTTATATTAATTAATTTATAAAAAAAATGATACTTTTTAGCTAACTAAATAAAAACAATAAGAGGAAAAGCATGAAAAAAGTATTCCTGATAATTCTAATCTCAATTGGCTGCATTGGCAGCGTGCTGGCACGTCCGCAGTATTCGATACTGATGACCTACGGAACGAAATGCCAGTCATGTCATATAAACGTCCAGGGCGGCGGCGCTAGAAGCGGTCCCGGTTGGCTGTCCCGCAAAGATATGGGGCTGATAAATCCCTCTAAAATCGGATTGGGTAGTGTATTTGATATTGTAACAAGCACTAATACATGGTTCGATGGAATGATAACAGCAGGACTTGATTTCCGCTATCAATCAGCAAAATTCAGCGCTCCTTCCGATAATGAATTCAGTGTAGGAAGAAAAACCGAAAGAGGAAATTTTATTATGCAGGCTATACCATACCTTTCAATAAAACCGGTTGAATGGCTTGAACTTGAAGCAGGGTATAATGCAGCATATGATTTGGAAAAAACTCACCGCTATACAAGCCAGCAGAGATATGCAGCAAGTTTATATTTCCGCCCTTCCGAATCATTGCCGCAATTAAGGGTAGGGTTCTTCCAACCAACATTAGGCACTAAATATGATGACCATACAATTCTAACCCGCAATACCCCTTCTTCCCGTTCATATATGCCTGTCATACCGGATGATTATGCCGAATGGGGAGCCCAGATTGATTATGAAACAATTGAATGGCTGGGTTTATCTGTTGGAGCATTCAAGGCAGATAACTTGGCTGTTTTCCCTGCTACTGTGAAAAAAGACCAGGGTACTTACGACACAAAACGTGAAGTAGTTCAAAAATCCATAGTTGATTCCGGTTCTGTTTCGATGGTTGGAAGATTATTTTTTACTCCAAAATTGCCATGGAATATGGTAGGATTTTTCGGAGGAATGGGTCTTCTCAATAGCGACTTCTACTATACAAGCGTATTTGCCAATTTCGGTATTTCAGATAAATATGCAGTAATGACGGAAATGGCATACTCAAAAAAGAAAGATGGTCGATTGACTATAGCATATTTGGCTGAATTCAATTATTATCTTCTGGAATCATTAATTCCATTCTTTAGGGCAGAGCATGCAATCGGAAGGGAAGTTGATGCAAGTAAATCTTACCGTTTGAATACTTTCACCGTTGGCGCACATGCTATCTTGCTGCCGAGTGTTGACTTGCTTGCAGAATACAGGTATTTCCAAAATGAAATGCTGCCGTCATATATGACACAGTGGGCAATTCAACTCCATCTGTATTATTAATATTATTAAACTAATTTAATTAAGAATTGTCTTAAAATTATAAAGAAATTTTACTGACATAAATGAAAGGCAAAATAAAAATGGAAAATAAAGATAAAATGTGCGTACATATAGAAGAAAGAAGGGAATTCCTGAAATCAGCCGGTGCATTGTTAGGAGCCGGATTAGCATTTACCTCGTTCTCTTCATTGCTATGCTCCTGCGAAAACGACCAATACATTTTCAATCCACCACCCCCACCGACTTCAATTGATATAGATTTATCCAAATACCCCAATTTAGGAGCAGACGGAGGTGCAGTTATTGATAATTTTTCTTACACCGTAGAAGGTAAAACTTATACCTTACGATTAGCTATTGCAAGAAAAAGTTCTACCGAATACATCATCGTTGCGGCAAATTGCACCCATCAGGGAGTTCCATTAAATCTTGGAGAACCATTAGTATGTCCGCTTCACAGCGCTAAATTTAACTTAGCCAAGGATCCTCCCGGTAAAGTTGCCGAAACAGCCGGTCAAAAGGTAACTGATTTAAAGACTTATGAGTCTAAAGTTAAGGGGGGCACACTCATAATTTATGTATAAGGTAGTTCTAATAATGAGACTGTCTCAAAAGTCAATAAGAATGTCATTCTGAACGTAGTGAAGAATCCAGTGTCGTAATTGGGACTGGATTCTTCACTACGTTCAGAATGACATTCTTCCATTTTTTAACTTTTGAGACAACCACAGCTACTTGATTGAGCTATTATGAAAATAATTTTTAAATAAACGTATTATTAATTATAATTAACAATTTATTGACAAAATTCGGAGAAACGAAAAATGAAAAAATTAATGATTTTATCGGTTGTATTTGCTGCAGCGCTATTTATCGGTTTGGGCGCCAACGCTCAGGACGCCGCCAAAAAGGATGGAAAAACCATTTTCGTTGATGCCAAATGCAATATGTGTCATTTTGTAAATTCACAAGGTATTGAATGTAAAAAGAAGGATACTAAAGCTCCGGAATTATCCGCTATCGGCAAAGAAAAAATAGCAGATTATTTTACGAAATATCTGAAAAAAGAGGTAGATATTGAAGGTAAAAAGCATCCTGTATCGTTCAAGGGAGATGATGCTGACCTTGCTACCCTTACAGCATGGCTGGAATCCTTGAAAGAAGAAGCCAAACCGGCAGAACCAAAACCTGCCGAAGGCAAGTAATTTTATTTAAAACTCGTTCCCGGTGGCGTTTTCCACGGGAACGGGTTTTTTGTATATAATTGAAATTAAATTTAAAATTTATAAAAATTAATTATTTTCAGATTATTAAAAAACGAAGAAAAACCCCCTAACCCCCTTTGAAAAAGGGGGAATAAATTATTCCCCCTTTTTTCAAAGGGGGTTAGGGGGTTTTTCTTCTGATTTTGATTTTTTTTGTTTATTTAGAATTTTCATATTAATTAGAGGGAAATACGATTTCTTTGTAATTATTGTGAAATTTTTAACATTGACTAAATAAAGAAAGTAATATCAACTAATAAATTTAAATGTAGCATTATTAAAATGAAATACAAAATAGGTAAAAATGCAATTCCCATACTAACTGCAGCGGGTTTGATTTTCTTAGTCATTATTGCAGCTTTGTTATCCTACGGATTTAAGTCAACACCGGATAATGATGAATGTCTCCTCTGTCATGGTGTTCTGTTGACGATGAAAGACATGACTCCTAACGTTAAGGGTAAAAAGCCGAAACCGGGTTATAATTTCGTTGATGAGAAAAAACTTGCCGGCTCTGTTCACTTTAAAACAGGTTGCGTGGATTGCCATGCAGACTTAGCCGGCAAAGACCTGCCACATGACGAAATTAAAGTTGGCAAAGCTTCTTGCAGCGGCGCAGGCAAATGCCATACCGAAGCAAACCGCCTTTATTCTGAAGGATTGCACGGTAAAGCCGCAATTAAAAAAGACCCCTTAGCGCCGCTTTGCCAAGATTGCCATGGTAATCATCAAATTACAAAGAATAACGACCCTCAGTCGGTTGTATCGGCGCTGAAAATACCATTCCTATGTGGACGCTGCCACCGTGAAGGCTCGAAAGTTCAGTTGCAGAGAAATATTCCTCAAACTCATATTCTAGAAAATTATACTGAGAGCATTCACGGCGAAGGCTTGATGAAAAAGGGCTTAACCGTGACTGCAACCTGCGCATCGTGCCATTCATCACATTTAATTCTCCCCCATACCGACAGCCGCTCTTCGATTTCGAGGAGTAAAATAGCCGGCACCTGCACCAAATGCCACGGTAAAATCGAAGAAGTTCACCAGAAAGTTATCGACGGCAAACGATGGGAGAAGGAAGCGCATATCTTGCCATCCTGTGTGGACTGCCATCAACCCCATAAAGCACGTAAAGTTTTCTACTTACAGGGAATGTCGAACTCCGAGTGCATGAAATGCCATCAGAATAAAATGTTAGTCTCATCGAAAACAGGGATTTCATTATATATTGATACTAACGTTGTTGGACACTCGATGCATAAAAAAATAAATTGCACTCAATGCCACTCGAATCTGACACCATCAACAAAAAGACCTTGCGCAACAATTACTCAACAGGTGAATTGCGCATCCTGCCACGATAAAGTTGGCGACGAATACAATAAATCAATTCATGGTAAGTTGCTCGTTCGGGGTGATACAATGGCGCCAACATGCAAGGAATGTCATGGTACACATAATATTTTAGACAGGCGCGACCCAAAATCCCCGGTTTTCTCTCAAAATATTCCCGGGCTTTGCGGAAAATGCCACTTAGAAGGCAAAAAAGCTGCTGTTAGAATCGCTTCTGAGATGAAAAGCCATCAAATTGTCGATAAATACAGGGAAAGCATTCATGGTAAAGGTTTGTTTAAAAGCGGATTAACCGTTACGGCTACCTGCACCGGATGCCATACAGCTCATCGGGAATTACCGAAAACCGACCCTGAATCGAGTATCAATCCTAAGAACATTCCCAATACATGCGGAACCTGCCATTATGGGATTAATGAAATTTATAAGAACAGTATTCACTCGAAGGAGTTCAATACAAAAACGGATAAAAAACTGCCCGGCTGCAACGATTGCCACTTATCTCATACAATAGAATCAACCCATCAGGACAGTTTCCGGCTGCATATTATGATGTCTTGCGGTAAATGTCATCAGCAAATTTCCAATACTTACTTCGATACCTACCATGGTAAGGCATCGAGGCTCGGAGCTTCACGTACCGCAAAATGCCACGACTGCCACGGTTCGCATGATATATTACCTGCTACTAATCTTAATTCGCATTTAAGCCGTAATAATGTACTAACAACTTGCCAAAAATGCCATAAAGGAGCTAGCAAACGCTTTGCAGGATATTTTACACATGCAACTCATCATGACCCGGATAAATATCCCTGGCTGTATTATACATTTTGGGCTATGACAACGCTTCTCCTTACGGTATTTGCCTTTTCCTGGTTACATACTTTGATGTGGCTGCCGAAAGCGCTTCAGATAAGAAGAATGCACAAAACCAGGGTATGTGAAAATGAAGAAGACAAAGACATATTAATTACCCGATTCAAACCGCTCAACAGAGCCTTGCATATTTGCATGGTGATTAGCTTTTTGGCTTTAGCAGCCACAGGTATGATATTGAAATTCGCATATACTGGTTTTTCCTCATGGGTTGTTAATGTTATTGGTGGAGTAGAAACCGCAGGATTAATCCATCGTTCTGCAGCTTTATTGCTAATATTTGTGTTCCTGGTACATGTTTATGATTTGATTAAACGCAAGAAACCTGAGTTCGGTACATGGAAGAATCTCGTTTTCGGTCGCGATTCGATGATGTTCAACATGAAGGATTTGATAGATTTGGTAAGCTCGGTTAAATGGTTCTTAGGAATTGGTCGTCGGCCCGAATATGGTCGTTGGACCTATTGGGAAAAATTCGATTACTTCGCTGTTTTCTGGGGAGTTTTCATAATAGGTTCAACCGGTATGATGTTGTGGTTCCCAGGATTCTTTACAAAGCTATTACCGGGTTCGCTTCTCAATATTGCTACAATCGTTCATAGCGACGAAGCCTTGCTTGCTGCAGGATTTATCTTTACGGTACACTTTTTCAATACTCACTTTCGTCCGGAGAAATTCCCGATGGATACCGTTGTATTCACCGGTTATATGACATTGGAAGAATTTAAATTCGACCGTCCCGTCGAATATCAAAATGCTGTTGCCGAAGGAACGTTGGAAGAAATGATTACACTTCCGGCAAGTCCGTTTGCTATGCGTGCATTGAGGGTATTCGGATGGTCTGCTTTAACTATCGGAATCGCAATAGTTATCTGGATAATTTATTCGATTCTGTTTTCATATATTTGATTTTAATTATTTGAGATTGTCTCAAAAGAATGTATTTGATGATAAATTGTCAAACAAGGATGTTTGACCTACTTTAATATCAATAATTAAGTAGAACAAGCATCCCTGCTTGTTGATTAAAATTTTACTTTTGAGACAGCCTCCTAATGTTGTCGATAAGAGATATGTCGAAAAACCATGCAACGTCTCTACAAATCCTCTGAATAAATTAAAATTTGGTTATTCCAAAAAATTTCCGTAATTTTGTTAGCTTTTTTTTTCTCTCTTTATGAAAGAGATATATATGGCTGGTAGAAAAAGATCTCGTAGAGCAAAATACATAACGTTGTATTCTCCCTTCCTGATGAAGGAGACGAAACACGAATTAATCGGTGAACCGATAGAAACCGAAAAGGGCAGGCATCAATGGGCACGCTGCACTCGCAGCCGTCATTCGCAGCTTGTCAATCTCGATTCAATCGAAGCAGATTCCGATAGGTCAAAAGCTGTGGTGCATATTTCGCGGGAAGACGCCCGGAAATACAGCCCGGGGGATGAATACCAAATCGGAGACGTTATCTTCCATTCCAAATGGGACGACGTGGGTATTGTGCGCTCAAAAGAAGTTACAAGCACTGGTGGGAAATCCATCATCGTTCATTTTGAAAAAAATAACGAAAAACGTTTAATCGAAAATTTACAATAATATTATAAACAATTTAAGGTGAGCTCAAAGTGATAGGCGTTACCATTCAAACCAATGAAAATATCGACCGCGCCATAAGGCGTTTCAAGAAAAAATATGAAAGAAGTGGAATCCTCCGCGAATATAAAAAACGAACCGCATTTATGAAACCTTCGGTAGAAAAACGCCTCTCAAGACTTAAAGCTGCACGCAGGCAACAACGCGTTTCCATGGAATTAGAATAATTTTTTAGTAGAGACGTTGCACGCAACGTCATAATAATACTGATATTAGCTGACGGTCTACTATTTATTTTCATTTTCAAATTTTCAAATTAGATCATTCTCAAATTGCACTTTGATTCACCATTGTTCACCAATATTCACCGGTTTTTTTCATTTTAAAAGATTTAACCTTCCGAAGGCTTCTTAATTAAACATTGACCATATTGAAGGATTTACGAACAAGGATTAACGATTTTTGATTTGTGAAGATGTAAGCAATTAGAAAATAACGAATAAGGATTAACGATTTTTGATTTGTGAAGAAAGCAAAAAGTTTAAAGTTATAATTCGTAAATCATAAATCGTTAATCCTTGTTCGTAAATCATTTTTCTTCCCAATAATTATTTTGCGTCGAGTAGGCAAGGGGAGTTTCACCCCAAGCCTCTCACAGAACCGTACTTGAAAGTCTCCCCTCATACGGCTCTTCTTGACAGATTCTATACCACAAAGCCATATTTCTTTGCTTATGGGTTGAGTCTTTGTCTTTTCCTCGAAAATCATCCTCTTGTCAAGTTGTTCTACAATTTTAAGACTGTCAAGTGAAGTCCTTTCATCAATAGTTGGCTTCCCAAGTTCCGTTTCTAAGCCCAAGTATAAGTCTTGCTGTCTTTATGCCGAGTACCAACAACGTCAATATTTCTCTCAGGTTACCACGTTGCTTGTCCCTAAATAGATTAAGATATTTAGGTTTCTGATACTGTCTATATCAATTTCGACACCTCATCAACAGTTCACTTGCGTTCAACTCTTATACTCTCATCTGATAAATCTCTATTTACCTTTTCCCTATTCCGTTCAACACCTTATTCCTTAGAATAAAGCACCGTAGGGCGATTTGACAGATACTCCTGTTAGTCCCTGTCGGCGGTTCAGTTCTGCTTTTTA
>JAERMQ010000045.1 GCA_016844745.1 Ignavibacteria bacterium | reverse complement strand
AATGGTCAATGGTCAATGGTCAATGGTCAATGGTCAATGGTTAATGGTCAATGGTCAATGGTCAATGGTCAATGGTCAATGGTTAATTTTAATTCAAATCATGCCTTTAATCCTTTAATCAAGAAAATCAAGGTTCAGACAATTAATCTAATAATCAAGGTTCAGACAATTTCATTACAAATTGGTTACTAACTAAAAATAGGTTTCATATTTTCATTAAATTTAGCTAACTTTGGAAATTTGAAAATTGACATTAACCTACAGGTAAATTATGATTAGTGACCAAGGTCAGGATAAACATTCCAAATTTATTTTTATAACCGGCGGAGTATTATCCTCCCTTGGAAAAGGCATCGCATCATCATCGCTTGGATTGTTATTGAAACAGCGGGGTTTCACCGTTACTATGATGAAATTCGACCCTTACATCAATGTTGACCCCGGTACGATGAATCCTTTCCAGCATGGCGAAGTTTACGTAACCGACGACGGTGCAGAGACCGACCTCGATTTGGGGCATTATGAACGTTTTCTTAACCAATCCTTAAAACGTAAAAATAATACTACAGCCGGACAGGTTTATTACGAAGTGATAACCAAGGAGAGGAAAGGGCATTATCTTGGCAAAACAGTGCAGGTAATTCCTCATATCACAGATGAAATCAAGCGCAGGTTCAGGACTTTCGACGGTCAATTTGATTTTATTTTGATTGAAATTGGCGGAACGGTTGGAGATATTGAATCATTACCGTTTCTCGAGGCTCAACGTCAATTATGGCTCGAGCTTGGCTCCAATAATGTTCTGAACATTCATCTCACTTACGTTCCTTATATTAAATCTGCGGGTGAGATGAAAACAAAACCAACCCAGCACTCAGTTAAAGCCCTTATGGAATTCGGAATCAAACCTGATATTCTGTTATGCCGGTGTGAGCAGAAGTTGGGAAAAGAAATGCGTACCAAAATAGCATTGTTTTGCAACGTACATGAAGATGCCGTAATAGAAGCTTTGGATGTAGAATCAACAATTTATGAAGTGCCGCTTCTTTACGCCAAGAGTAACCTGGAAGAACTTGTCCTGAAGAAATTGGAAATGCCCAGCAAAGAATTGGAAATAGATACATGGCGTAATTTTGTTAATCGAATCAGACATCCAAAACATGAAATTACTGTTGGTTTGGTAGGGAAATACACCAAATACAGGGATTCTTATAAAAGTATTCTTGAAGCATTTGTTCATGCCGGCTCGATTAATAATACGAAAGTAAAGGTAGAATTAAGAAATTCTGAGGACATAACCGAAGATAATATTCAGGCTCAGATGGAAGGTTTAGATGGAATATTGGTTGGTCCCGGATTTGGTAATCGCGGTATAGATGGTAAAATTATATCAATTAATTATGTGCGGGAAAACAAAATTCCTTTCTTCGGGATTTGTCTCGGTTTGCAGTGTGCAGTAATAGAATTTGCAAGGAATCTTTGTAATATGCCCGAAGCTCATTCATCCGAATTTTTGGTAAACGACTTTAATGTTATAGATTTGATGGATGAGCAGAAGAAAATCAAGGATAAAGGCGGAACAATGAGATTAGGAGCCTATCCCTGCAATTTAATTACAGGTACCAATGCATACAAAGCATATAATACAAGTGAAATTTCCGAAAGGCATCGCCATCGTTATGAGATTAATAATCATTTCCGTCCGGTATTGGAGAAATCCGGAATGACATTCAGCGGTATATCACCCGATGGGAAATTAGTTGAGATTATCGAATTGAAGAATCATCCATGGTTTGTGGGAGTTCAGTTCCATCCTGAGTTGAAATCCCGTGCCGTTACGGGGCATCCGTTGTTTATAGGATTTATTAAATCAATCCTGAAAAATAAAAAGCTGATTGGGTAGTTTGAAAACATATTTAAAAATAATAACAATACTTATTTTTTCAATTCTTGCCGTAAGCTGCTCGAGCGCTCCGCAAGGCAGTACGACAATGAAGGTGCCTGAATGGAAGGTGACTTCGACGGGATTGAAATATATCGATTTGATTGAAGGAACCGGAGAAACCGCTAAATCCGGCAAGAGAGTCATTATTAATTACACGGGAACACTTGAAAACGGAGCAGTTTTTGACCGTTCAAGCTCATCTAATCCTCTGCCGTTTACTATCGGTAATGGTGAAATAATTTCTGGTATTGAAGAAGGAATTACAGGTATGCAGGTTGGAGGAAAAAGAAAATTAGTTATTCCACCAGCACTGGGATACGGTGAACGTGGTGCCGGAGGTGGCAAAATACCTCCCAATGCTACTCTTTACTTCGAAATTGAATTGGTTGCCGTCAAATAAGCATATTGTTATGAAAATAAATACAGTTATTATAAAAGAACCAATCGAGACGGAAGATTTTTATCCGTTTTCTGTTCTTCATGCGGTATGGGAGCTCCGTTGCGGGGCTTTGATGCTATATGAAAAGATTATTAAGAGGCTTCAGCCTACTAATATCATTTTCTATTCCACAAGAAAAACCCATTTGGATTCATTTCTCCAACGATATGAATCTAATAATCCTGAAAAGCGAACAGGTAATGTTTTATCAATCGATGGGAATATCCTTTTCACTTCAGAATTGTTTAATCAGATGAATTCAGCTTTTGCAGAATTTTCAAAAAGCAAAGAAAGCGCCGAACCATGCAAATTTGTAAATAATGGTAATGCTTTTGCTGCATACTATCCTGAATCAAAGAATCAATCAATTGATTTAGGCAATGAGTATTCATCGGACAATGTCCATTCTATTGAATTGAAAAGCGTGATTCGAATCAATTATGTCTGGGATATTTTGGATTTTGTCGGTTGTGAGATTGATTCTGACAGGCAGCTTTTAAATAATAATTTCAAAAAATTTGACGAAGCTCAATTCAAAGGCGTTTCATCACTCGAGGCATCAAAAATATTCATCGGTGAAAATGTTAAGATAATGCCTTGCGTTGCACTGATAGCCGAGGGTGGTGAAATAGTCATTGATAGTGGTGCAACAATATATCCAAATTCAACTATTATTGGTCCTTGTTACATCGGGAAAGATACGAAAATTAAAACCGGCGCAAAGATTTATGAGAATACAGCAATAGGACCCAATTGCAAGGTTGGGGGGGAGATTGAAAACTCAATCTTTCAGGGATATTCCAATAAACAACATGAAGGCTTTTTGGGACATTCTTTTTTAGGAGAATGGGTCAATCTCGGGGCTGATACTAACAATTCTGATTTGAAAAATACATATTCATCCATAAAAATACGATTTCCCAATAAAGCTGTCAATACCGGAAGGATGTTTCTCGGATTGATTTGCGGCGACCATACCAAATCTGCAATAAATACACAATTCACCACCGGTACAATAGCCGGAGTATCAGCCAATTTGTATGATACCGGTTTTCTTCCTGCAAGTATCAGTTCATTTTGCTGGGGCGGTAATGCCCAGGATAAGCTATTTCAGTTCGAACGTGCAATAGAAGTAGCTCGCATTGCAATGGCTCGCAGAAAGAAAGAATTAAGTATTTTCGAAGAAGAACTGCTACAAGTTGAATACAACAAGGTAAAATCAGCAATTAGCAAGTGAAAGAAATTTGTAAATTGTAAAATTGATTAGTTAAATGGGAAAAAGTTTAGTAAATTAATTGTTACAATTTTCACAAGTTGGGGAACAATTGGCTTGGGATAGAATCATAGGGCTTCAAAGGGAAAAGAAGATTTTGCAAAGGGCTTTTTTGGAAAACAGATACGCCGGTGCATATTGTTTTTGGGGAATGGAAGGATTGGGAAAAGACGGCTTGGCTATTGAGTTTGCCAGGCTGGCTAATTGCAAAAAACCACTTATATCCGAAACTACTGCCGACTCCTGCGGGGAATGTTCCTCATGTCTTCAATTTAATAAGTTAAGCAGTTCCAATTTAACCGTGATTTTTTCTTTGCCTACGGGTAAAGGCTCTGATAGTAAGGATAGTTCTACGCTTGCAAAAATGACCGATGAGCAAATGGAAGAAATCCGCGAACAATTGGCAATGAAAGCTGAAAATTATTACCATAGAATTTCGCTTCCAGGAGCAAACCAGATAAAAATCAATTCAATCCGCGATATCAAGAAAAATTTGTCTTTATCATCATCCGACGGAAGAAGATTTGTTTTAATCACACGGGCTGAGGAAATGACTTTTGAAGCTGCCAATGCTTTCCTGAAAACCCTTGAAGAACCTAATGAAAATATTACCATCATCCTGACCACGAGCAAGCAGAATGTACTTTTGCAAACCATATTATCCCGTTGCCAGCAAATACATTGCCAGCAGGCTTCCGATGAGGATATAGCAAGTGCATTGCATACACGACATAATATAAAGACGGAGGACGCTAAGATAATTGCAGCATTTTCCCAGGGTTCTTATCAAAAAGCAATGGAATTCAGCAATGAAGAAATCAGGCAAAAAAGAAATGATGTTATTGACCTCCTGCGAACATCTTTGAAAAAACGAAATTTCAGGGCGGAATTGCTCGGAAAAATTGAAATAATTGTTAAGGAAAAAGATAAAAAGAAATCTGAGACAATGCTTGAATTTATGCTTACCTGGTTAAGAGATGCTTATATTATTTCGAATCTGGAAACAATGGAAAGATTAATCAATATTGACCAGGAAGAAGTTTTGAATAAATTCGCAAAGAATTTTCAAAATTCGGATTATATTGGCGCTATCGGAGAAGTCGAAAAAGCCGCAACAATGTTAAGAAGAAATGTAAATTTGCAATTAGTAATGCTTGCCCTATTTTTGAATATCAGGAGAATATTCCTTGGGCAGGCAGTTTAGATATAGGATATACACTATGTTAACTATTTCAAAAATAACACCCCATAATCTACTCTCCAGTGGGGATTAAGATTTTTTTTCACTTTAAATGATTTTATATTATTATAAGGATCTGAGCGAAGCGAAGAATCCAGTTTTCTTTAAAATCAACAAGATAGATTCTTCGCTTCGCTCAGAATGACAGCCTAAATTGAATTTTTAGAACCCACCATAAGAATGAAAAATAAATATTTTTATCAAAACGAGTTATTTATAAAATGGATAAATTTAATGATTTAGAAGAACTGATTGTTGAAGCAAGAGAGGATAGCAAATTAGATATAACTCCGAATGGAAAAATTACGCAGGAAATAAGCCAGAATTATTGCAAAGACAAACAATCGGATAATAACGGAAGCAGTTGTGGATGTGGTAATAATAACTCTAAATACTGTTTCAGTGTCGCAGAATTAAAATACAAAGAGAATGGCTTCGAAGAATCACCCGTTGTCGAGGTTCGCTTTAAAGGCAGTCGTTTGGGACTGTATTCAAACGAAGATATGCTTTTGCTCAATGTTAATGATTATGTACTTGTCGAATCCGAAAACGGAACCGATATAGGGGTAATAGCATCTGTCGGTGGTGTTGCCGGTGAAAAACACCGGCTATGCTATGCCGGCAAAGAAATAAAACAAAAGATTATCTGCCCTGCTTCCTCTAAAGATATAGAAAAATATATCAGGAACTCAACCGAGGAATTGGCTATTATTCGTAAGGCAAAAGAATTGGTCAAGCAATTCGATTTGGATATGAAGGTAGCTGACGCTGAATGGCAATATGACCGTCAAAGGCTTACCATATATTTTACTGCTCCTATGAGGATTGATTTCCGTGAATTGGTTAAGGAGCTTGCAAGATTATTCAAGACTCGCATAGAGTTGCGCCAAATCAGCACTCGCGAAGAAACCAAACGATTGGGCAACGGCATTGGTTGCTGCGGTAATAATATTTGCTGCTCGCTCTTTTTATATGATTTTTGCCATGTTACACTCGAACATGCCCGGGTGCAGCAGTTATCCAACAATGTATCGAAACTGTCGGGCAATTGCGGCAGGCTTAAATGTTGCCTGCTCTTCGAATATGACACCTATTCCGATGCATTTCAAAAATATCCTCCGCTTAATTCAACCGTAGAATTTTCTGACGGTATTTCTAAAATTACTAAAGTTGATGTGTTCAAGGATATTGTTTATCTTTATAATAGTGAGTTATCCAAACACCATTCAATAACTTACGATGAGTTGAGTCAATTTATATCTGATGGAAAAGTAGTAGTACCCGAAACTTCTGAAATATCGAAGGAAGAGTTGCTATTAAATGATTCGAATTTAATAATCGATGAGGATTGATATTATTGTAATATTTAAGATTTTTTTGTTCTATATAAATTTTTAATGTTTATGTTTTAGAATAGAAGAATGTCATTCGTAAGCGAAGTGAAGAATCCAGTCCCAATACTGGTCTGGATTCTTCACTTCGCTTACGAATGACATTCTTCTGTCTTTAACACTGTTACATCCACAGAAATGAATCAATATTGAATCCACTCTGAAAAGTATTTTAGGGAAAATTACATTCCTAAATCGGAATTTTGGAATGAGATATATCAAGGGCTTACTAATTCCAAAGTTGTACTTTGGAATTCAATTTTTGATTTTTAAATAGGACTCTTAGTTGGAAATATTTTCCTTATATTCACCAAAAAAATCAACTTTCCAATCTTTAATATACGAATCTGAGTATTTTATTATTAATTTTGTTGTTTGTTAATTTTGAAAATCGCTAAAATGTTACATTATTCTGAAAATTATAAAATAAATAAGGTATCCGTAATCGGATTGGGATATGTCGGATTACCGCTTGCTTGTGCTATATCAAAGATGACGGATGTTGAAATTGTCGGTTACGATATGAATGAAGAGAAAATCAAAAAAATCAAAAACCGTATTTGTCCAATCGATGACGAACAATGCGCCGAAGACCTGAAAACCGTAAATTTTGATATTTCCTTCAAATCTGAAATCATTAACGGTTCTGATTTATACATAGTTTGTGTGCCTACCCCCGTCCGTCATGATTACTCACCTGATTTGGAACCTGTGGAAAGTTCCAGCCGGACAATCCTGAAATATTTGAAAAAAGGACAGGTTGTAATGATTGAGTCAACAATTAATCCAGGCGTTTGCGAGGAAATAGTAAAGCCAATACTGGAAGAATCGGGAATGCAGGCAGGAGTTGACTTCGATATTGTCCATTGTCCCGAAAGAATTAATCCCGGCGATAAAAAGTGGAACGTCTATAATATCCCTCGCAACATTGGCTCAACCAATCCGGCAATAACAAAAATCACTGCTGATTTTTACCGTTCATTTATTTCTGCGGAAATAAATGAAATGCCCGATTTAAAGACAACTGAAGCAACAAAAATCATCGAGAATACTTTCAGGGATATAAATATAGCATTCGTGAATGAGCTTGCTAAATCTTTCGATGTTCTCGGCATCGACCTTCTAACCGTTATCAAAGGCGCATCAAATAAACCATTTGCATTTATGCCTCATTATCCCGGTTGCGGCGTAGGCGGGCACTGCATTCCGGTTGACCCATATTATTTGATTGAAAGAGCCAGGCAAAGCGGATTCGACCATAAATTCGTTAAGCTGGCACGGGAAATTAACAATTCAATGCCTGCTTATACGATAAATTTGTTGGCTAACGAGTTGAATAAATTCGATAAGGCTATCAAAAATACCAAAATCGGATTGCTGGGTTTATCGTACAAAGCCAACGTTGGAGATATTCGGGAAAGCCCGTCTATTCCATTAAGAAATATCCTTAATGAAAAATTTGCTTCCCTGGAAATCTATGACCCATATTTTTTAGAATTGAGTACATGCAAGAGTTTGGAGGAAATTCTTGAAAAATCTTTTGCTATTATAGTCGCAACAAATCATACGGAATTCCTAAAGATAGATTCTTCCTTGCTATTGAAATATGATGTACCGATTGTGATTGACGGTAGGAATTGTTTGGATAAGTCCGAGCTTACTTCAAAGGGGATTCATTATAAAGGAATTGGTCATTAGAATTGATTATTAAATGGAAGTAGAATTGCATGAAAGAAAAACAAAAAAGTAAGTCTAAAGTTAAGGAAAAGGAAAATCCGGCAGGAAAGGCAAAGGTTGAGAAAAAAGAAAAATCCGGTAATTTTCTAACAAAATTAAAGAGCAAGCTGCCGGTATTTAAATTCCTACTCATTTTCGGTTCAATTTTAGCGATTTATTTTATTTTCATCAATTCTGACTTGAGAAATATCTTAAACCCATATTTCCATCTAACAGCTAAAATTGTCCGTGTTTTTGTTAGTATTTTTGTATCCCAGACTACAGCTTCGGGAACCATCATATCAAGTCCCGGATTTTCAATGTCTGTTGGCTTCGGTTGCGAAGGATTCGACCCTTTAGCCATTTTTATCGCTGTTATTATTGCTCTTCCATTGAATTTTAAATTAAAACTTCCCGGTTTATTAATCGGAATACCTTTTCTATTAATTCTGAACCTTTTTCGATTAATGCTTTTATTTTTCATCGGACTTGGCTGGCACTCAGTTTTTGAAGCATTTCATCTGACGATATTCCCTATATTATTTATTATCATTGTTTTAATAATGCTTTTCTTCTGGCAGAAGTGGGTTTTGAGTAAGAAAAGGATGGCAGATGCTTAAAGCGCCGCTCCTAAAATTTACTATTATCTTCATCTTGAGCCTGATAGGGCTGTATTTTATATTTACTCCTTTTAAATCCAAATACGAAAAGTTAATTGTATCTTATGGAAATAAAATCTGCAATTATCATGTATCAAATAAAGCTAATTTGGGTAGAGTTGCAGGTGTTATGACCGAACAAAAGCCAAACGGCGAAACATATATTAAAATAGGTACAGCCAACGTAAAAGAAAAAAATTCTAAAGGCGATTTGATTATTAAATCCACTGATTCGAGCCTGATGACTTTCATATATTTACCCATGATTCTCACATTGGCATTTATTTTAGCAACGCCATTTAGTATTTGGAAAAAGATAATAGGAGTAATTCTTGCTATTATCCTTGTTCATGGTTTTATTTATCTGAAATTGCTCCTGATTCTTCTGACGGTAAATAATGGTGATTTGGCTGTGGTAGCAGGATACTCAGGTTTTACTATTAGTATTTTATCTTTTCTGTTCAATATGCTTATTGGGCAGACCTCGCTTGGTACTTCAATTGTCGTAGCATTAGTTTTATGGATAATAATAATTGCAACATTAACGGATATAAAAAAAGTCTTTGAGCAGTTTATCGCAGCAAGCCTTCAGCAATCCAAAACAAAATGAATAGTTTTTCGTATAAGTTAAGTAGGTTATTATCGAAATTTTTATGAATAGCAAAACAGCTTATATATTATTTTTTTTCTCAACAATATTCTTATGCAATTGCTATTCTGTTTTGGCTCAGACTGTCGATACTGTAAAAGAAGGTGAAGGAAAACCGTTTCGATTAAAAACACCCTCAAAAAAACCCGAAATGCTGATTCTGGATTCAGCTACTTATAGTAACGGGAGTTCAACTCTAACTTCCAAGCCCAAAAAAAAATCGGATATTGATTCTACAGTCACATATTCTGCTAAAGATACCTGCGTTTTTGAACTGAAAACAAAGAAAATGAGGTTAAGCGGTAATTCCAAGTTACTTATGAAAGACCAGAATCTCAATGCTGAGTTTATTGAACTGAAATTCAGGGATGCGCTTCTCGAGGCTGAAGGGAGGCGGGATTCCAATAATAAAATTATAGGATTCCCGAAATTTTCCGAAAAAGGAGTTGAATACGTTGGAGAGAAAATAAAATATAATTTTCGCTCTAAAAAGGGGACAATTACGATGGGGGAGACTAAGCTGAGTGAAGGTTTCTACTATGGCGCAAAAATCAAACGCGTGTCGGAAACTGAGATGTTCGTTAAGGATGGCTGCTATACAACATGCGATGCACCGCACCCACACTTCTATTTCTCATCTCCAACCATGAAAGTTTTACCACAGGATAGAATTTTCATCGACCCTATTGTTTTCTACGTGCAGGATATGCCTTTGTTTATGATTCCTCTCGGGATTTTCTTTCCTGCAAAAACAGGTCGTCAATCCGGTATAATTATTCCGGCATTTTCTTTCTCAAACCAGAGAGGCACTGTGCTTAAGGATTTCGGATTGTACCTTGCTTTATCCGATTATTATGATACTAAATTCACAGGCGATTTCTACTCTAAAGGCGGATACTTGTTTACCAATCATACTCAGTGGAGGTATCAGGATATCCTGAACGGTTCGATTTCATTGAAATACGGTAAAACCCGCTTCGACCCTGATAAAAACTACGATGTGAATTATGAGTTTTCACTTTTTCAAAGGCATGATTTATCGCCTTCGGAGAGATATGATATAAATATAAACTTTCAATCGACAAACTTCAGCCAGAATACATCCTTCAACATGTTCGAGCGGTTCAAGCAAAGGGCATCTTCGCGTGCTTCTTTCTCAAAATCATTCGATAACGGCATGACTGCATCTATTTCGTTCGATAGGGAACAGGACCTATTAAAAAAAGATTACTCTCAAACACTTCCTAATATCAGTTTGTCATTGCCTAATGCCTATCCGCTTAAATCTATAGCTCCTATCAGCGGACCAATGTCATGGCTGCGCGACATTTCATTCAGCTATTCATTGAATGCATCCCGCAGTAATTCACTTGCTACGGAAATAAAACAAAGACCTAAAACTATTAATGATACAACCACAATCGTCGATACAAATTACGTCAGCACATGGAGAGGCTCTATATCCCATAATCCATCTCTAAGTATTTCTCCCAAACTTGGCTATTTCACTATTACTCCATCCATTTCATTCGGCGCGAGAAATTATTTCAGGAAATTAAACCGGAACATAGACAAAGCAGATTCAATTACTTATATCGACAAAACGGAAAACGGGTTTTATACAGAATATTACTACAATTTCGGAGTGTCGGCAATGACGAGACTATATGGAATTGTGAAACCTAAAATATTTGGGATTAATGCACTACGGCATACAATCACGCCGACAATCAGCTATAACTTTTATCCGGATTTATCAGGTGATAAATATGGAATGTTCTCAAAATATTATGATTATAAAACCGGTAATTACGTCAAATATTCTAAATATCTTTTGGATGGCGGCGGAGTTTCAACAATCGAACAGCAATCAATAAGTTATGGAATAAACAATAATTTCGAAGCAAAAGTCCGCGAAAAGGAATCCGATACCTCAGACAGCAACGTCAATCTGCTTACCTGGGATATTAACGGAAACATCAATTTGAAAGCTGATTCTTTGAAATGCAGTAATGTTTCAATGTCATTTCGAATTCCTCCTATTGCAGGATTAAACCTGAATTCATCAGCTAATTTTACATTATACGACCAGGTCAGGGTTTATGATTCTTCTTACCAAAGCTTTAATTACAGAACAATTAACAGGTTTTTGTTAGAATCAGGGAAGATGCCTATTCGCTTAACAAATTTAAACCTGAGTTTATCGACTTCTTTTGGTTCATCAGGGATTCAAAGGCAGTCCAGGTCGGAAGATGAGGATTATGAAGAAGGGAGAAGAAGGAAGGATACTTCAAAATCAGGGCAGGAATTGGGCGAAAGATTCCGTCAAAGGATAGAGTATCAGGAAGAAAAAATTGATTTATTCGGGGATAATTCGCCCGGCTACTCAAATATTTCAATTCCATGGAATATTTCTTTCGATTTACAGTACCAGTACGATTTAGCGATGTTAGATAAGAAAAATGAAACGATAATTCTAAGGTCGAGTATGACTCTAAAGTTAACGCCAACCTGGTCTTTCGATATTTCGGCACAGTATAATTTCGTTGATAAGGAGCTTCTGGCGCCTTCTGTGAATATAAGGAAGGATTTTCATTGCTGGGAATTATTGGTAAATTGGTACCCGATTGGCTATAACGCCGGATTTTATCTGCGTTTCGGCATCAAATCGCCTCAGTTGAAGGATTTGCAAATTGAGAAACGAAGCAGCGCATTATATTAAATTGTTGTTCTAAAATTAATGGAATGTATATTCTACTTTCGAGTGAATCATGTAAGGCAAGAAGAATGTCATTCAGAACGAAGTGAAGAATCCAGTCCCAATGTTGTTTCTGGATTCTTCACTTCGTTCTGAATGACATTCTTCTTGAAATTTAAACAGCCTCTAATGCAGGAATGACATTTCTAAAATTTATAATGATTCTGATTTTATGGAGTAGCAAATGAAATATCAAAAAATATTATTCATCATATTAATTTTCACTACACCCATCAGCAGTTGCAATTCGCAGGAGCAAAATCCAAATAATAAAAGAGTCATCATTCAGGCAGACATCTATCCTCATGCCGTTACGGTGCCGGAAATGAAGTGCAGCAGCGACTCCTCGCAAACATACTCTTATTATTTGCCAAAGAAATATAAGATTACGGAGAAATTCCCGATTATTTATGTGTTCGACCCGAAAGCACGAGGAGCCTTGGCTGTCAATAAATTCTGCAATGCCGCTGAAAAATTCGGATGGATTGTTATCGGCTCGAATATTATCAGGAATAAGCTCACATGGCAGGAAATCCAGCGCTCATTAGATGTTCTTTTTGAGGATACATATAATAAATTCTCAATCGATGTTCGGAGAGTATATACGGCAGGTTTTTCAGGTGGCGCTCGTGTTGCCGCATCTGTAGCTATATTATCCGGTAATATTGAAGGGGTAATTGCATGTGCTGCCGGATTACCTAATAATTCAAAGCCTGAAAAGACAAATTTTGAATATATAGGGTGTGTGGGTAATGCTGATTTTAACTACTCCGAAATGCAGAATTTAGAAGCCCGGATGAATGAATGGGAGATGAGTAATTATTTTATTTATTTTAACGGCAAACATGATTGGTCACCGGATGATGTAATCATGGAAGCCTTTGAACGGCTCGAAATATCTGCAATGAAAAAAGGATTGGTTGCAAAAAACGCTGATCTAACATCATCACTGATGAACCGCTTGAATGCTAAGATTTCACAGAACCGTAATGTTGGATTACCTGTTGATGCTAATATTGAATATTACATGAAAATAGTAAGTACCTTCGGAGGATTAATTGATGTTTCCGAATACAAAAAATTAATTTATGAACACGGAAATACAAACGAATATAAATCATATATTGCACAAAAAAAACAATTCGATAGCATTGAAGCCGAAGGCAGAATCAGGTTCTCTCAGGCATTTAACAATAAAGATTTTAACCAATTGAAAAAGATGGTGCAAAATCTTAAAAAGGATATAAAATCAACAAAAAATACCGATAAAAAATTTTCATTAATCAGGATTCAAAGCACATTGAGCCTGTTATCGTTTATGTATTCGATTAATGAATTGAATGTCGGAAATATCGATAATGCAAAAGGATTTACCGACCTTTATGAAATGGTTGACCCCGAAAATCCCGACCTGCACTATCTTCGGGCTCGCTTATCCGCTGCAAAAGGAAAATTGGATGAAGCATTGGATTATCTCGATAAGGCTGTCGCTGCCGGTTACGACGATATTGCCACAATTGACAGTGATAAAGTTTTTGAGCAATTGAAGAATAATGATAAATTTCAAACTATTCAAAAGGGAATTCTAAAAAACAGGATTGAAGCGAAGTAAAATTTTTTTTCATTGAGATTCATTAATCCTCAATAGGATAAAGTCTCTTACCATAACTTTTAATGTGGTCAATAAAGCCAGGTTTATCATAAGATTTTATTAATAACACTGGTTCTATTCGATAGTCAATTTTTGAAACAATAGAGAATAATTGCGCAGAATTGTCTAAATAATCGCCGGTGAAATTATTCATTATTATTGCTATATCAATATCCGAATCAGGTTTTTGTGTCCCTTTGGCATAAGAACCAAAAAGGTAGATTTCATCGGATGAAATGAACTCATTTGCTTTCAAAACAAATTCTTTTAAAATTTTATCAATCCCTTTATCCATTTTTGCAAACTTTTTGTCTGGTTTAAAATATCAATAATTCTATCTTCAGTTAACTGTTGCATCAATAATTGCTTATCTGAAGGATACCTTCCATCAATATTCAAAGGTATTAACATATTCAAGAATCTGATTTGCTCATCTGTTAATTCGGTAATCAATCCGGATTTATCGGCTAATAAAACCAGATTATGAGTAAAGGGCGGTTCTGATTTGAGTTTATACCAGTAATATGCCTTCAGTGTTTTTTCAATAATTAAATGACAGAAAAAACCGACATAAAGATATTTCTTATCCCTAAATAAAGATTCAGCAACACCCAAGTCGTATTCTGCCAAATCCAACCAATATTCTATTTTCTCAACTTCATCCATTAGTCAATTTAATAATTTCTTAGATAATATGAAACCTGAACTTTTATTTTATAATAATTTATAATTTAAATTTCTACTTATAAATCTTAAATATCAAACTGGTGCTATCTGTTGATGGTAATAGTTGCTTGATTTCACGTATATAATAATCGTGATGATAAGGTCGATTATTGGCTCCATTTTTAGTAAAATTTAATGTGTCAATGAATGAATTTATTCCCTTACCTACAAGAGAAATTTGGATTAATGAATCAGGATAAAACTCTGCTGTTACATCACGCAAATTTATTTTCATACTCCAAGTTTCAGTTATATAAGGGTCCGTGTTTACTACTCTTCCAAATTCTTTATAATCAAGATATATAATTTTCTTATTTGCTTCATCAACTTTAAATTTTAAATTAGATGATAATAAATAACCATCACAAGACATATTAAATTCATTTTGGTTTAATTCAGTTATTTTAAGAGTAAAATTTCCTGTAAAATTCTTTCTATAATTATATAATTCACTAAAATATTCAGATGAATAAGGTGGATCAAATTTATATTGATAATAATAATAATCCCGATAAATAATATGTAAATTTTTAAATAACATTTCAAACCTATTTAATCCTGAATAATCGAAAAAGGGCTTTTGGACTACAAATTTTGTTCCATAAACATATTTATTTTTACTGAATTGAATGCTTATCCTTACTTCCCCCTGCAAACTATCGGGTACAAAGATAACTAACGAATCATTCGATTTTGAAATAATTTTAGCTGTTTTATCATTAAAAAAGACATTTACTAATGAATCCAATAAAAGATTCTTACCGTACAAAGTAACTTGAGAATTAGCATACCCGCTCGTTGGTGAAAATGTAGAAACTGTTATTTTATTTTCCGAAGGTAATGGATTAGAGTCTTCTTTACATGAATTTAAAATTGCAAATGTAAAAAGCAGAGCAATAATCAGGATTGATTTCATTTAACCAACTCCAATCAAATATTATTAAGTTGCTATAAATAATTTGACGGAGTGTTAAAAAGTTTATTTTATTCATTGTTTTAATTCCATCAAATATTTTATTGCGAGAATGGAAAAGTATAAATTAAAAGCATGAAGCATCGTCTATCAAAATGAAAAGATGATAAAAATGATATGGATTTTAATTGGTCTATATGAAAATTTTTAAAGATTATTTAGGTTCTCAAATTAGATTGACTGAAGAAAGGAGGCAACATATTTTATTACATCCTGAGATGTCTGATATGATTGAAAACATCGAAGATACTTTATTAATGCCCGATTATGTAGTACAGTCACTTCAGGACGAAGAGGTAACTTTATATAATAAATATTATTTGACTAAGAAATTTGGAGGGAAATATCTTTGTGTTGTTGTTAAAGAAAATGAAAATGATTCGTTTATAATTACGTCCTTTTTAATTAATAAAATACCAAAGGGTAAATTAATATGGCAAAAAAATTAAAGATTTGGTACGACAAGGAAGGTGATTTCCTTGAAGTTTTGCTATCGGATGCTCCTGGATATATGATAGAGACAGAAAATGATAATGTTTTGCAAAGGGTTGATGAATCCGGAAATATTATTGGATATTCTTTTATAGGAATTAGCAAAATGAAAAATGATATTCCTATTTATACCGAATTGGAATTTGCATAAACCATTTGTCTAAACCTGGATTAAGCTGAATAATATGCTAAACATGATGAAATTGTCCTCATTTGGAATAGCTGATTTATTTTATTACATTGATTTTATCAGATTAATCAGAACAATCAGCTTAATCCCAGTTCAGACAGCTTTTTATAATATTACAAGTAAGTCCTTATCGGCACTTCGCCGTTAACCCCATAGAAAACACCTTCAACTAAAGCCGTCATTTCATCTTCGCCTGGATATACCTTTATTGGAGCGATAAATGATATTCGGGACGAAATCCAATCAATCAGCATTTTCGAATGAGCCAGTCCCCCTGTAATCAGGATTGCATCAAGCTTCCCATAAAAAACGGTTGCTAATGCACCGACTTCCTTTGCTATCTGGTATGCCATCGCTTCATATATTAACTTCGCATGCTCGTCATTCAAATCAATCATCTTTTCAACTGACGATGCATCGTTTGTATTCAAATATGCAACCAAACCACCCAAACCGGTTATATATTTCTTTACCTGATGCAATTGATACTGACCGGAAAAACAAAGTCTTGCCAATGCACCAACCGGCACACTCCCGCAGCGCTCCGGAGAAAACGGACCATCGCCGTCTAAACCATTATTTACATCAATAACCTTCCCGTGCCTGTGAGCGCCAACGGTTATGCCGCCTCCCAAATGAACAACTATTAAATCGATCTCAGTGTATTTCCTGCCAATTTCGCGTGAATAGCGTCGTGCCACAGCTTTTTGATTCAATGCATGAAAGATGCTGGCTCTTGGGAGCGCCGGACAACCCGATATCCTTGCTAATTCATGCATTTCATCAACAACAACCGGGTCAACAATATATGCGCGAACATTTTTTCCAATTGTGCTTGCAATTTTGTTGGCAATCAACCCACCGAGATTCGAGGCATGTTCGCCCATAATTCCCTTATGCAAATCTTCCAGCATAGCCTCATTAACCTCATAAACACCGCCTGGAATGGGTTTGATTAATCCACCCCTGCCAACAACCGCATTCATTGATTCGAGTGCTATACCGGCAGTATTAAGCGAATTTATGATAATACTTATTCTGAATTCGTATTGGTCTGTAATATTTCTATAATCGGCGAGTTCATCACTTGAATGGCGCAATGTTTCAGTAAAAACAGGCTTCAGGTCATCGAATACTGCGATTTTCGTCGAAGTAGAACCCGGATTTATAGCCAATATCCTCATTGTTTTCTTTTTAAAATATGATAATTCATTAATCTATTCGAGACCATTGATAATTGTCATTCTGAACTTGGTTCAGAATCCATAAACCCTATCTGGGAGTGGATTCTGAATCAAGTTCAGAATGACATTACTGCATTTTAGGTTAATTTTCAAATGTCTCAATTCGACATTCGATATTCGATATTCGTTATTCGACATTCGATATTCATTATTCCATATTCATAATTCAGCATTCAGCATTCATTATTCACTATGCACTCCTGCTGCGAGTGCTATCGAGAGCAATTTGCTTCGCTCTGAATCGGCTCTGGATGTTAAAACAATAGGAACGGCAGCGCCTAAAATAACTCCTGCCACAGATGCCCCGGCAAAGTAAGTAAGACTTTTATACAGTACATTAGCTACTTCGATATCAGGCGCTAAGAGTAAGTCGGCATCTCCGGCAACTTCGCTGATTATACCTTTATGCTCAGCCGCTTCCTTAGAAATTGAATTATCCAATCCAAGAGGACCATCAACAACACAACCTTTTATTTGTCCTCTTTTATTCATCATTGTTAGCATTGCTGCATGAACAGTTGCTTCCATTTTCGGATTAACCGTTTCGACGGCAGCAACAACAGCCACTTTCGGATTCTTCGATCCTAAATTATGAAACATCTCTACGGAATTTTTCAAAATTGAAATTTTATCTTCAAAAGTTGGCGCTATGTTTTGAGCAGCATCGGTTATGGCGATTAATTTGTGGTATGATTTCGGGTCGAAAAATGCCAAATGGCTTAGAAGCTCGCTTTTCCGCAATCCGGTGTCTTTATCGAGAATAGCGCGCAGGAAATCAGCCGTGCCGACTAATCCTTTCATCAAAATCTGGCAGGCGCCTTCCCGTACGAGCCGGACGCAAATTCTGCTCGCAACGGCAGGTCTGCTTTCCTCGATTATTTCTATTCCGGTTAAATCCAGTTCAATCTTGGAAGCTATTTCCTGGATTGCGTTTTTATTTCCAACTAAAACAGCATCGGCAATACCTTCATTCCGGGCGGCTTTGATAGCTTGAAGCACAGGTTCATCTTCCGCTGCTGCGACTGCAATTATTTTTTTTGACTTGTGCTTTGCTATATCGAGAAATTTATCTAACGATTTAAGTGTCATATTTTCTAATTTTTTTTTATTTTCTGAATTTTTATTTATTCCGGACTGTTTTTAGTATCAATTTATTCTTTCAATCTTTAAGAAATCTGAAATCAGTTAACGATCATCTATTTTATTTAATATTTCTATAAATTCGATGTTGAGAACCCCCCCCTACCCCCGGTTTTAGAAGTAGAACATAGAAGTAGAAGTAGAAGTAGAACGGTTCCCCCTTTGAAAAAGGGGGTAGGGGGGATTTCTCTTCCTTTATTATAATTTATTATTCCAAACTTCCAACTTCTTTCTCAACCGATTCCAGGATTTCGCAGGATTTCACCAATTCTTTCATTTTCGTATGGTCGGAATATAGGGGTCTGTCAATATCTAAGAATTCAACATGCTTGCGAATTGTTTGCCTGCCTGTTGTAACGCCAACACCATTAGTGAAATTACGAAAATCGAGAGCCTGTGCGGCTGCCATAAATTCGATTCCTAAAATACCATAAGCATTATCTAAAATTTGTCCGTTTTTGATTGCTGTATTCATTCCCATGGAAACAAAATCTTCCTGGTCGGCTGCTGCTGGAATCGACTGAATCGAAGCAGGATTTGAAAGAATCCTTTGTTCGACGATAAGCGAATCTGCTGTATATTGACTTAACATCATACCCGAATACATACCTGCACCTTTAGTTAAGAACGCCGGTAATCCAACGCTTAATGCAGGATTGAGCATTCGATTTAAGCGTCGCTCCGATAGTACGCATACCATCGTTATAGCAGCGCCAACCATGTCCATTGGCAGTGAAACGGGAGAACCCTGAAAATTTGCTCCCGTTAGCGTTAAATTATCTTCGGGAATAAATATCGGATTATCGCCAACTCCGTTCAATTCGATTTCAACCTGCTTCCGGGCATATTGTAGTAAATCATGAGCTGCGCCTATTACTTGTGGAGTCGAGCGCATTGAATAAGCATCCTGTACTTTTGTTTTCATCTTGCCTGTCAACAGGTCGCTGCCTTCGATACATTTCTTTATCGCATTAGCGCTTCTGCATGCGCCTTCAAATCCTCGAAGCTGATGCAGCCTGATATCGTAAGGCTTCATATTTGCCAGGAGAGATTCGAGTGTCATCGAAGCAGCTATTTCAGCTTGTTTCAAAAACCTGTTGAAATCGTAGATATGCAGGGCGCTCATTGCTGTTAGAAGATTCGACCCGTTTATTGATGCCAATCCATCACGCGCTTGCAAACCCGGTACCGGAATTGCCGCTTTCTCCATTGCTACCGAACCTGGCAGGCGTTCACCCTCGAAATATGCTTCGCCTTCGCCCATCAGGAGTAAGGCTATCTGCGACATTGGAGCTAAGTCTCCGCAGGCGCCGACCGAACCTTTCTGGCATACGACGGGTGTTACACCTTTATTCAACATATCAACATAAGTTTGCGTGATTTCTTTTCTGCAGCCGGAATTTCCGTGAGCGTGGACGTTAATCCGGGCTGCCATTGCTCCACGTACGTATTCAATCGGGGCTGGATCGCCTATGCCGGCAGAATGATTATATATCAGGTATTTCTGGAATTGCTTGATTTGTTCGTCGTCTAAAACTATTTCGGAAAATTCGCCTATACCGGTGTTTACCCCATACATAATTTCCCTTGCTTCGATTTTTTGTTCTAACATTGTTCTGCATGTATTGATGCGGGTTATTGCATCCTGAGATAGTTCGATTTTTTCATTGCTCCTCGCTATTGCTACGAGTTTTTCAATTGTTAAGCCTTCTCCATTTAAAACGATTGCCATATTTTCCTTTTTCAGTTTGTAAATATTATAAATATTAATACTTAAAAGAAGTTTGGAATGAGTTGGGAAGAATGTCATTGGCAGCGAAGTGAAGAATCCAATAGTGACGTTGGGACTGGATTCTTCAATTCGCTGTCAATGACATTGCTTCTAATTTCAAAAACTACTACAGTATTAAAGTCAATTATATTGTAATATTATCAATAAAATTTATTTTACTTAAGCCATGAGGCAACAAATTGCAGTCACGTTAATCATATCATCAACCGAACAACCGCGGGATAAATCACAATAAGGTTTTTTTAATCCCTGAACAATTGGTCCAATAGCTTCGGCGCCTGCTAATCGTTCAGTAAGTTTATATCCGATATTTCCGGAATTCAGGTCGGGAAAAATCAAAACGTTTGCCTTACCTGCAACCGGAGAGCCTTTGCATTTACGTTCGCCAATGGACGTAATCAGTGCAGCATCAGCCTGCATTTCCCCATCTGATAAAATGTCGGGCGCTTTATCTTTCAGGATTTTTGTTGCTGTCTGGACTTTTTCAACCAATGGATGAGTTGCGCTTCCTTTTGTTGAGAAGGAAAGCATGGCTACGCGCGGATATTCGCCGGTTACTGATTGGAAGTTATGTGCAGATGAAATCGCTATATCAGCAAGCTGGGCAGCCGTTGGGTCGGGATTGACTGCACAATCTGCGAAACAAAGCAATCGCTCCTGAAGAACCATGATAAAATAACTGCTGACAATAGATATACCGGATGCTACTCCGACTGAAAAAATGGCAGAACGAATCACATCTCCCGTAGATGAGACATTGCCGCCAACGACAACATCTACCATTGAGGTTTCAAGCATAAACCCTGCAAACAATAATGGATTTTTCACTTCTTCCATTGCCTGAATTTCATTCATTCCTTTGGCTTTTCGCTTCTCGTAAAGCATTGATGAGAATTCAGGTAAATTAGAACTCACTAAAGGATTAATAATATCAAAGCCAATTAAGGAAATATTGTTATCATTAGCTATTGCTGAAATTGAATCCATATTACCAACGAGAACAGGACGGGCGATTGAGTTGTCTGACAGGAATCTTGCGGCTTTGATTGTTCGGATATCATCAGCATCCGGGAAAGCAACCCTACAATTTTTTAATGTTGCTTTCTGTCTTATACTTTTAATAAATTTATTCTCTTCCATAAATTTCTCTTTTCAATAATTCAAAATTAATAAATAACCTGAGCCAAATATAATTGTCACCGGGATAATCATGCATAACGCGGAGCATTTAATACAACTCTGATTGTATCCCTTGCTAATACAAGTTCCTCGTTGGTTGGTATAACATATACTTTGATACGGCTTTCAGGAGAACTTATGCACATTTCCCTTCCTCCAACTGCCTGCTGATTCAATTCTTCATCAAGCAATATCCCAAAGAAATCCATATTGGAGCAAATTTTTGCACGAATATCCGGTGCATTTTCGCCAATTCCGGCAGAAAAACAAATCGCATCGGCGCCATTCATACCGGCTAAATAAGCGCCGATATATTTCTTCACTTTGCCGCAAAACATATCCATTGCAAGAATGGCACGCCTGTCCTGATGTTCGTTAGCTTCGATTTCAAGGTCGCGTAAATCATTGGTCAGTCCGGATATTCCAAGTAAGCCCGAGCGTTTATTCAATATTGAAAAAACTTCGTCGATTGAAGAACCTTCCTTGTGGGACAAATATTCAATGACAGTCGGGTCTATATCCCCGCAACGAGTTCCCATCATTAAACCTTCGAGAGGAGTAAATCCCATTGAAGTGTCTATTGATTTATCAGCTTTTATTGCACAAGCAGAACAGCCGTTTCCCAAATGCAGAGTTATTATATTGGTGTTTTCCCGGGGAGTTCCGGTCAACTTACCGTACCTGAAGGCGATATACCTGTGTGAAGTACCATGAAATCCATACTTCCTGATTTTATATCTTCTATAGATTTGATAGGGAATAGCATACAAATATGATGTCTCGGGCATGGTTGCATGAAAAGCAGTATCGAATATGGCAACTTGTGGAATCGTAGGACCGAAAACCTCTCGTGCAGCATGGATACCTTTTAAATTTGCCGGATTGTGCAAAGGAGCAAGCTCGATACAATCTTCGATTCCGGCAATTACCTCATTATCGATTTTTACTGCTCGTACGAAAGCTTCACCCCCATGTACGACTCGATGACCTACGGCGTGAATATCCTCGATACCTTTTATACCCGGAATGTCGGTTTCGGGTGATGAGAGCCATTGAATTACATAATTGAGGGCTGCTCTATGGTCGCGAAGCGGAACGGCGGATTTAAATGAGCTTTTGCCGTCAATGCGAAAATTAATCAGGGACTGGCTTCCAACTCGCTCAATCAACCCTGCTGCTAATTGTTTATCCTCGTCTCTTTCGATTATTTCGAGGTCGGATGAAATTAATTGAAATTTTAGTGACGAACTGCCGCAATTTAATACGAATACATTCATTTTTTTTCCTTAATAATTTCGTAATGATATAAGTTATTTCTAACTCACATAATACAAAATTAATTAAAAATTACTATCGTTATAATAACTTTTTATATTTAGTTAATAGGGTATGTAATCAATGTGTTGTTAAAATGTATTGTATTCTATTTTGAAGCACTTATTAATAATGATAGAATTTCATTTACCTTTATAAAAACATCGTCAACCGTGATTAAATTCATACAATCGAAATGCTTTTTTGGACATGATGACCGTCCAATATGTGTACATGGTCTGCAACTAATCTGTTTTTCAATTATTTGGCTTTGCACTCTGAATGGCGAAAATCCAAAATCCGGTGTAGTACTACCAAATATTGTTATAACGGGTATTTGCCGGACGGCTGAAATATGCGAAACCCCGGTATCGTTTGTAATCAGTAGTGTGGCTGAATCGAGAAGTTTTGCCGTTTCGATTATTGATGAAGCGCCTGAATAATCTGTAATTGGGCATTGAGCAATGTTCTTAACTCTGCCACAAATTTCTTTATCTGCAACGCCACCTAAAAGAATAATATCATATTTATAATTCGAAAAAATTTTTTCGGATAATTCGGCAAATTTTTCAGGTTGCCAGCGCTTTGTTGCATGATGAGCGCCCGGAGCCAAAGCAATTACCTGCTTAGTTTCCTGAGAGTATGTTTTTTTTCTCACATATACAGCTTGCTTTTCGTTAGGCAGCCATAACTCGAGCGGCATTCCATCGTCAATAACACCGGCAGCCTTGAGATACACAAGTGGGATTGGCTCAATACTCTTTATCGCCCTTTTAAAATAAACCAATGATAATTTATTAAGCCGGTTTTTTTTAATTTTCCTAACATGTTTTCCTAATCCCCATCTTAAATGAAAGCTTCGGAAATTCCGCTGTAAATCTATTATTAAATCATATTTCCCAGTAGCAATTTTTAATAGATTTTCCTTATTTTCTTTAAGAGATGCGTTTTTATCATATTCAAACAAGTTCGAGATATAAGGATTAAATATGAATATTTCGGAGAATTGCCGGGCAACAGCAATATCAATCCGGGCTGATGGATACTGCTTTCTCAATATTCTTGGGAGCATTGTTGAAAGCAAAACATCGCCCATTGAACTTAGCCTGATTATTAAAATTTTTTCTATGGTTTGAATTTTCGAAAATTTCATATAAATTGCATAATTAAAAAAAATAAATTTGTTCAATCTTTTGGAAGTGCAAAATATGAATTTTACGGTAGAAAACAGAGGTCAAATAGTAATTTTTACGTTGAAACATGAAAAGGTTGACAATGAAATTTCATCACAATTCAAAGCACAAATGCTGATTCTGTGCCAGCCTGATATAGATGCTTTAGTTATTGATATGGCGCATGTCGAACAAATAGACAGTTCCGGTTTGGGTGCATTATTGCTTGCTCATCGTCAATTAAAAGAGAATGCTATTCCAATAGCCCTTGTTGGTGTAACCGGAATGGTGCGGACTATGCTTCATATATCACAAACTGAAACTCTTTTTGATTTCTATGATACTATTGATGAAGCCTGCGAAGACCTTGAATATGAGGAGGATTAAGTTCTTTAGACTTAAAAAAGATATCTGTATTCGAATTAAAGATGTCCTACATCTGCCAGATGTAGGACATCTTGTTTTCATTTGATTTATATACTCAAAATTTTTATTTCGAATATTTCTAAATTGTAAATTAAAGTATTACCTATTCCCCGATTGAGATAGGACTATGGGGTGTGTTATTTCTTTCATCATGAGCTATCGTAGTATTATTACCTGGTTTATCAGATTCGTCTTCAATAGTAAGAATTTCGTAATTTTTTAAAGGTATATTTGGTAAAATTTCCGAATCGGGTCTATGATTCAATTCGGGATAGATTGACTCAGTTTCGGACGAAGTTTCCTCTTCGGCAATAGCCTTCAAACGGTTTTCCTCTCTTTTTCTTTGAATTTCATTTTCTTCTTTGACATCTACTGATTTTTCAATATCAGAGCGGATTTCAGTAATATGGCTCTGGAATTGCGATTGAGCCTGACGGATTTGCTGCATTCCTTTTGAGAACATTTTAGCAAACTCCGGTATTCTTTGTGGTCCGAAAAGTACCAGAATCGCAAGGACTATTAAAATTAATTCGCCGCCGCCTATATCAAACATTATATTTTTTTATTTTGTCAATAAGAACGTTCAAAGATTTTTGACAGGTAATCTTTCAACTCACTTTTAGTTTTTTCTTCTTCAATTTTAGCTAAAACTTTACCTTCCTTATCAATTAGAATTGTCGTCGGGATAGTAGTAATCCCTCCGTAACCATCAATAATTTCAGATGTAGCTAAGAAATTAACATAAGGAATTTTGTTTCCTTCAAGGTGTTTTCTAACCTTAAAGCCTAAATTAACAGATGTATCTACGTTCATGCCAATGATAACCAAATCGCGACCGGCATACTCTTCCCAAAGTTCAGCCATAGTCCTGATTTGTCTTTGGCAAGCGGCAACCCAGCTCCCCCAGAATGTGATAATAACAACTTTATTTTGGGTTAGCTCGGAAAAAGAATGGGTTTTAATGCTATCACGATAGAAGAATTCAACAACTTTACCTTTTGTAGCAGTAGGAACTTGAGTTATATCAAAAAGGATAGGAGGATAATCTTTTCGTACACAGCATGTCAACACGATACTTGTAATGAAAAATAATATTAGAAATTTCTTTTGCCGTCCCATTGTATCTCGAAATTTCATTTCGTACTCTGCAATTTGTTTTCCTTTTTAATTGAGCAGAACTTGAATACTGCAAATATCGTACTTTTTTTAATTATTTCAAATTGTGAAACGTTTCTGCTACTACTTTATTTTGATTTTCATCTAAGTTTGAAAAGTATTTGAATAAATGAATGACATTCTTCCGGGCTTTTGACTCAGCCTTTTTCTCTGTAATGACAATCCCTATTATTCCAATTTTCAGAACTTACCTTATTATATGAATTCCAGATTCAATGGACATTAATAAACAGACAAGAATGTCTGTTCTACTGAATTTAAGTAAGTTAGACATTCTTGTCTGACTTTAAAATGTCATTTCATAGCGGAACATATTTAATAATAAGAATCCGAAAACTATTTTGTTTCCGGATTCTTACTATCAAATGTTTTTATTTACGATAACTAATCAATATTGATTCAAGGTAATCCACCTTTATTCCTCTTCAGAACTATCGGATACCGACTCTTTAGCCGTTGCAACAGTGGGTTCGGCAGGAGTTCCTGGAGCAACTTCATGTGCTTGAACAGTGACCGGTTTCTGGCGTATCATGTGCTTAAGCCCCGCAAGGAAGAATCCGGCAACGATAGCTAATACCCCAAACCAAACAAGATTTATCATAGGTTTGGTAGAAATGTCCGCATAAAGAGTTTCAACTTGTTCGGGAGCTTTTTCACCAATTTTCCTGAAGCTGAAAATAGCCTTCGAATTGCCGATGGTTTCTTTATCAATAACAAATTTCATGAACCCGATTTCATAACCTGTCGTATCTATTGGTTTCCAAATTGGAATAATAGCGCCGGAACTCATATCGAATTGCGAAGTTATCGTATCTTCCTTTAATTGACTATCCCGAATAAAATTAACAATAGTACCGAGTGTTATCGGAGCTGAATCCGAAGCTGCCATAATATGCGACATATCGAATCTTATTAATTGCAATTTGAAATTCTGTAATCCGGGTAGAGCAGCGGAATCGCCTTTCCCCAATGTTACAGATTTCGAGGGGTCATTGTATTCAACAGATTTCGGAGATATGTATATGTCCTTAAAGAATCCCCTGCTAATTCCGGGTTCGAAAAAAGGACTCTGCATATCGTTATACATACTCCAATAAATAATTGGTTCGACAATGGACTCTTTAGCTCCCTCATCGATTTTGATAATGTATTTATATTTCTCCCTGTCTTTTTTCTCAATTTCGATTTGCTGTTTATCGACATATTTAAAATTATGCCCTATAACCGATTGTACGGAATTTTTTGTAAATGTTGCATGAGAAGATTCTGAGAAATCAGCAAGCAACAAAGCGCCAAGCAGAAATATCGAGATACCGAAATGGGAAATGTAATGCCCCATCCTTGTGATGCTTCGTGTTCTGTTGGTAATAAAGAAAATAATATTCTGGACAATTACGGCAAATGTTGTGAATATAAGCAGTAAATGGAAGAAATCCTTGATTCCTAAAAAGAAGAATATTATTGAAATAATTAGTGCAGTTATTGCAATAACAAGTAGTTTTCCTGATTTCTGGGACCAATCGGTTTTATTCCAGATTGAATAGAAGGAAATCGAGTTCAGCGCTAACATAACAACAGCAAGCGGCAAAGTCCACTTATTGTAAAAAGCAGAATCAACGGACGATTTCGTACCTGAGAAAATCCCTGAAATAATAGGCCAGCTTGTCCCGAAAAAGACTACGGCAGTGGCAGCAAGTAAGAAGATTGTTCCGATTGTAATAATGAATTCTTTTGAGTTTATCGCGAAATTCATTTTATCGGTAATCAGGTCTTTTCTCCTTATTATCATAAAGACAAAACCTGAAATGGAGACAATTATCAAAACTGAAAGAAGAATTGCATAGACAAAATTACCCGGTTCAGCGAATGAATGAACGGATGTATCGCCTAAAATACCGCTCCGGGTGAGGAATGTCGAGTATATTACAAAAATGTAAGAAACAAAAGTGATAACAAAGTTTGTTTTAATTAATCCGCCGGTTTTTTTCTGAACGAGCAAGGTATGTATTGCAGCAACGGCGGCCATCCAGGGTAATAATGATGAATTTTCGACCGGGTCCCAGCCCCAGAAACCACCCCAGCCAAGTGTTTCATAAGCCCAGAAACCACCTAACATTATGCCAAATCCGAGAACGGTTGCTGCGAAATTAAACCAGGGAAGCGCAATATTTATCCAATTTTTATATTCTCTTTTCAATAAAGCAGCTAAAGCAAAGCAAAATGGCACAGTCATAGCCGCAAATCCGAAGAATAGAATCGGTGGATGAATCGACATCCAGTAATTTTCCAGAACAGGATTTAATCCACGTCCGTTGGGTGGTATGGTTCCTTCTTTTACGTTCGGGAATGCCTCCCAAATGAATTGAAAAGGATTTTTTGCTATTAACATCAGAGCTAAAAATGCTATTATGATAACATAGAATCCCATCAATTGCCATTCGTAATCCCGTTTTTTTGCATACGATAATGCAAACAATCCGAAAAGTCCGGTAAAAAATGTCCAGAGCAGGAATGAGCCTTCTTGTCCGGCATAAAAGGAAGACATTAGCATTAATGGTGATAATTCCCGAGATGAATAGCTCCAGACATAATGATATTCGAAGCTATGTGATAAAATATTTCCCATGTGAAGGGCTGAAATAAAAAATATCAAGCCGGCTATGGCATAGTACATGCCTCTGGATTTTTTGAGCATTCCTTCGTGTTTTGAGGAAAGGAAATAGGCTACGGCAGTATAAACCGATAAACCTAATAATATAAAAATAAGTATTGTTCCTAACATGATTTGTCCTAATTAGATTTTGATTGTTCGAATTTGCTTTCATACTTCGACGGGCATTTTGTAAGTATATCAGACGCCATAAATGTATCTCTTACGAATTTGCCCTTTACAACAATCATTGGAGCAATATCGAAATTGTTCGGAACAGAACCGTTATATTTAACAATAGCGTTTGTGTTCGTGGAATCCTTCATTCGGAAGGTGAAGATGTTAGCAGCAGCCATATATTTATATGCATCATCCTTAGCTGAGCTTCCGATAATCTGGACAACTTTACCCGAATTCTTTGCATAAGCAAATCCGGTATAGCTTACAGAGTCTGTAGATAGTGAAAAAATCGCAATAACGATGAATACCAGCGCTAAAGCGAATCCGATTATATATCTTGGTTTCATTATATTTCTTAAGTCATTGTGAATAATAAAACAATAAAACAGTAAAAAAATCTATTCATCAGAATGTGCAGCCTGGGCTTGCTTTTCTAATTTGCTGATTTTTCCATCGACTGAATAGAGGTAAAGTCCTAATCCGAATTGAATTACAAGCACTATGAACAGGACTATATAAAGTGAATTTTGTTCTAAAAATGATAACATGTTGTGAACTCCTTGTTTACATAATTTTTCTTGATTGAAGTAATTTCATTAATCTAAATTTCAAATTAAGCATCCAAAAGAAAGTAATTGTAACTGCCGTAAAAGATATTCCAAATGTAAGAAGTAAACCGGAATCCAGCATACTTTTACCGGATTGACCAATAAGAGGACCGCTGTCGCCACCGGATGCACCGGGATGCAAACCCATGGTAATTCGTGGTAAAATAAAAATAAAAAACGGGACTGTAATAAATGCTATGATTGAATATACTGCCGATAGACGGGCACGCAGTTCGGGATTATCCAATGCTGAACGCAAGCCAAGGTAAGCTGAATATATTATTAATAAAACAAACACTGATGTTTCGCGGGGGTCCCAATTCCAAAAGCTGCCCCAATTGAATTTAGCCCAAACCATTCCGGTTACCGTTGCAAGTATTGTAAATATAAATCCGAGCGATACACATGCATTAGCAAAAGTATCGTTGTCGAAATTCCCGCTTTTCAAATACCTTACTGAAAAAATCATTGATAATAAAAATGCAAGGACTGCTACCCATGCCAAAGGTACATGGAAGTTCAGGATCCTGACCTTTTCTTCGAGGGATGGAATATATGGGTAAACTAATGTTGGATTGATTGAAACAGTTGAAATATACTGCAAATTCTTTTCAACGGAGTCATATTTTGCACTGAAAACAATTAAGTTTTTAGATTTTAATTCTTCCGGTAAAGAGCTGCCTCGAAAAATAATCGGCGCAGACATGGTTTTCATGCTAATTGATGCCGGGAATATGCGCCATAGATTTTTCCCCTGGTCGAAAACATTTGCTTCCGGTTTTGACTCACTAACAATATTTATCGTTCGTTCCTGGAATTTATGTATGGGTATTTTCAAATCGAAATAATCGGTTGCAACCGGAGGAATTAGATTCATTGCAAATGCAAAAACCATTAAAATTATTGTTATTATTTTCCAATATCGCGGTTTAGGTTTATATATAGAAGGAAAGATGCCCCAAGCAACGCCTATGGCAACAGAAAGTGTCATAATTATAGGTTTCATATATAGTATATAGTAAATAGGAAACAACCAAATAATGATAATTTCGAATTATCGATTATCAGCAGTTTCCTTATGTATAGGTTCAAAAAATTTATATTCGGAGTTTTGTTTCATATATAATTTCAAATAACCAAATTTAATTCGAGTACAAACTCGAATTACAAAACTACGAAATATCAATTAAGTGAAAAGAAAAAATTAATGCAGGAATTTTTTTAATGTAAGTACATTTTTCCTATTTGAATTATTAGAAGGCAGATAGGAGATTTCGTCCATAATTTTGCGTATAATCGGAATACCAAGCCCGCCACGTTTATAATTTTTGAAATATTCGTTCATATCCTGTGGTGTAACATCGAGGGGATTGAAAGGTGTTCCCTCATCCAAAATGTTAACTATGAATTGATTCTTATCAAAATTGACCTGAACGCAAATTTCTTTTAATGTATCGAAGTTAAATGTATGCTTAATTAAATTTGAGCAGGCTTCATCGACTGCTAAGGCAATGGATTGAGCTTCTTCTGAGGAAAAGCCGAGAGTTTCTGCCTTAGTCATAACAAATTCGCGGATTCGCTGCAATTCGGAAAAATCGCAGCAAGTACAGATTTTGTTGCCATATTTTGAAGTACTATTCTTCATTTTTCCTTAAGTCGTTTTTCAGGAATTTGGCAATAGCCGATTCGTCATTTGTTTCTATGTCGAATAAAATCGGAAAGCCGAGTAAATCGAATACTGAGAAAATTTTCGATTTCATCGAGGTAAGTTTGATATCTCCGCCGCTTTCGCGGATTTCCTCGATGAAAGCCATAAACACTCCAAGTCCGGCGCTGCTTATGTAGTCGAGGTCTTGAAAGTTGACGAGGATTTTATTAAATCCTGATTTCATCAACTCTTCGATTGCAGACTCTAACTTCGGCGCAGTATGGGCATCCAGATAACCTTCAAGGTTAAGGCATTGAATCCCTCTGTTGGCTTGATGCTTGATTTCGAATTTATTCTGATTTTTCATTCCATTTAACCTAAAGTTAAATTGATTAAATAATTTAGTTCTTTCACTTTTAATTTAATACATTAAAAAAACTTACAAAAATAGTAAAATGAAAGCAAGAATCATTCCTTTAATTTAAAGTTCTCAATATTTTCTATCTCCTTAATATGTCATTCTTACGTTTTTGATTGTTTTCCCAATGACGGATTCTCAGGGATGACAATTCATTAATTTTAAGATACATTTTCTAAAATTTCTCCATCATTAAAAATTATTGCAACAGCCGTCATATCATCATGAGCGTGGGCAGTTCCTACATGTTCCGAAAGCTGGATTTGCAAATTATCTAAAAAACTTTTTGCATTGCACGAGCTTTCGTTTTCACAGATTTCACTCAACTGCTCGTATCCGAATTCTTCGCCGTCAATGTTTTTTAGTTCGTTTATTCCATCCGTAAAAAATAAACATACGTCTCCGTGATAAAGTTTAATCCTGGTTTCATCTAAATGAGAATCAAATATTTTTTGTGGAGCCAATCCTATACCGATACCATTTGGAGTGATTAACTTTGTACATTTTGCCGATTTGATTATTGTAGGCATATGACCTGCACGAGCAAATATAATCGAATTATCTGCGGAGTCGAATACTAAACTGCTCATGGTTATATACATCTGTTTTTCCATAGCTCCGTATAGAGTGGAATTTACCCTTCTCAGTAAATCAGCCGCGCCGGTAGCTTCTTTTGCCACTGATAGTACCACACCTTTTAGTTGAGCCATATAGAATGCAGCAGTAATTCCTTTTCCGGAAACATCGCCGATTAAAATACAGGGTCTCCCGTCTTTTATATATAATATATCATAATAGTCACCACCCACCTCTTCCGATGGTATGGAAAAAGCCGAAACGGAGAATTTTTCAATAGGAGGGATTTCCTGAGGGAGTAATTTTTTCTGAATTTCCTGAGCCAACATAAGTTCACGCTTGTAATGTTCCTTTTCAACGGCTTCGGAAACCAACCTGATATTTTCTAATGCAACGCTTACATTATCGCCAAAAGCTGCCATAATTTTTATATCATCGAATTCAAAACCGTACTCTTCCGGGCTAACTATAACCAATGTGCCGAACCTGTCATTAACCGAGCAAAGTGGAGTTACAATCAGGCTGCCGGCAATTCTCTGCTCAGCTAAATAATATATTTCCTTGTTTTCGGTTACCGATGAAATAAGTTCGGATTTTTTGATTTTTTTGAAAAATTCTGATATGTTATATCTTTTATGAATATCTTTAATGAGTTCAAGACTGATTATTTGTGCTGAAGTAACGGTTACTTCACCGGTCTTTTTATCATAAAATTCTGCCCATGATGCTGCAGCATTACTGACTTGTAAAGCTAATTTTGTAACCGTATTTATTAAGTTTTCGAAGTCTATTGTTTCCGAAATTATTCTGTTTAAATAAGCAAGAGAACTTAATTCGGAAGTTTTTCGTTCGACTATCTGTGAGGTTGGCAGCGATGCGAGAGCCGATAAGAATAACCTCGAATAAAAAATTATCACATATAAAATTGGGATAGACAGAATACTTGAACTTCCGGGTAAGAAAACAGCGAATATTTTAGCTAAGCTTCCTGAATCACTTCGTGAGTAAGAGAATATTATTATTGAAACAATAATACCGAGCAGGGATTCGCCAACCAACCTTAATTTTCCACGCCTCGGGAGCAGGGCAATCCATGAATTCTTTTTTGCGGTAAAGAAAAGTAAAACCGAAATTATAATAAAAAGAATCTTATTGAGCGAGGATAATACTTGATTCTCTCTTAAATTCAATACATCCCGGATAAAAAATGCAATAAAAAAATAACCGAGTGCAAAAGAGAGAATCCTGATATTTGTAGAAGTTTTTTTATGTTTGAAAATCAGAAGCCATTTATAAACAAAGTGTAGAATAATCAATCCGCAAATTATGCCATACATTGTAAAAACATCTGAAATCAAAAGCCAGAAAAGATTATTTGCAACTTCGTGTTCGAAGGCTCTTTCGGGAATAAATAATCCGCCGGTTATAAGTCCTAAGCTGAGCAGAATCAACTTGACCAAATCCCTGAAAAAGTCATCTTCGAAATTACCTTCAAATTGATGGAGTTCTTTTATGGGTTGCGAAAATATAAAGACAAGTACTGAAGAAGAAAAAAGAGCGAACGTGACAAATTTCCAGACAATTATAATAGAATTATCGGGATTGAGAAAAATCTGGATAAAGAAATCCCCAGCCATTCTCGCTAATCCGATTAAAACGGCTGCGATAATCAGGTAGATTCTATTGAATTTTATTTGAAGCGGCATTTCATTTTCTTATCATTTTCATCTTATCTGAACTGTTATCCTATCTTTTTAATCTTAATACGACTTTGACGGTTAAATGTTTCTATTATGGTAAAATTAATCTTATTTTATGAGAATTCAAACTTGTTATTATACAAATTTTCAAGGACAAAAAGAAATTTGCGTTTATTAGTATAATGATTAAGTTTGTTTTTAGAAAAAGGACAATTAACAAAGTTCCTTTTAAAATGAACAAATCAAACGGAGAATCGAAATGAAAATAAGAAAAGAAGATGCCCTCGATTACCATAGTATGGGTAGAAAAGGGAAAATTGAAGTCACTACAACTAAACCATGTGTTACTCAACGGGATTTATCTTTAGCTTATTCCCCTGGAGTTGCCGAGCCTTGCCGTGAAATCCATAAAGATGTTAGTAAAGTTTTTGAATATACCGCCAAAGGTAATTTAGTTGCTGTAATTACAAATGGTACGGCAGTTCTCGGTCTTGGTGATATCGGTCCGGAAGCCGGCAAACCTGTTATGGAAGGCAAAGGAGTGTTGTTTAAAGTTTTCGCTGATATTGACGTATTCGATATCGAACTGAATAGTAAAGATGTTAACGAAGTAATCAGGGTTTGCCAGATTCTCGAACCTACATTCGGCGGAATTAATCTGGAAGATATTAAAGGTCCTGAATGTTTTTATATTGAAGAAGCATTGAAAAAGACGCTTAAAATTCCCGTGTTCCATGACGACCAGCATGGAACAGCAATTATAAGTGGAGCAGCGCTATTGAATGCTGCCGAACTTGTAGGCAAGAACCTCGTAGATTTGAAAGTAGTTTATAATGGCGCCGGCGCCTCCGGTATTGCCTGTGCGAAATTCCATATCAGCCTTGGACTGCGAAAAGAAAATGTAATTCTATGCGATTCCAAAGGAGTTATTTATAAGGGCAGAACTGATGGTATGAACGAATTCAAAGAAGAATTTGTTGTCGAGACCGATAAACGGACGCTCTATGATGCTTTTGTCGGGGCAGATGTATTCTTCGGACTTTCGCAGGGAAATTGCGTCAGTCAGGAGATGGTAAGGGCTATGGCTGATAAGCCGATAATATTTGCTATGGCTAATCCTGACCCGGAAATTTCATATCAGGATGCATTAGCCGCCCGAAACGACTTAATATTTGCAACCGGACGCTCGGACTATCCAAATCAGGTCAATAATGTATTAGGATTTCCTTTTATTTTCCGGGGCGCTTTGGATGTCCAGGCAACGGCAATTAATGAGGAAATGAAGAAAGCGGCTGCTTTTGCATTGTCCCAGCTTGCTAAAGAAGAGGTACCGGATAGTGTGAAGCGTGCTTATGGTGTTGATGAAATGGCTTTTGGTTATGAATACATAATACCAAAACCATTCGACCCAAGAGTGCTCACCTGGGTTGCTCCCGCTGTTGCCAAGGCTGCAATGGAAACCGGTGTGGCACAACGCCAGATAACAAACCTCGATGAATACAGGATGCAGCTAAACATCCGTATGGGGCGCACTCAGCGGGTTATGGGAAGAATCTTCACTAAAGCCCGGTTATCAAAAAAACGAATTGTTTTTCCGGAAGGCGAACACCCCAAGATAATTAAAGCTGCCTTGCTAAGTGTAGATGAATCAATAGCAGTACCGATATTAATCGGTAATGAAGAAAGAATCCAAAAATCGGCTGCGGATTTCGGGTTAGATATTGAAGGTATCGAAATTATTAATCCAAAGAACTATCCTAAGATTAACAATTATATTGATGAATACCATAGATTAAGGCAACGAAAGGGCATTAACAAATCGGAAGCAACAAAACTGATGCTAACACGCCCAACTTTTTTCGGCGCTATGATGGTTCATATGAACGATGCCGATAGTATGATTGCCGGAATGACTTCTCATTATCCCGATACTATTCGGCCGGCTTTGGAAATTATCGGGCGAGATAAGCGTTATTTGAAAGTCTCAGGATTATATATCTTATCTACAAAAAAAGATACGTACTTTTTGTCTGATACTACTGTGAACGTTGACCCAGATGCTGAGACATTAGCGGATATAGCATTACAGGCAGCTGAATTTGCTACCGAATTCGATATTAAGCCACGTGTTGCATTATTATCGTACAGTAATTTTGGCTCAACTCATGACGGAAAATCTCCTGATAAGATGATAGAAGCACTAAAGATTATCAGAAGACGAAAACCAGACCTGATTGTTGATGGTGAAATGCAAGCTGATACTGCAGTTGTTCCGGACATAATTGAAAAAACTTATCCATTCAGTACATTGAAAGGTGGAGCAAATGTCCTGATTTTCCCATGCCTGAATTCCGGCAATATTGCATACAAGCTGTTAAATAGAATTGGTGGGGCACACGTTATTGGACCTATCCTTCTGGGACTCCGTCGTTCGGTACATATTCTTCAGAATGATGCGGAAGTTCAGGAAATTCTGAATTTAATGGCTATCGCTGTCGTGGATGCTCAGCAGAAATTGCTTCAAAGAACCATGTAAAAAAAATTAGTTTGTTATTAAGGGAGGTTCTAAAAATTGTAGCGAAGCGAAGAATCCAGACTTCTTTAAAATCAACAGGATAGATTCTTCGCTTCGCTCAGAATGACAGCCAAAATTGAATTTATAGAACCCACCTTAATATCGAAATAGAATCCCCGGAATAATTCGGGGATTTTTTTTGAAACTTTTTTGATAATTTGTAGTATTAATAGTAATAATATTATTGATTGACGAATTTTGAAATTGAAGACTTACATATTAACGTTGTTTATTTCATGCTTTATCCTTACTTTTAATGAAATATTAGCCGGGGATTATACATCATTATCAGGTAACGATACCAGTACATACGAAAAGGAAGCTTCAAATATTCAGGGCAGCAAACTCCTGTTTTCCTACGGTCGGAACAGGATTTTCAATAACTGGAGTACGGAAATCGGTATATCTTATGAACTGAATTTAAATAAAAATATCAGTTTCAATTACCGGTTTGCTATCAGTTCTTTCAACGATGTACATAATTATCATGTTAATTCCGGAATTATTGCAGGCTTGTATTTATTAAAAAATTCTTTGGATGATTCCGGAAATGATGATAATGAAGATTCCGATGTAAGTTATTATTCTAAATTTGCAGAAATTATCTGCTTCTTACTTCCCGAAGGAATTAATTTTCATATTCCTATGAACAAATCATCAGAATTAATTGCTTATATTAATCCCTTGGGATATGAATTTTTTGATAATGAAGAGTCGTTGAGTTACGAAATTGGTATAAGGTTATCCACCGTTATTGGTAGTAAATTTGTCATTATGCCATATATTGGATATCGTGCGCCTTATATTGGCACATATCATGGTGCTACATTAGGAGTAAATGTAGGTATCAAATTCTAAGGTTTTGGAAATTAAGAATTACGAATTACGAATTAAAAACTTAGGATTAAGAATTAAGAGGAGTTCTAAAAATTGTCATTCTGAGCGAAGCGAAGAATCCAGACTTCTTTAAAATCAACAGGATAGATTCTTCGCTTCGCTCAGAATGACAACCAAAATTGAATTTATAGAACCCACCTTAAATAAATCCTATAATCTTATAATCCTATAAATCCTAATTCAGACAATTCCTTTTTCCATTCACTAATAATAAATTTCCTTTTCAATGTAATAGGTTGAATCAGCAATCTGCCAATCTATTTTTACAAGCCATAATCCACGCTTGCGATGAGAAAAATCAAAGTTTTGCCGGTTAGTAGAATCAATGGAGATTTTAACGGAAAAATCAGTTGCTTTATTGTCATTACGCATGAACCTTATTATTCCCGAAGTATTATTTGTAGGGAATGTGATTGTAAGAATATTATTATTAATTCCTATTTCAGGCTGTACATTCGGCATCTTTCCGCGTATGGTTTTATCTATTTGAGTTTGAAATTTTAATCCTTTTGTATAATAATCAGGCTCGACCAAATCCTCGTTTATATTTAAAGAAATGATTATTCCTGTAATCAACACAAGTGGGAATATTGTGAACATGAGGATTAGAAAGAGAGGAACTTTATTATTTTTTGCCATAATTTTTTTTGTCTCTATTTGTCTGAATTAGGATTTAAGGTCAATGGTCAATGATTAAATATATATTCAAAAGCCCTAATTCATAATTTTTTCATTAACCATTGACCATTGACCATTGACCATTGAGAAGGTTAGGGTGAAAAGAAACTGATTTTTATTGTATTAATTTTTTTCTCCTGGCTGTATAAACCTACCTTTATAATATTTTTACCATGTTGTAATTCTTTTCCTGGAATAATAACAAGGAAAATACATTGATTGGCGTCATTTGGAGCCAGGTTCAAAGAATCAATACCGATAAGTTTTATCTCCCCTTTGATATTTTCCAATTTCATTTTGACGGTAATATTTTTGAATGTTTTGTTCGCAAATGTTGCTTTGAACATATTTGCGATATTGCCGGATTCCATAACCGAATAAACAACTCCTTTTTCTTTTGTTATCGTTGCTTCAATATCACTCCTCGTTGTCACAAGAATCGTTATAAATGTTACTAAAGAGAGCAAGGCAATAGTATAAATAATAATTCTCGGTGTAATTCGAAATTTCAATCCTTCTTCGATTTGATTCTGGGAAGAATATTTTATCAGATTCTCAGGCTTACCGACCTGTTTCATGACTTTATTGCAGGCATCGATGCAAGCAGTGCAATTAATACATTCGAGTTGAACACCGTTACGAATATCAATACCTGTCGGGCAAACATTAACGCACATTCCGCAATCAATGCAGTCCTTTCCCTTGCCTTGTTTTCCTCTCGGTTCGCCGCGTATGTGGTCGTAAGATATTACGATTGAATTTTTATCTATTAATACGGCTTGCAGCCTTCCATAAGGACAAAGATAAATGCAGAATTGTTCCCGGAAATTGGCAAAGATAAAATATGTCAAACCAAAGAATCCAAGCATGAATGAAAATCCGAGAAAATTCTCAGACATAGGTTGACTTATTATTTGAAATAATTTTTCCGAGCCGATGATATAAGCAATGAAAGTATTGCATATAATAAATGAAATAATGAGAAACAAGGTATGTTTAGTAGCTTTCTTCAGGAATTTATCAACTGACCAACCGGATTCATTAAGTTTACGTTGTGCATTTGCAGAACCTTCAATCAGGTATTCGATTTTCCGGAAAACCATTTCAAGGAATATAGTTTGTGGGCATGCCCAACCGCACCAGAGCCTGCCGAGAATAGCCGTGAATAAAATGATGAATATGGCAAGAGCAATTAATATCAATGCTACAATGTATAAATCCTGGGGTAAAAAGAGAATGCCGAAAAAAGTAAATTTCCGTTCGATAAAATCAAAAAGAAAAGCGGGATTCCCCTCAATTCTAATGAAGGGACAAGTAAAGAAAATAATCATGAGAAAGATTGCTACGATAACCCTTGCACGATGAAACCTGCCTTCCGGTTTCATCGGATAAATCCGCTTCCTCTTGCCGGATTTATCAATATTCGATACGCTGTCCCTGAACGATTGTCCTGTTTCACTAATTAGCAAATCCTGCTCATCCGGTTCATGGACATTCATTATCGAATCACTATTGTATGTAATTAAAATTTCTAATTCTCATACAAATTACCTTGCGGTGCTTTTGCATTCGGAGGATTAGTATCTTGCATCGTTAAGATATAACTTGCCACCTTACCCATTTCATCGGGACGTAATGTGGTCTTCCATGCAATCATGCCCTTACCTTCAACTCCGTTGGTTATTATATTAACCAAATCTTCAAATTTATTTCCATGAATCCAGAATTTGTCCGTAAGATTGGGACCAATATTTCCTTCTCCGTTTTTCCCATGGCATACTGCACAATTTTTTACATAAATATCCTTACCTGCTGAAAGTGAACCTGCATCTTTGGATTGAACTACAGGAGCGCTTTGTGGGGTATTTTTCAGGAAAACCAAAGTAGCTTTCTCTGCATTTTTTATTTCTTCGCTATATTCTTTGGCTGTACTTTGCCCCATACCGGAAATATGATAATGGAAATAATATATAGCTCCAAAAATGGTTGTAAGGATAAAAAGAGTGACCCACCAGGTTGGCAGGGGATTGTCATATTCCCTGATTCCATCGAAATCATGTCCTTCGATTAACCGGTCTGTTGGTTTTGACATTGTTATTCCTTTATTGATTTATTTTCTTTTATTTGTTCAGGTTCCAGCGGCAGTTGCCCCATGTAAGATAAATAATTCTTGCTGAGTTTAATAGCCCAGATAATAGTTACAACAAAAGTAATTATAAAAACAAACATACCTATTATAGCAAGTATTTGTGCCGTTTCACTATTTTCGAATAGTTTTGAAAACATCTTATTTAATGGTCAATGGTCAATGGTTAATGGTTAATGGTCAATGGTTAATGGTTAATGGTCAATGGTTAATGGTTAATGGTTAATGGTTATTTCATAATTTTTAATTCGTAATTCGTAATTCGTAATTGTTAATTCCCCGTTGCTCTTTTTACCTTGATGTCTGTACCAAGCCGCTGAAGATAAGCGATTAATGCAATAATTTTCCTGTTTGGGGCAACATCAATTCCGGCATTTTTCAAATCCGAAACAATGAAGTCAGCCTGTACACTATAATCTTTTGGAGCAATATCAGCGTAATTATTGGCATAAGGCACACCCAGACTCAACATTGCATTTATTCTGGCGCCGATTGATGATACATCGAAATCCTCATTAGCTAACCAGGCAAATGATGGCATTATAGAGGCTTCCGAAGTGATGCGTGGGTCTAACAAATGATTATAATGCCATGCATTGGGGTATTTCCCACCTTCCCTGAGCAAATCAGGTCCTGTACGTTTAGAGCCCCATTGAAATGGGTGGTCGTAAACAAACTCACCTGCCTTGGCATATTCCGATTTGTATCTTGCTGTTTCACTTCGGAATGGACGTACCATTTGAGAATGACACGTATAACAGCCTTCCGATACATATATATCCCGACCGGCTAATTCGAGAGGTGTGTAGGGCTTGACGCTCGATATTGTCGGAACATTAGTTTTAATCACAAACATTGGTATTATTTCAATTAAAGTGCCGACCAAAATTGCTAATAATGCAAGAACCATCAGAAGCATCGGTTTTCGTTCGAATATTCTATGTAAACGCTTTTCTTTAACTTTACCTTCCTCATGGGGCATCACAGATACAGGGGCTTCTTCATTGACTATAAGACTGCCCTTACCAATTGTTTTAAATAAATTAATTCCACAAAGAATAATACCAGCAAAAAATAAGCTGCCACCGATTGAACGAATGATATACATAGGAATTATTTGTTGTACTGTGACCATGAAATCGGGATATTTCAACATTCCGTCCGGTGTGAATTGTTTCCACATCAAGCCCTGGGTAATACCAGCTATATAAAGTGGAATCGCATATACCAAAATTCCAATAAAAGCTATCCAGAAATGAGCATTTGCGAGCTTTTTAGACCAGAGAGTTGTATTGAATAACCTTGGTACGAGCCAATAAAGAACAGCAAAAGTAAGGCATCCATTCCAGCCTAATGCCCCTACATGAACGTGTGCAATAGTCCAATCGGTGAAATGTGATAGTGCATTAATGCTCTTGATTGCAAGGATTGGTCCTTCCAACGTTGCCATTCCATAAGCTGTAACAGCAACCACAAAGAACTTTAATATCGGGTCTTCACGGACTTTATCCCACGCTCCCCTAAGTGTTAATAAACCGTTTATCATACCCCCCCAGGATGGAGCAATAAGCATAAGAGAAAAGACCATGCCTAATGATTGTGCCCAGTCGGGAAGTGATGAATAAAGTAAATGATGAGGACCAGCCCATATATAAATAAATATCAATGTCCAGAAATGGATTATCGATAATCGATAAGAATAAACAGGTCGTTCGGCAGCTTTTGGAAGGAAATAGTACATTAATCCCAAAAATGGTGTTGTCAGGAAGAAAGCAACTGCATTATGTCCGTACCACCATTGCACGAGGGCATCCTGGACTCCGGCATAAACCGGATAGCTCTTCCAAAGACTTACCGGGATTTCGATTGAATTTACAATATGGAGAACAGCAACCGTAACCCATGTAGCAATGTAAAACCAAATTGCTACATATAAATGTTGTTCCCGGCGTTTAATCAACGTACCGAACATATTGATTCCGAATATCACCCAAACAACTGCTATTGCAATATCAATAGGCCATTCTAATTCGGCATATTCCTTACCTGTTGTGATGCCAAGCGGTAGAGTAATTGCTGCTGCAACAATTATTAGCTGCCAGCCCCAGAAATGAATTTTACCAAGTAAATCACTGTACATCCTGACTTTGCAAAGTCTTTGCAGCGAATAATATACACCCATAAAAATGCAATTGCCAACGAAAGCAAAAATAACTCCATTGGTATGCAGTGGTCTAAGACGGCTGAAAACGGTGTATGGAATACCGAAATTCCAGGCGGGAATGTAAATCTGGAAAGCAATCAGCAGTCCAACCAACATTCCAACTATACCCCAAATTATAGTTGCATAGCAGAAATTCTTGACAATGGTATTGTCATAAAAGATAGTTGAACCGGGTTGAGAAAAATCGGAAGAATGTGAATGGTAACGATTTGTCATGCCTAAAATCCAGTATTTTATGTATATAATTTATCAATTTTCATCCAATAATTTATTTGATAACTTAACGTTATTATCTTCGAATAAAATTCTGACTGATGGTGATTGCAAATCTTCGAACTGACCTTTCGAAACAGCCCGGATGAAGGCAATAAGGAATCCTATCGAAACAATCATACTAATTATTATTAACAATAAAACCGTTTCCATATCATTTTATAAAGAGTAAAAAGTTAAGCACTTTTCCTCAGTTTATTATTTAACAGATTTATTATTAAATTTGTTAAATGAAATTGAATAATTTTCAATTTATAAAATTATTAAAAAAATAAGTTACTGACAAACTTAAAATTAATGGTTAATGGTTAATGGTTAATGGTTAATGGTTAATGGTCTGTCCTGACCTAAAATAGGTTGACTAATTTAAATAAACAATGTACTTTGATATAGTC
>JAERMQ010000119.1 GCA_016844745.1 Ignavibacteria bacterium | reverse complement strand
CTGTAGTAGCGAAAAGCGAATGCACCTACTAATAGTACAGGTATTAATGTAGCCGTGAACGAAAATGGCCTGATTGCCTGTATAAACACGGCAAAATTGCTTGGTTTTCTCGTAATTATTTGTTCCATAAATGCTCCTTATAAAATTTATATTAATAATTAAAAAAATAGTCTTTGATAGAATTTATTTATTATTTAATGACTCCACGATAATTGAGATTCTAAAGAAACCCCCTAACCCCCTTTGAAAAAGGGGGAATTCTAATTCCCCCTTTTTCAAAGGGGGTTAGGGGGTTTCTTTACAATCTTGAAAACAGTGAAACATTTATTGTTCAGTTTTAGCTTTGTTAATATAATTTATTATTAAAATCAATATTTTCAAGATATATCTTATAATCATTCAAATAACCTTTCAGTGTCTCCTCGTCCGTTAAATGAGTGCGCCAGGTAATGAAAGGCGGCAGTACGTCTAATCCGCAATAGTATAATGTTCCGTGATGCAAATGGAAAAGCGATTCCATTATGTCGCCATTTTCGCCTTCAGAAGTGTAAGCGGCACTTGAACCACCTGCCGTAATTGTGCATAATGCTTTCTTGCCACGGAATGGAGCAGTTTCGTATTTCTTATCGCGGGGATGATAAGAAAATCCGAGAGCTAAAACTTTATCCAACCAGCCTTTCATAATAGCCGGTACCGACGACCACCAGAGCGGGAAATTCAATAAAAGAAGGTCTGCTCGAACAAACTTTTGCATTTCGGTGGTAATTTCATCGGAAAAAGAATTATTCTGGAATGCAAATATTTGCTCTTTCAGGTAGTTAAATGGTTTTTCCTGGGCAACAGACTTAAAGTCCGAGCGGCTTGCAACGGGATTGAATCCCATTTGATATAAATCGCTTATTTCGACTGTGTCGCCATTAGCCGTAAAATGTTCAAAAGCAAGGTTTTTCAAAGATGAGCAGAAAGAATCGGGTTCGATATGCGCATGAAGTATTAATATGTTCATTAAATCCTATTTTAAATTATTACAAAACTAAAATTCAAAATTATGAAAATTTGCAAAAAGAACAGGCTTTTTTTTGCAGAGCTATCAGGATTTTCCTTATTTTTGCTGATTATTGATTTTTATTTTGATGTCTGATGATAAGCAATATTCATAAAGTTTGGATGTCATTCCTATTAATGATGCTGTGTAAAAACTTTCTAATTGGAAGAATGTCATTCTGAACGAAGTGAAGAATCCAGTATCGGCATTAGGACTGGATTCTTCATTTCGTTCAGAATGACATTCTTCTTGCTTATTCACATATATTCAAATAATAAAATAACCATTATTAATTATATAAAATTTTACATTATGGACTACCAATTAAACGAAACGCACGAACTAATAAGGCAGACATTCAAAGCCTTCGTCGATGATAAAGTACGCCCGCAGGCAGAAGCCATCGACGTCAACAAGGAATTTCCATACGAGCTATTCAAAGAAGTCGGGCAGCTTGGCTTCTTTGGTATGCGCTATCCCGAATCTGCCGGTGGCAGCGGATTAGACGTAATGTCGTACTGTTTAGCAGTTGTCGAATTAGCACGCGGCTCGATGTCGCTTGCTGCAGCCTGCTCTATGCAATCGCTCATGGCAACCTACTTCCTGCATCGATTCGGCTGTGAAGAAATCAAGAAAGAGTATTTCGCAAAAGCGCTGACCGGCGAGAAAATCGGCACTATATGCATGACAGAACCAAATGCCGGAAGCGATTTGATGAATATTACGACAATGGCGAAGGTCACCGAGGAAGGATTCATCATAAGCGGGCAGAAAATCTGGATTACATCCGCTACTGTTGCCGATTTCATGACAGTGCTTGCCCGAACGGATAATCATGAGGCGCTCTCGATATTTTTCGTTCCGGCGCATTTCGAGGGCGTTCAAATCGGCAAAAGCATTGATAAGCTTGGCGTGCGGGGTTCGGTTACGAGCGAGGTTTCGTTCGATAATGTCCGTATCCCGAAGCAATATCTACTTGGGAATATCGGCGAGGGAACTAAATGCCTGTTTGAGATATTGGCTGAAATCCGCATTATGACTGCGGCTTTGGCTTATGGCGTTGGGCTTGCCGCTTATGAAGAAGCGTTGGAGTATGCCAAAACACGAGTACAGTTCGGCAAACCAATCGGTAAGTTCCAGGCTATTTCAATAAAGTTTGCCGATATGGCTGTTAAGCTGGAAACTACTAAGCAGATGCTCTATCATGCTGCGAATCTATGCGACCGGGGTTTGCCGCGTCAGAAGGAGGCTGCTATTGTGAAACTCTACGCCTCGGAATGTGCCAATTCGATTTGCGACGAAGCTTCGCGCGTTATGGCATCTTACGGCTATGCTACTGAGTATCCGATGCAGCGGTATTTGCGCGATGCCCGCTTCACTTTAATTGGCGGCGGTACGAATGAAATATTGAAGATTAATATTGCGAAGGAGCTGGGGCTGTGAAGACCTTCCGAAGGTAGGGAAACCTTCGGAAGGTTCTCAACTTAAAAAAGTTAATTGTAAAAAAGGTATAATTTGCAATTTTACGAAAATCAATATTATCATATATTTAATAGAACAAATAACGAGGAACCGCTTTTCAGAACGAGGGATTGACAAAGGACACAAAGTGAAAAATTTGAAACTAACTCATCTAAAAAATCAAGTAATCGTAGTACAAAGTATTAAAAAATTCTAAAATGTGTCATAAGTATTTTCGTAAAGTTTCCATACTATCGGAAATGTGAATGATTCAAAATTTTTTCTGTATTACCGAATTTCAGGGAAAATCCTTATATTCATATTTCAGTATGTGCGGAATTGCCACACTGCTATAGTTATTTGAGGATGTGTCCGACAAAATGTAGAGACGTTGCATGCAACGTCTTAACGAAACGTCTCTAAACAATGTCTTTGCGCAACATCTTTACGCAAGGTCTTTTTGAAATTTTTTGTTCAATATATATAAGAAGAAAGATGCAAAACGAAATACCATTAGAAAAAAAATTCCAGATACTCTGCGGAATAGCCCGCGCACAGCATTTCGCATGGCGGCAGGCTTGCGCCGAACTCTGTCCGGATATCGACACATCAGAATTCTCCTATAAAATGTGGGAAGTCTCCGCCCGCGATACTGCCAAAGCTTACCTGAGAATGGTAAACCCTGACGGCAACCTACCCGAACAAATCGCCGATTCCGTCGTTAAAAGTAGCCAGACTATGGGTGAAGATGCCAAGTTAATTAAAGGCGAAAATGAAAATGAATACTTCGTTCGCCACGATGCCTGCCCCTGGCATGACTGGCATAAACGACTCGGACTCCTTACCGAAGATCAGCCCGGCTGCGATATCTGGTATTTCAAGACTGTTGAATTTATGAATGAAAAGTTAGGTACAGACGTTAAAATCGAAACGATTAAATCCTTGCCGGAAGGAGGCGATTGTTGCCTGCGAAGGATTTGGATATGATACCGGTTATCGATAAAGATGTATGCGATGGTTGCAAAGATTGCGTGGAAGCATGTCCACCTGAAGTAATTTCAATGGTCGACGGAAAGGCTGTGATTGATGAAAGCTTATGCGAGGAATGTGGCGAATGTGTGGATGAATGTCCGTCGGGAGCGATTACGCTACCGAGAAAGTGAAGTTCAAATTACTAATTACTAATTACGAATAATAAATGTTAAAGGTTTTAGTGTTAGGGACAAGGATTTAGTGAAATTAATCAAAAATCCTATAATCCTATAAATCCTAATTCAGACAAAAAAGTATTCTAATGTCATGTTAACTCGAATATGACGGATAAAGTCTTTTAAGTTTAATCCTAGCTTGTTCATTTGTGAACTGCCAATTAATCTTGGAATTTTTA
>JAERMQ010000091.1 GCA_016844745.1 Ignavibacteria bacterium | reverse complement strand
GTTCTTGACTGGAAGCAGTCCGGTCGTTTCTTTTTTTAACATTTTTGACTCCTTAAAATTAGTTAATTTTGGAGTCAACTTATTTCAGGATTAGACAAACCATTAACCATTAACCATTAACCATTAACCATTAACCATTAACCATTGACTGTGTTGTCCTAAATAGCGTTGACTTTTAAATCAACCAAAACAGGAGAAAATCATGGTTCAGACAATTTATAAATGGTAATGGTAAATATTATGGAAAAACCACAATCCATCGAGGAGTTGAATCGTGAAGAACTTCTCGAATTATTAAAAATATATGCTAAAAACTGGCTTGCCCACGACGGCTGCTGGTTTCTTTCTGTGGAAGAAAAGCACGGAATCGAAGAAGCAATAGATATTGACCGGGAATCATGGCGCAAATTCACAGTAATAGAAGCTAAAAGAATAATGGAATTTCTGAAATTACCGGTTCGTTCCGGAATAGAAGGATTGGCTAATGCTTTGAAATTCCGCCTCTACTCAACGATTAATAATGACCGTGTTGAAATCATCGATGATAATACTCTTCTTTATAACGTGCAAACATGCAGGGTACAGGGGGCTCGTCGTAAGAAGAATCTTGCTGATTTTCCATGCAAATCTGTTGGAATAGTAGAATATAGTTTGTTTGCGGAAACAATTGACGACAGATTCAAATGCGAATGTCTTTCTTGTCCACCGGAAATCACTGATGGTGAAAATTATTGTGTTTGGCGTTTCAGCCTTGATTGATAAGAAATATTTAGAAATAGTTCAAAAAAGATTGCGTTTAATGCTTTTCTCCGGACGAACATCTTTAGTTGCTTGTTTGAAGGTAGAACTTTCAACACCTCCGGGCATTTTAATAAATTTTCCTTCAAGCAGATCTTCAATCGTTATAATTTGAATTATATCAAATTGATAGCCTTTATATTTGCCTGTTTCTTTGGCAGCCTGCTCCATAGGTTTGGTTAATTCTTCTTGAAAGCAAACAAAAACTCCTAAATCAACTTCATTTGTTTCAACAACATTTATAAATTCCCGGATATTCTTTACACCAACATGACCGCTCTTAACTTCAATAAAAATATTTCCTTTTTCTTTTTCGCTCTTATGAAAAGAAATATAACCGTCCCAGCCGCCATCAGCAGATTTTTTTGGATTTAGAATACCTCCCAAAAGAAACTCAACAATCCAATCCTGAAATTCAAATCTTCCTTTATTATCCTTTCGGGCAAGTTCTTTTGCAGAGGCAATATCTTTGGGGAAACCATGAATTTCAATATCTTTGATAAATTGTGTTCTAGACTCTATCGATAATGGCTTGGTCAATCTATCTATAATCAATTTGATTGCGAGATGGGATATATCCACTCCAATCCAGTCACGATTTAATCTATTAGCAACTGCTACTGAAGTTCCACACCCGCAAAAGAAATCAGCAATAACATCACTTTCCCTTGTAGATGCTTTTATTATTCTTTCGAGCAGGGCTTCAGGTTTTTGTGTCGGATACCCAAGTCTTTCATTTCCTGATGTTTGTTCAATATCCAACCATAAATTAGATACAAGCCAGCCTTTAGTGTGAGTTGGTCTGAATTTTCGATATGGAAGTTTGGGATTGGTCCAATCTATATCATCCTCAATATCTAATTTTTTTAATTTTTCTAAAGATATTTTCCATCCTGCTTTTGATGGTGCGTTAACTCCTTTATACTCATAACACAAATTTGGTCTCTCTCCCATCCCCATAGACCTGAATAAAGGACTTTTTGTAAATGGACCTTTGTTATCAGAGAAAGGATAATGTCCTTCAACATCTTTTGAAGAGAAAGGAATTTTTATTGCTTCGCTGTTAAAGTAATAATCTTCAGACTTAGTAAAAAACAAAATAATATCAGTACTCACACCAAATTTTTTATCTGTAAACTGTGATGTCTTCAGGCTGCTTGTTCTCTTCCATACGATTTCGTTTTTATAACCCTTCTTTTTATCTCCGAAAATCAAATCGCAAATCACTTTTAGATAGTGGCTCATAGTTGGGTCGCAATGAAGGTAAAATGAACCTGTATCCTTCAATAATTTATGCATATAATAAATTCTGATTGACATTATTGTCAGATAGGATACGGCGGATTTTGAGATATTTATTTTATTTAATGTTTTAAGAAAATCAAAGAGGTCTTTATTGAGTGAGTCAATATTATTCAAAGTATCTATGTAACTTACATTACTCCAGGTATCGGAAAAAGCCTGTCTCTGGGCTTTAGCTTCTTTCATGGAAATATCTTCAAACAATACGTTATAATTCCTTTTTGAATTAAATGGGGGGTCAATGTAGATAAGGTCAATAAGCCCTTCAGGGTATTTTTTATTTAAATCAATTAATACATCGAGGCAATCTGCAATGTAAAGTTGTTTCATTTTTTCCAAGCATTTTTTTATTTGCAAATTTAACAAAAAAATTATATTATTATCGTATCCTCACGGTCGGGGGAGAGGGAAATATAACTTATTTTAACCTGGGAAATTTCTTCGATTTTGGATAAATATTCTCTCGTTTCATTTGGCAGAGCCTCCAATGTCCTGATGCCACTCAATGATTTCATCCATCCTTTCATTGTAATATATTCCGGTTCGATTGCAGAAAATTCTTCACTGGATGTGGGATAGGATTCAATTATTTCGCCTCCTGTTTTGTATCCCGAGCAAATTTTAATTTCTTCAAAATCATTCAGTACATCGAGCTTGGTGAGTGCAATATCAGTAAAACCGTTAATCATTGTTGAATATTTGAGTACAAACAAATCGAGCCAGCCGCAGCGGCGCGGTCTGCCGGTTGTCGCTCCAAATTCGGAGCCGGTTGCACGCAATCTTTCTCCAATTGAATTGATTTGCTCAGTTGGGAAAGGACCATTACCAACCCGGGTACAATATGCCTTAACAACAGCGATGATTTTATCGAATGAGTTAGGGGGAATCCCTAGACCTGTGCAGGCTCCTCCGGCAGTGGGATTAGAGCTTGTTACGAATGGATAAGTGCCGTGGTCAACGTCGAGCAGAGCGCCTTGAGCGCCTTCAACGATGATTTTCTTCCCGGCTTTCATTGCTTTAGATATCATCAGGGCTGTATCGGCAATAAACGGTTTCATAATATTTACATTTGCCATGAATTCTTCGAACATGCTATCGAAATTCAATGTATCAATGTTGAGAACTTTAGTAAATTCGCAATTATAGTGTTCTAAATTGTCTTTGATTTTATTCTCAAGTGATTTTTCATTGAGCAAATCAATCATTCTAATGCCGATTCTGCTTGCTTTATCAACATACGCCGGACCGATGCCTCTTCCGGTTGTACCTATGGCTTTAATTGTATTAGCGCTTTCCAGGGCTTTGTCGATTATTTTATGATAAGGCAGGATGATTTGAGCCCGGGAGCTGATGAATAATCGTCCGTTAGTATCAATTCCATGAGCATGTAGTTCATTCAATTCCTTGACGAAGGCTTCGGGGTCGATAACGACGCCGTTACCAATCAGGCAGACAACTTCCGGATTAAGAATGCCGGATGGAATAAGATGCAAAATATGCTGTTTACCACGGAAAACAATTGTATGCCCCGCATTTGCGCCACCCTGATAGCGGGCTACCATATCTGCCGACTGACTTAGAAGGTCAACTATTTTTCCTTTGCCTTCATCTCCCCATTGGGAACCAAGAACTATTGTAACACTCATTGTTTTATTATTTAGATTAAAATAAGCATAAAAAACCCCTTAATTCGTTCAATTTCGAATCAAGGGGTACTTCTTATTATATTTTCGCTGCCGAATCAACACTTTCGAATATTTTGAAAACTTCGTTCAAATGTGTCATTTTAAGCAAGGTCATTACTTTATCGGGAACGGATGCCAGATGGAGCAATATATCGGATTTCTTTGTGGTACCTAACGCTGCAACCAACATTCCGAGCCCTGAAGAATTCATTATCTCGACATAACCCAAATCGATAATAACCAATTTAATTTTTTCTTCGATAAGGGCGTGTATTTGTGATGAAAACTGCATGGCATCGTGACCGCCGAGAACCTGTTTGCCAAGAACAGCAATATAAATTTCATGGCTGTCTTTATATTTTACGAATTGATGATTGCTGTTTTCGCTCATTTCACAATCCTATTAAATTTATTCCAATAATATTTTGCACACTAAGCGTTTGCAGGCTTAACGGCTTCCTTTCTATCCGTTGCGCCTTCAAATTTAACTTTACGAATTGATTCCATGTGCCAAATCACATAAGAACTTGCTATATATATAGAAGAGTATGTACCTATAATAATACCGACGAGCATGATAAATGAGAATGGCCTTAAAACTGGTCCGCCTAATACAACCATGGTAAGCAATACAAGCACGACAGTCAAAACCGTGATAATTGTCCTGCTAAGGGTTTCGTTAATGCTAAGGTTTACTAATTTTATATAATTCATACCTTTGTGTTTAACTAAATTTTCCCTAATTCTGTCGAATATGATAACGGTATCATTAATTGAAAATCCTACTACAGTTAATCCGGCAGCTAACATGGTTTGGTCGGCTTCCAGATTTATCCATCCAAGATGATGCACTACAACAACCATCGAAAAAGAGAAGATGACGTCGTGAACCAATGCAATGATAGCGCCTAAACCATAAATAAATTCAAAACGGAAAGCAATGTAAAGTAAAATACCTATCATCGAGATAAAGACTGCTAATAATGCCCGCCACCGCAGTTCACTTCCTATTTTTGGTCCGATTTTATCAACTTTAAGGATTTTAATATCCATATCCGGAAAAGCCTTTTTGTAAGCTTCGGTGATAATAGTTTTAGCATCGCCGGCTTCTTTTACTCTTATAAGGAATTGACCCTCTTTACCGTAAGATTTGATTTCCTGTCCTTTCAAAGTAGTTTTAACAAGGACGCTCCTGAGTTGGTCGGTTTGAACAGGTTTGGAGAAAGACATTGCTACTTCGGTACCGCCTTCGAAATCAATACCGTATTCGATACCGAGCGATGCAACGGCAATTACTCCTATTACGGTTGCTAATGCAGATACAATAAAGAATCCGAGGCGTTTACCAACAAAATCTATTTTAGTTCCATGTAAAAATTGCATATTATTTCCTTTCTATTTTATTGCTTGTAATTCTGATTGTCCGAAGCTGAACCGGGTAGCCCCACGAATGATAAAGATGTCGATAATTGCACGGGAAACAAAAATACCGGTGAATAATGTGAAAACAATTCCAATTATTAGGTTGATTGCAAATCCTTGAATTGGACCGGTTCCCAAAAGATACAGTATAAATCCGGATATTAGCGTAGTAACCTGGGAATCGATAATTGCTGTTAAAGCTTTTGAAAATCCTTCGTCGATGGAGGATTTCAGTGAACGCCCGTGTGACATTTCCTCGCGAATACGCTCGAAAATCAGAATATTTACGTCAACCGCCATACCAATAGTTAAAATCACTGCGCCGATACCGGGTAGTGTCAACGTGCCTCCCAATGCCGCCAAAATAGATATAATCAAAACTACGTTAAGAATAACTGCGAAGTTAGCAACTATTCCGCCTTTGGAGTAGTACAATGTCATAAATACCACAACAAGTATAAACGCATAAATAACAGAATTAACACCACTGTTGATTGAATCTTCACCTAATGACGGACCAACTACCCTTTCTTCGATAATATGAATTGGTGTAGGTAATGCGCCGGCTTTAAGGACTATCTCAAGAAGATGGGCTTCTTCCGTATTTGCCATACCTGTGATCTGTGAATTTCCGCCGGTTATTTTTGATTGAACGGTTGGAGCTGAATAAATTCTTTCGTCTAAAACTATCGCAATTCTTTTCTGTAAATTAGCGCCTGTAATTCGAGCCCAGCGTTCCGAGCCATCTGAATTCATGCTCATAAGTACCATAGGCTGGTTGTTTGATTGGTCGAATGAAGCACGGGCGTCGGTGATTACTTCGCCTGTCAATTCCGGTTCACGTTTTAATACATGAAAGTTGAATGTTTCCATACCTGATTTTACAGAACCACGAGTAGGCTTTGCTTCGAGAACAATATCCAAATCATAAGGTATTATCGCTTTGATTGCTTTACGTTTTAATATTTCCTGAAATTTCGGTATAGAGTCCTTGGAAATATAGAAAGAATAATCACCGTCCGGAAAAGCCGGAATATTGTAGCCAACAGGTTGTGGTTTTGAGTTCTCGCCTTCGGGATGATAATATGTTGCAAACAAGCTTGTGAACAAATGTTCAAGTGAATATTTTTTCTGTGCTTCTTCTTTAGATAAACCAGCATAAGGGTCGGCTGTATCTTTTTTGGTTTTTGCAGCAGAATCTGCGGTTGTTGTTTCGCTTGGTTTGGAAGCAATTTCTGAGGTTGTAGCACTCGTTGCAGCATTTTCTTCGGTTATGGTCGATGCAGGTTCAGATTCATTTGCGCTGCTCTTGTGACGAAGGGCTAATTGAGCGAGATAATCATCAATTTTTTTGAAAGCTTTTACAGCTATTTCATTACTTCGTACGAGTTTGAACTCCAGACGAGCCGCCATAGAAAGCAATTTACGCACTTCATCTTCATTCTGGACACCGGGCAATTCAAGGACTATCCTACTGGCGCCCTGCTTTTGTATATTAGGTTCGGATACGCCGTAAGTATCGATGCGCTGACGGATAACTTCCTTAGCCCGGTCGATTGCTTTATCTGCATCCTGTCTTAATTTTTCGATGATTTTTTCTTCGGAAGCATCTTTTATATCCCCAATATCAAAGTATGAAATTAATGATTTACCCTTTGGTCGGGCTATTTTATCGAAGTTACGAATAAATATATCGAGCGCTGATTCCTCGGAATTAGTCGCTTCGGTATTGGTTTTTTCGAGAACTTCCGTGAAAATATCATCAATTGATTCGCGCTGGGCTGTTTCTTCGATTAGTTTGACCAAGTCCGCTTCGATAGTAACATACATGCCACCACGTAAATCGAGACCCAGCTTTAGCTGGGAAGCTTTAGCCTTTTTGTAAACATCACCGTAATTTTTGTGAAAATTTTCGATTATTGCCAAAGAATCGGCTGGTGTTTTTGCTTGATTTGCCTCTGTTTCAGCCTTCACTTTGATTTGTTCCAACTGATAAACCCTATAGGTTGGGTATAGTAAGTAAACGGCTGCAAGTATCGGCACTATAACCAGCAGTAATTTCTTGTAGTATTTTTTCAACTGCAGTCCTCCGTAGGATAACTCATATTTAACAATATACACTTTTAAAGAATTACAAATTTATATCTATTTATTGAAATTACCAATTTTTATAAGAAAATTGTCATTTTAAAAGATGTTATAGTAAGAAAATCTGGTTCTAATTCCTAAGACTTATCACATTTTTATGAAAAATAGTTTTTATGGAATTTCATATTAAATCAGCATATTCAAACAAATATTGTAATCATTCGTCGAATAAGCCAAAAAAGAGGATATGAGAATGAAATGTTTATTCGGATTAATGGTAATTATCGCTTTAATAACTCTTCCTGTACTTGCTCAGGAGAATCAAAACTCACTTGAAACGATAAATGATTATTACCCAAATAATACCTATACAATAGAGAACGATACAACAATAGTTGGAAATGATGTAGAACTCAAACCAATTTATCCCAATCCATTTTGTTATTTTTTTTATATTGAGTTCGTACTGAATGAAGATATGAATATAACACTCGATATGTTCGATATATGCGGAGTAAAAATACAAATACCTTTACTTCTTCAGATTCAAAATCAACCCTACTCTAAAAATACTTACAAAATAGAAATTAGCGGACCCGAAGTGGAATGTTTAGCACCCGGACTATATGAGATAAGGCTTCTATCCGGGAAAGTAATGAAAGTTCAAAAATGTATAAAATGTCATGAGGCGAATTGAATAACTTGTATCTATGAAATCAATAAATCTTCCATAAAGCGGTAACAGCCGCAGAAAAGTGCATGGCATTATTACCACCAAACAGCGTTATTACATCCGTTGTTCCGGCAAAGAAATCCACAATCTTTGTTTCATATCCTAATCCTGCGGCAAAGCGGGTTTTACCTACCTGGTCAACGCCAACTCCAAGACTGAATGTTGGGAAATACGAACCCGGATAATACATAGCTCCGAACGATATTCGAGGCGAAGTTGAATTGGTCGGTAAATTATCAAACCCTTCATCTATATCCATTGCAACTATTAAAGAGCCTGCAAAATTTTCGATGTATTTATGAATCTCGCATGATAAACCAATTCGTAACGCTGTAGGAAGTCCGGTATTAATATTGTCAATGAAAGTTCCGCTCGTTGACATGCTATTTAGCAGTGAATCAAGCTGCTTTTTATCGATTAAATCATCGACAGCGAAATTGGCTTTTGTGACCATTTGAGCCGGTTGATTAGTCCAATCCAACACACCAATATTCGTGAGTGACATACCGAAATGAAATCCGGCACCTATATCGGTGGCAAATCCTAAATCAAAGCCATAACCGGTTCCCGCAGGGTCGGATGAAAAAAATGAGTAAGATTTTCCGGATTGACCTGTTGATGTTGAGTCGAAATCATAATTTACGTTTAAATTCGGTGAGAAAGATGCCTTGGTAACGGCAGTTAAATCACCTGTAAGTTTATTGTATGCCCCGGTATAAATATATGAATCGGTTACTTTTGAATTAGCATAAGCAAAACCTTGTATATACTTTACCGTAATTCCCACTCTTAAGTTTTTTAACGAACCGATTTTCATTGAAATTTTTCGCGCATATCCAAAAGAGTAGCAGCGCAGATACCAGGATTGAAGTTCAAAATCGTTAAAAGAATAAATTTTTCCGCTATCGTTACCGTTTAGCACTAAATCAACCAGCGATTGTGGCAGTACAGCACTTCCGGCGAATATATCTTTAAATGAAAAGGCAAAAGTACCTGTATTTGAGTCGGGCATGAAAGCAATGGAGAAATATTCGATTTCGGTATTTAAGAACATTTTTCCGTCACCCGAAAAGGCGTCGACTAAATTTGCCTTATCCTTATCGCTCAATATTTTCCCTTTACCTGCATTCTTTGCAAAGTAGAAATTTATATCTTCCATGGAAAGAGAATTGGTGAGGGCTTGCCCGGAAAAAGCAGGGATTTTAATGGATAATTTTGTGTGGGCTGAATCAATATAATGCAAAAAACCGGGATTTCTTTGCCAAGTCCATAAACCAATGCCGGGGAGTGCATTTCCTGTGCCAGCCAAGCCGGCAGTGCGTCCGTCGGGAGGGTTGTAGGAACCGCCTTGTGAAAATAAATGAATGTTTGTTTGTATCAATAAAAAAGTTAAAAAAAAGATAATTTTAAGTTTATAATATTGAATATAATTTTTCTTCATGTTTCTGGTTAATTTTATTGATTATTACTTATTTGGATTGACATGATATTTGATTTGACAATATGAGTGGAATTTTATCTTTGATTCCGGGCTTATATATGGCGTATATTGACTTTTCGTAGTTTGAGTTTTCAATTTGAATATAACATAATGCGCATTAGAGAACTGGACAACTTCGGTTGAATCGAGAGGAATCGTTCGATAATCCACGAAGGGTATTGACGGTATGGAATCCTTCTGGGGAGTAGCGCCATTTATTGTGAAAGATTTGGAAAAAATTGAAGTATAAATCGAATCAGTGAAAGTTACCTTTACGTCGGCAGCAATTGGCAGGGCGTTAGTGGATTCGAAAGAAAGCTTTGCAGAGCGGCAGTCAAGAATATGTTTGCGATTATCATTGGAAATCTCCATTTTGAGAGTATCCGTAAAATCAATCGGGTCGAGCGCTAATTGGCTCGTAGCCCGGCAATATGTTTTAATCTGAATGGTATCTTTATCAGTTGCGATGCCTCTTTTTCTTGAGGGGTTCATATAAACATCGGCATCAATACGAATGGAATCGGGTGCGAATGCCAAAAAGTCCGAAATATTGCTATTTTTAGAGGTAAATTCTTTTTTCAAATACCCGTTTTCAATAAGCATTTCACCCAAATTAAAATTACCTTGCCCATCTTTCATTTGTGTTGTTAAGCCGTCGGTGCGTAATCCTGTTATCCTGACATTCCTGAGCAGGACATCGAAAAGCATTGTATATTGTGATAGGTAGGCGGCAATAATAGTTAAAACAGGGTCGGCAAAATGAATCTTGTCCCTGAATTGCCTTGAATCAGTCGTAAGAGGTATGGCAAGTGTTTGCGAAAGGGGGTCAACTTCCTTCTCCGGTATTATACCTTTAATATAACTGAAATTTGTATTTTTTATATATAAATTGAAAACTATTGTATCCCCGGTCCAATTAGTCAGGGACTTAACGTGAGCAACGATTTCATATTTTTTTTCCTGTGCGGAAGATGTATAGGAAAATCCGTCAATGGTCTGGTTGATTACCGTTTTATTCATTGCCCTTGCAGTTCCGGTATAAACATACACACTGCCGTCAGGTCTCCTCATAGCAGGCAGGGTTATCTCGAAATCGAGGTCGGTATTTGATGGATTGAATATCTCCATACTCATACTACCTGTTGTAATATAAGCGCTGTCGATTTCGGCTCCGTTATCAAGCCTGATTGCCGCATCGCCTTCGCCTTGTACAATGGGAACCTGATAATTAGTATAGTTTCCGGTTAACTGATTCCGGAGGAAGTTATTGATACTGTATTTCTTTTGTATCGTATCGGAGAAAATTCTATATAGCAAACCCCGTGGGGTTGTGTCCACCTGAATATATTTATCTTCATTAACGACGTTTCGCAAGGAAAATTCCCTCTTGGTTAAAGGTATGTTCAGGTCTGTATTCCATTCGGGAACTGCGAGTTCAGTAGGAAGTTCAACACATCCTGTTAATGAAATCATGCATAATATTATTAATTTATTGATTCTTTTCATAAATTCACCTCGTATGAAGCTAAAGCTATATTTTTTCTCAAGTCCGAAAATAACAAAATTTTTAACATGAATAACAAAAATATTTTACTAAATTTGTCATTGTTAATTGTTAATGGTTAATGGTCAATGGTCAATGGTCAATGGTCAATGGTCAATGGTCAATGGTTAATGGTCAATGGTCAATGGTCAATGGTCAATGGTCAATGGTCAATGGT
>JAERMQ010000118.1 GCA_016844745.1 Ignavibacteria bacterium | reverse complement strand
AGTCGCTCATTTTTGTTCGGTGAAGTGGTTAAAATTGTTTAACTTATAATTTGTTATGACGTTTATAATTGCAATTTCATTTATTTTCACTGATTAAGGGATTAGTCTGATTATTTGTAATTTTACATCATCTTAATCATAAAAATCAAACGAATCACAGTTCAGACAACTATTCATTAACCATTGCTCATTGACCATTATTATTATAATATTTCTTAAATTGTAACGTTGATTATTTTTTCACTTAAGATATGAAATTATGGAAACAACTGTATTCCGATGAAAAAAATTAAATATAATAGCGATGTAGATGCTTTATTAGTTGAATTGAATGACTTACCGATTGATTATGCCGAACAGTTCGAGGATTTAATTATTCATTATACAAAAGAAGGTTTACCGGTATTATTGGAGGTATTGGGAGCAAAAAAATTATCACTCAATATATTTGATAGTATTGTCAATAATCGGGAAGTTGTTTTCGGTTAATAAGTAATTTTTTTTCATTAACCATTGACCATTAACCATTAACCATTATTTTGAAACTTTTTCGATTTTGAACTGTTCTTTATTTTATATACATTGCAAAAAATAATTTTTGATATAAATGAAATAATATAAAAAACTGAATGAACCTTTAATACGAAAGGGTTTCAAAGTGAAAAAGTTTATTTTACTCGTTATTTTTCTTTGCTGCTCACAATTCTTATTCTCCCAAAAAGAAGCCAATAATTGGTTTTTTGGTCACGGTGCAGGCATAACATTTAATACGCCTGATGGAAAGGCCATTGGTTTGAGTGGCGGTAGAACCTTTGGTTGTGCCCCTGGTGTTTTATCAGATTCAAACGGGAAATTGTTATTTTATTATAGTGATACACTTTGGAATCGCAAACATGAACCAATGAAAAATTCAGATAATATGTTTTTTTTCGAAAATGGCTTTAATTTTTCTTCTTGCATTAGAATGCCTGGTAGCGATTCTCTTTATTATTTATTCCATTATAAAATCATAGGTCAATGGGGTTCACGCTTTTGTTATTCAATTATCGACATGAGTCAGGATAATGGTTTTGGAGCGGTGGTTGAAAAAAATATGTTATTACCGGATTATATTCATAATGAACATTTACTAATAAGACATAATAATGGTAAGGATATTTGGTTTTGTTCAATACATAATGAAAATAGAAAATTCATATCGATTCTTATTACAGATAAAGGATTTGCAAAGGATTGTGTTCTTACAGAAAATATATCATTTCATTTAGATTATGATTTTCCTTGGTGGAATCCCCGAAGTTCTCCCGATGGACGAATAATAAAAGAAACATCAAATTTTTACAAATTCAATACAACTACAGGAAAAATAATTACAAAATTAAATTTTGAAAGTTATGGTGCTGAATGTTTTTTTTCACCTGATGGAACAAAATTATTTGAAGCTGCGAGTTATTCTGAAATACCCAATGGTAAAATTACTATTAAGGTTAGTGATATAAGTTCCTATGATAATATGTTGAAAAGATTTACAAGAACATTTTACAAATCAACCGATTTTTCAGAAGATACAGCACACATGGTTCCAGGCTGGTTTCAAAATGGACCCGATGGCAATTTGTATTTAGGTATAGAAGCTTATGGGAGTAGCTGTGGACATTATGCCCTAAATCTTAGAAGTATTCATTCAATCTTGAGAATAAATAATCCTAACGAGTTTTGGTACGGTGGAGTGAATAAAATTGATACCGTCGATTTGGGCAAAAATTCATTCCATATTGCATTTCCAAATGTTCTTCACGATTATTTCAATGTTCATGTATGGGGAAAAGCCGATGCTCAAAATATTTGCGTAGGCGATACTATAAAGCTATCTTCTATAAGCAAGCCGGGGGTAAAATATGACTGGTACGGACCAAATGATTATCATTCAAATGAACAAAACCCGTTCATTCCAAATGCCGATACAATTCATTCAGGAATTTATAAAGTAAAAGTTACGCTTAACGGATTGAACGGCTGGAGCGATGAAATAGATATCAAAGTAAATCCTTTGCCAAAGGCAGAAATTATCGGCAAAACGGTTTTCTGCGAGGGTGACAGTGTGTTCCTTCAAGCGAAGTCTTCCGTGCCGGGAATGAAATACCGCTGGTCGAACGGCAGCACCTCGTATGGAACATATATTAATAAGGGAGGCATGCATTATGTTGACTTCACAGATACAAACGGTTGTGCCAATCAAGCCACTATCGAAGTAATAGCCTTTAAATCGCCTCAAGCCCAAATCCGGCAAGAGAAGCCGCTATGCAAGGGCGGCACGACAACCCTCAGAGTAATTACAGATGACAAAAACAATAAATTATTCTGGTCAACTGGTGAAACAAAAGATACAATAACCATCTCGGAAGAAAAGAAATATTCTCTAATTGTAACATCATCTGATGGCTGCCGTGCTAATGGGGAAATTGATATAAAAGCCGTTCAACTGCCAACCTTAAAAATCACCGGCAAGACACATATCTGCGACGGCGCGCCTGCAGAGCTTTCTACGGATATTCCATTTGCCGCTTACAAATGGTCAACCGGAGAGACGACAAGGAAAATCATTGTTACCAAAACCGGCAGTTTCAGCGTCGATGTAATAGATTCGAACGGATGTTCGGGCAGCGCTGTTGTTGAAGTGAGGGTAGCTAAGGGGCCTGGGTTCAGGGTTCTGGGAACGGATAAATTTTGTAAAGGAGAAAGCGTAAAACTAAGCACTGATGCCGACTTTGCATCATATAAATGGTCAACCGGCGAGACAACGAAAAGTATTTCCGTAAACAAATCAGGCAAGTATTTTCTTACAGTAACCGATACGAATAACTGCACTGCAATTGATTCAATTACAATTCGTGAGATGCTAGTTAAGTTAGATGGAATCAAGGATTTGAGCTTTAGTAAAGTATCAATTGATTCTATAAAAGAACTTTCGCTCTTGATTACAAATACCGGAACGGAAGAAACATCAATTGACAATATCAAAACGAATTCTAAATACTTCACATCCAAAATTGACAAACAAATTTTAAAACCTAACGAATTTGGTCAGCTTACTGTCCTTTTCAGTCATACCGAACCCCTTATTTACGAGGATTCTCTCGTTATTGAAATAATACAACCATGCTATGCCCGCTATTCAGCTTACTTGCAAGGCGCTGGAACTGCCGACATTCTTGCATGGCTGCCGGAACTAACCGGTGAAGTAGGGCAGTTGAATCTGGAAGTGCCGCTCTATGGCAAAATAACAAATACAAGGCAATTGAAATTGAAGAGAGATTTTAATGCAGAAGTCCGGTATGATTATTCAGCCTTGAAGCCTGCAGAAGTGCAGCCGAATGGAACGAAGGTTTTGGGAGTTATTGGAATTGAGAACGGAATGGAATTCCGTGTTACGGTTTTGTTCACTAATTCCGAGCAGAAAATAGGTTCGTTTTTCGGTGATGTAATGCTTGCATTGCAGGATACAACGCCGCTTTTATTAAAGAAATTCGAAATTCAGGATACATTATTAAATATAAATACACTTGACGGCAGCTTCATATTACAACCCGTTTGTAAGACATCATTACGTCGAATCACAACCTTCGAGAAGGTAACAATGACAGTTCTGCCGAATCCTGCCGGGGATGCTGTAGAAGTGCGAATCACCGGCAGTGAGCAAGGAAATTTCACATTGAATATTTACACGATTGAAGGAATCAAGATTGAATCGTTCCAATTCAGCAATGAACAAAATAAAATATTCGAGAAGAAGTTTCAAATCAATACCGAGAATTATCCGAGCGGAATATATTTTATAATATTAAATAAGCCGATGGGAGTAGAGCGGGAGCGGTTGAATGTGGTTAAGTAATGGTTAATTGTTAATGGTCAATGGTTAATGGTTAATGAAATGTCCTGACCTAAAATAGGTTGACTAATTTAAATAAACAATGTACTTTGATATAGTCTCTTTTTAGAAAGAACATCAGCATATAAATTCATAACTGCC
>JAERMQ010000090.1 GCA_016844745.1 Ignavibacteria bacterium | reverse complement strand
CGGTGAAGTGGTTAAAATTGTTTAACTTATAATTTGTTATGACGTTTATAATTGCAATTTCATTTATTTTCACTGATTAAGGTATTAATTAATTCTCCTAACTTTTTTGCTAAATCTCTTTTTTTAGATTCGATTTCTATACCAAATTCATTTTTTAATATTTTTGCTATAGACTCCTTCCTGATTTCTGTTTTCTGAATGAAATCCTCTATGGTCACATTTGATAAAAACTCAAGTTGGACTAAACAATAATATAATAGCTTTGATGGTATTGAAGTTTCAAAATCAAATGTAAATTGAAAACAATTATCTTCCTGAATTAATTTAGCATCAATGTAACTCTGATACATTCTTCCCTCCTTGCCATCAGCATCGCATTGTAAATATACAATATATCCATTATTTACATAATTTTCTATTAGCATTTGAGTTCTATTAAGCTTTTTATTTCCTTTTCCCTTATAAGTTTCTACAATAATATATGAAAACTCATTTAGCGTTTCAATAAAATCCTTTTCAGATTCGCCTTCAACAAGTAAGAAATTTGAACCAGAAAACATCTGTGGGAATACTTTCATACACTTAGCTAAATTATTTAATATATTTCTTAATTCAACTGTATAGCCAAATAATCTTGGTGCATAATTATTCCACCAATCTAAATGATCTTTCCAAATAAATGAGCCGTTATTTTGTTCAGTTGAAATAACAAATTTATAAAAATAATAAGCACTATCAATGTAATTTTGTTTTTGCTTTAAATCTGCATCTGTAATTAAATGAAAAGTATAATTTAAATAGTTCCTTAATGCATCTTTAGCGACACCGCATTTTATATCTTGTTTTTTAAATTTAACTTTTGAAGGGACAGTATATTTACAATAATCACTTTTACCACATTTATTACATTCAAAATAAGGAATCCACTTTTCAATTAGAAAATCAGAAAGTTCATCTGCATTATATTTCCCATTGAAGTCATCTCGGGTATTCCCTCCCATATTTAAAAGTTTAATATTTGTAAACTGAATTCTCATATGATATTGCCTTTCCTTTGCTTTTTTAATTAACCCCAAAGTTTTATTTAAAAAAAATTAATAATATAATGGCGATTTATTAGCTCAAAGGTAACAATATAACTAATTTTTCATAAATATAAAATCACTTTGTTTAAATTTCGGTTTGTTAAATTGTAACTAACATTCAAGATTAGCTAAATATTATGAGAAGTATTTCTTAGGTTCAATATTCGACAGGAATGTTTTGATGTGAGAAGAAAAGCAGGAGAAATTCTTTTCCAAATCATTTTAAAATCGTTTTTCAGCTAATTCATTCGCTCTTATTATTTTTGCATTGAAGCGTTCTTTGATAATAGCAGAGTTGAATACTTTCGTGTCCTTTGAGCCAGCCTTTGAGCCCTTTGTAGTAAAATAAGTTTATAAAGCTTGAGCCCACTCATTCCAAAATCGGATTTTTGGAATGAGCTTTTTCAAGGGCTTACTAATTCCAAAGTTGTACTTTGGAATTCATTTTTTAGTTTTTAGAGTGGACTCAAGCTTGAAAAGTAGAATAGACGCCCTCGTCTGTTCAATGATACTAAAAATACTAAAAACAGTAGAAAAGTGTAGAAAATAGGTGAAATAAGATGCAATTTGAAAATGTAGTATTTGAAAATGGTAGAATTAAAAAAATGGAAAAAACGGTACCAAAGTGACTCATTTGGACACATTTCAGTAAAATCATCCGATGACTGGCAGTCATCGGATGATTGATTTACTTAAAAATCATAGTAAAAAGTAGAAAAAATAGTAAATAATGGTCAATTTTGAGAAGTAGAATAGACATCCTTGTCTGTTCAACGAATTTCAAATACATCGAATTTCCGTTGTAAAAAGTAGTAAAAGGGCTTAAAAAAACCTTCCGAAGGTTGGGAAACTTTCGGAAGGTAAAAACATTTCATTAACAATTAACAATTGACCATTAACAATTGTCCATTATGCTGCGACAGTCTCGGCTACCTTGCGGGCAGCATCCTCGAAGTTGGTTGCAATCTTGAACTCCATACCTGAATTCCTGAGTGTCTCGACCGCCTCGATTGCATTGGTTCCATCCAGACGAACGATGACCGGAACATTCACCTTCACCTGGTTCAATGCCTGTACGATTCCATCCGCTACTTTATCGCAGCGCACAATTCCACCGAATATGTTGATTAGCACTGCCTTTACGTTGACATCGCTCATCATTATTCGGAAGGCATTCGCTATACGTTCTACGTCAGCGCCGCCGCCGACATCGAGAAAGTTCGCAGGACTTCCGCCGGATAGCTTGATTAAGTCCATTGTTGCCATCGCAAGCCCTGCGCCATTGACCATACAGCCTACGTTCCCATCCAATTTAATATAGTTCAAATCAAATTTAGCTGCTTCCACTTCCAGCGGGTCTTCTTCCGAATCGTCATGCAGCTCTTCATATTCAGGATGGCGGTATAGCGCGTTATCGTCGAAGTTCATCTTTGCATCCAGGGCAATGAATTCACCATCGGTAGTCAGCACCAAAGGATTAATCTCCAATAAGCTGCAATCAAGGTCGGTATAAGCCTGCGTAAGCTTCATGATAAACGGTACGAAACTCTTGTAGGCATTGCCGTTAAGCCCTAAACCGAATGCCAGACGCTTTGCCTGAAATGCCTGAAATCCAGCCAATGGGTCGATTGACTCTTTAAGGATTTTCCCGGGAGTCTCGGCAGCTACCTTCTCAATCTCCACGCCGCCTTCAGTCGATACCATAACGGTATTCTTGGAAGATTGGCGGTCGAGTACGATTCCGGCATAAAATTCTTTTTCGATAGCGCAGCCCTGCTCGATAAAGAGTCTATGCACAATACATCCCGCCGCGCCTGTCTGGATAGTGACCAGCTTATTGCCAAGCATCGCTTTGGCTAACTGATATACCTTATCCGAAAGATTTTCTCCCGATAGGACAGTTACTCCTCGCAAGGGTTTGCCGAATAATTCAATCTGCGCTCCGGTAGCAATGTCGTGGATAATTCCTTTACCTCTCCCGCCGGCGTGAACCTGGGCTTTAACCACGACGGTAGTGATACCTTTGGATTCGAATTCTTCCCAGCAGATTTTACCTGCTTCTTCCGCGGCAAATGCGGCTCTACCCTGTAATGTGGGTACATTAAACCTTCTTAATAATTCTTTTGCCTGATATTCGTGGATTTTCATTTTAATACCTTTTTAATTCTACTATATATGTTAATTTTTTTCAATATTCTTATTGACTACGACGAGTGAAACGTTAGTATCGACCTGCTCTCCGGCTTTGCAATTCACTTCAGTAACAATACCAGAAATCGGTGAATAAAGCGAAGTTTCCATTTTCATAGCCTCGACGATTACCAGTGCATCGCCATCGCTAACCGCTGCACCTTTTTCAACCAATACTTTAACGACCGTGCCGGGCATTGGCGGTTTGATATGAGCAATATCAGCTGATTCGGATTCGGATGAGTCGAAGGACTTTGATTCTTCTGTAGCCTTATCAAATGTAAAAATCTGTCCTTCGGCGCTAACGTATACATGGTTCTCGTCAGCGACAGCATAAACTTCGAATTTGTGATTGCCGTTTTGCACGCTGAATATATTTTCGTCGATACGATTTATAGAAAAGTGTTGCAACTCACCGTTAATTTTTACTTTCGATATACCGTCCTTAGTCTCCGGTTCAACGCTGTAGGACTCATTATTATGCTTCAAAATCATAACTAAAATCCGGTTTTTTTCTGCTTTTTAAATAAGTATTCTTTTCTGTCATCTTATATAAATTAATTTATAAAAATCTTACTAAATTAACTAATTCTTTTTATTTTCTGTCGATTATTGTTGTGAAAATCGATAAAAGCCCACATTACATCATATCACTCAATCAGGATGATTGAGCTACTAATTTAGTTATAGATTTAGTAGGACAATCATCCTTGATTGTATTTTTTTTAAGAATAAAGACCAGTTTTTAAGATAAATTGAATTATAATTTTTTTAAAATATTTTCCATTTATATTCCTCTAAGCAATATCGAATAAGAATGGAATGAAATGATTTATTCGGATTAGATTTTGAAATTAAATAAGATGATATTATGAGTACAAATTACACTCCGGAAATGGACCCTCGCAAGGTAACAACTCATCGCTTATCCGAGATGAAACGCAGCGGAATTAAAATTGTTGCCCTCACTGCATACGATGCTTTGATTTCCAAAATTTTGGATGAATCCGGAATTGATTTGATATTGGTTGGGGATTCGCTTGGCAATGTCGTTCAAGGCTACGAGACAACTATTCCCGTTACTTTGGAGCATACAATATATCATACCAAAGCTGTTGCAAATGGCTGCTCACGACCATTAATCATAGCAGATATGCCGTTTATGAGTTATCAGGTATCGCCGGAAGAAGCATTCCGCAATGCAGGCAGGATAATGAAGGAAGCTAATGCTGCCGGAGTTAAGGTCGAGGGTTGCAAGATGGTAGTGGAAGCAATCCGTCAGATGAACGAAGCGGGCATTCCCGTAATGGGGCATTTGGGACTTACACCGCAAAGTATTCATAAATTCGGTTCTTATCGCGCCCGAGGTAAGGACGTTATCGAAGCCGAACAGATATACAGCGATGCACTGCAACTTCAGGAAGCCGGAGCTTTTGCTATAGTATTAGAGAAAATACCTGCCGAATTAGGCAAGAAAATAACCGAAGCATTGACAATACCAACTATTGGAATTGGAGCCGGACCTTATTGCGACGGGCAGATATTAGTTTATACTGATATGCTTGGACTAACTGTTGATTTCCATCCGAGATTTGTCCGTCGATATACAAATTTACATGAAACAGTCAAGAAAGCATTTTCCGATTATGCCGAGGACGTTCGCAAAGGCAAATTTCCTCATGAAGAAGAGAGTTATTGAGTCTGAACCCCACCCTAACCCTCAACGACGGAGAGGGAATTGAAATATAAGGAACTTACTGATTCCCTCTCCTTCGGGGAGGGTTAGGGTGGGGTTCTTAAATTTATTCCTTTATAAACCTGATTGTTTCTGCAATCCACCCTGCTCGAATTATGCAAAAATATACTCCTGCAGAGAGATTTCGTATATCTATTCGATTTTGATTTTCCCATTCCAACTCCATAATACCTAAAGAATTATATATAGAAACAGAAAAATCTAAGTTAGGTGTTAAAATATTTATGAAATCCTCTGACGGATTTGGGAATATGGCAAACAATGGAGCATGCTCCATTGTTGACATTTCTTCAGAATCATCAACAATAGTAATTCCTAATTCGGTTAAGTTCAACTTATAGACGCCTTTATCAGTTGATGCGAATATATAGTTTTCTAATTTGCATAGATTGTATATTCGCTTGCCCGGTAGTCCCCCACCTTTATTACTCCAGGTTTTCCCAAAATTAGTTGAATAATAAAAATCTGTATAGGTACTTAAAAAAATGTTGCTTTCGGAAACTATGATGGAATAAGCATCTTCTCTCATGCTCGTATCAGTAGAACTCCAATTTTTACCGTCATCAGTAGTATAGAATATACCATAACCTGTATTGGCTATAAATTTATCCTCTGTTATAGTGAAACAGTTGATATATTTCCCCGGTACAAAGCTGTCGATAGGATTCCATAAATTGCCTTTATCCGTTGTTAAAAAAGTCCCGTCAATATCAGTTGCATATATTTTATTTCCGTTAATACCAATATTTGTAACTAATCTTCCGGGAAGATTCTTACTAATCATGGACCATGACAGCCCATCATCTTCGGATAGAATGATACCATCTTTCCATAGAGAAGCCAAAACATTTTTCGAGTCCGAAGCTAATATTTTAGTAATTGAATCACTGAAAGTCGTAATGACCTTTGTCCATTTATTGCCGGCATTTGTTGATTTATAAAGTCCGTCACCTGTGCTAATGAATATTGAACTATTTGTTGCTGTAATTGGATAAGAAGAAATATTCTTAATTCCGAAATTAGCGGCAGTCCAATTATTTCCAAGGTCGGAAGATTTGAATGTTCCTTTTTGTGAGGTAGCAAAAAGAGAATTTTGAAAAGATGCAATTTGAAAAATCCTGCATGTTATTCCGTTATTAACGGAAGTCCAATTAAGTCCTCCGTTTTTTGATACGAATACACCATTACCGGCAGCAATATAAATATTGTTGGAACTAATGCTTATGGAGTTAATGTTAGATATATACCCCAAGGGAATTTTTATCCAATTATTCCCTAAATCGGTAGAACGGTACAAACCTGAAGAATTAGCACCATAGATTGTATCTCCGGATATAGCAAGTTTATTTATATAGCTTCCTAATCCATTATTCCCCGGTAGCCAATTCCCGCCATTATCGGTTGATATGAAAACACCATCATTGGTGCAGACATATATTTTATTATTCCCTACAACCAGGCATTGAATAAATGCTCCGCCTAATCCGTTATTTGAAAATTGCCAATGTAATCCGTTATCAGTTGAGAGATAAAAGCCATATCCTGTTGCGGCATAAATATTGTTTCCGTTACCGGCTATTGCATTTACTGTAGCGTTTGTTATATCAGGTGTGAATAATGTCCAGGTAGCGCCGTTATCAGTTGATGAATAAATACCTTTATAGGTACCGGCAAGCAATTTATCATTTATTATACTCAATGTTGTAATTTGGACATCTAAATTAACATGATTAATAAATTTCCAATTTAAAATATCGGAAATATCATATATGTAAATATCGTTTCCATAGCCAACAAAAATTATATTACCATTAGCAACCATTCTTGACGCAAAAAAAGTTTCATTGTATGAAATTTTCTGCCATGAATTCATGTTATTTGTTGAAACGAATAATTCCCCGGTATCATAAACCGGAGCCAATACATTGTTCCCAACAAAATATATATAAGCGACGCTATTCCCGAAGATACCATTACTTGCAGGTTGCCACTGCGCTTGTGAGGAACTGAAGGTAAGTATGATAAAGAAAATAAAAAGTATTGATTTTTTCATAATTATCCTTTAAAATTAATTATTATTGGAATAAAGAAAAACCCCCTAACCCCCGGTTTTAGAAGTAGAACATTGAAGTAGAAGTAGAAATAATTCCCCCTTTTTCAAAGGGGGTTAGGGGGTTTCTTTCCATCTCTATTAATTTGATTTCCAATCACTCTGTTTTCCCTGTACTTTGCGGATAAACCTGTTGTTGTTTATTTGACGACCCGGCGACAGCTTTTGTAGCTATATCCTGAATTTGTGTATAAGACTTCTCTAATTGACCGGATAATTTATTAATCAAATCATTATGTTCTTTAATGGTTTTTTCAAGAGTTTCAATTCTAATCGCCATAGATTTCTTTTCTCCATCATAAGATGAAATCAGAAGTTCCTCTTTGTGTTTTGCATCGGTAATTATTTTTTCCGTAGCATCCTTAACAGCTTTATCAATTGAACGTGCAAGCTCCTTGGGAAACTCTGCCGCTTTAGCTCTTAATTCTTTCAATTCCGCTTCGCTTTCCAGGATATTTTTCTCACGCAGCGCCAAATCCTTATTAGCTTTTTCCCTTAATTCGTCAAGCTCTTTAATCATCGATGCTTTTTCCGATTCAAATTTATCTTTTGCGATTTGCTGCTCCCTTTTGAAATTATAGGTATATTCTTCTTTCTCCCTTGTCCGTGCGGCAGATTCCTGTTTTTCCCTTTCTTTAGCGTCTATTTCTTTCTGAAGTTTTTCAGCCTCCCATTTCTTCCTTTTTTCAGTTATTTCATTTTCCAACTCGAATTTTCTATCATCCATTTCTTCGAGAAATTCCTCCTTTTTAATACTTTGAGCTTCGAGCAAAGCATAAAGGGATTCAGCATTTTTTTGAATATCAAAAATTTCTTCAAGCTCCTTTTCTTTAGCAATAACAGCTTTCTTTACATTTTGATATTTAACGAATTCCTGTTCGATTTTTTCGCTAAGAGTCGATAAATTCGTACTAAATTCATATTTCAACTCAGCAATCTTTTTATTTATATTTTCTACAGAAATAGAATCTGCCACCTCAAGGGCGGCTTTCACCTGTTTAATTTCGATTTTTTCAGCAGCTTTGATTTCATTTTCTTTTTTAGCTTCGAGCGATTCGACCAATTTGTTGTAGGATTCTAACATCTCTTGCTTGGTATTGGTAGTGGTTAGTTTTTTAACTGGAGGATTAGCCATAATATTTTTCCAATCAATTGTTTAAAATTATTTTAACGAATAATAAAGATATTATTGTATATCTTCAATCATAATTTCGTATTACATATCAAATTTATACAAAAAAAATTATAACTTAATAATTCTCGTTCAAAAATAATATTATACTATCTTCGTTTTTTTATTTTTTATTAATGTGAAAGTGTAACATGCATATAGCAATATTATCGGCTGAATCTGAAAGTGACTTTAATATAATTATTGAATTATCAAAAAAATTAAATTTCAGGACTAAGGTGTTATCAGGGAATGAAAGTGAAATTAATTGGTTACAAATGGCTAATGAATCTGCACTAATTGAATGGTTGACACCAGAGGAGGATGAGGTTTGGAAGAATTTGTAAAGGGAGATGTAATAGTATTTTCTTATCCATTTTCCGATTTTTCATCTCAAAAAAGAAGACCTGCATTAGTCATTGCTTCACCAACAGGCAATGACCTGATTGTTTGCCAGATTACGAGTCAAAATCATTTTGATAATTATTCTATTAGGTTAGAAAATAATGATTTCCTGAATGGTTCACTTCAACTTACAAGCTTTATCAGACCCAATAAAATTATCAGTGTGGATAAAAGTATAATCACTTATAAAGCCGGAAATATATCAAGTGAAAAACTAAAAGATGTTATTGATTCAGTTATTGAAATAATCAAAACTTAGCAACTCATAGATTAAAAAATATATGCAACAATTAACACTTAGAGAAATCCACCCTACCCACCTTTTTCAAAGGGCGATTGAAGAATATTTTTCTTATCCCCCTTTGAAAAAGGAGGGTAGGGGGGATTTCTATTGGATTTGTCCGAAAAATACAAATAAATCAATAAAATCAGGTAAATCACAGTTCAGACAACCTCTCACTTTTTCAAAAAATACGATTTAAATAAATTCTCGCTTTCCCTTATTGTATAGCAATTGTATCCTTTCTCAGCAACCTTATCGAGCAGTGGTGCCGGTAGGAAAGGAGTAATAAACTCATAAATTTTACCATCAGGAAGTTGATTCAATTCCCGCATAACCTGGGTAAGCGGATGCTCCCCGGCTGCAATTGCTTCGCGTGCATCGTAACGCAGACCAATGTTATCAAAATTAAGCCATGAAGGTAAATTGCCGGAAGGAGCGCCGGATTTCTCCTGAACATCTTCTTCGTCCTGCCCTACGGCTTTGCGCAGGGTATTTACCATTTTGCCCAAAGGCACATTACCAACGAGAGCTGCCTGGGAAATGGATGTCACCCGTGCAATTGTTTTCCTTAATATCGGATTTTTCAGTTTCGAAAAAGTCGGAGCCAATCCTATCAATACTGCTTCTAATTCGGGATAAGCATCTAACATTTCACCGATTTTTGTTTTCGGTGTAATTATTAATCTATTCTCCACTTTCTGCCTCCTTTGAGTATGAAAGCAAACGCTGTTCTCCTTCGAGAGCGCGCTCTTCGGTTAAATCCCTGCTGACCTCGAGTGTGCCTAAATATTCACCTGCTTCATTTCTTAGCGCATAATATTCTATTAATATAAACCTTCCGTGAAGAGTAATCCAGAATGGAGCTTTTGATGCCTTGCCCGAACGGAAGTCTGCAACGATTTGGTCAACGATATTAACGCTCGACGGGGGATGACAATAACGGACATCGCGCCCTAAGATAGCTCTCGAGCGGCTGAATATCCTATCCTTGCTGTTCGAGAAGAATTTCACCTTATCATCTTTGTCAACCAATGTTATATCGACAGGCAAATGAGCGAAAACGGCTTCCAATTCCTCAATATTGAAACTACCGGTAGATAATTTAATAGCATCGCCTAAAGTGGGGATTTCCGTTTCAAGAATCAGACCATCCGGTTTCCACTCTTCCTTAGGGTCGTATAGACAGTAGCCGTAATCCGAAGTTTGGCGGTAAATCTCATACCATTCAATTTCGGTTAACCTATCCATGCACATTGGGAGCAGGATTTGCTCTTCTTTCAAAGTCATATCGGCAACGGCATCGGAAGCCTGCTTCAGGACGAAATCGACTGCAGCCTGTGCATCTTCTGCGGATATATCACCTTCGACGGATAATGCTTCAATTGCTGCTTTGAGAAATTCACGTGTTTCATCGTGCTTCCCCCACATAACCTTAGGTGGTCCTGTAATTCCGTTTTTCTCTAAAAATGGGAACAAAAGGTTTTCCTTGCGTTGGTAATGCTTATCAACATCCATCAGGCTATTGAACAAACCTCGCATTTTAAGAAAAAGTTCATTATAATTGTTCGCCGAATCAGCAGATTTGATTTTTGTATAAATTTCCTCTAACTGAGAAACGACTTCCAAAAGTAATTTATTTTCCTGTAAGAAAGTATCTGCAGGATGACCCGGAGGAGCCGGTTTGGCGCTATCGGTATCAATTGCGCCTTCCAAAGCCTTGGTGTGAACATCGCATAGCCGCAGCACTTCCTGCTCCGGTAATCCTTCATTGATTAACTCCTGCTCGACTTCAACTACTTCGCCATAAGGAACTTTCTTTAATAAAGCAATAAGCTGACGATTCACATCCTCCGGCGCTTCGCCGTCATGAAGCTTGAGTATCATGTGCTTGAGCAGTTCTTTTCTTTTGTTGGAATTGTTTATTAATTCGCTCATAAATTTTCCCTAATTTTTAATAATAATCCGGTTTAAATTTTCTTATATTGGTGAAATGTTCGTGTTATTTGATAACCTTGAGTTCTAAGAATGTCAATTTTGCATCCTGGAATCTTGAAAAACCACTACCGGTGAGGATACCGGAATTTACAGGAAGGTTATTCCCAAATTTTTTTAAATCATCCTTAGAATATTTCAATTACATACCCACCAATTTTTGTCAAGATTATAATTAACGGATAATAAGGGAATTGATTTTATAATTTCAAAATGTTGGAAAATTAAAAAAGAAATATTCAATGAGAATAAATTCATATTTCATAAATTAATAATTATTAATTATAAATTCATAATAATTCATAAAAGTCTAATTGATTGATTTTTCATCACTTGCGATTACAGTTAATTGTTAAATAAATAACAGTGGCGCAAACCATTAAAAACCAATGTGTTAGGGAATTTTATAAAAATATTGTAAGTATTTGATAATTAAATACTTATGTTCTATGAATTTTTATTTAGAAAAAATTTGTAATTTTGTAAATGAACAAAGAATTAATATTTATTCATTGAGGAAAATTAATTTTTTTGGTTTGGATTTTTTTTGTTACTTGCAAGAAGTCAAAGTGTGTAATTTATTACACAGACAGTTTTGGATGAAGTAATTATGTTTTTCGTCGCTTGAAAAAATATTTTTTGATATAAATGGGGGGATGGCGTCGATTAATTAATGGTTTTAGTATTTGATAAAAAGTGGAGGAATTATGATTAGAAAAATGCCGAATTTTGCCAGGTTGACAAAGTTGACATTTATTCTCATTCTTGTATTAGGAATATTTCAAATTTCGGGTAGTGTACAAGCCATTGCTGCCTCGAAAAAGAAATCCGGACACACGTCTAAGGTTAAGAAAAATAATAAAAAGAAATCGAAAAATACTAAAAGAGTGTATCACTCGCAACTTACACGCCAACAAGCTATCGAACTTATTCGAACTAATTCTCAATCCATATCGGAGCTTGCCGGTCTCGAGCCGCTTAGCAATGAATCCATGAGGCTTTATTCGAATAATTACGAAATAGTGGAAGAAGGCGAAGATATTGCGGAATTGGAAACCGAAGATGATGTTACTGTTGATATAGAATCCTTCAAGATGCTCTGGCTCTCGTATTCATCAGACGACCCGGATGACGATCTAACCGAAAACGGCATAAAGAAATCGCCTATTATGGAAAATATTATGAGTTGGCTGGGCACTCCTTATCACTTCGGTGGCACAACGAATAAAGGTATTGACTGTTCTGCTTTCGTTCGTTTTATTTACCAGCAATCCAATTCCATCCTGCTTCCAAGAACTGCCAGGGAACAATTCACAATAGGACAGAATATTAAACGCAAAGGTTTGCAATTCGGCGACCTAGTATTCTTCAATACCAGAAGGCGTGTTTATGTTTCCCATGTCGGTATTTATTTGGGTGATAATTTATTTGCACACTCCAGTACACGGTTCGGTGTTACAGTATCGTCGTTAGAAAGCACTTACTACAATGCAAGATTCCTCGGTGGTAAGAGATTATCTATAAGGGATGTAGCACGCCTTAGCCTGAATAAAGAATTATAGTTTTTTCATTTCTTCAATAGTTGATAAATTGTTAATTTTGCAATAAGCGGGCTTTTAGCCCGTTTTTTTTTTAGGTAGTATATAGATTCGGAAACAATTTACCAATGGCAGATTTTTCTTTATTCAAAAAATAGCAAATTTTTCAACAGGCTACAAATGAAATTTGTTATATGAAGAATTGATTTAAGCTATAGGTATAAATTGTCCAATTTATTAAAATTATAATTTTGATATTGAAATAATTATTATATTTGAGGTTATTTAAATAATACCTTAATCAGTGAAAATAAATGAAATTGCAATTATAAACGTCATAACAAATTATAAGTTAAACAATTTTAACCACTTCACCGAACAAAAA
>JAERMQ010000117.1 GCA_016844745.1 Ignavibacteria bacterium | reverse complement strand
AAAGCATATGGGGTATTAGCAACCGTTTCCAGTTGTTATCCCCCTCCTAAAGGTAAATTCTTACGTGTTACTCACCCGTCCGCCACTAGAATTAAAAATTCTCGTATGACTTGCATGTGTAAAGCATACCGCCAGCGTTCATCCTGAGCCAGGATCAAACTCTCTTAAAATTTCCATGAATTTATTTTTATTTAACTCTTGTTAAAAAGTCTTTCTTATAAAGTTAGACTATAGATTACTAAGGAATGAGAATTAAATAGTTTTATCTTAAAATTAATTGATTAAACTTAATAAAATATTAAATACTATTTATATTTGTAAACATTCCGTTAGTTTATAAATATAAATAATCTTTAACGTCTTCTTTTATTATAATATTTACCATTATCAAATTTCTTTCATGTACTTGGAGTATCATCCATGATCCAAAAGTTTCTGTGAAGGAATCACCATTTATTTTTCTGTAATTAACGCAGCTCAATTATACAAATTTATTCAAGCACCAAAATTTGATTCGAATATTTTAAAACTGAAAAATTCAAGACTTGGACGAATTCATATCAATTAGTTTAAAAAATTCAAAATTACTAATTAAAACCTAGAATATTGGATCAACAATTGTTGTCAAAGTATTCTTTAAATTAAACAACTTTCTTTTTTAAAGAAACAAATCAAGGAGAAAAAATTGTTTTGTGGATAGAAATGGAAATACTTTCATATAAGATGGATTGTCAAAATAAGTCGGAAAAGGCTTATAGTAAAACGTAAAAGCACTATTAATATATTTAAAGAAAATGTTTAACAGCTATTCTACAACTTTAAATTAAACTAATTAATTCTAAAAACGATTTTAAGGACATTACTTTAAAAATTAGTATGCAATTAAAATGAAAAAAAGATGGAGAATAAATCTTATTAAAACCATTCCATAAAATTTATGTTTTTCATAATTTGGATCCAGAAACTTACTCTAGTTTTGGAAAATTTTATAGTCTGACAAAATGAAGAGGGCTTAGAGCAATTTACCTATCGGCCAGGCACGTTTGTCTATTGGGAATTTTAACGGATATTTATAAGGTGAAGGTGGGCAGGTCAATTGATAGAATAAAAATTAGATAATTTTTCGATTGATCCAAAATCGACAGAGTTTTCTGATTTAATAAACCTAATACTGGGTTATTGTGAGTTTTTAACATTTGAGCCTGAAGACAAATATTGAATAATTCCAGATAAATTTCGGGATACGGTTGAAAAACTATTTTTTAAAATGGAAAAATATTTGGGAAAATAATTAACTATTATTGGCTTTAATCATGGTATTAAAAGAGATTTAAGTTATTGAGTTAAAAGTTTAAATCTGCAACTATTAATAATTGCAGATTTAAACTTTTTCTGATTAAAGACGGATATTGTATAATATCTTCTAAATCTTTTGAAAAATATGATGAAATGTATAGTAATCACTCTTTAAGAATAAATGATAAGTATGTAATTCGTGAGATTAAGGCGGTAAAAAGAATATATCATGAGCCGTACGTCAGATGCTTCGCAATAAAGAAAGAAGTCAGACCAAGCTCGACCTGATCCGGAAATGGGGCTTGCCTAAATTTATTTGAAAAGGCTAAGAGTAACCCTAAGTAAAACAATTAGAGGATTATCCAAGTTTGACGAAAGACAATTCATTGCTTGAATCTATCGAGAGTTAACCATGGTAGATTCAATGACAAAGTTACACGGCTAGTATGGCCACCATCACATTTCGACAATTCAGAATGATTATTTCTTGTTTAAATAATTTGGACAAGTCATCTCACTTCATAAGAAAACTCGAGGTGGATCTGTGAAATTCGAAATTACGAAAAATAGTGGTACTATTAATTTTTTAAAGTTTACATATATAGGTGAGAGTAAAAATACAATCTTCTATTTTATAAAGTAGGTCATCTTCTCTAAACAAGTCGAGCTTAAAAGAGACTTTCTTATTATCGATATATTGCAATCTATAAATGAAATAAGTGAAATTTTTAGAGAATAGAATTTTTCAATAAAAAATTAATATAGTTATTTAAAAAATATATTTGGAATTGGAATTGAACTAAATTGGAAAAATATAATTCAATTTTATAAGTAATTTACTTTAATTACTTATAAAATTGATAAAAAAGTTATTAAGATTTTCATTTATATAATTGATATCGTATATAAATCCATTAGAATCGAATAAATGTTCTTTTGATAATATTTCTGTTGAAATAGAATTAGAAAGACTATTTTGTTGAGTTACTAAATCACCTGCCTGATTAAGTTTCTGAATAATATTATCGGGTAAAAATTGAATATCCAAATCTTTATAAGCCTTTTGCATATATTCTAAAATATCAGGTCTTTCTTTATACCAAAATTCTCTTAGATCATTTGGAATAGGATGACGATACCAGGAAACCGGTAAATAATGAAAAACTAAAACATCTTTCATTTCTTGATTGATTAATAATTTGGTTTCTTCTCCTTCACTTGGAAGAAAGGGCATAGTAAATACTAAATTATTTAAACCATCAGCTACTACGCCAAGTAAACCCAAGAAAATAGTTCCAGTAATATTAACACCAAGTATAGCAGGTACTATTCCTTGCAGAACATCTTCCGTCCAATCTACTGCAGCAGCAAGATAACACCATGGAAATGTGTATGGATTAATATAAATAAACCAAGATATTGTAATTCTTAAAATTACTATTTGAGAATAAACCATAAGTCCTATAAATAAAACTTCACGGATAGTTTCTAAAAGACTAATATCTAAACAAATATTTAATTGAACTTGAATAAATTCTGATAACCAATTCGGTAAAAAGAAAAGGTTTCTAAAATTTTCAATATAAAAATTATAATAGCCTTCTTCTTTACTCTCATATATATATCGTGAAATTGAATCTACTTTAGGTGATGGTCCAAATACCATTTCAAACCACGTTTCTGGTCTTTGAATCGGAGGCCAAAACGTTTGATGCTTTGGAAGACTATCAAGAAATTCTGATCTAGCATAAACTTCACTTGATATTTCATAGATTGTCGGCATTCCAGGATTTTCTGGATACCCAAAGAATCCAGCCAATTGTTTAAAAAGATTCCCTACCCCTTCATAAATGCTAGTTCGAAGCGGAATAAATTTTTCGTCTAAACTCATTAGAAATTTTGAATTAATGTTAGGTTAATGATAGAATCTAAGGAAATCCTATTAAAATTAAATAAATCGAATAGGATTTTAAATTATCAAAATTTATCATATACAAATAAAGAGTATAAAAAATAAATGAAATTCTATCAACAATTTTTAAAGTTTTTTAAAATGAAATTATAGAATTGATAGGTAAATCGGGATAGCAGGATTTGAACCTACGACCCCCTGCTCCCAAAGCAGGTGCTCTACCAAACTGAGCTATATCCCGAATTCAATTTTGTAATTTTTTTTTGAATTTAATTAAAATTAATCTTACTCAATTTTTATCAATTAAACAAGGTCTAATTTTATTTGCTAAAAATTTTTTAGTAACGAATTTAATTATAATTTTTTCTTTTTCAATTTTCTTATCATTCCTCAATTTGAAATTAAAAAGACTTAAAACCTTTCGGTTTAGTATTTTTTTTTAATATAATTTAAATCATCTTGAATGGTTGCAATTTGATCTTCAATTTCTATATCAAACTAATTTTCAATTGCCATAACTAATTCAACAACATCTAATGAATCGGCTCCGAAATCTTGTGTAAAGTGAGTTTCAGGTTTAATAATAGGAACTCCTAGCCCAACAAATATACTATAAACGTTTATAATTATCAGACATAATTAAATATCCCTATATATAAATAAAAATAATAGTATTTATTACAAATCTATTCGATTTGTAATAAATATTGGAGTAATTATATTAAGCAAATTTGCCTGAAGTAGAAGCAATAAGGAATGCTGCATAAGTTAAAATATAACCAACAGAGAAATGCACTAAACCAACTAAACGAGCTTGTACAATTGAAAGAGCTACTGGTTTATCACGCCAACGAATTAAATTAGCAAGTGGTGTACGTTCATGTGCC
>JAERMQ010000089.1 GCA_016844745.1 Ignavibacteria bacterium | reverse complement strand
ATCAAATTATGGTCTTTTCAATCTCGATGAAGAATTCTTTTGGAGTGAGAGCCTTCTTAGAAGAATGGAAGAACGTGATTCAAAGGTTCGCAAAGCGAAGGAATCAGCGCAGAAACGGTGGGAAGATTATTACGCAAAGCAAGAGCAAAGCCCTGTTAATACCAATGAAGATGTTATTACTTTTGATTTAACATTAGGGAAGCCTGAACGAGTTACAATAGAGCTATTCGATGCATTAGGCAATAAGATTGCAGTTGTTGCAAATAATATATATTATTCAGGAAATCATACTATTCAGGCAAATCTGCTGCCCTATTCTACCGGATTGCTATATTATCGGGTGATGGTTGGTGGAAATGTAAGGAGCGGGGTTGTAATGGTGATTAGGTAGGAATACCATTTCCCAAAGCTACTCATTATAATTGTAATAAGAACCTCACCCTAACCCTCTCCAAATGAGAGGGAATTTTTGTCTTCTCTCCCTTTGGGAGAGGGTAGGGTGAGGGTTTATCTTAAATTCAAATTATTTTTTCAATTTCATACCCTCATCTAATAATTCATTTACTTTGGATAGCGAATCAGCTTCGGAATAAAAACGTATCAGTGGTTCGGTTCCGGATGCCCTTATTAGCAGCCATCCGCCATCGACGAAGAACTTGAATCCGTCTAAAGTGGAATTCCCTAAAACCGGATAACGACCCAACATTTTAGGACTCTTCTCGCAGCCGGATAAAATCTGCTTTTTTAATTGGGTAGTAACTCGTACATCGCGGCGTTGGAACCGGTGAATGCCGAATTCCTCATCTAATTCTTTGCTAAGTTCCTTGAGTGACTTCTTTCGAATAGCCATTATTTCCAAAAGCAGCATACCGTTGAAAATTCCGTCGCGCTCGGGAATGTGAAGAACTGTCCCGAAACCACCGGATTCCTCTCCGCCGATTAGAATTTTTTCCTTACTCATCAATTCGGCGATATATTTGAATCCGACAGGAGTTTCGTGCAAAGTTATTTTGTGCTTTTCGCAATATTTATTTACCATAGAAGTAAGCGAAATCGTTTTGGCAACTGCGCCACGTTTCTTTTTATGCTCGAACAGATACTTCATTGTTATTACGAAAATTCTATGAGCATCGACGAAATTCCCTTCTTCATCTACAGCGCCCAGCCGGTCTGCATCACCGTCGGTAGCAAGTCCGATGTCGTACTTACCGGAACGAACTTTCTCTATCAGGAAGAAAAGATTTTCACCAATCGGTTCGGGATGATGAAGTTCACCAAAAGACGGATTATAAGTTCCATGAATTTCTTCGGCATCGGGAAGAATATCCTTCATAGTTTCAATCCCAGCGCCGTGCATCGGGTCGTAAAGAACCTTGATTTTTGCATTCCTTATAGCCTCAATATCAAGCTTCTTTTTGATATTTCGGATGTACGATTCCTTAGCATCGAACGGGCGAATTTTACGGGTATTTAAATAAAAATCCATCGGTTTGAAATTGATAATCGGCGATTTGGAAAGTACCCCTTTAAGTTCGCCTTCCAATCTTGCAATTTGATGGGGAGTCGCCGGTCCGCCAAAGGATGCCTTCATCTTGAAACCGTTATATTCCGGAGGATTGTGGCTTGCAGTAATTACAACCCCAATATTGGCGCCTTTTTGCTTGGTATGAAAAGAAACCTGTGGTGTTGATGAGAATTTTTCGGTTATGTGAACGATAATACCTTGCGAGGCAAGTACTAAAGCTACTTCCTGTGCAAATTCCTTAGAAAGGAACCTTGTATCGTATCCAATTACAACCGAAGGGTTATTTTTGAATTCCTTTTTTACATAACGAGCCGTAGCTAATGCTACTTTCTGGATATTATCGAATGTAAAATCACGCGCTATAAGTCCGCGCCAACCATCAGTACCAAAGATTATCATTTTATTTCCGTTTTTTAATAAATAAATATAATTCTGAACGTCATCCGAGAATACTTCGTCCTGCATAAATAGCGTCTTCTGCAAGCTCTTCTTCTATCCTGATAAGCTGATTGTATTTGGCAACCCTATCGGTCCGGCTCGGAGCCCCGGTTTTGATTTGACCGGCATTGACCGCAACTGCAAGGTCTGCAAGAGTTGTATCTTCAGTCTCGCCTGAGCGATGCGATATAATTGTCTTATAGCCATACCTGTGAGCAAGGGAGATACAATCCATTGTTTCTGTCAGTGTGCCGATTTGATTCAATTTGATTAGAATACTGTTTGCTACACCTTCCTTGATTCCGCGAGCAAGAAATTCCGGATTAGTAACGAATATATCATCTCCAACAAGCTGGACTCTACCGGACAAAACCGATGTCAGTTTTGCCCAGCCTTCCCAGTCGTTTTCTCCTAAACCGTCCTCGATTGAAATAATCGGATATTTATCGCAAAGCTCAACATACCAGGCAATCATTTCTTCGGACGTATGCAGCTTACCGGAGGATTTGAAGAATTTGTATTTTCCATCCTCATACATTTCGCTTGCCGCAACATCTACAGCCAGGAGGATATCGTCATTAGGCTTATAACCAGCCTTAATGACAGCTTCCAAAATAACGTCGAACGCTTCTTCATTCGATTTCAATGATGGTGCAAATCCACCTTCATCACCGACTGAAGTCGAGTACCCTTTGCCCTTCAATACTTTTTTCAGATTATGGAATATTTCTGCCCCCATTCGTAATGCTTCAGCAAAGGTAGGAGCGCCAACAGGCATAATCATAAATTCCTGGATGTCGACGGTATTATCGGCATGTTTTCCACCGTTTAAAATATTCATCATCGGTGTGGGCAGCAACCTGCTACGCACGCCTCCGATATATTTATAAAGCGGCATATAATGCGAATCGGCGGCTGCTTTAGCGCAGGCAAGAGAAACACCGAGAATGGCATTAGCGCCCAGCCTGGATTTGTTTTCCGTGCCGTCCAATTCAATTAATATTTTATCAATCTGGGTTTGTTCGCCTGCATCCAAGCCTTCCAATTCATCTGCAATAATGCTATTGACATTCTCTACGGCTTTAAGCACACCATTACCAAGGAAACGGTCTTTATCTCCGTCGCGAAGTTCGCAGGCTTCGTGTTCGCCGGTCGATGCGCCGGATGGAACTGCTGCGCGTCCAATAGAGCCGTCATCCAACATAACTTCAACTTCGACCGTCGGATTACCTCGTGAATCAAGGATTTCACGGGCATGTATATCAACTATTAATCCACTCATCAGCTTTTCCTTTCAATATTGGTTAATTTGAAAATTTGAAAATTGGTTAATTTGAAAATTCATTTGCACATTTTCAAATTGGTAAATTTTCAAATTATTTTAATATTCCATTTACCTTATTTTTATCTGTTTCTTTCGTTTTATCGCCATCATCCGATTTTGACAGTTCTTTTGTTAAAATCAACTCAATTTTCTCGAATGAGCCCGTAGATTCATCCTTAACTTTTCCGGAAAGTTTAAGAATATCTTCATCGATGGAAATTATATCGTAAACAATCTCATTCTCTTTGCCTTTATTGATTATCAGTTTTGTATCGGATTCGGCTAATTCCCAGGTACCGGATACTTCCGGTCCTGTCTTTTGAAAATCGGATACTTTTCCGTCCGGATGAAATATTTCTTTATATGTTGTAATTGCCTCAGATGCAATTGGCTCCCCGTTTACTAAAGCGGTTAAAATTGTCCATGGGTGGGCAATTATCAGTTCTCTCCTCGTGTTTTGAGCATTGCAGACGTTAAAAATCAATAAAGAGAATATCAAAAAATAAAATAATTTCCCTATTGAAGAGAAATTTTTCATCCGTTCCGAAATTACTTTTCTTTTCATTACTTTTTTTATGAAGTGTTAAAAAATAATTGTCAATTGTTAATGATAAATTGTAATTTTTTTATTAACCATTAACCATTGACCATTGACCATTGACCATTAACCATTAACCATTGACCATTAACCATTGACCATTAACCATTGACCATTAACCATTAATCATTGACCATTAACCATTAATTAGAAGCCAAGGCATTTTCAATTTTCTGAACGAAAACCTGCTTGGAAACAGCCCCGATAACGGTATCAACAACATTGCCGCCTTTCAGGAGCAATACTGTCGGGATGGAGCGAACCCCGAAACGCATAGCTGTTTTCTGATTATTATCAACATCTAACTTGCAAACTTTTATTTTGCCGTCATATTCTTTTGCCAAATCCTCAATGTGGGGAGCAATCATTCTGCATGGTCCGCACCATGTAGCCCAGAAATCAATAAGGACAGGGATAGGTGATTGTATAACTTCTGCTTCGAATGCATCGTCTGTTAAATGAAGTGGCTGAGCCATTTTTTTTCTCCTATATATTATTCCGCTAATTACTTAATTCAGAACTACAAATATAATAAATTATTAACCGTTAGAAAAAATTCTTAATGGAAAAGTGTAGTTGGGGGGTATTAGGCTGTTAGACTGTTAGGCTGTTAGACTGTTAGTCTGTTAGTCTGTTAGGCTGTTAGGCTGTTAGGCTGTTAGGCTGTTAGGTTATTAGACTGTTAGACTGTTAGGCTTTTAGACTGTTAGGTAAATAATTTTTTCTGAAATCCAACAGACTTAGTGTAATGTCAAGATTAAATCGACAATCAGGGATGATTGTCCTACTATTAATATTATGAAAATAGTAGTTCAATCATCTTGATTGAATCATATAAAGTATCCTTGAAATGACATTAAACCCGTACAGCCTAAACCCTAAACCCAACTACCTGAACTTCATCGATAAACAATAAGCGGTAACGCCCATGAACTCTGCTCTCCACGCAAAACAAGCATATAAAAACCGTCGGAAAGTTGGGAAGTGTTAATTCTATAAATTAGTGATTTGTTTGAATTGGTCTCTTCAGTCCATGTAACATTTTGTTTTCTTCCATCGGGCAGGAATACGTCAAATCCAAAGAATTTCCCTATTGGATTTGATATAATGATATTACTTATATCAGAAGCCGGGTTAGGATACAGACTGATACTCATTTCTTTATAATATTGAACCAAACGGAGTATTTGACCACATACGCCGGAAACTATCAGGCTGCCATTTTGAATCAATAATTTTGACTTATCATTCGTTGCTTTAAAAGAGGAAATTTTTATTGGAGTTTTTTCAAAATTCGTGAGTAAAGTCAGTCCGAAGATTTCACCTAATTTTATTGTATCGGTACTAATAAGTGCGCTGCCCTCAACCTCAACACTACGAACCTTATCGGTTAATTCGTTGTTCAATAAATTCATCGATGAACCCGACGGAAGGAACTGATAAGGGTCGAACTCTATTCGTGTTTTAAATTCGATTTTCTTTTCCGTAGCATAAGTCGAATAAGCGTATAGAGGTACAGCAAAATCAGGTATGTTCACATTAGTAACCAGGTCGGGAATCCAAATAATAATGGTATCATTAGAGTTAATAATTCCTTCGCCGGTTACATAATACTTTATAGTGTCAATGCAGGGCCAATCTATATAAATCATAATTGAATCCAAAAACTTTCCCTGATTCGAAGGTATGAATCCAATTGAAAAAGTAGTTGACTGGTCTGATAATAAGTAATTTGGGAAAACCGGCAAATCAAATAAAGTGAAATCCCGATTAGTCCCGGAGAATGTGATATTTGTAATTGTTAACGGTAGATTCAGTTTATTTTTGAATTCTAAGAATTGGAAACTATTCTCATTGACGAAAATCTTACCGAATTCGATTGTATCCTGAGTGAAAAAGTCATCGAAATTACTTATCTCAATTGAATCAGTCCCCTTGCATCCATTCCAATCGGTAACACTGACATAGTATTTGCCCGGATTAACGATATGGCATTTATCAGTCGTATCACCCGTACTCCAAAGATAGGTTTTGTATTGAACCCCGGTTTGCAATAATACAGGTTGTTCTGAACAGATAAAATTCCTTCCGGTTATTTTAGGTTGAAGTTGAGGTAATACGGTAATCGAAACGGTATCTGATACAATCCTGCAATTGCCGTTTAACTTTGCTTCGAAATAATATTTTCCTGACTGTTTGACAATTACTGAATTTGTTGTATCACCTGTATTCCACTTATAAGAATAAAATTCCGGTGCACCTTTTAATATGATAGAATCATCCTTGCAAATTTGACTATTCGGATATTCGATTTTATATGAAAACTCATTGGTAACCGATACTTCACGCTGAATCTTTTTATTGCAGCCCGTTTTTTTATCATAAACAATTAATGTAAGAGTTTTACTCCCTGTTGAATTAAAATAAATACTCATACTTTTGCTCTGAGCGCCTGATTTAATACTGTCGGTTTCGCAGAACCATTGATAGGAATAATCACCGGAAAATTCTTCTTTCGCTTCATAAGTAGAAATAATATTTCTACAATTTGTTTCCGGTCCTAAAATTGTAATATTGGGGGGCTGATATTTCTTCAGGATAAACGGTTCGGAAGTTCCGAAGCATCCGTTTTCATCAACGGTTTTCACGATGTATTCACCGGGAATATTGACGGAAATTTTTTCATCGGTGCTTCCGTTAGACCATAAATAAGCGATATATTTTTCTTTGGTTCCCAATAAAACAGGCTCATCGTTACAAAGCTGATTGCCTGAGAGATTTACAATCCTGGGGGTATAAGGATTGAGGAATTCCAGATAAATGGAACCTCTTGCCAAGCAACCGTTAGTATCAAGCATTTCAACGAAATAACTCCCGCTTTTATTAACATTTATATAATATCTTCTTTCCCCGTTCGACCATTTATAATATTGATATTCATCCTGGACTTCAAGCCTGATGAATTTTCCTTCGCAGATAGGATATTCGCCTCTTATTTTGATTTCAACAGGTTGGGAATTTTGGTAATTCACCCTTTCTATTTTAGAGATTTTGCAATTATTCAGGTCAATAATTTCGGCATAATACACACCACCGGTTACAACCTTTGTCGTTCTTGTTGTATCCCCTGTTGACCATTTACAGCTTTTATAACCTCCTATAAGGGTTAAGGTACACGTATCTCCATTGCAATGAGGAGGAGGAGGAGATGTAGTTATATAAAATTTATCTGCATCCGAGAATCTTAAATCTAAATCTGTAGTTGCAGCGCATCCGTTTGAATCCGTTACCCTAAGCGTATATATACCGGATGTATTGACTATAATATTTCTTTCGTTATTGGAATTATTCCAAAGATAAGAAGAATAGTTTTTATCAGGTTCCAATATTAATATATCACCTTTACATGGCGGGTAATTACCCGTTATTTTAATTTTGGGTTTTGGGGAGGGTAAGGTATCCATTTTTATTGTTGCTGTACCAGTGCAATTTGTATTATCTTTTACTGTAACCGAATATTCACCCGGCTCGGTAACGATTATATTTTGCGAATTGGAACCATTACTCCATAAAATTGACGGATATTTCTTTTTAACCCTTAAAGTTACTTTTTCTCCTGAACAAAACGGATTTTTGCCTTCTATGCTAATAACAGGTTTTATGTGATTATCTTCAATTACGAATGGGATGAATTCCCATGATAGAATTTCGTGCTTTTGAAAATCGTCTCCGGTGGCTGATGTGAAACCTACGAAAGACTTTCCGCATGAAAGCATCAGGAGGCTTTCCAGATTCAAATCATTAATTGTTAAAACAAGATTAACCGGCTCCGGGACTGTATCCAAAAAAATTCGCAAATCTTTTCCCTGCACCCTGTAATCAATCCTAACATAATATACGGTACCGTCTTTCTTTATTGTCATTATGTTGCTATTAATACCGAGGCAATAATCATTATTGTGGATAGGCATATTGAATCCGGTTCCCTTGGTTTGAACCGATACATGGTTAGCGTTTGGGTCTAAAGCATTGAATATTTCACCAACTGAATTTAAATATGTATCGAATTCAACGCATAGTGAATTTTCGATTAACGTATAACCAATTCCCCAACCCATACTCCCAAGAGCATTAATATATTGATTTTGAATAGCGAAAGCAATACCGTCCGCACCGGGATTTGGGTCATCCGTAGGTTTTTTCCCAATATTGCCCTCTGTTAACCTGAATGAAAATTTAGTTGTAAAACCATCCCTGACTTCAACACGGTCTGTTCTAAAGGCAGAACCGTTCTTCCAGGGCTTAGATTCGGTAAGGACTAATTTACCTGTTGAAAGATAAGCCATTCCGTTGCAAAATATTTTCGAATTATTATCAAAGGATGTTATTTTGAATTGATTATCCGAGTAAACCTGGGCTTTTAAATTTGGACAGAAAAGAAATAAAAATAAGAATAATAGGAAAGAAAATAGTTTATTAATGTTTGAATTTTTATTAACTTTACTGCAATAAAATGCGCTAAAAGATAATACAACACTATCTTTATATAAATGAAAAACTTCCGGGAAGCCGGGTAATTTTTCCCTTATGTAAAGTTTGTAGAAAAGAGCCATAGCTTCAATTAAAAAATTGAAAAAAATTTAAACTCCTTCACAACTACAATAACGCTTATCCTCAGATTTTGTTACAAAAATAATTTTTATCTCTGAAATAAGAAATATAATTATTAATAACTTTCAGTGGTCTGAATAAGTTCATGGTTTATTCCGGATTGTTCATTAGAAAATTCTTGAAATTTCACCCTCATATAGCGATTATGGACTTCCACTATGGTCAATAGTTAATGGTCAAAGATTAATTAAAATAACGATTTTTCATTAACCATTGACAATTAACCATTGACAATTGACAATTATTGTATTATTAGCTAATTTGCGTTATAAGGATAGTAGGTAAAATAATTATTATGAAATCAAAAAAGCCGCTGGCACTCGTCGATTGCAATAATTTTTATGCCTCATGCGAAAGGGTTTTCAATCCTAAGCTGAAGGATAAACCTATTGTCGTACTATCAAACAACGATGGTATTATTGTTGCCCGTTCAGCGGAAGCGAAAGCACTTGGAATCGGAATGGGTGAACCGCTTTTTAAAATAAAGGATATTGTCAAGAAACATGAAGTGCAGGTGTTTTCATCGAATTATACGCTTTATGGAGATATGTCGCATCGTGTGATGTCAACTCTCGAGCAGTTCAGCCCGAATGTTGAGATATATTCAATCGACGAGGCATTCATCGATTTGGAGGGAATATATTGCGCCGACCTTACGGAATATTGCCGGAAAATTCGCAATACCGTGCTTAAGTGGACAGGTATTACCGTCTCGGTCGGTGTTGCCGAAACCAAAACCTTAGCCAAGTTAGCCAATCGGATTGCCAAGAAAGATTCACGACACAATGGTGTTCTGAATATAATCGATAATCCTGATATTGATGAATATCTCCGGGCAACAAAGGTAGAGGATGTATGGGGTGTTGGTCATCAATACACCAAATTACTGAACAAAAACAATATTTTAACAGCTTATGACCTTCGAGAATCAGGGGATAAATGGATTCGAAAGAATATGACTGTCATGGGACATCGTACCCAGTGGGAATTACGTAACATACCCTGTATAACATCCGATTATGCCCCTCCTCCGAAGAAAGCAATAATATGCTCGCGATCTTTCGGCAGGGGAGTATTTGAAAAATCGGAAGTGCTGGAATCAGTAGCATTATTTACTACTCGTGCTGCCGAGAAAATGCGTAATCAGAAGTCGGCAGCAAAAAATCTATCTGTTTACCTGAGGACTAATCCATTCAAAGCGGTGCCTCAGTATCATAATGGCTGTATAGTCGAATTACCTGTACCAACCGATGCCAGCGCCGAATTGCTCGTATTTGCCCGCCGTGCAGCAGAGCAGATTTTCCGCCAGGGTTATGAATATAATAAGGTAGGTGTAATGCTGACAGGATTCGTTCCTGTTGACCACTCCCAGCTTGCAATGTTCGATTCGGAAAACCGGATTAAACTCAATAACGTAACCCGTGTCGTTGATGAAATAAACATGGAATTCGGTAGTGAGGCTGTATTCTATGCCTCAACCGGAATTCGCCGGCGGTGGAAAACACGTCGTGATAGTCTATCGCCTCGTTATACAACTGATTGGGAAGATTTACCATTAGCCAAAGCCGAGTCGGAGGAATAAATTAAATTTATTTTGCTACTTTGAAAAATATTATTTAATTTGTTTTTTTGTTATCTGATAAAATTAATCCCGATTATTACGAAAACTTTAATTATAGGATAATCAGTTTAATATTAATAGTCTGTGGAAAAACTAATTATATGGAAGAATGTCATTCTGAACGAAGTGAAGAATCCAGTCCCAATGCCGCTTCTGGATTCTTCACTTCGCTTACGAATGACATTCTTCTTTACTTTTTCAACAAGCTCTTAATACGGCGAAGAGTTTAAATTTGTTGTAATAAAATAAAAAAGGATTAGAAATGAAAAGGTTATTTGCTTTTATTCTTTTGACAATTATTCTATCATACTGCACTAATAATACCGAACCTTATACGCAAAGGGAATTAATAAAAATTATAAATGCACATTCTAATTTGGTATCTTCTTTAACCTTTAGCCCTGATGGGAATATTCTGGCAAGTGGAAGTTTGGATGGCAGGATAAAGTTGTGGAATACAAAAACATGGGAAACTATCAGGACAATTAATAATATTAATTCTGCTGTATTTGAAGTTTCTTTTAGTCCTGACGGAAATAACCTTATAAGTTGTCATAGCGATGATACTATCCGTTTGTGGGATGTAAATTCCGGAATGTTAAAAAAATCCCTGATTTCATCAGAAGATACAAATTATACTGTTACCTTTATACCTGATGGCAGCAAAATAGCGATCGGAAATAATGATGGTATAATTTATTTGTGGGATATCAATACCGGGGAACTAACAAATACTTTATCAGGGCATACCTCAGAAATTAACAAAATTGTGTTTAATAAAGATGGCAGCAAAATTATCAGTGGCAGCGGCGACAAAACAGTAAAATTATGGGATGTAAATACCGGAAATATTATCAGGACATTCGAGGGACATGAAAAATCCGTTTTTTCTTTGAGTGTAACACCGGATGATGGGAAAATAGTCAGCGGAAGTTTTGACGGGGCTATAAAAATTTGGGATTTTAATACGGGTACATTGATAAAAACTATTAAAGGACATAGCTCCGCAGTATGTTCGATAGCAATAAACCGTGAAGGAAATAAAATAATTTCCGCAGGTTATGATAAAACCATAAAATTATGGGATTTGAAAACAGGAAATTTAATTAAAAATTATCTGGGACATACCAAAGAAGTATTTTCCGTTGCTATCAGCCCTGATTCGAAAATTATTGCAAGTGGAAGCAGGGATAATTCGATAATGGTATGGAAGGTACCTTGATATTAATAGTTGATTATGAAATAATATCAATACATTGTTGCCAAAAAAATCTCAGACAGGGGCGTCTTAATGGTACAAGGATAAAGAATATAATCATAAAAATGTCAAGCAAATATGACTTAAAGAAACCCCTCCCTAACCCTCCCCAAAGGGGAGGGAATCAAGAGTTTAATATTCCCTCCCCTTTGGGGAGTAATGGCACTTGATTAAGAATATTATCTGTATTTTCTATACTTGCCAAGTTTAGTTCTTCGCTCATAATGTCTACCTGGTCTCTTTGGAATTATATG
>JAERMQ010000044.1 GCA_016844745.1 Ignavibacteria bacterium | reverse complement strand
CCTCAATTTGCTTTAGTTTAATTGTGTATCGTACCATAATGCCTTTTTAGGTACAAAATTACAATTTATTTACGTCATATCCTAATTAACTTAACACTAATTTATTAACTTCATATTTTGAAGTAAAACCTTCAATAAGATTATTTTTATGTTCAAATACTCTTCTAATCAAATCATTTGTCATACCAATATAAATAGTCCCATTCTTCTTTGATGCCATTATGTAAATAAAATATGTTTTCATAATTATTATTTGAGACCTCTGAATAATAACAAAATTTGTATAAATGTCATTCTGAACTTGTTTCAGAATCCATAAAGCCGCTCTGGGAGTGGATTCTGAAACAAGTTCAGAATGACATTCTTCCATTCTTTATTTCTTCACCATATCATTAATGGCTGTCAAAAGCCTGTCCAAATCATTAAGTTTTGTATAAACATGCGGAGTAATACGAACTCCATGGATATTCTCCCAATCAATTGAAACGGAATGAATCCTGTATTTATCGAAAAGGATATTAGCAATATCGGCGGATTTCATGCCCTCTATTCCGAAATTCGAGAGTGCATTTGCAAATTCAGGCTTTAATGAAGTATTCAATTGTACGCGCGGCAACTTGGCAGCCTGCTCATACCAGTAATTTCTCAGGAATTTCAGGCGCTCGTATTTCCTTGCAGAACCGATTCCCAATTGAAAATCAATAGCTGTACCGATAGCCATTTCAGCAGGAAAAGAGCGGGTTCCGAGGCTTTCGAATTTTCGTATATCACCGCTTTCCGGTTCTGCATTCGGCATTAAAGGAGTGATATTCCTGATTTTATCTTTTTTTATATATAATAAACCCGTACCAAAAGGCGCAGACAGCCATTTATGAAGACTTGTCCCGACGTAATCGCCACCTAAATTAGGAATTTTATAATCAAGGTGAGCAAAAGAATGTGCCGCATCGATAATGACTTCAATTCCCCTCGCATGGGCTTTTTCGGCTATTTTGGCTGCTGGTACAATTTGTCCGTTCCAATTTATGATATGAGTAATATTAACTGCTTTGGTTCTCGAATTGAAAGCTTCTTCGTAACGGCTTACCAGTACATCTTCGCTATCGGTTGGGACGTCGAGATTTACCCATTTAATAATAATCCCATCACGCTTCTCGCGGAACTTCCATGCATTGATGACATTCGGATAATCCTGTTTGGTGAGCACTACTTCGTCGCCTTTATTTAATTTCAGCCCGAAAATTATATTATCCAATGCTTCGGTTGTATTGCGGCATATAGAAACTTCATCAGGAGAACATCCGGCTAAATCAGCCAACTTCATTCGCAGGGAATCCCTACCCTGATCGAGAATCCGCCACATATAATAGGAGGGCGCTTCGTTGCACATTCTGTTATAATTCTCGAATGCTTCCTGAACTATTTTAGGTTGGGGGCTGCAACCTCCGTTATTGAGGTTGATAATATTCGGCGAGGCTGTGTATGACTGCTGAATAAATGCCCAGAAATCTTTATCGGATAAATTCTCTTTGGGTAAGGCAGTAATTGTTTTATTTGATTGTTCATCATTTGCAGAAGCGGCAATAAGCTCCTTAGGATTGAATAATTGAGATGAAACTGCCAATAAACCGAATGATTTTACAAATTCGCGGCGACCTGTCATTTTAATCCCAAAATAGTTTGTAAAATTTGACTAAACTTATCAATCGACTAAATTAATAAAAATCGGCAAATATTTAGCATTTGGAATCAGTAAATAATTTATTTTGAGTTGGAGGCTGTCTGATAAGTCAAGAAGAGTATAAACAAAAAGGACAATCTCTAAAGATTTTCTTAATCAATCCAAATTTGTTAAATAAAATTCAGAAACTGTTAATTTTCCTTTGTAATTATTAATAATATTAATTAATTTTGAATTCTTTAATTAATTGTTAATTGTTAATTGTTAATTGTTAATGGAAAAGGGAAAGTGGATAAGGAAGAGGAAAAAATACTTTATTCCTTAAATCCTATAAATCATGGTTCAGGCAATTAAAGGATTATTCATCTATAAATAAGGAAGTTGCGTATGAAAATTATTTTAGCAGGCGGTGCAGGTTATGTAGGTACATTGTTAGCTCCCGCGTTATTGGAACATGGCTACGAAATTGAAGTAATCGACCTGCTCTGGTTCGGCAATCACCTGCCTCCGGAAGTAAAATTACACCAAAAGGATTTATTTCATTGCAAAGTTGAAGATTTCGTCGGTTATGACCAAATCATCTTTCTTGCCGGTTTATCCAATGACCCCATGGCAGAGTACAACCCCTCGATGAACTTTATATCAAATGGCGCACTGCCTTCATATCTGGCATTTATTGCAAAGAAAGCCGGTGTTAAGCGCTTCATTTATGCTTCGTCCTGCTCAATTTACGGCTATGCAGTAAAGAAGCTCTATACTGAAGATGACCCTGTAACCTGCGATTACCCGTATGGAATTTCCAAATTGCAGGGTGAGCGCGGTGTTATGCAGTTACAGGATGATGATTTTTCGGTGATTTCGCTCCGTCAGGGAACAATATGCGGATACAGCCCGCGCATGAGATTCGATTTAATTGTCAATACGATGTTCAAATTTGCAATGACAGAAGGTACTGTAACAATTAATAATCCATCGATATGGCGGCCCATCTATCATATACGTGATGCGGTGATGGCATATATCAGGTCCGTCCAGGCAGATTATTCTATAAGCGGAGTTTATAATGTTTCGAGCGGTAATTTTACCGTCGGGCAAATCGGCGATATGGTAAAATACGAACTCGAAATGCTAACCGGCAAAAAGATAAATCTCAATATTAAGGATTTGAAAGATTTCCGGAACTACAAGGTATCTATCGATAAAGCCAGGACTGAGCTGGGATTTAATCCACAACACACTGTCGAGGAAATAATTCACGAGCTATATGTACATTTCGGTAATAATTTCGATTTCGACCGCGATGAATTCTACAATTTGCGTACTCTTCAGAAGTTGGGGAGCAAATAACCTTTTTAATTACGAATTACGAATTACAAATTACGAATTACGAATTATAAATTATAAAAATCCTTTAAACCTATAAATCCTAATTCAGACAAATACGAATAAGGAATTACGAAATGAAATTTCGAGTTACAATGAAATTTAACAAATAATCATTTACCATTGACCATTAACCAATAACCATTGACCATTGAACATTAGTTATATGAACCTTATATCAAAGAAAATAACACAACCTGACAAATTCAAGTATGCTATTGATAGCGCCAAGTTAATTGGCGACAAATTAGAATTAACCGGTTGGATGTTAGCTACTGATGGGATTGAAAAAATTGAAATATATCTCAATAAAGTTCTAATCGGCAATGCTACTACTTCACTACTCCGCGCAGATGTAGCTTCTGTTTATCCCGACTTCCCAAATAATCTTAATGCCGGATTCGGTTTTTCAGGCGGCAACGGTCAGTTAATTGGCAAATACCACATGGTATCTATAAGAATAGTTGAGAGTAATAGTAATATTAATGAATTGGTTTTTCTTGTTAATCGTTTAATTCCTGAACATACGGATATTGAGTCAGCAGTTTCATTAGAATCATTACAACACCCCATAAATTCTGTAATTACTACTAACGAAGAAGTTCAAGTAGAAAAATCCGAAGAAGAAATAGACAGTTTCGATAAATTCATTATCGATTCGATGGTTTTTTATCAGGATTTCTTTGAAATAAATGGTTGGGGTTTGTCATCTGTCGGTGTTGATAAAATTGAAATTTTTATAGATGATAATTTGATTGGTGAAGCTAATTACGGGACAATCAGGGAAGATGTAGGCAAAGCTTTCGATTATATTGCAGATAGTAATAATTCTGGCTTCTTTATAAAGCAAAATTACTCTTTTAACGGAGAAAAACCTCAATATGAAATCACCGTTAAAATGACAAACAAAACAGGCAAATCTATTCAGCAAAATGAAATTATTTCTGCTTCCGATATTAAGACAACTAATATGTTTCACATTGATGATATAATCGTTTACGAAGATTGGTTCGAAGCTTATGGTTGGGCTGTATCGAAGAATGGTATCAAAAAAATAGAAGTTTATATCGACGATGTTTATGCCGGGACTGCTGAAACTGGTTTTGAAAGACCGGATATAGGTGAATTGTATGATTTTATTCCTAACAGCTCAAAAGCTGGTATTAAACTTAGGGAAGGATTTAAGTTCAATCAAAGCCTGTCAGGTTATAATTTCAAATTTGTTGCTACATTCAAGGATAATTATGAATTACGAATTACGAATTACGAATTATCAAATGACGAGCCTGATAATTCAATTGTAAATAATGTTCAAAGAGAGATTATATACCAACAATATGTAGAATCAAATAAAATTCGTTCCTCAAAAATTCTCACTGTCGATTTTATTAATTTTTATGAGGACTGGCTTGAAATCTCCGGCTGGGCAGTTTCGAATTCTCATATTAAACAAATTGAAGCCTTTATCGACGATGTATCTTATGGATTAATCAATTTCGGGCATAATAGAATCGATATCGGCAAAATATATAACTTCCTACCGGAAGCTGAGAAATCCGGCTATTATTATTTCACTTATCACAAATTTACCGATAAAGACAAGGTATATAAAGTATCGATGATTATGACCTGTGAGGACGGCAGCACAAAATATATCGAGGATTTCAAGACCATTCAGTTAACAGATATCGGGATTTTATCGAGGATAATACAAGACAATACTTTTCTTGAGTCCGAAATCAATTCTAAACCTGAGATGGATTTAACTTTAGTTTGCGATGTTTACAATATAGATGATGCGTTTTTAACAAATTTACGAATAATCGAGAGTAAAAATCGGATTAACTATCCGATTTATGTGATATATAGGAATAGCTTTTTAGATGAAGATACGGCAGATGTTAGTAATCTTTCTTTAATCTTTACCAATATGCCAATCGGCGCTTTAGTAGAAATTCAGCCAATAACTGAATTGACTAAAAATAATATCTTATACTTAACAACAACAAATCTTGAATTGCCTGATTGTTTTATGGAAAGAATTTCAGCAGGATTGGAGATGAATGATAATGTAGCATTGTTATCACCATTCTCCAATATCGGCACTTTTTCGAACTTCAATAAGTTTCAAGGTGAGAGATTAGATTTTACTGCAGAGGATATTAATGAATTAAACGAGGCTTATGATTCTGTTAATTTCAAAAATAATCGTTTCGAGTTATTATATGCTTCGGACGTATGCGTTGGTATAAATACATCAGCTTTAAAGCAATTTCTTTTGAATAATAAGGAAATAAACAACAAATCGACTATTTTTCAGAATAATGTTTCCCAGCTACTTAAAAATGCAGGATTACAAAGTCTCTTATTCCCGAATCTTTATGTCGGGTTCAAAGGTACGGCAAAAGAACTGTATGGCGGCCGATTTGGATGGCAGGATGTTGAACTTCCACAATTAGATATGTACCACAAAATCCGAAATTTTATTGCATTACAAATTTCAATAAGGCGGAGTTCGAAAAATGTTTTTATTCTCGACCATGACCTGGGTGGTGGCGCTAACAGTTACAGAAATAATTTGAAAGAATTATACATTGAGCAGGATTGCCTTGTAGTTGTATTTACATTCAATTTTTTCAAAGGATATTATAATTTAAATGCTTATTACAAAGATTTGAATATTCCATATATCGTTAATGAGATTGAAGAATTAAATGAGATTTTCGATTTCTTTGACGTTGAAGAAGTATTCGTCAACAATCTCGTTTCTTATAAAGATACACTTAAGCTCCTGAAGAAATTAATTGAATTAAAAAAAATCACGAATTTCAATCTTATAACACCTGTACACGATTATTACTGCGTTTGCCCAAGTTATGTATTATTAAATAACCAAGGGAAATTCTGTAATATACCCGATGATTTATCCGTTTGCAATGCTTGTATGGCGAGTAATCAGCTTAATCTTTTACTTTTCAAACATGATGATATTGGTGAATGGAGGCGGATTTGGGGAGAATTACTTTCATTAAGCTCAAGGGTAATTGTCTTTTCAATGTCATCAAAGAGACTTGTTACAAAAGCCTATCCCTTTCTTAATCTTGACTTAATATCAATTGAACCGCACAAAGTTGAGCCTTTGCAACCAATTAATTTGAAAGCAAAAAAGGATTCAACCCTGAATATCGGTGTTATTGGGCATATCTCGTTCCACAAAGGCAGCGAAGTAATAAAATCGATGGTTGAAACAATCGACAGGGAATATAATGGGCAAATTAAGATTGTTGTAATAGGTAATCTATATGAAAAGATACAGAGTGAGAATTTAGTAGTAACAGGAACATATTCACGCGATGAACTGCCTGGTCTGATTGTAAGCCATGGAATCGATATTATTTTCATGCCCTCCATTTGTCCTGAAACTTTTTCGTATTCAACATCCGAAGTTATCTCAATGGAGCTTCCTATTGCATCATTCGATATTGGAGCCCATGCAGAGCGGATTAAGCTTTATAAATCGGGTTATATCATCGATGATATTTCAGCCGAAGCTGCAATGGAATTCTTCCTCGATTACCTAAAAAAAAATTACGAAGTCAATTATAACTTAGAGCAGAAGTTTTGGGAAAGCAATCCTCATGTCTTGCAAGTCGATAGAGCCGTCCGGTATTTGGATTCGATTGCCGTATTCGGGTGGGCTGCGCTCCCGGATGGAATAAAAAAAATTGAATTTCGGGTAAATGATGAGCTTATAGGATTGGCGCATCATGGTATGTTCCGACCGGATATTAAAAAGAACTGGCAATTCGAAGGCTCCGATACTCTCGGATTCCGCTTCTCGTCTGTTTTTACAAAGCAAGTTCCAGTAGAGAAAATCAAAATTTTCATGCATAATTACGTTCGTGGAATTGTCGATGAGGAATTTCCGGTCAAAAACTGGGATTCACACTACAAAGAGAAGTATGTTAGTAAAGAGTATAACGACCAGGAACTCGACCGGATGGTTAGTTTGAACTACGACTACGAACCCAAATTTAGTATCGTAGCAGTAGTTGAGAACCCGAATCCGAGTCTTCTCGTTCAATTATTCGATACTTTAATAGAACAAACTTACTATAACTGGGAGTTGATTATTATCGATACCGGCACAACGGATTTTTATACAAAAGAATTATTGGTTCAGTATTCGTACCATAGCTCAAGAATAAAGCCGGTCTTTTTTCAAAATAAAAAAATAGACAGGAATTACGAATTACGAATAACGAATTCTATCATCAACAATGGAGCATGCTCCATTGTTACCAATGACCATTTACCATTAACCATTGATTTAATAGACGGTGATTATATTTGTTTGCTGAATTATCAGGATTTACCATCCAAATTCACATTCCATGAAATTGTCGAAAAGCTGAATACCGACCGCAGTATCGACTTTATCTATACCGATGAAGATATAATTTCCTTCAAACAGAAAAGAACAATGCCGAATTTCAAACCGGATTGGAGTCCCGAATTTATGCTCAATTCCAATTATATTGGCAGCTTTTTTGTGTTCGATAAATCCATGTTCGATTCATTTAATGATGAGCTTATTGAAAATATTTATAACAGAAACAATTACTTTATTTCACTACTTTTAACATCACATTCCCGGAATATTTGCCATATTCCAAAGGTTTTGTTTCATAGGAGACAACTTTCCCTTGGTGACCAGAAATATAAGATACCGGAATTCTATCAGGAAAACGAATTTGAATCGCTTTCAAAATTCATTGCTATAAAGGATTTGAATGCTTCGGTGGATGAAACCCCACATCCGGGTATTTTCAACCTGAAATATAACCTAAATGGTGAGCGCGAACTTGTTTCAATTATCATACCAACTAAAGATAAAGTCAAAATCCTTGAAACATGCATTAGCTCCATCCTTCAAAAGACTACTTATCAGAATTACGAAGTATTGGTTATTGATAACGGCAGCACAGAAGAGCAGACATTCGAATATTATAAATCAATAAATAATCCAACAGTCAAAATCCTGAACTGGAATCACGAATTCAACTTCTCGGAAATTTGCAATTTTGGCGCCCGTTCAGCTTCCGGCAAATATCTGCTGTTCCTTAATTGCGATACTGAAGTAATTTCGGAAGATTGGTTGGAGCGGCTCGTTGAGTATGCCGGACAAAAAGATATTGGCGCTGTCGGAGCAAAGCTTTATTATCCCGACGGCATGGTTCAGCATGGTGGAGTTACTATCGGAATCGGAGGTCTTGCCGGTCATGCTCACAGGCATTATCCACGTGAATCAGCCGGTTACTTTGGGAGATTGAAAGCAGTGAATAATTTTTCTGCCGTTACTGCAGCCTGCTTAATGACAAGAAAAGATGTTTTCGAGGAAATCAGTGGCTTTGACGAAAGGCTTGCAGTAGCTTTGAATGATGTTGATTTGTGCCTGAAAATCATTAGTCTCGGATACAGAATCGTCTGGACTCCGCATTGCGAATTGAATCATCATGAATCTGCATTTCGTGGGTATGAGGATTCCCCGGAAAAGGTAGAGCGGTTCAATAATGAAATAGAAATATATTATGAGAAGTGGGGCAATATCGCTGATTTTGCCGACCCATACTATAATCCGAATCTAACTTTGGTTTCGGAGGATTTTGTTTTAAAGAGCTAAAAAACAATGAATGAGAATGAACTATCAAAAAATGTAATTGGTTTAGCTATGAAGGTACAAACTAAATTAGGTCCGGGTTTATTAGAATCAGCTTATAAAGAATGTCTTTTTTATGAGATTCAAAAAACAGGAATATTTGTTGAAAAAGAAAAACCATTGCCTTTGATATACGAAGAAATAAAACTTGAATGTGGTTATAGGATTGATATTTTAGTTGAAAAGAAATTGGTTTTGGAATTAAAGTCAGTTGATGCATTATCGGATTTACATTTAGCACAAGTATTGACCTATCTTAAAATAGGAGGTTATAAACTTGGGTTGCTAATAAATTTTAATGTAAAGCATTTGAAAGATGGAATAAAAAGAGTAATTAATTGAAAATATACCTTTGTGCCCTTTGTGATTTACCTTGGTGTCCTTTGTGGTAAAAATGGTCTCTAAATAAAAGGTAAGTATTTTAACACAAAGTACACAAAGGTAAGCACAAAGTACACAAAGGAAAAAAAAGATAAAAGTTGAAAAATATTAAAAAAGAGAGTTTGAATTTATGATGATACTGAACTGTACATGCGCCAATTATATATCGAAGGTATTGACGCTTGCCGATTCAATTAAAAAAGTTGACCCGAATATGAAGTTCTCGGTTTGCCTGCTGGAAAAGGAAATCCATCCGGCTATAAAGGATTATCCCAATATAGATAATGTATATCTGGCTAAGGATATCGGCTTCGATAACTTCGAACACTTCATGTTCAAATATCATATTGTCGAGGGTTCCTGTGCTATCAAAGGGCAGTTCTTCCGTTTCATAATGGATACTTTTCCTGAGGAAGAGAAAATCGTATTTATCGACCCCGATATAATGATAATTTCACCAATGGAAGAATTAGACAGAGCGCTGAATCATTACGATATTGTGCTGTCTCCGCATTTAACCATCCCTGAGAAAAAGGAAACAAAACGCATTACGATGGATGCAATCCGCGATAATGAATTAAGTGCATCTAAATATGGAGCATATAATCTGGGATTCCTCGGATTGCGTAATTCCTATGAAGGTCGCAAACTTGCCGATTGGTGGGCTTGCCGTTTGGATATGTTCTGCTACGAAGAGCTGTGGAACGGTATCTGGAACGACCAGAAATGGCTCGATTTGGCTCCATGTTTCTTCAATACATTCGTACTGCGTCATCCCGGCTATGACGCTGCTCCGTGGAATATGTCTATGCGCAGGATTACGCACCACAACGGCAATTGGCATATAAACGGCGAACCGCTGCGCTTCTTCCATTTTACCGGATTCGATTCCGGAGCAAATGAAGCTATGATGAATAAATATGCCCCGGGAAGCGCAGACCCAGTCTTTATGCTGAGAGAAGAATATGTTGACATGCTGAATCAGCACGACCAGACTGAAATAAGGAAAACGCCGTGGAGTTACGATTATTTCGATTCCGGTGAGAAAATCGAATTCGAGACACGTAAGCTATACCGCGAAGTGTTGATGGATTCAATTGAAAAACCATTCGCGATGTCAAATAAAGAAATAACCGAACCCAGCCTTGAAGGATTGAGCCTAATAGACGATTGGACATACTTCAACGTCGATATGCTCAGCGGCAAGACAATTACTAATCCTGAGGAAGTAGTTGAGGTTCAGGTAAAAGAGCCGCAAATAACGGTAGTAGGCTGGGCGATTGACCGGCTGGTCAACAGGCTGGCAGGAGGTGTTTATCTTGAGGTTGATGGCGTGATGTATCCTACTTTTTATGGTAATTACCGCCCGGATATTGTTAAATCATTCGGAGTGGAGGAATATATCAAAGCAGGCTTCCTTACCAATATTCCGCTGAAAAAGCTCGGATTAGGCAGGCACGAGCTTATGGTGAAAGTTTTAGCTTTCGATAAAAAGTCATATTTTGCAGGAAGCCAGAAATTCATTTTTAATGTTGAAATGGACAGTAATTTTATTTATAAAAAATAAATTAATAATAGAAGGAGAGAAATATGAGCAAAGCATTAACAACCAATCCGCTGAAAAGTTTAAAGAAGAGTTTTCAGGCAACAACCCATAATCTTGAATTTGTGAACGATGCAAAGGTTGAAGGCTATCCGCAGCCTATTCCGATATCGGGTGTTGTCGAATTCAACGTTGACGGCTGGGCAATAGACGAAGCGGCAAATAAGCCTGCGTCGGAAGTCTATATTGAAGTTGACGGAATCAAACTTTTCAAAGCAAATTACGGCTTGAAAAGACCGGATATTGAGAAAATTTATAATGCAGACATGCGTTTCACAGGCTTTCGTTGTCCAGTGAATGTAAGCGAAATTGGGAAGGGAACGCATCATCTTAAAATAAAGATTGTTTCTGCTAATGGCAAGGAATACTTTGAACCTGATTATTTTGTCAATATTATTGCAAAGTAAATCTCTTAGGGAAATATGACTAAATATATATTCCTGCATTTACATAAAACAGCAGGAAATACGATTGGCGAATTCTTAAAAAATGCTTACGGAAGTAAGCATTTTTTAGAATTCGAATTGGACAATTTTTTTGATGATTATATTAGATTAATACCTGATATAAATTATAAAATGATAAAAGGGCATTTTAGTTATGGTATTCATAAACATATAAATTCCCAAGATGATTATAAATATTTTACTGTTTTGAGAAATCCGGTAAATAGGGTAATTTCAAATTTTTTTCACATTAAAAAAGAAAAGGATCATATATTCCAACCATTAATAAAAAAAGAAGGATTTATCTTAGTTGACTTTCTAAAAAATAAGGTTGATTTCCATTTTGATAATTTAATGACAAGGTATTTAGCAGGCGAAGAATATGTCAATTTACCTATTGGTTCAATTGATGATAAAATTTTAGATATTGCAAAATTAAATCTTACCAGAAAAGAATTCATTCTTGTCGGAATTCAGGAACACCTGGATGAAACTTTATTCATCTTAAATAAACTTATCAAATTGAATCCTGTATTTGTTTTACCGTCAAATATCAATCCTGAAAAGAATCAGGAATCCGAAGTTTTGAACGATGAAATTATTGAAGTAATAAAACAAACAAACCCCTTTGATTGCCAGCTATATGAATTTGGGAAGAAACTTTTTAAAGAATCCCGTAGCAAATTTATTTTAACTATTGAATCACTCGAAAAGTTACCTGAAAGAACTGACCTGGGTTTAGTAACAATAAATAATACCCCGTTTCAGAAATTTATGACTGTGAAGAACAGTGCTTTTATTAATATCAAAGGGTGGGCAATTGATAAAAAGTCAAATAAAGTTGCAGATTCTGTTTATTTATATATAGACAATAAGGAATTCTTTACTATGTATGGCATTGATGCTCTGGACATTGCAGAAATATATAAGAATTTTAATCTGAGATTTAGCGGATTTCAAACAAGCATACCCGGAAAGGATTTTGAGAAAGGAAAACATGAATTATTTATGAGAATTGTTAGTAATGATAAAAAATACTATTATGAGACTGACCCCGTAATATTTATCATTGAAGATGATAATAATAAATTAGATCAAAGTCAAAATCCAATACTGAAAAATGTTAAACCTATTTACGATTTCCTAAATAAAAAACTGATGGTTCAACGAATTTACACGGAAACGAATTATAATTTCGAGACATTAAATGGTCTTAATGTTGAAAATATGATGGATAATAATCTTATATTTGAAATATCAGATGAATATATTGTTATAAATGGATGGGCTTTTGATTATCCGAACCGGAAACCATGTGATGGTGTTTTTTTATCAAATGCTGACAATGATTTTGTAACAATAATGCATAACCGAGAAGATGTTGCTAAATATTACAATGATTTTGATATAGTAAAATGTGGATTTGAAGCGGTTATTCCTATAAAATATTTGGACGAAGATTTTCCACTTTTTATTAAAATATTAAATTTTGATAGAACGGTTTATTACAAATCTTACGAGATACCTTTTAAAAAATTATTTAAATAATCAATTTAATTAGTCCTCTAAGTAAAAGTTGAATAACAAATACATATACATCCATATACCGAAAACCGGCGGCAAGGCTTTGATAAATTATATGAACCGCAGCTTTGGTAATAAAAGTACATTGAAATTTGTTAATTGGGAATAATTCGATTGCAAAAAAATAATTAATGCTAAAACAGTTGTAAATTTTATACAATGCCTGATTTAGAAATTATCAAAGAAAATCTGATAGAAAGGATTTACTTTATTCGTGGTGAAAAGGTAATGATGGATTTTGATTTGGCTTTGCTGTATGAAACTGAAACAAGGACTTTGAAGCAGGCTGTAAGAAGGAATATAAAAAGATTTCCTGAAGATTTTATGATTACTCTTACACGGCAAGAGTTTAATAACTTGAGGTCACAATTTGTGACCTCAAGATGGGGAGGTGCACGTTATTTACCTTATGCTTTCACAGAACTTGGTGTAGCTATGTTATCATCAGTCTTGAAGAGTGAAAAAGCTATTGAGGTTAATATAGCAATTATGAGAACTTTTGTTCAGTTGAGAAAATTGATGAGTATTCATAAGGAACTTGCAGAGAAAATTATTCAAATTAAGGGTGGTTCTAATAATTCATATTTCTTTGTCATTCTGAACTTGTTTCAGAATCTATCTTCTTGATTTTTAAAGATTATGGATTCTGAAACAAGTTCAGAATGACAGTTATTAGAACCACCCTTAATTTGAAATAAATAATTACTATTTTTTGGAGGATTATAGATGATAATTTCTAATCAAAAACGATTTATTATGTTTTCACCATGGAAAACTGCAAGCCAAACTGTGGCTTTCCGTTTGCAAAATTATAATGATAGCAGATATGATAATTTCTTTTATTTTAATATCTATTTGAATCGTGTTGTTCATCCACATATAACATGTACTGATTTTTCATGTCTCCCTGAAAGTAAGTTAGAATATTTTAAAGCATCATTTGTAAGGAATCCTTATGATAGGGCATTTTCCGGTTTCCGCCAACTTCAAAAAGATATTAAAGAGCAGCCATATTCAAATTATCCTGAACCATGGATTCGTGACCTTGTTATGAAACAATTAGCGGAGAATTTTTCACAATTATGTCAGGCACAGTTTAAATTTGACGACTGGCTTGAACTGATAAGTGATGAGCAAATATATGAGATTGGACGAAATTCGAATTTCCCGCTTCACCCATCACATTATTGGACCCATGTTGCTGGAAAGCAGTTTGTTGATTTTATTGGCAAAGTCGAGAATTTTGAGGATGATTTTCGAGATTTCCTTAACCGGGTGGGTATTGATAATGTACCGGATGGCAATCTTCATGTAGTTGATTTGGAAGGTGGTGCAAAAAACAATTTATTTGGCTATCGATATATTGATAGAATGAGTCAACGTTCAATTGAGAAAATAAATCGCTTATTTGAAAAAGACTTCGAACTTTTCAATTATAAACAAATTTCTTATTGATTTATTATTTTTTGTTATAAAATTTGCGTTGATATAAGAAAGATTTTATCAAGGAAGGTTCTAAAAATTGTCATTCTGAGCGAAGCGAAGAATCCAGTCTCCTTTAAAATCAACAAGATAGATTCTTCGCTTCGCTCAGAATGACAGCCTAAATTGAATTTTTAGAACCCACCTATAAATTATGAATAATGAATTATGAGTTGAAAGTGATGAAACCCTTAATCCTTTAATCCTAAAAATCTTAGTTCAGACAATTTTGATGGTAAAAGAAAAATCCTTTAATCCGTTAATACTAAAAATAAGATTCAGATTATTAGAAAATTATGCAAAGCATTATAGAAAATAAAAAAAATGAGATTAAAGCGTTATGTAAAAATCATAATGTAGAAATGTTATATGCATTTGGTTCTGTATGTACAGACAAATTCAAAGCAGATAGCGATATAGACCTATTAGTTTCATTTAAACCAATGGATTATCCTGATTATGCAGATAATTATTTCGAATTAGCTGAAAAATTCGAAGAACTATTCCATAAGCCGGTAGATTTAATTACTGAAAAATCACTTTCGAATCCATATTTTATCAAAACTATTAACAAGACAAAAACATTACTTTATGAATGACAAAATAAGAAAATATTTAACAGATATTAAGGAATCAATCGATTCTATTGAAAAATATCTCGGTGAAAAGCGCGATTTTACAATATATAAAGAAAACAAAATGCTTCGCAGAGCTGTTGAACGAGAGTTTGAAATTATTGGTGAGGCATTAAACCAAATTGTAAAGTTAGATAATTCGATTAAAATTTCAAGTAAAAAGCAAATAATCAGTCTGAGAAACCGGGTCATTCATGGTTATGATAGGATTGATGATGAAATAGTATGGGGTACAATAGTTAAACATATACCTATCTTAAAAAATGAAATTGAAATTTTGATTATTGCATAGAATACTTCATAATTAGCAAATTTTAGAATATGATAGTAGAAAAAGAAAATACAGATAATTCTAAGCAAAGTATATTAATTGCTTATCTTAAGCGTAGCTGGCTCAAATACGTCGTTTGTGCGATAGTGCTTGTGATTTGTTATTCATTGTTCAGCGGGGGATATAGGTATCATAAGCCTGCAAGCATAACGATTGTTGGAACTGTGCCGAAGTTCGAAAGAATTGCACTTCAATGGAATTCCGGCAACGGATATAATGAAGACGAGCGTCTCGCCGTTCATGGCTCCTTTGATATTCAGATGCCTGTTGATAGTATTATAATTCCATCAAAAACAGATACTCTATGTGGAAGCCATATAGAAGAAATATCCGAAAAAGATGAAGGCATCCTTAAAGTTGTCGGCTGGGCATACCTGAAAAATATTGAATCCAGGAATTCAAAAATTTATCTGGTTGTGAAATCCGAAAAGCATACTCATATCTTCCCCACCGTCCAGAATCTCCGAAGGGATATATCAATTGCATACAAGGAAAAGACCAAATATGATAACTCGGGCTTCAAAGTAAAACTAAGCAAACAACACCTTGAAGAGGGAAGGAATGAATTTTATATTTTAATTACAAATCCTGAAGGCAAGGGATTTTCAAGAGCCGACAGAAATTATGAGATTGGATATTTATCTGATGGCGGTAAAGAATTAAAATTTGCAAAGACAGTTTATATGCCGCAGAATATTGATAAACTTTTAAATAATATTGAAGTTGTTCAGGATGAGAAAGACTGGCTGCTGTTCCGCGGATGGGCTACTATTAAAAATGTTCCTTCAAAACAGACAAAGACTTATATAATTCTTCAATCCGAATCAGGTTCTTACCGGTTGCCGACAACTCAGCAAATCAGGGTTGATGTTTCGAATGCTCACGGCAGCAGATTGTACGATTATTCAGGCTTTGTAACCGATACTGCATATAAGGAGGGGATTAAGCCCGGTAAATATACAGTTGGACTATGGATGAAAAATGGTGCTGTAACTATTCAATATTTCTCTTCAAAGGTATTGGATATTACCGTTTCCGGTTTATCCCGTCCAATACCATTGACCGAAGTTGTCCCTGCACCCAGTACAGAATTGATGTACAATCTCGAAACTTTCAATGAAACCAAAAAATTTTATTCATTTTCGGGTTGGGCTTACGTTAAGAACAGGCAATCCAAGAACACAAAGCCGTATATATTACTTGCTTCAGAGTCAGAGAATTATTTGCTGCCTGCTAACCAAACAGTCCGCATTGATATTCCCAAGGCATATAATAATGACCAGAGATATCTGATGTCCGGCTTTGAAGCCAAAGTTTTGAAAAGCACGCTCCCTGATTTGAATTATAAAATTGGTGTTCTACTAAAAAACGGAGGCGGACAGTTCCTGCAGTTCTCAAATAAAGTAATTAAGATGAGAACTGTCAAAGATGCCAGATTCAGGGGAACCTATGCCCTGCCGCAAATTGATATTCATTCGCTTAAACTGCAATTCGAATCAGCATATCTTAACATAGATAGTGTTTATGTTACCATAGCCGAAAATAAAATTCTACCATCATTGAGAACTGAAAAGAGCATTGAGTTCTTTAAAATTGGTGACAAAACTGTTGAGAGCAACAATGTTTTAATAGTCGTGCAGCTAATTGTGTCTGCGCTTATGGCATGGCTCTGCTTTGTTATTCTCAGCCTGAAAGAAAGATATGGTGTGGCAAGCTGGAAAAACGTGCCTTATTACTTGTTTATCAAAGATAAACGATGGACATTCTGGGTATTTTTCATCGTTGCAATCGGAGTATTTTCTTTATGGCTGCTTGGGCAGTGGCCCGGTATTATGAGCGTTGATTCTTTAATTCCGAATTTCCAGGAAATCAGAACTCTGAAATTTGGGAATGTAAAACCATGGACTTATATTCTTTACCTTCTTGCAATTGCCCAGTTCGCAGATACACCAGCTACAGTAGGATTTTTCCAGATTATTCTCACTTCGTTTGTTGGGGCTTCAATATTTTATTATTGTCTGAAAATAGGCGCTAAATGGTATCTGGTACTGCCTTTTTATTTACTTTTTATTGCTTCGGTACCAGTTGGTATTTATAATATTACGATTTGGACTGATATTCCTTTTACTTCAATTATGGTATTCTGGTCGTTTATCCTGTTCTACCTGCACCATAGGAAGAAATTATTAATTACGAATTACGAATTACCGCAATCAATTACGAATTACCGCAATCAATTACGAATTACGAATGAAGAATCGGATGCCGAAGCTGGTGAAATTGTTGAAAATAATTTTGAAAAAGAACAAATATCGAATACCGAATATCGAATGTCGAATGATGAAGGAGATAGTAACGAAGAAGTATTATCGAATAATAAAGAACAATCTTCAAATCCTATACCCCAAACCCTAAACCCAATACCCTATACCCAATACCCAAATTCCAGACCCCCGCCCCCAGACCCCCGCTCCCTGAAATTAGATATTCATCAAATTGGTTTCATGTCATTGCTGTTTATTTGCCTTTGTACTTTTCGGCATAACGGAATTATATTTCTTGTTGTTATCCCAACTTTAATCCTGATGTTCAGACTTCTTAACAAGCGGAATTTGGTGCAGTTCTTTGGAATCTCTTTCACTTTATATATAATATTCAAATTGCTTACCCCGGTAATGTCGCCGAATAATCAGGTGTTCGAATATTTTGATGCTCTGCGAAAACATTACCCTTTAATGAGCATATATTCTTCCAAGACATATTATTCGCCAGAACGCCCGAAAGATTGGGAACATCTGAATCATTGGATGAAGCTCGATGAAATAAAAGAACATTATACACCACTGAATCAGAGCGATGAAGGTGCATTTGCCTCTCAGCGATGGTTCGCTCTTTCAGATTCGGACAAAGCCTATTTATCATATTTATTTTATGCCCGCAGTGCTCAGAATGTTCATACTGTTACTGGTGAATTGCTGATTAAATTCATGGGGACTATGGGGTTCTCCAATAATATATATTTATTCTCAAATAGCCTGAAAGATGATAAAGCCCTGCAACCATGGCGGCCGATTGAAACTTACGGAATTAAATTTGCTCCGAAAAGCGAGACATTACAACAAAAGGAGGATAAAATTTTAGCCGAAACAATGGACTTCACCGGCGAAGTGCCCAATTCAATGATTTACTTTAATGTATTTCCGTTTTTTGTGCTGCTCTTAATTGTATTCTTCTTGTATAAGTGGTTCCCTTCGAGTGCAATGTATTCATTCCTGATTTTATATAATCTGCCGTTCCTGTTTTTAACTCTTGTCACAATAGAATGGCGGTTTATGTATTTTATTTATTTAGCAGGGATATTTATTCTACCGCTCGTTATTGCAGAACATTTCGGAAGAAAGAAAAAATTTTGAATTAAGAATTAAGAATTGTTAATTTTAGGAACAAAAAAACTATATATCCTGTTAATTCAAAAATACATGTAAAATCTTTGGCTTTTTCATTTTTTCTTAATAGTCTGTGGAAAAACTAATTATATGGAAGAATGTCATTCTGAACGAAATGAAGAATCCAGAACAACAATGGGACTGGATTCTTCACATCGCTTACGAATGACATTCTTCTTTACTTTTTCAACAAGCTCTTAAATTGATTAATCCGGATATCATTCAAATTCTTACTTCAATCCTATTTTCTTTTTATTGTATGTTTAACTTTAATTAATGCAAAGTTTAGTTCAATAGTTGTTTCACTCTGGTCAATATGCAAGTTATCATCTAAAATTTCTGAAATAATCTCACCGCTTTTTTGTAAAAGGCTTTTCTTTTTCGATTCATCATCAATGATACTTATTTCCCGGATATTTCTTGAAAGTTTTTTTATATTTGCAAAGGTTTCGATGATTGAAATGGTTGTTTGTGTTGCCATGGGACTTTTGAGAATCGTTGCAAGCATATATAAACCTTTTTCAGTAAATGCCTTTGGATTAACGGTAGAATGTTTTAATGAATCGAACCGGTGGAAAATTTCCACCAGTTCATTCTTTTCTTTTTTAGATAATTCCAGAATATAATCTTTAGGAAATTTGTCGGGATTATTTTTTACTGCTTTATTAATATCCCTTGTTTCTACATTGTACAAATCGGCTATATCACTATCTATGATAACATTTTCACCCCTGATTTGTATAATCTTTGATTCTACTTCGTCAAATTTTATAAGGCTCATAACTAATATTCAAATATTTATTTAAAATTTATTGTTTGTAATAATTAGTCCACTCTAAAAAGCATTCATATTGAAAATTACATTCCAAAATCGGAATTTTGGAATGAGAAAAATTAAGGACTGACTAATTCCAAAGTTGTACTTTGGAATTCAATTTTCGATTTTAAGTGTGGTCTCAATAATAAATCCTTTTTTTGTTTAGTTTCTTTTTCAATTTACAATATAATACTTATTTAATAAAAAATTTAACGGGTAAATTTTGGCATCAGATTGATAATTATTAAAAGAAATTCAGTAAGTATTAATTTTTCTTTTTTTATATGTATAATTATAATTAATTTTAAATTCTTAAGTAATTTTAATTTAATTTTGTATAAAAATAACAGAACAAAAAATGAAAGTTGTAATTTTAGCTGGCGGCTACGGTACACGGATTTCCGAAGAAACCGAATTAAAGCCAAAACCAATGATTGAAATCGGCGGCAAACCGATTCTATGGCATATTATGAAAATATATTCTCATTACGGATTTAATGATTTTATTATTTTAGTAGGATACAAAGGGTATCTGATTAAGGAGTATTTCTATCATTATTTCCTGCATGAGAGCAGTATTTCGATTAATCTTCGCACTAATGATATGAAGGTTCTTGCTAATACCAGCGAACCCTGGAATGTTACAATTCTCGATACCGGCTTGGATACAATGACCGGAGGCAGAATTCTTCGTGCAAAAGAATTTGTCGGTGCAGAACCGTTTTTCCTGACTTATGGCGATGGTGTTTCAGATATTAATATCAATGAACTGTTAAATTTTCATAAAGCGCATTGCAAAATTGCTACTTTAAGCGCGGTTCAGCCGGAAGGTAAATTCGGTTCATTGGATATTGGGCAGGATTCTTCAATTTTTCAGTTTACTGAGAAACCGCGGGGAGATGGCTCCTGGATTAATGGCGGTTTTTTTGTGTGCCAGCCGGAAATTTTTGATTACATTCAGAAAGGTGATGCAACTATATTCGAGCGTGAACCATTGGAAAACCTTGCCGGCAGCGGAAATCTTCTTGCTTATAAACATTACGGCTTCTGGAAGTGCATGGATACTCTGCGCGATAAAATTGTTCTTGAGAAGCTATTATTAGAGAATCAGGCGAAATGGAAAGTCTGGAGTTAATTACTAATTACTAATTACTAATTACTAATTACTAATTACTAATTAAAAGAATAGAGAATTAAGAATAGAAACCAAGAAATAAGAAAAAAGAAAATATCAAATATGAAAGAAAATATTATCCAGGAAAAATCATATAAATTTGCTATCAGAATTGTTAGGCTTTATCAGTTTTTAACCAAGGAAAAGAAAGAATTTGTACTCTCAAAGCAAGTGTTGAAAAGTGGAACATCAATTGGAGCTAACATTGAAGAAGCAATTGGTGGTCAATCAAAAAATGATTTTAAATCAAAAATTAGTATTGCATATAAAGAAGCACGTGAAACACTCTATTGGATAAGAATTCTAAGAGACACTGAATACATAAACGAAAAACAAGCAGAATCTATAATTGAAGATATTAACGAAATATTAAAAATAATAACCAGTTTCCAAAAATCTATTAAAATTAAAGAATAATGGTTTTTTAGTAATTAGTAATTAGTAATTAGTAATTAGTAATTTAAAAGAGTTATGCACATAAACACTTTATTCAAAGTAATCTATCAAGGGAAGAAGGTGCTGATTACAGGTCATACCGGCTTCAAAGGCTCATGGTTGGCGCTTTGGCTGACTAAATTGGGAGCGGAGGTAATTGGGTACTCGTTACCGCCGCCAACAGAACCGAATCATTATAACCTTTTGAATCTCGACATCAATTCCACAATTGCCGATATAAGGGATTTGAATAAACTAATTGAAGTTTTTCAGACAACTCAGCCGGACATTGTTTTTCATTTGGCAGCCCAGCCTATAGTTCGTTTGTCCTATCAGGAGCCAATCGAGACCTTATCGGCTAATATCATAGGTACTGCAAATGTGTTGGAAGCCTGCAGAAAGACTCAATCCGTTAAAGCGGCAGTAATGATTACAAGTGATAAATGCTACGAAAACAAGGAATGGATTTGGGGATACAAGGAAACCGACCAAATGGGCGGTTACGACCCATACAGCGCATCAAAAGGCTGTGCCGAATTAGTTATTTCTTCTTACAGGAATTCATTCTTCAACTTGAAGGATTATGGGAAATCACACAATTCATTAATCGCCAGCACAAGAGCAGGTAACGTAATAGGCGGCGGCGACTGGGCTCCGGATAGATTAATGCCCGATATTGCCAGAGCTACTTCAGAATCCAAACCGGTAATAATCCGGAATCCGAAATCAACACGTCCCTGGCAGCATGTGCTTGACCCGTTATTTGGCTATTTGCTGCTTGGCTCTAAGCTATTGGAAGGTAAGCCGGAATTTGCCGATGCATGGAATTTTGGACCGGGCAATGAGGGTATGCTCTCTGTTATTGAAGTATCGGAGTTATTTAAAAAGTCATGGAGCGATGTGGAATTTGTAATCAATCATGATGCAAATGCTCCTCACGAGGCTTCTATGCTGAAATTGGATATTTCCAAAGCTAATTATCGATTGAATTGGAAGCCCGTTTGGGAGACTGCGCGAGGGATTAGCGCTACAGCCGAATGGTATAAGGAATATTACCAAAATGGGAAAATAATAACCGAAAAGCAGTTAGGGCAATTTTGTGAAGATATTGAACGGCTGGGCTTCTGATGCTGGATTTCATAGATGTAAAAAAAGTTCTCAGTGAAATCGAGCCGCGAGAAGGCATTGGCGATGAGCTTTTAGAATTTACTATGAAGCTTGTGCCGTATATTGGCGCAGAATTAATTATCAAAAACGAAAATGGCGAATACCTTCTCGGATATAGAAAAGATAAATTTTACGATGGCTGGCACTTTGTCGGCGGGATAATCCGCTGCGGTGAGAGCTGGGCTGGGAGAATCAATAAAACAGCAGAAAAGGAATTAGGATGCAGGGTTATAGCCGAACCAAATCCATTTTATGTATATGAAAATCCATCGAGGGAGAACGATATCCGCGGACACAGCATCTGCCTGTTATTTCGGTGTAAACTCTCAGGCGAATTAGGTAAAAAGTTTTGGAACAGAATTGATGCTCCGGTTGATGGAGAGCTGGCGTGGTTCAAGGAATCGCCTGCAAATATTATTCCGTCTCATTCGACTTATTTCGAATTAATGGAGAAATTTTATTAATGCGTTTGAAGGATGAATACAGACAGGTGATTTCATCTACTTTTAAGGAATTATTTCCTGAACATAAGTTGTATTTGTTTGGTTCCCGAACTGACGATTCCAAGAAAGGCGGCGATATTGACCTGTTGATTTTAGGTGAAACAAAGCTGAATTTAAATGAAATCGGCAAATTCAGGATTGAATTATGGAAACAATTGGAGGAACAAAAAATTGATATTGTGAGTTTTACCAATGAAGAGAAATCAACTTTTAAAGAATTAATTTTTGAAGAAAAAATTGAAATATAAATTATGAAGCGGGATTCTTTATTAGTTCATTTATTTGAAACGATTTCATCGGCTGATAAAGCAATGGTGGTATTAAGAAAGACATATGATGATTGTATTAAAATTAATCCGGATATCAAATATTCAGATTCAGAATTAGTTTTATTTGAGGCTCTTACTTCAAGATTTGCAAGGGCATGTGATTTATTAACACAAAAAGTTATGAAAACTACAATCCAGGTTCTTGGTGAAGATTTAAAAACTTTTATTGATATAGCTAATTTTTTCGAAAAGATTGAGGTTCTGGAATCGGCAGATGACCTGTTAGAAATTAGGAGAATAAGAAACAGTATAGCTCATGAATATATGGAAGAAAAAGTCGAACAATTAATAACTGAAGTATTAATTTTAACACCCAAATTATTTGAAATTTATGAATCAACTAAATTATACATTGAAAAAAAATTCGGGAAAATAAATGATTAGTTCTAAGATTCTCTGCTTGGTAGTGAGTTTGTATCGAAAATCAAGAAGAAAGTAATTCTGAACTCCAAAATAATGGAATTAATAAAAATATGCAATGACAAATTCAAGAGAAATCCCCCCTACCCCCCTTTTTCAAAGGGGGATAAGAAAAATATTCTTAAATCCCCCTTTGAAAAGGGGGGGTAGGGGGGATTTCTCTAAGTTGAAATTATTGCTCTTTATTGAATGAAGAAAAATCTGTCATTAGTAACTTGTTTCAGAATGACAGTCTTCCAATTGATTTATTAACTATTAAAATTATATACAATGACATTTAACATTGATAAACTAAAACAATTTGCCAATACAGTCCGGCTCGATATGCTGGATATGATATATAAATCACAGACATCCCACTTTGGTTCTGCGCTTTCGACAGTTGAAATTTTAACTGTACTATACAATGAGATTTTACAGGTCTTTCCGCAAAATCCAAAATCGGAAAACCGGGACAGGTTCTTCCTTTCCAAAGGACATGCCTGCACCAGCCTTTACGCTGTTTTAGCGGAAAAAGGTTTCTTCGATAAAACGCTGCTGCAAACTTATGGCGATGACGGCTCGCTCTTAATGTCGCATATATCTTCTTTTGTTCCCGGTGTTGAGTTCTCGACAGGTTCATTGGGTCATGCACTACCGGTCGCTTTAGGCACTGCAATGGCAGGGAAAAAGAAAAAAAGCGATTGGAGGGTTTTCGTTCTAATGAGCGACGGTGAATTAGACGAAGGCTCGAATTGGGAGGCATTTTTAGCGGCTCCCAATTTCAAATTAGACAATTTATTCGTTGTAATAGATTGCAATAAAATCCAGGCTATGGGCGAAACAAAAGACATTATGCAATTAGAGCCATTAACGGATAAACTTTTAGCTTTCGGTTGGAATGTCGAAAGAGTGGATGGTCATGATTTCGAATCAATCCATAACGCTTTTCAATCTTTATTCAACAAAAATAACGCCAGACCAGGAATTATTATTGCAGATACGGTAAAGGGCAAGGGAATCTCGTTTATGGAGAACACTTTGCTGTGGCATTATAAATCCCCGAATCAGGAACAATATTTAGCAGCACAGGCAGAATTGAATCAAATATGAGAAATACTTTTATAAATACACTTAATGGCAAAGTTGATGAGAACACTATGCTTCTTATCGGTGACCTGGGCTTTTCGATTGTAGAAAAATTCGCCGAAAACCATCCGGGGCAGTTGCTCAACTGCGGTGTTGCCGAGCAAAATATGACCGGAATAGCTGCCGGTTTTGCAATGGAAGGCTTCAAGGTTTTTACTTATTCAATTGCTAATTTCAATACATTGCGCTGCCTCGAGCAAATCCGTAATGATATATGCTATCATAATCTTGATGTAACGGTCGTAAGCGTAGGCGGCGGGTTTGTTTACGGCTCGGCTGGTTATTCGCATCATGCTGTTCAGGATGTTGCTATATTAAGCTCATTGCCGCACATGACGATGCTGTTGCCCGGCGACCCGGATGAGATGACATATTGCACAAATTATGCCTTGAACAACAAAGGTCCGAAACTGCTAAGGGTTGGGAAAAACGGTGAAAAGAATGTTCCCAAGCCGGCTCCAATATCGAATATTTACAAGGTAATCGACTCCCAAGCACCAATAGCAATATTGAGTACCGGAGGGATGCTGAATACGGGATTCGAAGTTGCCGGTAAGCTAAAGGAGCAGAATGTTGATGTAGATTTATTATCCTCACCTGTTATTGAAATCGAGCAGCCGGAACTGTATATTGATATCCTGAAGGACTACAAAACGATATTCATTATAGAAGAACACATACGGCTGCATGGCTGCGGTTCTATATTCAAATCCTTTCTGGAATATTACCCACCAAAGATTTATACATTCGGCATTGAGCGCAACGACTGCCATAATGTAGGTAAGCAGGGATATCTGCTAAAGTTGGCTGGTTTGGATGCCGATAGCCTTTCAGAAAAAATTATGCGGTTAATTGGTTAAAAATAAAAGAATTTGTAAATTGAAAAAAGAGAAACCCCCTAACCCCCGGTTTTAGAAGTAGAACATGGAAGTAGAATATAGAAGTAAGAATAAATAAATTCCCCCTTTTTCAAAGGGGGTTAGGGGGTTTCTCTTTAATTTGGAATGAATAAATTAAGTAGTGAACTATTAAAATTTACCAAGGTTAGATACGGTCGCTTACCATTAAATAATTATTTATTGTTAATTTTGATAGTTTATTATAACTAAATTAAATTTACTAAGAATAAAATTGAATTAAAGGAAAAAATATGTCGAAAATATGCCTCATGGCAAATGATTATGTAGGATTGGAAGTTGCCAAGTTTCTAATAGAGAACGGCGATAAGATTGAATTCCTTTGTATTCATGAGGAAGATAAGCAAAAATTAACCACCGAAATAATACATGCTTCTCGTTGTGAACCGGATAGAATAATCAATGCCAGAGATGTTATGCTTCCTATGAATTTGGAAAGAATAAAAAACGCTGAAATTGATTTCATAATCACAGTTTACTGGGCTTATCTACTTAAACCTGAATTATTCAATCTTGCTACCAAAGGGACTGTAAATTTCCATCCTGCTCTGTTACCGATTAATAGAGGCTGGTTCCCACACGTTCATAGCCTGATTGACGGAACTCCTTTCGGAGTTACGCTTCATTCATTGGATGAGGGCGCAGATACCGGTCCGGTCTGGGTTCAAAAGCAGGTTTTTCCGGACGAAACCGATAATGCCGGAACTGTATATAAAAAACTTCAGGAAGAAATTATACAACTTTTTAAAGATAATTGGAATAAAATCAGGAATAATGATATAACTCCAATACAACAGGACCATTCCAAAGCTATTTACAGGAAAAAGAAGGATATTGAAAATCTTGATTTTATTGATTTAGACAACATCAGCGGCAGGCAATTAATCAACATGCTGAAAGCCAGAACTTTTGGGAACAGAGGTTTTGCTTATTTTAACAGTCAGGATGGGAAGAAAATTTATATGCATCTTCGTTTGGGGTATGAACAGAATTTTGAATGAGAAAAAATGAATAAAGATAAAAGAACCCCACCCTAACCCTCCCCGAAGGGGAGGGAATAGCCACACTTGTAATGGTATGATAAATTCCCTCCCCTTTGGGGAGGGTTAGGGAGGGGTTCTTTTTTGATTAATAAAGAATACTATTAAAGGAATATATGCAAAGAGATTTAATAAATAATAAACGCTTAGACAAGATTATACAGTCGGAAATACGCAATATGTCGATAGAGTGCGAGCGGGTGGGAGGTATCAACCTGTCGCAAGGCATAAGCAACCTGAAGCTTTCTGATATTGTCAAAACCGGCGCTTTCGAAGCCGTCGAAGAAGGCATCAATTACTACACACGCTACGACGGAGTACAGGAATTGCGCAATGCAATTGCAGAAAAAGCGTTCAAATACAACGGTATCGAATGTCATCCCGATAAGAATATTATCGTATCCGGTGGCGCTACAGGAGCATTTTACTGTGCATGCCTTGCTTTAATGGAACCGGGAGATGAAGTAATAATTTTCGAGCCGTATTACGGTTATCATATCAATACGCTTTATGCAGCCGCTTTGAAACCTGTTTACGTTGAAATGACTCCGCCTGATTGGTCTTTCCGCATAGAAGATTTGGAGCGAGCTATCACTCCCAAAACACGTGCCATTATGATTAATACTCCGGCTAATCCTTCCGGAAAAATCTTTTCTCGTGACGAATTGCTGTTAATCGGCAAATTCTGCGATAAGCATGATTTAATCATTTTTACGGATGAAATTTACGAATACTTTCTATATGACGGTAATCAACACATCAGCCCTGCATCGCTGACTGAACTAAAGAAGAGAACCATTACAATTTCCGGATATTCCAAAACATTCAGCATAACCGGATGGCGAATCGGTTACTTGATTTGCGATGAGAGCCTTCATGATACCATCGGCTATGTAAATGACTTAATATATGTTTGTGCGCCGTCTCCCCTTCAATATGGCGTTGCAAAGGGTATCCGGGAATTGGGAGATGAATTTTATCAGGGATTGCAAACAAGATTTGCCAAAAAGCGAGAATTAGTTTGTTCAACCTTGAATGAAATTGGCTTGACGCCCTACGTACCGCAAGGTTCCTATTACACCTTATGCGATATTTCTTCCCTGCCGGGCAAAACCGGGAAAGAGAAAGTTATGTTTTTATTAGAAGAAACAGGAGTAGCATGCGTACCCGGCGAAGCTTTCTTCAGCAGCGATAAAGCCGACCAAATTGCGCGCTTCTGCTTTGCCAAAGACGATGAGATTCTTGAAGAAGCGTGTATTCGGTTGAAGAAGTTATGAGATGCAATGGTCATCCCCTCCTATTTTAGGAGGGGGTAGGGGGTGGTAAATTTTTGTTATTGGTAGTTGCTCTAAATTTGCGAACATGTCGCTTAATTGAAGATGTTTGATAATTTAAGGATATTTATTATGTCTGAAATCCACAATAAAATAGAACTTAAACAATTCAGGAAGCAACTCCGAAATAGTATGACAAAAGCTGAAGTATTACTCTGGATAAATTTGAAAAATGGCAAATTAAATGAACATAAATTTCGACGTCAACATAGTGTTGGAAATTATATTCTCGATTTTTATTGTCCTCAAATTAACCTGGCATTAGAAATTGATGGTTCTCAACATTATTCGGATGAAGGAAAAGAAAAGGATTTGGAGAGGGAGAATTTTTTAAAGACTCTAAATATTAAAGTATTACGTTATTCAAATTTTGAAGTATTGAGTAATATTGATGGGGTGATTGAGGATATAAGGAAGAATTTACCACCCCCTACTACTTCATAAAATAGGTAAAACAAAGCTATGAAAGGGTAACAGAGAATTTAAAGAAGAATTTACCACCCCCTACCACTTCATAAAAATAAGGGGGATGATACTATATGAAAGGGCAATGTGAAATTTAGGAAGAATTTACCACCCCCTACCCCCTCCTAAAATAGGAGGGGATTCAATAGAAAAAAATTAATAATATATATTACAGGAGAAAAATGCACAAAAAAATATCTTTTGCGGGTCCCTCAATCACTCAGAAAGAAATTGATTCAGTTATGGATGGAGTGAAAAACGGGTTCTACGAAACTTTCGACCAGCATGTAAAAAAACTTGAAAAAGCTATATGCGATTACTTAGGCAGGAAATATGCCATAGCTACTCATACAGGCACTTTAGCGCTCCATACAGCAAATAAATCACTCGGACTGAAAGCCGGAGATGAAGTGATTTGCACCGATTTTAGCTGGGTGGCAACCGCATATTCAATCCTATATACAGGCGCTACTCCCGTTTTTGTGGACATCGACCCTGATACATGGTGCATTGACCCCAAAAAAATCAGGGAAGCAATAAATGAGAAAACCAAGGCTATTATGCTCGTCCATAGTTTTGGAGTACCTGCTGAAATGGATGAAATCATGCAGATTGCCAAAGAAAATAATCTCATGGTAGTCGAGGATGCATGCCCTGCGTTGGGTGCGCTTTATAAAGGGAAAAAAGTCGGCTCTTTCGGTGATGCCGGCTGCTTCAGCTTCCACGGCGCTAAGATTGCAGTAAGCGGCGAGGGCGGCATGTTTACTACCGACCGCGAAGATGTATTCGAATGGGCGAAACTATATTCATCAATGGGACGTACTGATTCCGGCGCTACATTCTGGTCTGATTATGTCGGTTATCAATATACTATGGCAAATCTTACTGCATCGCTTGCATTGGCGCAGGTTCTCAGGATTGAAGAATTAGTTGCAATCAAACGTCAAATTTTCAGTTGGTACGATGAGCGCCTGAGTAAAATTGCAGGTATTAAAATTGTCCGCGAGAAACCCGACACACGAGCCAACTACTGCTATCCTTCGATTCTGCTGGAAGACAATATTTCAACCGAACGTGATTTTGTATTGAGTACATTCAAAGAGAACAATATACATGCACGTCCGGCATTTCCAAGAATGAGCCGGTTCCCGACTTTGGAAATGCGTTATGATAATCCGGTTGCAACGGAAGTAGAAAAACGCGGTATATCGCTGCCATCCGCAGCCAATCTGAATGAAGAGGATATTGATTACGTATGCACGACTTTGAAAAATGTAATAAAGTATAAATAAAAAACCTTGGTGTCCTTTGTGTAAACCTTTGTGCCCTTTGTGGTAAAATCTTCAGATGAAAAAAGGAAATATTTTAACACAAAGGACACAAAGGGAAGGCACAAAGATAGAATTGAATTTTCAATTTTCAATTTTCAATTTTACAATTTTCAATGAAATTTTAATATTTAATTTTAAATTAATTATTTCAAATTAGACATTGATTGAAAATTACAAAATTGAAAATTGAAAATTATCACCATATTATAAAGCTGAACTTAGAATAGATAATAAATTAAAAAAAGAGAAATAATGGCAAAAAAAATAATCAGCATCGTTACTCCGGTTTTCAATGAGGAAGCCAATATTCCCTATTGCTACGACACAATCAAAACTCTTTTCGAAAAGGAATTGCCCGGTTATGACTACGAGCATGTCTTCTGCGATAACTGCTCGTTGGATAAATCATTGAACATACTAAAAGAGTTGGCGCGCAATGATAAAAGAGTAAAAGTAATTGCAAATTCGCGGAATTTCGGTCCGAACCGTTCAATTTTCAATGGCATAATTTCGAGTACCGGAGATGCAACTATCCCTTATGATTGCGATATGCAGGACCCGGCAGATTTAATCCCAAAATTCATTGAAAAATGGGAGGAAGGCTTCGAAGTTGTTTACGGCATTCGCGATAAGCGTAGAGAGAATTTCGCAATATCCGCAATGAGGAAGCTGTTCTATTGGCTGATTAACATGATTTCACACGATTTCCTGCCTCGCGATGCCGGTGATTTTCGTTTGATTGACCGGAGGATTCGGGAGGAATTGAAAAAGACGGTTGATAATGAGCCTTATTTCCGAGGATTGGTTGCGGTAATAGGATTTAATCAGACTGGAATTAATTATAACCGCCTGGAACGAAAGCACGGAAAAACATCGACAAATCTGTTCAGCTTGCTGAATTATGCTATGAACGGTATCGTAAAACATTCTTCGGCGCCGCTCAGGCTGATGACTTTGGTCGGCTTTTTCTTTTCGGTTATTAGTATATTATTTGCAATTGTCTATTTATATTTTAAAATATTTCACTGGCATGATTATCAAATCGGTTTTGCGTCATTAATCATTACATTATTCGTATTTTTTTCAGTGCAGTTCTTGTTCTTCGGACTTCTCGGAGAGTATGTTTCGGCAATATTCACAGAGGTGAGGAAGCGTCCATTGGTCATCGAGAGGGAAAGGGTTAATTTTGATTAATGGAATTTCGATAAATAATAAAACCCTTGTTAGCGCTACCTTTGTACGCTTTGTGCTTGTGGGTATTGTTAATATGGTTTTCGGCTATGGCGTCTATATGCTGCTAATCTTTCTTGGCTGTCATTTTACCATAGCAGCAATGACAAGCACAGTACTAGGTGTTCTCTTCAATTTCAAAACCATAGGTGCACTTGTATTCAAGAATTCAAAGAATTCACTGCTTTTTCCGTTTATAGCGGTTTATGTAGTTGGATATATAATAAACATTTTGGGTATTAAATTATTCAAAAGTTACGGATTGAACGATTATTATGCCGGAGCGGCAATGCTGCTGCCATTGGCATTATTTTCTTATGTTCTGAATAAAAAATTTGTTTTTAAAACTTCAAAGGTTAAATAATGGCACAGGAAGAGGCTTTACGCAAGGAAATCTTACATCTTGTAAAAGACTATTATAAAGAAAAATACGGTAACCAGGAATTTATCCCCGGAACTTCGCAGGTGCGATATGCAGGGCGTTATTTCGATGAACATGAATTAGTCAACCTGGTTGATGCTTCGCTTGATTTCTGGCTGACTGCAGGGCGATACTCCGAAGAGTTCGAATATAAATTTGCAAAATATTTCGGGTTATCGAATGCAATATTGGTTAATTCGGGTTCTTCAGCAAACTTGGTTGCTATGACTACTTTGACTTCCCCTAAATTAGCCGAGCGACAGCTTCTGCCCGGTGATGAAGTGATTACTACTGCATGTGCATTTCCAACTACAATTGCACCAATCGTGCAGAACAGGCTCGTACCGGTATTTGTCGATGTAGATTTGGCGACTTATGGTGCAAAAGTTGATGAAATAAAGCAGGCAATTTCACCAAAAACAAAAGCGATTTTTATAGCCCACACACTTGCCAATCCTTACGATTTGAATAGTGTGATGGCGATTGCAAGGGAGAATAATCTCTGGGTAATTGAAGATAACTGCGATGCATTAGGCAGCAGGTACGACGGCAAACTAACGGGGACTTTCGGCGATTTGGCGACCGTATCGTTTTATCCGGCTCATCATATTACGATGGGTGAGGGTGGCTGCGTCATAACAAATGATGACCTGCTTGCACAGATTGCACGTTCATTCAGGGATTGGGGACGCGATTGCTATTGCAGCGGCGGCGAAAATAACACCTGCGGAAAGCGATATACCCAGCAGTATGGTACTCTTCCTTACGGATATGACCATAAATATGTTTATTCGCATATCGGGTATAACCTGAAAGTAACGGATATGCAGGCTGCCATTGGTGTTGCGCAGTTGAAGAAGCTGAATGAGTTTACATCGAAGAGAAAAAGGAATTTCAATATCCTGACGGAAGGATTGAAGGATTTTGAGGACAAGCTGATTCTGCCACAAGCTACGGAACTCAGTGACCCGTCATGGTTCGGCTTCGTAATTACCGTACGTGAAAATGCCGGATTCACACGAAACGAACTTACCTCCTTCCTTGAAGCAAACAAAGTTGAAACGCGCAATTTATTTGCCGGTAATATCCTGCGCCATCCTGCATTTATGGATATTGAAAAGCGGGTAATCGGCAATCTTGAAAATACTGATTTGATTACGAATAATACTTTTTTTATCGGTGTTTATCCGGGATTAGAGCTGGAGCATCGGAACTATGTAATTGAGATGTTTAAGAATTTTTTTGAGAAGTCATAAAATCGAAGAACCCCACCCTAACCCTCCCCACAGGGGACACAGGGGAGGGAATTTAAATTCCCTCCCCTGTGGGGAGGGTTAGGGTGGGGTTCTTCGATTTTATTTCTATGATTTATTCTTGAGTTTTCACACAACTTAATTCGCAGGAATGACAGCCTTTGATTCAGGGGATTCCTGCATACGCAGGAATGACATTCTATAAATTATTCTTTATAAACTTTACAAACTTTATGAACTTTACAAACTTTATAAACTAAAAAAAGATGCCGACACCAATAAAAGTACCGGTCAGGATTGAGCAAGTATTCAATCATAATGATACAATCAAAAGCTTTGTGATGAAGCCGCTGAAATTCATGCCCGATTTTCATCCGGGGCAGTTCCTTCACTTTGCAATAGACGATTACTCTGCTTCCGGACATTGGCCCGAATCGCGGGTTTTTTCCATTGCATCCTCGCCGACAAGGAAAGATTCGATTAGAATTACCTTCATTGTCAAAGGAGCATTTACCGAAAGGATGTTCCGTGAGGTGAAGGAAGGCGATACAGCATGGGTGAAATTTCCTTACGGCAATTTTACGATTAATCAGACTTCGAATCTTGCTCTGATAGCTGGCGGAACGGGCATAACACCATTTATATCCTTTCTTGAATATGCAATTGATACGGAAATAGAATCGAATATTACTTTGTATTATGGCATTAAATCCAAGGAGAATTTTATCTATTCGGAAGTATTGGAAGAGTGTAAGAAGAAATTAAAAAATTTTACCTTGATATTATATATTGAAGATGTAGATGACAAGCCGGTTGCAATTCCCTTTACACAAGGCAGAATCAATCTTGACAAGATTTATGAAGCGCATAAAGATGATGAAAATTGTCTGTATTATATTTCAGGACCGCAAGTTATGGTAACTAACTTCATGACGGGATTAATTGATAGAAAAATACCCCAATCAAGAGTGATTATAGATGAGTGGGAGTAAGCAAGGGTCAATTACGAATTACGAATTAAGAACTAAGAACTAAAAATTTTGACTTTTTTTTGAGAAAAAAGTGAACTTTTAAACGTGTTATATAGTAACTTCCTGTTATGAAGTATAGTCTTTTATGAGATTATCAAAAGTAATTATTAAAATATTTTTTTTTCAGTACAAAATAAATTATATTAGTAGATTGAATATAGTCTAATTAGAATGGATTCACATGGAATATACAGGTGAAAGGTTTATCCCTGAGTTCACCCCCAGGGAAAATAGTTATGAACATTGGCACAGATATCTCTATGCGTCACAGTTTGTTGAAAACAAAATTGTTTTAGATATAGCCAGTGGAGAGGGTTATGGGGCAAATGTCCTTGCTAAAACTGCTGCAAAAGTAATTGGTGTTGATATTGACCCGGAAGCAATAAATTTTTCACGTTCTAAATACAGGAAAGCTAATCTTAATTTTATTCTTGGTTCGGTAGATGATGTTCCCTTGAAAGAAAATAATTCAATTGATGTTATAATTTCTTTTGAAACAATTGAGCATGTTGGGGAGAAGGAACAAATTAAATTTCTTCAGGAGGTAAAACGTCTTCTTAAGCCAGATGGATTATTTATTGTTTCTACACCTGATAAATTGTATTATAGTGAATTACCTGAATTTAATAACGGGTATCATATTAAAGAATTTTATTACGACGAATTCCTTGATTTTTTAAAAATTCATTTTAAATATGTCGAAGACTTAGGACAAAAAGTTTATAATTGTTCGTATATTAATCATCCTGTTCAAAAAGAGTCTGATTTGGTTGAGTACAGTATAATTCAAACTTCTCAGGGGGTTTTACCACTTGATGAACAAAAAATTAACACTTTTATTATAGCAATATGTTCTGATTCGGATTTAAAAAATATTAAAAACTCAATTTTACTTGATTTAACTGACAATACCCAAAAAAATAACACCTTAACCCCATACAATGCCCAACTGTTTGTTGATTACGGTATGGGTACAAGTGAGGAAAATTCTATTGTTAAACCGGTTTTTGGAAATGAGAAACAACTGGTTTTTGAATTGGATGGATTTAAAGATATTAAGCATTTAAGGCTGGATCCCTTGAATGAAATTTCTCACATTTACTGTTCTAATATTAAAATTATCGATAATTTGGGACAAGAAAATTTAATTAGTGATTTAACTCACAATGCAATTCTAAAAAATAACAACGATTTTTATTTTAATACCAACGACCCACAGATACAATTCTCAATTAATGGCTATCATAGTCCAGTAAAGGTTATTATTGATCTCGAATATAAAGAAATAGGTCATGGTATTTACAAACAATTGTTTTTTGAGAATAAAGCCGAACTAACCGAATTATTTGCAAAATTAAATGAACGTGAAAATACACTTACTGAATTATCTATCGAAATTGAAAACTTAAGAAAACAAAATGATGATATTTCGTCGGACTATTTTGCTCAAAGTCATATTTTAGAGGATTTAAAAAACGAATTATCATCTAAAATTGAGTATGCATCTGCACTGGAAAGTGAAATATATTCAGCTAAAAATCAGATTGATAAGTTAGAGGCTTTATCGAGTAATTATTTAAATGAATTAACTGAGAAAAATTTCGAGCTTACTTCAAAATCCGAATTATTAATTAGAAAAGATGAATTGATTGCTCAAAGGGAAGCGGTTGAAATTGAATCAAAGCTAAGTATCGATGAGAAAGACAAATTACTTCTATTTGACCAGAGTGAACTACAGGCAAAAAATGAACAATTGAAAAGTATTTATGCAGAATTGGAAGAGAATAAAAAAATAATATTAAAATTAGATGCAGTTGAAACTGAATTAGATGAAAAAAATAACCTGATAAATTTAATTATAGAAAATAATAATATTAAAATTCAGGAGTATGAAAATAAATGCGAATCTTTGGAAGAAAATGCCCGTCGTAATGAAACTTCCGTTGAGTCCCAACAATACCTGATTAATGAAAAGGATTCTTTATTAGCCCAAAAACAAAACGAACTAAACGAATTATTGGTTCAAATAGAATCAATTACTGCAGAGTTAGAAAATCAAAAGGAGGCAGTTTTACAGAATGAATCTTCTTTATCTTTAATTCAAAATTCGCTTAATGAAAAGGATTTTTTGTTAGCCCAAAAACAAATTGAATTAAACGAACTATTGGTTCAAATTGAATCAATTACTGCTGAGTTAGAAAATCACAAGGAAATTATTGTACAGAATGAATCAACCATATCATTAGTTCAAAATTCACTTAATGAAAAAGAATCCCTTCTTGAACAAAAACAAAATGAATTAGATGATTTATTGACCCGTATTGCCTCTTATACCTCCGAAATTGAATATAATAAAGATATAATTAATAAGTTGGAATCGGCTTCTGCATTACTTTATGAGAGTATAAATGAAAAGGATTCCGAATTAGAACAAAAACAAATCGAATTAAACCAATTATCAGGACAAATTTCAACTTATAATTCTGAATTAGAAATCCATAAAGAAATCATTTCCCAGAAAGAAACTGCTTTATCATTAATCGAAAATACGCTAATTGATAAAGATTCGATTTTAGCGCAGAAACAAATTGAATTAAACGAATTATTGAAAAAGATTTCATTATATACCAAAGAACTGGATAATAACAGGTATATTATAAACAGGTATGAGGCATCTTCTATAATTCAGCGGGAAGAGTTAAAAAAACAGGCTGCTTTGGTTACCGGTTATAAATCGGAAATATACGAATTAACAGAATCGTCAGGTAGGCTTCGGAGTAATTTCGATTTAATTCAAAAGGAAATTCCCTATTTAAATAGTCAGCTATCAGATAAACTAAATTTGATTGAACGTTACAAAGAAGCTGTTTCTAAATTGAAGAACTATGTACAATTCAGGAATCTGAAGATAAGTAATTTATTAGCTACAATTGATAACAATGAAAAAACAATCTCAAAGTTATCTGATGATTTGAAACAAGCCAACGAAGGGCTTAATGATATAATATATAAATTTAATAGAGCTGAGGAATTGAATAAATTATATCAGGTTACTCTTGCTAATAAGAATGAAGAGTTATTTCAAACCAAAAAAGAAAATAAAATTCAAACGGAAATCTCTTCAACTTATGAGAAACTCCTGACCAAACGAAAAAAGGATATATTAGACCTGCTCAATATTATTAGTACAATAGAAGATGAAAATGAGAAAACGAAATTATCTTTTATAGAGCTAAATTATAAATCACAAGTTCATATATCGGAATTAACATCCGAGATGCTGAGTAAGAACCGGATAATTGAAGATATCGAAGGACAGAATGAACTTTTACTACAACAATTGAATGCTAATGCTATATCCATAAATAACCTTCAATCGGAAATTGAAAATCAAAACCTTCAATTGGAAATGATGAACGAAGTTGTTGTAATTAAAGATAATATTATTAATGAACTGAACATATCCATATCCGAACGACAATCCGAGTTGGATAAGTATATTGCCGATACCCAGAATTTAACAGTTGAACTGAATGCAATAAAATCCCAATTGGAATACAAGAACAGGGAAATTAGTTCTTTACAGCATGAAGTTTCGGAACTGCAGCAGTTATGCAGCAATTTATATAATGCCAATGAAGAATTGAAGCATGAAAATGTGGAAAAAGGCAATGCATTAATGGAACTTAATGACCGTCTGTCCGAACAGAGCAATAGCATTGCAGCTAAGTCCGATGAAATTTCAAACCTGCAAATTTTGCTGGAAAACATGACCGGTTCTAACGAAATAAAAGAAGAAATCATTAGTCTGGCGCATAGCAAATTATCGGAATTGGAGTTGGAAATCGTTAATTACCATCAAAGTTTGGATGCGTTATCGACAGCTTTCGAAGCGTACAGAGGTCAGGCAACCGAAGAAAAGAAAATGATTTTAAGTTATTTCATTAATTCACTTTCGTGGAAGCTCACAAAGCCGCTCAGGATATTATGGAATTTTATTTTTGCTGCCAAACCGCCGCGGTGGACTAAGTAATTACGAATTACGAATTATGAATTACGAATTATGAGTTATGAATTATGAGTTATGAAAAAAAAAAGGGAAATCATGGTAATCATTAAATCAAGTAAATCAAGGTCCAGACTTTAATTCGTAATTCTTCATTATTCATTATTCATTGTTAATTATTCATTGTTGAAGGTTACCATATCTTATACTTGCGGAATGCCTGAATGATTTGGAAGTAGCCGAAGCCGATGGCTATGCGGGAGATGAAGTCAATGAAATAACCAATGCCGGATAATTTTATACCATCGAACTCGAATCCGTGAGTGGGGGAGATGAACTTAAAAAAATATGAGAGGTGCATATCGCAAACATCCCAGAAACTGCTCCAATTATCCCAGCCCCAGGCAAAATACCTTTCATTCAAGCCACATTGAACAAGAAGGAAAAAGAAAATAAAAGCAATAATAAAAGTAAATCCAAAACCACGCAGCCAGCTTGTACCGTAATTGTTCGACCATCGGTTAATAAAAAGTACGAATAGTTCTTGATACTTTTTTAATGTAGAATATTTATTATTTTTATTTTCATTAAGTTCCTTCCTAAAAGCTTCCATCTCTTTTTTATGATATATTACCGTATCCAAACGATTATTATTTCTGATAAGTTCGTGCTTGATTATACGAAAGGTATTTCGGTCGGCATTTTTTATATCACAATTATTAAATACAGCATAAGCATTGAAGACGGTTCCAGTCAAATCTATTTTTTCAATTTCCGAATCAGAAAAATCAACAGGAAATTTGAAATAGATATTTAATATATTCGCTTCATTAATCTTACTTTTGTTAAATTTTGCAATTAAATTGAACAAAGCTTTATCAAAATTAACCTCATTTTCAAATTCTGTTTCAGTGAAATCGGTTGTTTTTTCGAATAGGGCTGAATCAAATTTAGTATTATTCCTAAAATATGAGTTATTGAAAAGGGCATGACCTAAAAATTGAGTTGAACTGAAATCTGTTTCTTCAAAAAATTTTGTAGATAAAAAATCAACATCTTCTTCAAAATGTGACGTAGCAAAATCTGATTTACTATAAAAATGAACAGAATCAAAATGAGTTTTTTTTCCCGAAAAGTGAGTTGAATAAAAGACAACGTGTGCCAAGAAACAAAATAAAATGTTTTCATTTTATTTTGTATGCTGTTTCTAAGATGGCGGACTGTGAATAAAAAGCAGAACTGAACCGCCGACAGGGACTAACAGGAGTATCTGTCAAATCGCCCTACGGTGCTTTATTCTAAGGAATAAGGTGTTGAACGGAATAG
>JAERMQ010000116.1 GCA_016844745.1 Ignavibacteria bacterium | reverse complement strand
CCCCCAGGGCTGTCGCCCTGGGCTATATGCTGTCAGCCCTTCGGGCTTTGCCTTGAAGAGAAAAACACACTCTCTTAATTCAATGACATTGCCCTCGATGGGAGGAATTAAGGGAGGGTGTCATATTTTCATACCCTTTTGTGAGCCTTTGACCCATGAGGGTTTATCCTGTAAAAACTTCTTTTTTTAAAAAGTATTTTTGTAACAGTTTAGTTTTTTGAAAAATTCCAGTAATAATGTGGTTGTCATGCACTGTAGTGGCAATTCATGAATTGCCACTACATACTATCGCAAAGGCATTTTCAACTATTGATGCTTTCAAAAAACTAAACTGTTACGTTTTTTTTAACCCTCTTCAATTTTCCCCTTGCGAAGGAGAGAAAGAGAGGAGTACATTTGATTGCGGTTTTGCTGCGTCAGGCTATTTTGTCATTTTTTTAAGCTGCCTTTTGCGACTTCTCTTGCTGTTTTCGTGCCTTCTCCTGAAGCACGTTTCCCAGCTTGTGTAAATTCGCAACTACTATATGGATTAGGTGAAAGCATCAACAATAAAGTCCGTGTTATACAACGCAAAGTTTACCGTATTAAAATCAAAATATCTATATGATTAAAATTGGAATAAATTACCTCGACTTATGACGTGATTGATCCCTTCTTTGACTTTAATGAGAATAGCAACCGATGGTCAAATGAATGTTTTGTATTCCATCTAGTATTCTTGATAAACACCTTCTTATCCTGGAATAAGAATATTGAAAACAATTCGTGACGAATAATGCGCTTGATTACTTTATAACCAGTAATGTTGTAAAGCCATTTTGCCGGTGTATTATCAGTAACGACTAAACCCCATATTCGAGTATATTCTAGCTTTTTTAGCTCATTATGAATCAGGGAAAGGAATTCTACGGCATTACCATGACCACGATATTGGGGCGCTATAAAATAGTCGAACCCATATACTTCGTCTTCTTTCAGGTTAAGAGCAAAACGAAGAACGCAAGGATGGGTTATTGCCAGATCAATTTTATTGTTCACCCACCACCAACAACCAATCATCTCATTATTGAAAAAAGCTATAAACCCTTTATAATTATACTTTAAGTAGTAAATCAATGCTAGGCTATCCATAGTCTCACGATATTTTTCATAGAATTGTCTTATAATTGAGGCATGTTGTTCTGTTATGGATTGTATTTGTAATTTATTTTCTTTAGAAAATTTGATTTCTTCATGTAAGCTTTTTACAAGCAAAAGTTCTTCTTTTTTTAAGTATATCTTTGATATCGTAAAGCGTAATAGTTTCTCAAGCGCCTTCTTGAAACCACGTTGTTTATAGAGAGCAATTAATTTTTGGAAATTCTTATTCATCGTGAAAAGTGTTTTAAATATTCGTTTTAGATTGACCCGCTAAGAAATGAGCATTGACTATTATATGCGTGAATTCTAAAAATCCCTAGCGCGGCGTAGCCGCAACCAAAGAACTCCTCTCTTTTCCCCCTTAGCAAGGGGAAGGGTTATTGATTACCCCTCTTTGATTCCCCCCTTCGCAAGGGGGGACACAAGGGGGTGTTAAAAAAACTTACACAAAAAAGAAGTTTTTACAGGATACTACAAAAACTGAGGTTCCCCTGTTTAATCAATTTATTTCCCGCAAGCGGAAACAGATGATCAAGGTCAACTTTAACTGCATTTTATCAGTAAGGTTTTATCCACTTTGCCAGTTGAAGTTTTTGGTAAGCTATTTCGAAATTCAAAAGATTCCGGGATCATATACTTTGTAAGGTATTTGGCACAGTACTTTTGAATTTCGGATACTTCAAAAGTTTCATTATCTCGAAGAGATACAAACGCCTTGATTCGATTACCAATTTCTTCATCGGAAATAGCGATGACAGCTACTTCCTTGATTTTCGGATGATTATAAAGAACCGCTTCAATTTCACCTAATTCAATTCGATACCCGCGGCTTTTTATCATGTGATCTCTGCGTCCGAGAAAAAGGTAGTTTCCGTTCTCATCAAGCATGACTCTATCACCTGTCTTGTACATTTTTTCTTCAAACATGGGTTGCTTAAAGTTTGTTATAAATGCCTTATTTGTCTTTTCGGAATCAGCCCAGTAGCCTTGTGCTACACATGATCCACGTGCATAGAGATCTCCTTCCATACCTGGTGTCGTTACAATGTCCCCCTGTTCATCCAAGGCAAAGACTGCCATATTTGCACAGGGCTTGCCTATGGGAATTGGTTTAATTTGATCGGGCGCCAGGTTTGTCACTTGATAAAAAGTAATGACGTTAGTTTCCGTTGGGCCGTAAAGATTGTAATATTGTGCATGAGGAATCGCTTGCATTAAATTTCTCAGGTATTTTACAGGGAATACTTCCCCTGCAAAGAGAATAAGTCGTAAATTTTCAAATGTAAAACGCTCTAATTTACCGTGCAAAAGCAGCATAGAAAGAATCGAAGGAACTGAATACCAAACAGTAATCTGATTGGCATGAATCCATTCTGACAAACGAAAAGGAAAATAGGAAAATGCCTCCGGCACCAATGAGATTGTTGCACCTGATTTTAATCCTACAAATAGATCAAATATGGACAAATCAAAATGAAGAGGGGCGTGGTTAGCAAGCACATCTTTTTGACTAATTTTAAAAGTATTGTAAGCCCAGTTGATGAACGTAAGCGCATTTAAATGGGAAATCATTACTCCTTTGGGGTTACCCGTTGAACCAGAGGTATAGAGGATATAGGCCAAATCCATCCAATTGGAGTCGTTTTCTGGAGGACTGTTATCTTTGTAGTCAACTACCTCTTTAAAATAGATTATCTTTGCAGGATACCGCTTTTTTATCTCTGCTGCTTCATCTACAAATATGATAACTTTAACAGGACTTTTTTCGTGAAATATCTGATCTATATTTTCTACCTTCTTCGAAGAGGTAATCAAGCATTTTATTCCACAGTTCTTTATAATGTAATCCAAACGAAGGGCCGGTGCTTTTGGGTCAATAGGAACATAAGTACACCCAGCCTTTAAAATACCGTGGATACTTATAACAGAATATATTGATTTATCCATATATATCCCGACACGGTCGCCCTTTTGCACGTCATTATTTCTAAACACATGACCAAGTTTATTAGAAATGATGTTCAACTCTCCGTAGGTAATGCTTTGATCTAAACAAACCACTGCTTTCTTATCAGGTAGTTTTTTGGCCGTTTCTTCTAACAAATGTTGTAATAAAAAAATCATTTTCTCTCTCTCGAATCAGGTCTTTAAAGCTCTAATCCACGCAATAATGGTTTTTGTATCTCGAAGGTACCAAACAATTTTTTCATAGCATCAGTAATGGAAGTAATGAATACCAAATTCAACCGATTAAAGTAAAGTAACAATTTAGTTTTTTGAAAATTCTCAATAAAAATGAAGCTTTGCCGGGCTGCGTAGGGACGAAGCATTTGTTGGAGTCAGAGTTATTAGTAATGCATTCTTGGTCAGGCCAACAAATGCTTCGCCCCGACAGCAAAACAACAAATACTTTGGATGCCTCTTTCAAAAAACTAAATTGTTACCATTTGCGAAATTCAGGCATGAAAGGCTGTTAGGATATAGCAGGGGGTGAAGCCCCCTGCTATTGAATAACAAAAACATACGCCCCAAAGGGGCGAAAGCACATCTCTTATTTCCAAATATAATTTTCATCGTATTTGATACCATATTTTATTGAGAAAATCAATAAATTCCTCTTCGTACTAAACACAAAATGCATCCCTAAAAACGTGAATGTGCCAGCCACGCGAATTCCCTTTTCCTTTCGCCCTTTCAGGGCTAGTACAGCGGCACATTAATTACAAAATATATAGCATGGACTATTCTGGCTTTTTTGTACTACAAACTAACATTTACAATGTTTCGATATTAATTTGTCAGTGTACTAGTGTCAAGTCAAGCATACAATGTCGGGTAAAGCCTCTTTAATTTTATCCTTGCCTTGTCTGCTGTGAACTGCCAGTTAGTTTCGCATTCATATTATTCCTTTGATGCTGCCATGCCTCAACTTCCTTTCTGACCTTTGATATGTTGTCTATCCTCCGGCTCAAACATTGTCCGGCGAGAACATTAAGTTCGATTTCCGCCATATTCAGCCAGCTCCCATGCACGGGAGTATATACAAATTCAAACCTGTCCCAGAGAGCTTTTGCCTTCTCCGGCGCGAAAGTTTCATACAGGGATTCCGGTTTATGCGTGTTCAG
>JAERMQ010000002.1 GCA_016844745.1 Ignavibacteria bacterium | reverse complement strand
TCCTGTCATTTATACCTAAGAAAACTCATTGTTTTTTGAATTTTAGTACACATTATTTTTTTATCAATTTTGTCCTTTTTACGCTGGTGCAGTACAGTTTTAATGATGCATCATCATCATCCACAATTAGAATGTTCTTTCCGGTTAAATTAAGAGGATGATTTCTCGAATTATTATCAAGATTTTTCATGATTTTTTTCCTTTCTTTAGGAAATAATTCTTGGTATTTACACCAATTTCAAAATCATAAGTTTATATAAAATACATAGTATCAAAATTGATTTAGTTTCAAAAAATTTTCAATTTAAAAATATGATTTGACAATAATCCACCGGATTATAATCTTATCAAAATATTAAAATAAAATTTTATCGAACCTTTGTTAAATAGTTAAAGTTTTGAACTATAATTTAATCTTATCTAAAAATTTAGAAATTACAATATTTTGTTGATAATAAGGATTAGCCTTATGTTTGTTAATGTTTTTATTTTACTTTAGTGAAAAACCTTTTTCAGGTTTGAAATTAAAAAAACTGAAAGCCTATAAAAACTTAAATAATATTACAATATAATAAAAAAAAATTAATAATCAAATTATTTTTTTCTTTTGAATGAAAACAAAAAAAAACCGGATCAAGTCCGGTTTATTTTATTTTTTTTTGACTTTTTATTTTAAATCTAATTTTCTTAAAGAATCGTAGCCGATTTTATCAAGAGTTTTCAAAGCTGAAGTTGATAATTTAACTTTTACAAATCTTTTTTCCGATGGAATCCAAAGTCTTTTAGTTTGAAGATTCGGAAGGAAGCGTCTGCGAGTGCGATTATTCGCATGCGACACATTGTTGCCACTCATTGGTCCTTTTCCTGTTACCTGACATCGCTTTGACATTTTATTCCTCTTTATATCATATTATTAAAAATACAGATTACAAATTTAATAAAATTTCTTAGAATTAAAAAATATTTTTTCATAACGGTTAATTGTTAATTATCAATTGTTATATTCTAATTGCCTAATTATATAATTTTCAAATTGTTTCTCAATAATCATTTATCATTAACCATTAACCATTGACCATTATTTATTCCTCATCGCCAGTCCAACCATCTTTACCTATGAGTGGAACGAATTTGAAACTGTCCTGCCGGGTTTCTTTATAATCTCTTTCGCCTTTTCTTTCGACACAATACATGGTCTGACTATTTCTATTTCCAATTGGAACAACCATTCGACAGTTTACAGCCAATTGATTTAAAAGAATTTTAGGAATTTGAGGCGCCCCCGCAGTTATAATAATGCCGTCATAAGGTGCAAATTCCCGCCAACCTAAGGTTCCATCCCCATAACGGGAATTAATTTTGAAACCTAATTCACGAAAAATATTCCTGGATTTTTCGAAAAGCTCTTTGATTCTTTCTATAGTAAAAACAGAAGCGCCCATAACTGATAAAATACATGCCTGATATCCACTCCCGGTACCGATTTCAAGAATTTTAGAACCTTCGGAAATATTCAGCAAACTTGTCATAAATGCAACTGTATAGGGTTGTGAAATAGTCTGACCCGAATCAATCGGCAAAGCAGAATCGTCATAAGCACGACTTATATACGCCGGACTAACAAAACGTTCCCGTGGAACAGCACCTATGGCTTTTAAAACATTGGTTGAAACAATTCCTTTGGCTTTCAAAATTTCAACTAAATTTCTTCTCTTCTCTTTGTATGAATTGAATACGTTGTTCTGAATTTCAAGAAAGTTTATATTTTGTTTACTTTTTAGGGACTTCAATCTTATCTCCGTTAAGATATATCACTAATTTGTTCCTATAGACAAATTCAAAAATATAAATTAATCAAAAAAATTTATTTAATATACTTAATTTATGAATTAACTATTCAATAAAGCGTCCGATAATTATTTAATAAAATTGAATTTGGAACAAATTTTGCTATAAAAAATAAGATATTGAATGTATTTATTATATTTTATATTCTATATTAATAAAAAAATTTAGTATTTTTAGTATAATTAAAAAATCAAATTAGCACGAACAATAAGCGGAGATTATGATGGACGAAACAAAACCTGTGGAAATAAAACCCGAAGAAAAAACTCATTTCTTCATTGTAACTGAAGACCAAAACGTCGAGCAAACTTTGAAAAAAATAATTGCAAAGGTCATTACTCATTCATTGACCTTTTCTGGCAAGGATGGTGGTTATGCATTTGATTTTCTTCAAAAAATAGCTTTTCCGGTTATTATTATTTCAGATTTTAGTTTGCCGGATATTAACGGAATTCAGCTTTTTGATAAAATCAAGGAACAGGAACAGTTAAAAGACCATTATTTTATATTAATGACACCATTAATGGATAAGGAACTCACATTAAAAGCCGTACAGCATGGTGTTAATGATATTATCAATACACCATTTGCAATCGACCAGATTATTACAAGACTCAATAATTCCGTTAATTATATGAATCTCTTTAAATCTTTCAAAAAAGAAGAGCAACAATACACCGAACTTAATGATGAGTTTCAAAAAAGTATTAATGCAACTCTTGAAGCATTAATCAAAATTCAAAATATTCGAATGCCCGAATTTGCTAAAAATCTTCCTCGTATCAATACAGTAGTGGAATGGATTGCCGTGGAATGTGGAGATTGCTCGAAGGAAGAAATTACAGATTTAAAAAAAGCTATGCCTCTTACTAATATTGGTAAAATTTCACTTCCGGAGAGTTTAATCAATCAACCTGTCATGGTAAACGGTTTTATTAAAAATCCACCAATGGAACAGATTCCGGTAATCTCAAACGAAATTCTTTCCAAAATAAAAGGATATGAAGGTCCTGCAAATATATTAACTCATATTTGGGAAAATTATGATGGCTCCGGCATACCGGAAAAATTACAGGAATCGCTTATCCCACTGCCCTCTCGAATTCTTAGAGTTGTCATAGAATTTTTCGAGCAGCTTCCGAAGAATGGGAATATGCCTGGAAAGGTAATTGAATTTCTCGAATCACAAGCCAACCGGATATTCGATTTCAGGCTCATAGCCTGGCTTGACCAATACCTTGCCCATGAATCCGAGAACTCAAAAACTCCACGCGAACAACATATATCAAAAGCAGAACTTGCAAGTGGAATGGCATTAGCACGGAATATCAACACCTTCTCCGGTATGAAAATTGCTGCAGCAGGTATGGTACTCGATGATGAAAAAATCGAAAGGATTCGTACAATGACACATGAAGACCCAGTTATCGGAAAAATTTATATCAAAAAATAGATTTTAATATTGAGTCCTCTCTAAAAACCATTTCAGATATCTCTATCGATGATTTTGTCTATAGAATTTCTTAACTATAAATTTGTTCCCAATTACCAATCTGCATAAATACATTCCATCCGATAAACCTAATTTTTCTATGTTAATTACTAATTCTTGCTTACCGGCAAAGGAGGAATTTTCATATATTTTTGCTAATCTTTGACCTATAACATTTTCAATTAGCAACTCGACTTTCACCAACTTCCCTGACTCTATAAATAATTTGATTTCATCGTTAGCCGGATTAGGGTAGATGTTAAATTTGAATTCATTTGATAAATTATTTTCAATAACTTTTGTTATTATAACCGTCCCAACATTTAAAATAAATGTATCTGAAACTGCAGTGCCGCAATGATTTTCTACAACACAGAAATAAGAACCAGACTGGCTTGAATCAAGATTATCCAAAAATAATGTATCTCTGCCGGTATTCTGAATTGGGAGTGAATTCCCATTTTGCAAAAAATACCATTGATATTTGCAATCCGGAAGATTCTTAACACTTACAAATAAAATTACTTTTTCACCGGATTTTGCAAAGATTATTTTGTCCGGAGTTTGAAATAATATTTTCGGAGCGCTGTCAATCAGGATTCTTATTTCAGGAGGATTTACAAAAAACTTAGTATGGTTAAATGAAATATTGCATGAATACAAACCGGAATCATTAGTCCGGGTATTTTTAATTTTTAATAATTTCGTTTTGGTTCCGGAATATTTGTCTCCATCTGATAAATCGACCGAATTCCGCATCCACTGATAAGCAGGTTTCTCCTGTGAAAAATTAGTTTCAATCTCAAATCCCGATTCGAAATCCTTACCTGCACATATTGAAGTATCAGCAGGCAAATTATTCAGGATAATGAAATTGGCTTCGTGCAAATATACTTTTTTCGAAATTGCACTTCCGCATTTGGAGTTGATACTTGCATAATATGGTTCAATCGTATCTGAAGGATTTAAATTGCTAATAGATAATATCGAAGATTTAGAGCCGCAAATATAACTATCATCATGCAATGGATTAAATCCACGGTACCATTGAATATCTAAATCCGGATACATAGAGTCGGCAGAAACCTGTGCTTCGAATGATAGGTTGACCTTATCATCCAAAAATATATTTTTATCTTCCGGTTCTTTAGTAAAGACTGGTGGCGGCAAAACGTATAATGGAAATTCAATCGAAGTATCCGGTTGACATTCATTCTCACTCGATACAATTAATCTATAGACCCCATTATCCCTATAATTCAAATTTTTGATATTTAAAAAATTCGTATGAAAGTCAGTCATAATGCCATTTTTCAGCCACGAATACCGTAATTTACTTCCGGAAGCCCGGCAAAATAAAGTGACTGAATCATTTAAACATTTAGGTTCAATCTTTGATATTTCTTCTATTTTTGGAGAATCATTAACTATAAATGTACCTGAATTTGCCGTTATTGAAGGATATTCAATACTAACAAGTTTGAATTCGAGTGTTTTATCCGAGAAAATAGAATTTCTTGGAATATCGAAGTCATAATACCCTGCCTTAGCATCAATGGTTTCGTTAATTTTTTCAAAATCTATAGTTCCTTCCACTCTATATTTTAATATTAGATTATTTATCCCGTGTGACTGCCACCGGAGCATGAGCTTACCATTAGTATTACAATATTTATCTATATGATTTGGGAAATCCAATTTTATTGCCGGGATTTCCAAACGAATAGGAGCATCTAAACCTCCTCGCCTTGATGTATTGATACTATTCCAGATACCATCTGATTTATTCCAGGAATTAATTTTAATACCATCTAAATTATATTCAACCACCTTTTGAATTGCTTCATTATTTGGTTTCATTGTAGCCCAACTGCCACCTTTGCCTTCAATCGGGCAGTAATAATGAGGAGCCTTGCATTTCAATCCTTGTATTGAATTTTTATCATTACTCATTTTAAATCCTGCATCTTGAGTAATAGCTGTTGAAAGCGGCATCGAACCTTCAATTGTATCAGCAAAAAGACAAACAATATGTTTTGGTTCTATAAAACTATGTTCATCGAAAACACCGGTTGCTTCATAAGATGCCTGTCCAAAAGCCAATGCATTTGATTGTTGTATAATTCTGTTCCTGGAAATCAAATCCCCATTTGAATAGCCTAAGCTAAGAATCCATTCAATTGGGAGAGTTTCGAAAAAAGCATTGTTATTGGAATTCACAAGATTAATCCATAATTTTTTTGTCGTTTCTATTGAATTTGTACTAAAAGTTGAATAGTAAATGTAATTTGAGTCATTCCCCCCAGGTAAGGATTTTGAAGTATCAAAATTGAATACCTTTTGCTCGGAATTAAAATGAATATTATATCCGGCTCCGTTAGAGGTAGTTATTGAATAATTCTCATCAGAACATCCGGTAATGAATCTATAATTACTCGATGGATGAAGATTACTGATTTCTACCAACGCAAATGAAGGTAACAGGTTTGATGAAGCATCGAATAAATCCCTTGCTAATACATATTGAGGTATTATGATAGGTGTTACTATTGGAGCCGGCTTTACTTCAACATCCCGTATGAATTTCGTATTACCGACTGTAATTATCATTTGATATTTTCCATTGAGAATAAAATATAGACTATCGAAAACAGCAGAGCCATTTTCAAATCCTACAATTTTTCTACCCTTCAAACAATTTTTATCACCAAGCAAATCCACGACTGCTTCTTCATCAAAACCAGGAATTGTATTTCCGGTCGAATCTTTTATATAAATGTTAAAAACCGGCATCATCACTTGATTTTCTTCGAATTTGCCGCAATGAATTTTTGCGATGAAATTCTCTAAGGAAATTATTCTTCGTGGAACTATTTCAATGTTCAAATCAAAAGGCAGAAGCAAAGTTCCATCCTTTTGCTGAACTTGCAATGTTATTTGTTCATTTTTATCATAAATTAATGAATCTAAAATTAAAACAGTACTATCTTTCATGAAGATTCCATCGAGCCTACCGGTTAATTTCCCATTGCCTTGTAGGAGTTTCACAGTTATTTGTATGGATGAATCAAGAGTACATATCGTTCCGTTATTATCAATAGCCCTGATTTCAATTGCAAATGCCTCGCCTGCCGAGGGTTTCTTTGGCATTAAATTTGACACAGATAGTTTGGTTGCTAAGCCTTCATTTGGGTCATCGGATGAAACGACAATATTGTCGATACCAAGTTCCGGTCTTGTTCCTGAGCCGTTTCCATAATAAAAATATTTCCATCTTAATTCAAGGTATTCTTTATTATCTGCTTCTGAGGGTAAATAAAATGAATCGAAATCACTGTAATGACCTGTTGTTTGACTTATATATTCACTCCCAATTGATTTAAAATTCAGAGTAGTGTCGGTTCTGTACTGTAGTGCTATTCCATATTTTCTTCCTCCCGAAGAAATGGTTCTCCCCTTCCACCCTACTTTTATTGCAGTTCTATTAATAGAATTAAAGCAGAAGTTAGCCGATACCGGAAATCCAGCTCCATCACAAGATGTTTGGACATTCGATGCAGACACAAATGATAATCCGAGTGAATCTTTGCCCGAAATTCGGGCTGATGATGAATAAGAATAACCGCATAGCCAAATTCCATCAGGTTCATCATATTTCGAAGGGTCTGTTAATGATGAAGACTGGAAGAACATCGCATTTGCGGGATAAGTGCCTGCTACTGCTATTGATTTCCAATTATTGAATTGATATGGACGTTTAGCTAATGAAAAAGGTAATGGATATAGAGTTGTTTCGAATCCTGAGATTATAACATTATCAATAAAAACTCGTGAAGATTTACCATTTGAATCTATTGAAGAAGTACCTTCTATTGAAATTGTATAATTGTCTAATATTTGAGTAAAAAATTCAATATTAATAATTTTTTCAAGCCAAATGCCTTTGTTTGTAATATCCGATGATATACTATCAATAACAAAATCATTCAAAAGTATTCTGATTTTTGTATTAATCGTATCCTCAAAAAAATAGTTAAATGAAATATTCAGGGCTCTTGAATTTCTCACTAAAGTTGAAATCCTATGTATAAAATTTTTACCTCTTTGTAAACTATCAATTCCGAATTCGAGTGATTTAATGCTTGCTTTCCCACCCGGTCTTCCGGAAGCATCTGCAGTAGAACAAGTTATCAAACCACCTTTTGCATCCAATGATTTTGTCCATTTGATAGTATTTTTCTCGAAACCATCCGACAATAACAAATCATAAACATTAAAGGAATTAGAATTGCCTGATAACAGGAAATCACCACTAATTCTATTAGTAGAAATAATTACTCCTAAACCTACATCCGTGAATGAAATACCTGTGATTGTAGTTGAATTCGAACCGGCTAATAAAGTTCCGGATAAATTCCCTTGTAAACCGCCGGCAATATCGTTTGAACCAAAAACAAAAGTAGTGTTATTTGAAACATTTTGAGGTACATTATCATCGTCCAAAGACTCGACAGTCACATCAAATTTAGCTCCGGCACAGGGATTTGGAGGATTGATTTTAGTAATTGCCAACTTTGTAGGACCAGGTTGAATACCACCGAAAGAGGAAACTTCAATATCATCTAAGCCAAGTTCCGGTCTGGCTCCACTTCCCGAAACATAATAATATTTCCAACGGATTTGTAGAATTGATTTGTTCGAAGCATCCGATGGCAAAACAGTATTTAAAGTAGTTGAGTGCCCTGATTCAGCGCTGCTTTCATATACATTATTCAAATTACTCCAGACATCAGAACCGAAAACCCTGTATTGAATCGCAATTCTATATATCCTCGAGCCGGTCGAAACTGTTCTCGCTGTCCATGTTATAATGATATTTTGCCGGTTAACAGAGTTTAAAACAAGTACTGCAGCGCCAAGATTGCCTTGTAAAGCAGTATTTTGAAAGGAGAAGCCTTCATTGTCCATTCCGTTGATTCTGGTTCCTGAAGTTAAATTATATGCGTTATTATAATTACCTGTCGTTTCATCCGTTAAGGTTGGGTCTTGCGATGAAGTCCTGTGGAACATCATATTTAACGGATATGTGAATGCCGGAGCAGAATTTGACCAATTTGTTAATAAATAATTTCCTACCGATAAATCATAAGGTGTTGGATAAGTCTGAGTAAGAACAGGGTAAATAGAAAAAAAGTTAAATATTAAAGATAATAAAAGTATTAAATAACCATTTTGATTGATTCTATTCATTAACGGATTATATTGATATTATTAATATCTTTAACCAAAATTATATTAAAAATGAATACAGTTTACAGTATCGCCTTTCTTCAAATTCATTTTACCTGCAGAAATTTCAATTATACAATTGCTTTTGCTCAAAGCATCAATATTTTGTGAAAACCAAGTATGAGTCGGAAATACGCAATATTGTTTTATTTTTCGATTGTAAATGATTCTTCCTAAAAGAAAAGTCCTGTTATTTCCTTTTTTACGAATCTTATTTTTCAATACAGCATCAATTCTGCTTGGCGGTTGACATAATTGAGCCATAGAAAATGCTTCTCTTATAAAAATCAAAAAACATAAGAATGTTGAAATCGGATTGCCCGGAAAACCGAAAAGTAGTTTAGTTCCTGATTTTGTCAAATATGTCCCAAAAATCGTTGGCGCTCCGGGTTTTATTTTTACACAATTGAATTTTATTTCGACTCCCATTTCATAAAAGACTTTCTTGACAAAATCATGTTTGCCGTTTGAAGTACCACCTGAAATAATGACTATATCTGCTTCCGAATCGAAAGCATCCTCGAGTGATTTGCGAATCAATTCCGGATTATCCCGTACAATTCCTAAATTGATACCGTTGGCTCCGATTGATTTAATCAGCGATAATACCGTAGAATTATTGGTCAATCTGATTTGAGCATTTGCCGGAGTTTTGTAAATATCCACCAATTCATCGCCGGTTGATAATATTGCAATCTTTCTTTTGCAGAATACTTCAATCATATCGGCTCCGCAAGCCGCCGCTAATGCAATATCCTGGTTTTTAATAAAGGTATTTTTATTGATGGCTTTTTCATTTTGCTTAATAATACTACCCCGAAGAATTAGATTCTGCCCTGACTTTACTTTCGCACCCTCTTTCAGATACACTTCATCTTCTATAACATTCAAATCCTCGAAAGGTATTACCGTATCAGCCGATTCCGGAATTTTAGCCCCGGTCATTACTGATATGGTTTGATTGGAACTAATCGTAATATCCGAATAATTCCCGGCTGTAATTTCACCAACCAAGTCCCACTCGGTAATTTGAGGATTATAAGAAATACAAATTCCATCCTTTTCAGATGTATTAAAGGGAGGTAAGTAAATATCCGAAATTATGTCTAGACTTAAGACTCTTCCGACTGAGTGCAGTATTCCTACTCTTTCGGTTTCATTTGATAACTTTTTTAATTCTTCAACAATTAAAGACAATGCTTCTCGGTACTTAGTCATAATATTAGATATCAAAAAATTAAAAAAATCATTCCTATGGAGAAAAAATATTCATAAAAATAATCCTGTTTTAAGAGTACAATAATAAAAAAGTAATGCAAATAATGCAAGACAATAATTAAAAATTTTAGAAATAATATCATTTCCTTGTTGATTTAAGACAAAAATTTCTCAGACGGGGGACTCTGAGCTACTATTTGTATTGGTAGAACAGACGCCACCGTCTGTTTTTTATCTCCTTTTATATAGGAAATGATATAATGAATATTGGATTCAAATATTTTACTTAAATAAAAAAGAATGTCATTCTACAAAACAATAGATGAACCGGTAAAATTATATTACTCAAAATCCGGCACCAGCACTGTTCTCTTTGAATATTTATGAGCCAATGTATTTTGGAAAACTTCATTAATTTGACTCATCGGTATTGTCTGGATAAATCTATCTATTGGGAGCGCTCCCGATGATACCAGATTCACAACTTCCGGATACAACTCCGGTTTGCAGCCCCAAGTGCCGATTACAGTTGAATCAAATGCCATAAGATTACTGAGACGTACTTCCAATTTATCCAATGTAAATCCTACAATCGATAATGTAGATGCATATCCGAGAAGAGCAAATCCAAGCTCCTGCCCTGATTTAGTGCCGGACATCTCATAAATTTTCCACATATACTGCGAAGCTCCAATTTCTTTGGTTATATTCTTAATTTGTCCTTTGATTTCCTTGATACCAAGTTCTTTAATATTCAGAACTGAATCTATGCCATTCTGGGTAGCAATTGCTAATTTATTATCATCAATATCCAAGGCTAATACTTTTGCTCCGAAGATTTTTGCTATTAAAGCAGCATATATTCCAACACCTCCAACACCAATAACAATTGCAAAATCACCTTCCTGAAGATTGGATTTTGCAATAACCTGGTAAGGAGTGGATATAGCGTCAGCTACGACGGAAAGCTGCGCTAATGAATATTTTTGAAGGACACCATCATAAATTTTACAAAGGAATTTATGCGGTACTTTTATATGAGAAGAAAAACCTCCGTCGAAATCATTACCCGGCATTAGTTGCTTTTGGCAAATATTGCTTCTGGAGTTTCTGCATAGTTCACATTCCCCGCACGGTAGAACTGCCGGAATGATGACATTTTTCCCAACCCAATTAGCCGGACCTGATACTACAGTTCCACTGATTTCATGCCCCAGAACAAGCGGCAGGGGCTTTTTTGTCGGCACACCATAATGCCAGAAGCTTAAGTCGGTATGACAAACTCCACAACCGGCAACTTTGACCAAAACTTCATTTTCATTGATTTCAGGAAGAGATGTTTTGACGGGTTGAAATGGCGCATTCAATTCCGTCATTTGCCATGAATAAAGAATATTACTCATAATTTTACCTTTCAGATTATTTATCTTTTTAAAAATGCAAATATTGCTGCGCCATAAGAATTGATATATTGAGGTTTTTCCGGTAAAAACACTTCCATACCCATGCTTTCCTCCATCAATTCCCTAAGGTAAGGATGGTAGTGCGCAACACCCCCAATTAGAATTACCGGAAGTGATTTATCCATCGGTATTTTCTTAATCCTGTTCACAATAGATACGTAAATACCCTTTGATATATCCTCGATTGAAACGTCATCGAAAATCCATTGCATCACTTCAGTTTTTGCAAAAACAGTGCAGAAGCTGTTCAGTTCTTTGTTCGTATGTGATTTCCTTGCTAATTCATTCATTTCCGATACAGGTATTTCTGCCCTTTCTGAAATTTCTATAATGAAAGAACCCGTTCCGGCAGCACACTTGGAATTCAGGTAGAAATCCATGATTTTCCCCTTGGAACTGCTTTTTATTACCTTGACGTCTTCTCCGCCAATATCCACAATAGTTTTATCAATTGGGAATTTTTCTGTAATACCGGTTGAAGAGCAGTAAAGCTCGGTTTTAATAACATCGGCGATTTTATAAATCTGCCTGCCGTATCCGGTAGCTCCTATTGCACGGATCGAAAATTCCTTATTTATATTTTCATATATTTTTTTAATTTCGTCTTTGTTTCTTGTAAGAGTTTTGGCAATTGTATTAAATAACTCTTTTTTATTCTCATCGATTACTGTAAATTTTGTAAATGATGAACCGGCATCTATTCCAAGAAAATGTTCCATATATATTATATTTAATTTTATGTTCTAATTTATATTTTTTTCGAATTAATCGCATCCAATACTTTTTTTGGAGTTATAGGTAAATCGTATATCCTTACTCCAATTGCATCTGCAATGGCATTAGCCAAGGCGCCGAAAATTGGTAAAGTTGCTCCTTCACCAACTTCCTTAGCTCCAAAGGGTCCTGCTGGTTCGTAGCTATCAACAACCGATGAATCGATATTGGGCATATCTGCTGAAGTAGCAATTAAATAATTATGTAAATCAGGATTGAGCATTTCACCCTTTTCGTTAAAAACTTCATCTTCGAATAATACCTCGCTCATCGCCATAACTATGGCACCTTCTGCCTGACCTTCGACAGCTAAAGGATTGATAGCTGTTCCGCAATCATGAGCATCCCAGAAATTCAACACTTTCACCTTACCTGTCTCCATATTTACTTCCACTGCGCATACGGTTGCAGCAAATGAATAAGCCGGTGAAGTGCCAACGGCAGCACCCTTGTATTTCCCTCCTAATCCTTCGGGTGGTGCATAATGCCCCTTGCCCGTCAATGGACCATTCTTCGAAAAATATTCTTTTGCTACTACATCCCAGGCAATAAATTGAGATGAATCTTCTTTTAAATAAATTTTATTATTTTTTGCTTCGAGCGCTTCCACAGTGGCTCCCAACATAGCGGCTGCAACAGGAAATATCTTTTCCCTGACTTCATCGCCGGCACGCATCGAGGCATTTCCTCCCATAAGAGTCACTCGGCTCGAATAGGCGCCAAATCCAAGTGGAGTAATATCACTATCTGCCGAAACTACATTGATTTTATCCAAAGTGATTCCCATTGCTTCAGCGGCTGCCTGCGCCAAAACGGTGTCGGAACCTTGTCCGATATCTGCATCTCCAATGAATAAAACTGCCTTTGAGCCATCTTCCTCAACTTTGATAATAGCGTTTGAATGAGGAAATTGAGAACGGTAAATGGGGTAACCGGCACCTGAAACAAAGCCGCCACAGCCAATTCCGATACCTCTCCCCACAGGAAGTTTGCCTTTTTTATTGTCCCAATCCGAAAGCTGGCGTACCCGTTCGATACAGGCTTTTAATTCACATGAACCAATATCCAAATCATTACAAGTGTGATAATCAGGAGTCATAGCATTTTTCAAACGGATTTCCACATGGTCCATTCCAATCTCATCAGCAAGCATAGATAACAACGACTCGAATGCAAATCTCGGAAAAGGAGTGCCATGCCCACGCATCGCACCGCATGGAGGTAAATTTGTATTAACCCTGAATCCTTCGTATTTATAATTCTGGAATTTATATAATGTTGCAAGCATCGATCCTGCATAATATGTTGAAACCACTCCAAAGCTTGAGTAAGCGCCGCCTTCGAGTATTGCTTTCTGGTGAACTGCCGAAATTGTACCATCCTTTTTCACACCCATTTTAAGTGTAATAAATTGTCTGTGGCGACCCCGTCCGTAAAGATACATTTCTTTGCGGTCATATCTCATTTTTACTGGTCTGCCGGTCTTTTTAGCAAGGAAAATTGATAATATTTCAAGATAATTCGTTGCTGCTTTTGAGCCGAATCCACCGCCACAGTTAGTCATTATTACCCTTATATTACCGAGTGGAATATCCAAAATCCGGGATAATTGATGATGAACATAATGCACAACCTGGGTAGAAGTATAGATGGTCACCTTGCCATGCCTGTCCCATTCTGCTATTGCACAATGAGGCTCCATGGGATTTTGGTAAACCCTGTTTCCTACGAATGTTGCTTCTTTGACCACATCAGCCTCGGCAAATCCCTTTTCCACATCGCCGAAATGATGGTCAACATGAGTATTGATATTATTATCGTACTTGTCTTCGAAAAGCCGCGGAGCGCCATCTTTCATTGCTTCGAGCGGATCGAAAACCGCAGGCAATTCCTCATATTCCACTTTAATTAAATCGAGAGCGTGTTTGCAAATTTCCTCATCTATTGCAGCAACAGCAGCAACTACATCCCCTACATAACGAACTTTATCTTTAGCAAGAACAAACTCATCATATCTCGGTGGAGATGTTCCCCATGTTGTATCAGGAACATCCTTGCCGGTCATCACTGCTTTTACGCCGGGGAGAGCTTCGGCAGCCGATGTATCGATTGAAATAATCTTAGCATGTGCTAAAGGGCTAAGCAGCAATTTCCCATAAAGCATGTTCGGTAGTACGATATCATCAGTATAGACTGCCCTACCGGTAGCTTTATCAGGTGCATCCAATTTTGGCAGCCGCTTTCCGACGACGGCTAAATTCATTGCTGATTTTTGTGGTTGATACTCGATTTCCTTAGGTTCCCTGCCATTCATATATTCGACAGCCGTATCGACTGCTTCAATTATCTTCGTATATCCTGTACAACGGCATAAATTCCCGCTTAACGCATCCTTGATTTCATCTTTTGTAGGACTGGGATACTCATCCAAAAATGATTTTGTTCGCATTACCATACCCGGCGTGCAATACCCACACTGTATGGCGCCTTTTTCAACAAATGCTCTCTGAATTGGGTGCATATCTCCGTTTTCAGCCAGACCTTCTATGGTTAAAATATTCGAACCGTCAGCCTGCAATGCAAGCACTAAACAGGAATTAACAGCCTTCCCGTCCATAATTACCGTACATGCTCCGCAATCGCCCAGTTCACACCCTTTTTTTGTCCCGGTTAAACGCAGTTCCTCGCGAAGCAAGTCCAGGAGAGTTAAACCGGGTTTTACCGCTAATTCGTAATCCGTTCCGTTTACATTAATATTTATGATTTGCTTCATAATTTTCCAATAGATTAATTTACATTAGCTCGTTTTATGGCTTCTGCTGCGGCTTTCTGAGTAAGGACATAAAGCAATCGACGCCTGTATTCCGCACTTGCCCGAATATCATCAATCGGAATTGAAGCTTCTACTGCGGCTTTGGCTGCGGTTTCCAACAATTCGTCATCAGAAATTTCCGGTTTATTTTTCCCAACAAATAAATTCCCCGCAAATATACAAAGTACCGGAGTCGGTGCGCATGCGCCAATCACAACATTAGCTTTTGTGCAAATATTTTCATTGAATTCCAGGGCAACCGCTACCGATACAACCGATATTGAACCGGCTTCCCTTAATCCGAATTTTTCAAATGTAGCTGTCCTCTGATTCTTACTAATTGGAACAATAATTTTATGCATAATCTCATTATTTTTAATATTGGTTTTATGATGATTAAAAAAGAAATTTTTCAGAGCAACCTGCCTGACTCCATGAACCGAAAGCAATTCCACAACTGCATCGTATGCCATTAGTACAGGAGCGGTATCAGCGCATGATGCCCCGGTACATAAATTACCTCCGACAGTTCCAACATTTCTAATCTGGTGAGAGCCGATTTTAGAAGCAGCTTCAGATAATGCCGGAAGAAATTCATTGATTACAGGAGATTTTATTAATTCGTTGTGTGTAATACATGCACCTATTTCAACTTTTTCCTGGGTAACATAGATGGTTTTCAGTTCTGATACTTTAGCCAGGGATACAATTTCTCCTGCCTTTCGAAGACCATTTTTAATTTCAACCAAAAGGTCGGTGCCGCCTGCAAGAACGGTTCCATTAACGCACCCTGACAGGGTTTTCACAGCTTCGTCGAGCGATGTTGGTTTGAAATATTTGAAATCGGAAATATACATATTCTATCTGATTAATTTTTATAAATTCTAATTAATTTGATTAATCAAAAAAATAATTTAGCTAATATTATTTATTTTGCCAAATCAATACCCATGCGAAATGCCGCAATATTCATTTCGATAGTTTTAGTTGGTACATATTGAGAAATACTTTTTTCAATTGCCCGGAATCCGATAAATCGAATTTTTTCAGCTAAAAAACCAAGCATAAGCATATTAGCATAAATTTTTTGCTTAAATTCTTTGAAAGCTATATCTGTTGCAGGAATTGAGTTGCAGGGAAATTCGTTAGTATCCACGGTAACTAAATCGCTATCGTAGAATAAATGTCCTCCTTCTTTAAGGGATTTAATAAATGCGTTATACGAAGGCTGCGAAAATGTAATAAGTATATCGTTGTGTTCCGGCTCTAATTCATAGATTGCGCTTTCCTGGATTATTACGTCGCATTTGCATGACCCTCCGCGTGCCGAACTGCCATAAGATTGCGTTTGAATTGCATTCTTACCATCGAGAACCGCTGCCCACCCAAGAATAACTCCAGATAAAATAATACCCTGCCCACCGAAACCGGAAAACCTGATATTCATCGGACACCTTCTGCAAATTGGGCATTAATATTTAGTAGTCCATCGACAAATTCCAACCTGTTGCGTTCTACAAGTTTCCCGACAATGTACTTTCCTTCAAGTTCATCTTCCCGCATTCCTGAAACATTCTGAATATTCATGGAATTTTCTTTGAAATCCAATAACTGGTCTATGCCTTCGCGCTTTCCTACTCGCTTACCATAACTTGTTGGACATTGGGAGCAGATTTCGATAAATGAAAATCCCTTCTTGGATATTGCCTCTTTCATTGCTTTTTTTAAATGGAAAACATGATAAGTAGTCCACCTTGCAACATAGGATGCCCCTGCAGCAGCAACCAATTCAGCGATTTGCATAGGTTGTTCGACATTTCCGTAGGGTGTTGTTGCAGTATTGACCGTTGATGGAGTTGTTGGGCTTACCTGTCCGCCGGTCATACCGTATATGTAATTGTTAACGAGAAATACTGTTAAGCCTATGTTTCTTCTTGCAGCGTGGATTAAATGATTTCCGCCTATTCCTGCTAAATCGCCATCTCCTGCTATAACTATTACATGTTTACCGGGCTTCATTACTTTAACTCCCGTAGCGAAGGCAATTGCCCTGCCGTGAGTTGTATGCAGTGTATCGGCTGAAAAGTAAGGTGATGGTATCCATGATGAGCAGCCTATACCTGTTACTGTTATTATATCGTCAGGATTTATTTGCATTTCATCGATAACATGACAGAATAAATTAAGAACGGTTCCGCATCCGCATCCAACACAAAATTCCGTAGGAAGAGTTTCATTTCTTAAATATTTAACGTATTTATTTTCCATTTTATTTATACTTTTGTAATAATATTTTCTAATAATAAAATTCTATTAATAAAATTATCTTCTTAAATAACTTAATCAAATGTTAGCGGAAATATAATTTGTAATTTCATCTATTGTGTGCGAAATTCCTCCGATTTTTGAAACACTCTCAACCGGACAATTAACAAAGCGTTCAATCTCACGGGATACTTGTCCGAGATTCATTTCCGGTACAAATATTTTCTTTGTTCTTTTACCTAATTCCGTGCAAATATCAATCGGAAAGGGCCAAATTGTAATCAGTCGCAAAAAACCGATTTTTATACCCCTTTCCCTCAGCTTGAGAACCGCTCCCATAGTGGGTCTTGCAGCAGCGCCATAAGATACTGCAAGATAATCCATATTATCTATGTAGTGAGTTTCGAAATGCGCAATTTCATTCCTGTTGGAAGATATTTTATCATATATTCGACGTATCAGTGTATCATGAGCCTCCATCGAGGATACATCCCTCATTCCATTGCTTTTATGTGTTGAGCCCGTTACATGAATCCTCTGCCCCATTCCAAATTCAATCATTGGCGGAATCCTTTGTCCGCCAAATACATCAATTTTTTCGAGACTGATATTTCTTTGATAAATATTTAATTCATTGATATCCGGAAATACTACCTTTTCCCTGATGTGGCCTACTTCGCCGTCTAGAAGAAATATCACCGGGTTTCGGTATTTCTCAGATAGATTAAATGCTTCAATCATCAAATCGAAAGATTCCTGCGATGACCAGGGCGATAACGCTATCATTTCATGGTCGCCATGCGTACCCCAGCGTGCTTGCAAAACATCACCCTGAGCGCCTTTTGTTGCCTGACCCGTTGAAGGTCCGGAACGCTGAACATCCACAATTACGCAAGGGCTTTCGGTCATGCAGGCATACCCGATATTTTCCTGCATTAGCGAAAATCCGGGACCTGAGGTAGCAGTCATTGATTTCCCACCGGACCAAACCGCTCCTATAACCGCACCGATACTTGCAATTTCATCTTCCATCTGGATATAATAGCCCCCTGATTTCGGAAGCTCACGGGACATTAATTCCGCTATTTCGGAAGCAGGAGTAATAGGATATCCGGCAAAAAAATTACATCCTGCAAAAAGAGCGCCGTAGGCTGCCGCTTCATCACCCTGAAGAAATAATGTTTTGTTCTTCAACGAATCGAGATATTTTTGATTGTTCATAATGCCACCAATTCATCTAATTCGGTTTTTTCAAGAATTACGGCAAGTTCGGGGCATATAAGTTCGCAAATCAGGCATCCGTTACAATTTTCGATATTCGAAGGAATCGGTACATAATATCCGTTTGAGTTGATTTTTTTGCTTATAGTAAAAACTTTCTCAGAGCAAAGAATAACGCAAATATCACAGCCTTTGCAAAGCCGTTCATCAATTTCAATTTCAATTTTTTTTCTTTTAATTCCCATCACAAAATCTATTTTTTCAACAATTTATTTTTCTCAAGAATTAGTTTAGCTGCAATGCTGATAGCAATCTCATCCGGACTTTCTGCCATAATATCTATCCCAATCGGCATATCAATGTTGTTTAATTGTTCCAATGTAGCAATATTTTCATTTATCAACTTTTTTCTCATTTCTTCCACTTTTCGTTTGCTGCCTATCATTCCCATGTAAGCATATTGTTTGTTGATGCAGGATTTAATCACATGAAAATCAGTTTCATGCCCCTTTGTGACAATTACAATGAATGAAGTTTCTCCAAAGTTCGTTTCTTCAATAAATTCTTCAAATTGCTTTGATACATGAACAGCGCTTGTTCTTCCATAAGTTTCGAATATTTCTGTCCTCTCATCTATAACAGTAATATTAAAATTCAGGTTTTCAACAAGTCCGGCAAGAGATTTACCAATATGACCGCCACCGAAAATATATAAATTCAGATTGGAAAATAACGGTTCGCAGAATACTTCCACAGAGCCGCCACAGGTCATGCCAAGGTCTTTGGTTAAATTATACCTGAATAATTTTGGTTCGGGATTACTGGTTAATTTTAATGATTCTTCAATTATATTTTTCTCAAGCAAGCCACCACCGATGGTTCCGAATATCTCACCCGTATCGGTTACGAGCATTTTTGAACCGGTTTTGCGTGGGGTTGAACCACTATGTGATGTCATCGTACATAAAATGGATTTACGATTATTTTTCCTGAGTTCTATTATTTTTTCGTAGAGATTTTCCATTTTTCTATCAATTTAATTTATATATTCGTATTTTATTTTTTAAAACTCTAAAGGAAAATATTTAAAAATGAAAATAATAATTATATTCTTCTTTTGTATTAATATTTATTAAAATTGAATTATCATTAAATTCTACCTTCTTACTCTTATATTTTGCTAATAATTCACGCAAATTCAAATCATCCTTTTCACATTTTTTTATATTATCAATAATATTTTTATTTAATAAAATCGGATGACCTCCCCTGCCTTCGAATGTCGGCACGATATAATCTGATTGTTCCTTAACTTGATTGAGAATCCTGAGAACATCCTGATTAACGAATGGATTATCAATATTTTGAATAAAGCAAAAATTGGAGGATTCCAGGAACTCTACACCTATTTTAATAGAAGAAAATCTTCCCTTTTCCGGATTTGTATTGACAGCAAATTTAATTCCCCTGATTGATTCAAATTGTCCGGTTAGAGCATGATTTATTACGACAATAACCTCGTTACAGCCAAATTTTAAATATTCATCAAATATTTTATCGATAAATCTTTTTTGCGAATCAAATTTCAATAACGGTTTAGGACTTTGCATTCTTTCCGATAATCCGGCGGCTAAAATAATTGCGCCAGGGCAAGTCTCATCATCCGTTTCAATCATTTTTATTTTTCATGGTAATAGCTTTTACCAAATTAGTAAATGTCAAATTCAGCGGTGTGCGAACATAATGCTTTCTACCGTATTCAACCAGTTTTCCGTTCATATAATCAATTTCGGTTTCCCGCTTATTCAGAAGGTCAACTGCAAGAGATGGGAAATGGTCACCGGCATTTTTCAAATAACGAATTGCCAATTTAACAAAATTATCCGATAGTTTTATCTCCTCAGCCTTGGCAACCTCGATAGCTTCTATAATTATTTTTTCAGCTATTTCGAGTGTATCAGGGTTCGACATGGCTTCTTTCATCGTTAATTTTGATATGGCACAAAGTGGACTTAACGCTGCATTTAATATGGTTTTTTCCCAGATTTTCGAAGCCTGGGTGAAGGAATCGGTAGCAACGGTTGTCAAATTAACTGAACTAAGCACTTCGGAAAACCATTCGGCAATGTCCAATCTGGAATCATCTTTGGATGCAATAAAATTCGGAGGATTAAAAAAAGTAACATTAACAACATTTGGTGCATTAAGATTTCCTGCAAAGTTAACAACCATTCTCAATACCCGGGATTCGTTAAAACGATTAGCATACTTTGAGGCAACCCCGATTCCATTTTGTGCGCTTATTATTAAGAGATTCGGATTATTGCTATGGCATACGATCTGGTCTAAGATATTATCAACATGATATGCTTTAGAAGCGCAAATAAGAATATCAATATCGTGTTTCAAAAGCTCTTCGAATGAGGAATAAGAATAATTTACGAAACAGGTCTTCTCGATTACACCTATTAGTTCTATTCCTGAGTTCCAAATAAGATTCATCTTTTCCTTAACCATATCGCAAACGGCTATTTCGCACCCTGCCTCCTTAATATGAACTGCAAGTGTTAGCCCAACAGGACCAAGCCCTACAATACCGATTTTATATTTCTTTGGATCCATTATAATTCAACGGTTTAATTTTCAAATTTTAAATAATTTTTATAATTCTATAAAACATTTTGCAATGCTTTGCAATAAATTTCATTTTCTTCAGGAAGTCCAACTGTTACCCTTATACAATGAGGCAATCTGAAAGCCTTAAGAGGCCTTACAATAATACCTTTTCGTAAAAGTTTCTCAGTAATATTAATTACTCTATCTTCGGAATCGAAAATACTCATAACAAAATTAGTATCGGATTTAATATATTCAATTCCGAGTTTATTATAACAATCGTAAAAATATTCCCTTCCGGTTCTGTTCATCTCCAAATAATAATCCAGGAATTGCTTATCGCTCAATGCAGCCACGCCTGCCGCCTGCTGTGGAATTCCGGGTTCAAATGGTAATTTTACCTTCATCATTAATTTAATAAATTCCGGATTGGCAAAGCCATACCCAATACGCATACCTGCCAATCCATAAGCTTTCGAAAATGTCCGTAAAGTAATAATATTATTATGAGAATAGTTAAGAGAATCGGGAAAATCATCCCGTTCCTTAACGAATTCAAAATAGGCTTCATCCAGGATAATCAACACATTTTCCGGTACTAATTTCAGGAATTCCCCGAATTCGGTTTTAGTAAAATAATTACCCGTTGGGCTGTTAGGATTAACAAGATAGATTAGTTTTGTTTTTTCTGTGATGGCATTAGCAATAGCATTTAAATCGAACCGGTAATCCTTTAATGGAACAAGTTTCATTCTTACACCACGTGCCTGGGCTATTACGTAAAAACCGACAAAGGTTCCCGATGCAGTAATAACTTCATCGGTTTCCAAAAGAAAAGTTCGCATAATCACTTGAATTATCGCTTCCGAGCCATGTGCAGTAATGATATTATCAATACTGATATTGAAAACTTCAGATAATTTTGCACAAAGTAATGAACTTGTAATATCAGGATACCGGTTTATTTGGTTTATAGAAGCAAACATAGCCTGAATGGCAAGAGGAGAAACGCCTAAAGGATTTTCATTCGAAGCCAATTTGATTACTTTATTTAATCCATATTCTCTTTTTATCTCCTCAATAGTACGTCCGGGCTTATAAGGCTCAAGTTCGATAATGTTCCTGGGAATTGAGAATATATTTAAATTTTTGGATTTATCCATTTTTTTTGGTAATAGCTTTTACAAGATTTGTAAATATTAAATTTAGTGGAGTTTGAATGTAATGTTTTTTTCCGTATTCCACTATTTTTCCATTAAAAAAGTCGATTTCTGTTTCATGGTTATTCATAATATCGATTGCAAGTGAAGGGAGGTGATTTCCTGCTCCTTTCATGTGCCTTAAAGCCAATTTAACAAAATTATCTCCCAATTTAATACCTTCTGCTTTTGCAACATCAACAGATTCCAATATAATCTGTTCAACAATTTCCATTGTACCCTGATTGTTTATTGCTTCTTTAATTGTCATATTAGCAATGCCGCATAACGGGCTAATAGCACAAACCTGTATAGTTTTATCCCAAATATGATTTGCAAGGGAGAAGGAATCGATGCTTTCCGTAGCAAGTCCAACATCAGTCAGAGTGGAAGCAAGCTGATTCACAATATTTTTATGTGTATCATTCAATGAAGCGATATAATTCGGAGGGTCAAAAAAAGTAATATGGGTAACATTTGGTGCGTGCAGCATACCTCCAAAATTAACAACGTACCTGAAAATTTGGGATTCGTTAAAATGGCTTGTGTATTTTTGACCAATATCAATGCCATTTTGGGCGCATAACAGATATATATCATTGTGTTTGTATTTTTCAACCTGGTCTAAGATTTTATCGACTCTGTATGATTTTACTGCTGTAATCAAAACATCGATTTCATGCTCAAGAAGCTCGACCATCGAGGAATAATTATGCGGGAAAAAAGCAGTTTTTTTGATGACGCCTACAAGCTCCAATCCATGATTGCGAATCATATTCATTTTATCCTTATCACTGTCACATATTGCTACTTCGCAGCCGGCATCATGAAAATGAACAGCAAGTACTTGTCCTACGGGACCTAAGCCTATAATACCTATTTTGAGTTTTTGTTCTTTCATAATTTTTTTCATAAATTATTTCATTTGCTCAATAAAAGTTTCGATTTTAGTAGTCGTCTGTGCTTCGGAAAAAAATCTTAAATCGCATAGGTCGCCTTCGATAATCAAAGTATCTACCGAAGTAGATTCCTTCAGTCTTTGAGGCATTCCGAACCGGGAATTTGTATTATTAAAACAAGTTTTGGAATCATGGAAAACAACTCCATCTATTTTGTATTCCTCTATCAGCTTTATCATCATTTCAGTTTTCACATTTTCACTTCGGTTAATGAAAATCGAAGAATATGCTAAGGCAGATGATTCAAACGGATTAGTTTCGTCGAAGGCATCGAAAACCCAGCTATTGCAATATGTCGACGCAACGACTGCTGCATTATTATTTGAGAACAAATCAGACATATAACGCAATTTACCCCAGATAGGCATACCTTCCCAATAAACTCTTATTTGCTCTTTTTCAATTATTCCTGAGCCACGGGCTACGTATCCATCCAATTCGTTTGATAATTCAGCGTAATAATCTTTTGCAACCTGGGTTCCTCTCAAAACAACTATTGGACCCATGTGAATAGTGCTATCGAAAAACGAAATCGGGGCAGGAATATGCTTAGCTGTTTCGAGTGATTTTTTCCATAAATTTGTTGCTTCGCGGCTCAGTTTTAATGTTTCACGAAAACTGTCGATATCGAATTTCGTACCGGATGTTTCCTCGCAATAAGGGATGAGGGCTTTAAATTGAGAAGTTACATTTTCTATATCTTCTTTTTTAACAAGATCAAGATAACGTGGCGATTGAATACCTACGATTGGACAATTGAACTCACGGGCAAAGTAAGTAAACCAGTCCTGGACTTCACGACATTGATTGGTATTATAAACGAGTATATCCGGCTTCGGAACTCCCTCCAAACCGTAATGTTTCATTAAAGGAGTATTTTTACTGATATACGAGCCGATATCGCTTGTCAAATATGAGCATATATCGCTTGAATAACCGATTTCCGCTGCAACCGGGATAAAATCATGGCAAGTTCTTGTTGTACCTAATAAAGCGCCGTGATTCTCGGGAAAATAAACCTCGAAACCGAAGCTGCGCAATAATTCCGCCGGACCAACGCTGGTACACCATGCGAATTTTTTACCGGGAACACCCATACCAACGAAATAGTCGGACATAATTTCTTTTAATTTCTTCGATGATTCAATCTTATGCATATTTGATAATTTATATATTTATTTATTAATTATAAATATTATTTAAGAATATTGTCATATTATCATTATAAATTACTCATTATAAAGAATTTAACATAGTAATTAACACAAATGAATAAATCAACTAATCTTTCTATTTCTATAAATATCATACTGTTAAAATGTTAAATCAATTATATTGTAATTATTATAACTTATAACTTATAACTCATAATTTATAATTTATAATTTATAACTTTTAATTCTTAATTCGTAATTCTTAATTCGTAATTAATTTTAACCTTCCATCCACAGCAATAATTCTATCATCATAAGCAATTAGTGGATTCAGGTCTAACTCTTCAATTTCAGGATGATTTGAAACAAACATAGATACACGCTCGATATATTCGGCGGCTAAATCAAGATTAATTCCCATTTGACCGCGAATTCCTTTGAGTAATGGCGACATTTTAAGGGAATTAATCATTTGCCTTGCTTCAAAGTTGGTTACGGGAGTCAATTCAAAAGCAACATCCTTCAATACCTCAACATAAATTCCACCCATTCCGAACATGACAATATGCCCAAGTCCGGTTTCTGCTTTAGCGCCGATGATAAGTTCCCTACCGTTTTGAATAAATTTTTGAATAAAGAACCTAATATTCTTTCCATTAAACTTTTGGCGCATTTTTCCTGCTTCCGAAAATACTGATTCTGCATCCTGAAGATTGAGTGCAACCCCACCAACATCGCTTTTATGGATAATTGCATCGGATTCAGCCTTCAGTACGACGGGGTAACCAATCCGTGAAGCAACTGCTGCAGCTTCTTCCGGGCTGTCGGCTAATGCCCATCCGGCAACGGATATTCCATAAATCTCAAAAAGTTCATAAACATCTTTAGCGCCGAGCATCTTGTTGCCCATCGCTTTGGCATCTTGAATAATAGATTCAGCCTTGCTTACATCGATTCCTGAAAAATTCCTAACTGTACCAGTCTCACGTGATTTTAATTTACCATATCTGCAGAGAGAAGTCATTGCTTTTGCTGCAGTTCCGGGGAAATCGTAGCAGGGTATCGAGCCATCCTGAAGAATCCGGGTAGTTTCAGTCCATTGGGCTTTATCGGTCATATAATTACAGACGATTGGTTTACGGCGCTGGCGGCTAACTTCTGCAAATTCTTTGGCAACACTTTCGCAATCCACAAATGGCGGAGTAACGAAATTAATATATACGGCATCGATTTGTTCTTCATCCATCATTACGTCCAGTGCGCTTCTGAATTGTGGCGCTCCTGCTGTGGCAACAACATCGATTGGATTACTTATCGAAGCCGCGGGAAACATAGTTCCTTTCAAAATCTTCTCTGCACGTTCTGTAATCGGTGGAATTTCGCAACCACCTTCGACTAATTCATCAGTTGCAATTATTGCCGGACCACCGGTATTGGTTATCATTCCGATTCTATTGCCTTTTGGAATGGGCTGTGCAGCGAAAGCAACCGCTGCCTGGCACATTTCCTGTGCATCCTGAAATCCGATAATACCCGTTTTCCTGAAAATTAAATCAGTGGCGATTCCTCCTGCTAATCCGCCGGTATGCGATGTTGCTGCTTTAGAACCTTCCTCTGTTCTACCCGCATTCATAGCCAATATCGGTTTCTTTGCTGCAACCTCTTTAGCTACTTCCATAAAATATTTCGGGTCGTCCAAACTTTCAACATAAAGTACAATAACACGCGTTTCATCGTCATTGCCCCAATAACGGATAATTTCAGGTATCGAAATATCGCATGCATTACCGTTTGAAGCATACATGCGCATACCGACATCGAGGTCAAAGAAATTCTGCATAATCACAGCCCCAACACCGCCGCTTTGAGCTACGATTGAAATATGCCCGGGTTTAGGATAAGTAAATGTAAAATCGCAGTAGGCTTTGATTGCCGGGTCTGAATTAATGATACCCTGGCAATTCGGTCCAAACATCCGGACGCCGTATTTCTTTCCCTTTGTAACGAAATCATTCTGCAGGGCTTCGCCTTCTGCGCCCATTTCCTTGAAGCCTGCAGTATTTATGATTACATTCTTGACACCTTTTTTTCCACAAGCTTCTACTGCTTCCGGCACCTGCTGCGGTGGAATAACGATATGGGCTACGTCGATTTCTCCAGGGACATCATTAATTGTAGGATAGGCTTTGATTCCACGAATTTCCGGCGCTTTCGGATTAATAGGATAAATAGGTCCGACGAATCCGTATTTCTGCAAATTTTTTATTATAACATTACCAATTGATAACTCTTTGGTTGAAGCTCCTATCAAAGCAACCGATTTCGGTTTGAAAAGTGAATCCAGCATGTTTACTAACTCTTAACTTATTTCTAATTAATATGTCGCGTATATATTACTTTGTATTTTTCCGGCGTCTGCATCATGCAAGAAGTACATTCATCGGGACAGTCAGGGTCTAACTTATAATCATCCAACCTGACTTCGAAACCAAGTTCCCGGTAGAGTTCCACAAGTTCGCTCAATCTTGGTTCTTCGGCAACAGTCCTTTTTTCCCAAACATTTTTATTTATTTCTTCATTCATATTATTTTTTAGTTCCTCAATAATTTCCTAATTATTATAGGTAATCTTAAAAGTCGAGAAGAATGTCATTCTGAACGAAGCGAAGAATCTTCTCGAATTTAAGAAGATTCTTCGCTTCGCTCAGAATGACATTCTATTAAGTTTATCATAATTTTCCAAAACCTAAATTATATTTTTAAAATAAATCATCCAAATCATCGCCGCTATCGGGCATCTTTCCATGCTTTTGCAAGTATTGCTGCAATAGCTCACTTTCGCGTTTTGTAAACATTGCATCTTCATCGTATAATAAGTAAGCAGCCGCTTTTCCTTCATTGAACATCTCTAAGGCTGTCCGGCGTAAATTATCACATCCTTTGATAGCAAATATTTCCTTATTTTCATCTAATAATTGAATTACTCCTTCAATTTCCGGCAATTTAGAAATAATTTCAGGAGTAAATTTGAAATACTTTTCGGGAGGAGACGGATTATGCCTCAACTTCAATCGTAAATCGCATTGCAAACATCGCATAGATTCCGCAATGGCAGTTTCTTGGGAATAAGTAATCTCTACTCCGTCAAAATTATTTTTCCTCAAACCGGCATCCAATAAATCCGGCTCGATTCGCTTTAACATGCAGAAACTTTCCTGCCTGCCTAACTTCATATTAAAATCATCGCTTAACTCATCATCGAAATCAATGTTGCCGTCGCCTCCAAGAAATCTATCAATCGAACGGGCAGCCTTTCGACCTGCTCCGACTGCATCTATTACTGAAGCCGGACCGGAAGCGATATCACCTCCTGCATAGATACCTCTTATTTCTGTTTCGCAGGTATCCCTGTTAATTTTAATTAGACCTTTTGAGAAGAATCTTTCAATGTCGCTGCCGGTTTCCATAGCTGATTCAGCTTTTTGACCAATACATGAAATAACTATATTGCAATTAATTTCTTCTTTTTCGGATTCATCAAATTGCGGAGCAAAAGCCCCGTTTGAATTGAAGACACTCGAACATTTTATTAATCGGATTTTCTTTTTACTAATTTCACCTTCTTGAATCTCTTCAATTCCCCAGCCATTCTTGAAGATAATTCCTTCTTCTTCCGATTCACGAATTTCATCTTTATATGCCGGCATTTCATCATATTGTTCGAGGCAAACAATTGTTACTAATCCGGCGCCTAATCTTACCGAACAACGTGCAGCATCGGTAGCTACGTTCCCGCCACCGACTATTACTACTGATTTCCCGGAAAAAGCGTTATGAACAATTCCATCTTTCGCTACTTTATTGAGGAAACCAATACCATCATGAATGTTTTCGTCATTGGCTCCAGGAGTGGGAAGGCGTCGGCTTTCTGATAATCCCACTGCAATGAAGATAGCATCTGAACTTTCTTTGAGAGTTTGTAATGAAATATCTTTGCCGAATGTAACATTTGTTTTGAAATCAATTTCTGCATCAGCAATCCAATTCAAATCTTTTTCCAATACGTCGAGCGGCAGCCTGTATCGCGGAATACCATAACGTAGCATTCCTCCTATCTCAGGCTCCTTCTCATATACCGTTATTTTATGCCCCTTTGAACTAAGGAAAAATGCTGCGGAAAGCCCGGCAGGACCGGCACCAATAATTGAAACATGCTTGGATGTTGGCGCTGACTTCCTTCTTTCGGGAAGATTGCTGTTTGACATAGCATAATCTTTAACGAGCCTGATACTAAGTGCTTCATTGGTCTTATGCAGGATTTCCGAAACCTCGCGATGCTTGCAATCTGTTTCGCATGGATGAAAACATACTTTACCTAAAACAGATGGAAGGGGAAGTTTAGAAGCTATCACTTCTGCAGCTTCCTGGGTTTTTCCCATCGCAACAAGTCGCAGGTATTGCGGGATATCAACCTCTCCGGGGCAGCCCGATTTACAGGGAACAAAATTCGCTTTACTTTTCAGACGTGGTCCATTCTTATCCATTAAAGCGCCGGTTGGGCATACTTCAACGCAAGAGCCGCAGAACTTGCATTCAGCATCATCTAACATTGGTCCGTTAACTGTGCCGATTGTCAGCTTGCCATCATGTATGACAGCTCCCAATGCATAAACTCCCTTGACCTGCTGGCATACTCGAACGCATCGTCCGCAAGATATACATAAATTGTAATCACGCTTAAATAGAGGGTCATCGGTAATTATTGGCAAACCGGCATATTGGTATCGTTGTGTTTCCGGCGCTATTCCAACATAATCAACAACCCGTTGGAACTCGCAATTATTCAATAAAGAACAGCATCTTTCATTGAAAACGACATTACCAGGGCAGATGTCGGTCATTGGAATGCAGCCTTCATGCTGGCTGCATGATAAACATGAATGTGGATGAGTTGCCAGGATTTTCGACATATTTTCCTGACGCCTCTTCTTTACTGATTCCGTCTCGGTTTGAATTGACATTCCATTTTCAACATGGGCTTTGCATGACGGAAGAAATTCAGAAGTGTTTTCATTATAAACGAGGCAAATACCGCACCCACGAACGGATTCAATTTTAGCATCAGGGTCGTTTTCGATTTTATTATTTCCCTGATAAATAAAATCGGAAAGTTCAATAGAATGGAATGGTAGGACATCCGGATGGCTGCACATTACGGGAATATAAATACCTGCTTCTGCGGCAGCATTCAATATAGTAGTACCGCTTTCGACTGATATATCGATATTGTTTATTTTTAGATTAATTTTTTCCATAACCTAAAACGAAGTTAACACAATATTACCAGGAATGTGTGATTGCATCAAACTGGCATGCCTTTACACATGGCAAAGTATAATCAATATTATCGGGCTTGCAGGGAGAGCAGGAATATTTAATTTTCTTCCTGAATTCTTCCTTTACCGCTGCCATTAAGTCATCTGCCATTGGGTCATATTCATTATCACGTACTTCTAAAATCCCGGCAGGGCAGACCGGCACACAATCACCGCAGCCATTGCATTTATCGGTATCGATTATGATATAAAAATCACCTGAACCGTCTTTATATCCGAAATTTGCTATCATATTTCAATTATTTATTTTCTAAAATCTATTTTCCCTTCTCTGCCAAAGAGCGTGCAAACAAGGCTGCGCCTAATGCTCCGGCTATTTGGGAATCATATTCCGTTTCAAGTGTTTTTATTCCGATTTCTTTTGCAATTCGCCTGACAACTCCAACATTTTTTGCAATTCCACCGGTAATAACGAAATCATCTTCAACACCGATTCTTTCAAGTAATGACACTACGCGGTGAGCCATTGCAGAGCAATAGGCTGCAATTACTTTATTCTTGTGCCAGCCCTCGCGTAATAATCCCGTAGCTTCGGTTTTAGCAAATACTACGCAAGTGCTGCTTACCGGCGGTGGTTCTTCTTCTACGTAAAATGATAATTCCCCTACATCTTCAATCGGCACTGAGAGTAGGTCTGCAAATACTTCCATACCCCTTCCTGTTCCTGCGGCACACTTATCGTTCATTAAAAAGTTCGTCACTTTTCCCTTTTCATCGCAACGGATTGCTTTGCAGTCCTGACCTCCCATATCGAGTATTGTTCGAACGCTATTGCCGTACATCAAATTTGCTCCGCGAGCGTGACATGCTATTTCAGTTATTGTTTTGTTTGCAAACGGAACATTAACGCGACCATAACCGGTGCCAACAACGTATTTTATGTTTTCAAGAGTCATACCTGTGCCTTCAAGCGCCCAATTCATTGAATTTACAGCGCTCATCGGGCTATCAGAGCCGGTTCTCATACTTGAGTATGCAAATAATTCCCCACCAACAAGCACGACTGCCTGTGAGCTAACCGAGCCGACATCAACACCGCCGGTTATGATAGCGCCATTGTTCCAATTAATATTTTCACTCTTCCAATTATATTCTTTCCATCTCCAGAACTCTTTTGCCATTTAGTTCTCCTTGTTTGTTAAACTTTAAAAATTAAATTAATCATTATAAATTGCCGCACCTATCGCAGAAATATATTCCGGGTCTTTCGCTAAAATAATATCCGTTTCCAAACCTTTTTTGAGCGCTTGTACAAATCCGGTATTTTTAGCCATTCCACCGATTAGTACAATATCTTTTTCAAACCCGACTTTACGAGTCATTGATGTAATGCGTGATGCAACTGCATCATTGACTGCTTTGGCGATATCTTTCTTTTCTGTTTTTGCATGCATCAGCGATACAACTTCCGATTCCGCAAATACCGCACATTGAGCATTCATCGGGATTTCTTTATCCGATTGCATTGATAATTCCCCGAATTGCTCGATAGGTAATTCCAATGCACGTCCCATCGATTCGATAAATGCACCTGCTCCGGCTGCGCATTTTTCATTCAAAGCAAAATCAACAATTTTACCGTTCCCATCGCAGCGAATAGATTTGCCCTCTTCTGCTCCGACATCAATTATTGAATGAGCGCTCGGATAAAGAGAAGTTGCACCTTTTGCTGCAGCAGTTACCTCTGTTATGCTGTTTTGAGCAAAGTATGCAGCTTTCTTGCCGCTTCCCGTGGCTGTAATTTTAGAAACATCGCTTTCGGAAATATTAGCTGATTCCAGGATTTTCTGATACAAAGAAAGTGTATTCTCTTTAGTTTCAAATCCGGCAAGGCACTGGTCTTTCGCTATTACCTCACCATCTTTCATTACAACGATTTTTATATTTTTTGCACCGACATCTATACCAACTTTATACATTTTTTCTCCATAGTAATTAAACAATATTTTTCATACCTAAAGTTTCCATGAAGGAGTCAATTCGGGACATAGTTTTTGCTTCGTCAAATTCCCGCTCGTCACCCATATTACCTTCGAAAGTCATTACCGGATAACCGGCTTCAATCAAAGCTAACCTGTTTTCCGCTATTCCAAGCGATAGTCCCTCGCAGCCTCGGTTATAATGTAGCATTATGCCGTCCAAATGCCATTCTTTTGCAATGCGAATCATCATATCACTTTTGATGTGTGGCGAATAGAAGTGCTGCCATTCAGGTTTGGAAAGATTCCAATCGGTAAGAATACGCAATGCCTGGTCACGGGTTTTGATTTCGATTCCCTTCTGCTGCGGTGTTTCGCGCGGTCCCCATGAACCGTCCGGTTTATCTTCCCACACTCCGATAAGTCCGAAAGTATAGAGGGAGCCAACGGATACTGCGCCGAATTGTTCGAGGTATCTGAATACATTTAAGAATCCCCAGGGCGGCTGTGTATCGGACATTAAGCGGCATCTTTCGTTCGGTGTAGCTGCTATTTGATTTTCAACGCGATATTTCATTTCATCTAAAAGTTCGGCATAGAAGTCTGCAACTACCTTTGAGTGCTTTTCAAGTGTGCCTAACACGTAAAGGGAGTACATACTCTTTTCATCCAATGCTGCCGGTATTCCTTTGTTCAAAGCGCAGATTTCAGCCCAGAGTGAAGTAGCGCGACATTCCTGATTCACAGCCTCTATCAACAATTCATCATTGTATCTTCTGCCGGTTATTTTCTCAAGCCATGTGATACCATCATGCATTTGATTGACGATATAATCAATTTTATTGTCGGTAACATCCTGATATGGTCCAACCGCAACATCAATACTATATGTTGGAATACCGCCGCCTTCAAGCTCATTAGCCACCTGGTACCATTTAGCATGGCTGCAGCAAATATGGTCCTGCCACATAAAATCCGGTTTAGGAAATTTACCGCCAAATAAAAATTCATCTAATATTATCGAACCCCAATAGGAGCGCATATAAGAACATAAATCACGTGCATAGCCCTTTCTTTCAGTTGCTTCGAGGCATCTAAGTGAAAATTCCTTGTTGAATGCAATGCTTGCTCCATAAGGTTCACCGGTAATTGGAAATATATCATTACCAAGTCCTGCAGGTATTGCGCCAAAACTCCATGCACCGCCAGCCCAGCGCAGACCGCCGTTATCATGAGCATCAACGTATTTTTTATAGAAATTCATTCGAATCTCTTTTGCTTTATTCCAGCATTTTAATGTTTCGGTTTTATATTTTTGAGTAGCCATTATTTTTCCTAATTATTAAAATAAATCATCTTCTTGAAGCATTTCCAAAAAGGCTTCCACGCGGATTTTGAACTGGCCTAATGGAACCGTAACATCGAATTCCAAAAACAAAGTTTTGACATCGATTGCGTTCAATGCTTTGATTATTGCAGGGATGTCCAATTCATGCGGGTCGCAGAACTTTTGCTGAATGACTATTGCTCCCTTCACATCGAAATCCTTTGCAAGTGAAAGAATATGAGGAATTCGACTCCTCTCAATCCAGTCCTTGCTCGGGCAAGCAGGACGCTCGCAATATCGACGAGCAATAGCTTCGAGATAATCATCGTTATTCTCGACATTATTCCAGAAATAACGTGTACCAACGCAGTGGTCATCAGTCACTACAGTAGCGCCGACTGATTCTACCATTCTTATGAAGGCAATATCATCGTCTTCGCTGCCAAGCACCATAAGACGTGTTCCATTATTCTTAGAACCTGCTCCCCCGGCTATCTTATCTATTAATTCCTTCAAAACGGGAGTATGCTCACGTTTATCAACCATCTGTTCGGAGATTGCAACTTCCATGGTTTCTTCGCCCGATATTAGCGGGTTTTCATTCTTTTTATAACTGTATAGCTGCTGCATCAATCCCCGGTTTTCATTCATAATTTCGATACCATGCTTAATATCTTCATCTGTCAGCTCTTTGCCAATCCATTTCTCGACAGCGACTTTGAACTGAGCCAATTCGCCTGCAAGATATTTAACTGCATGAGTACTTTGAATGTTGTTTGGCATTGGCAGGTAATAAGAAAAATCTATCGGAACATGCTTTATCCAGCTTGTGTATGCCTGTCGAATATGCAGGCAGGACTGGGATATCATGACTCCGTCCAAATAATTATATTTTCCTTTTAATCCTTGTGCCAGGCAATCGCGGCAGAAAGGGCAAAACATACCGAAAATATGGGCTTCTGTAACGTCGTGGGGCTCGTGGCTTCCGAGAATTCTAACAGGCAGGATATTAGCTGCATAAAGAATTTCTTCAGGCACATAAGTACAAAAATACCCCATGACTTTCCCTCCGGTTTTTTCTTTCCATGCCTTGGCATAAGTGTGTCGGTTCTGCTCCCAGTCCCGGAATTGAGTAATCATGTAATCTCCGTTTTATTTATAAAAAGTGTTACTTTATTTATTCATTCTTTTCGAATTTATACTTAATTATTTCGTATTACAATCACAATTCTCTTTTTATAACCACGGCAAGCGAAACTCCGCCACCACCGCAGATTCCGGCGATTCCAAATGTTTTATCACATCTCTTTAAAGCATGATATAAAGTTACGATTATCCTTGCACCACTAATTCCTGTCGGATGTCCCAAAGCAATTGCCCCGCCATGAACATTCAGCTTGTCTCTATCCCAACCCAGCACATGTTCATTGGCTAATACCTGTATGGCAAATGCTTCGTTGACTTCGATTAAATCCATATCCTGCAATGTCATATTTGCATTTCTGAGAGCAGCAGGAATTGAAAAGGCAGGTCCTTCGCCCATTATCGAAGGCTCGACTGCTATTTGACCAAAAGATACAAATGAAAAAAGTGGTCTTGCTCCAAGCATTTCAGCATGTTTTCTGTGTGTAATTACAAGAGCAGTAGAACCATCGCTCAAGCCGCATGAATTGCCGGCTGTGACTGTCCCGTCTTTGCGGAATGCCGGTTGAATCTTTGCCATTTTTTCACGGTCAACTTCATAACGGATTGTTTCATCCTGGGCGAAAATAATTGGTGGATTTTTCCCGGCTCCCGGAATTTCTACAGAAACGATTTCATCATCAAACCATCCGTTCTTCTGGGCAGCAGCGGCTTTCAAGTGACTGCTAACAGCAAATTCATCCTGGTCCTGACGAGGAATTTTGTATTTATCGTATAAATTTTCTGCTGTTTCGCCCATCCCCTGCCCGATTAGTGGGTCAATACTATCGCTCCAACCGTCTTCGAGAGTCTTATTTCCCATTTTAAATCCATCCCAGCGTGCATTTTTAAGCAAATAAGGAATGGTACTCATACTGTCGAAACCACCCACCAATACGGCATTTGCCTGCCCAAGCCTTATTGCCTGGGAAGCAAATAACAAAGCCTTCATTCCGGAAGGACATGCCATATTCAGCGTAACTGCCGGAACGGACATATCGACTCCTCCTTTAACTGATGCGCTTCTTGCAGGATTTGGACCATTGCCGGCTTGACGGCAACTTCCGAGTATAACTTCATCTACTCCTGAACCATCGAGATTGGCTCTCTTCAATGCTTCACGAATTGAAACCGCTCCCAAATCATAGGAAGCAATTCCTTTAAGCGAGCCACCAAACTTACCCATCGGCGTTCTGCAAGCCGATATTGCTACTATTTCATTTAGTTCCATTTTTTTCTCTTCAGATTATTTTTTAATTTAAATATATTGACCGCCATCAACCTTGATTACTTCACCTGTTATGTGGCGTGCCAGCTCGCTGCACAAGAACACAACAACGTTGGCAACTTCTTCAGGTTGACCGATGCGATTGATGGTTATTTCCTGCAATGCTGCCGTACGAACGTTTTCCGGTGCATCTTTCATCATATCGGTCTCAATTAAGCCGGGTGCTACGGAATTAACATTTACGGAATATTTTCCTAATTCCTTTGCAACTGCTTTGGTCAAACCTATGATACCAGCTTTGGATGCAGAGTAATTTGATTGCCCGAACTTACCGCGCAAACCATTAATTGAAGATACATTAACAATTTTTCCGTACTGTTGCTCGCGGAAAAGCGGCGCTACAGCACGAATATAATTGAAATATCCTTTCAGATTAATGTCAATCACTGTGTCCCATTGCTCTTCGGTCATTTTCCAGATAACGCCGTCCCAGTTAATTCCGGCATTATTTACCAAAATATCAACCCGACCGAATTTGGCAACTACTTCTTTGACCATATTATCGGCATCGGTAAAGTTGGAAACATCAGCCTGTACAGCAAGGCATTGCCTGCCCATAGCTTCTATTTTACCTACTGTTTCGTCGGCTTCAGTTTTATGTTTCCGGTAATTGAACGCGACATTTGCACCACTCTCAGCTAATTTAAAAAGGATTGCATTGCCTATTCCAAGGCTTGCTCCGGTAACTATTGCAGTCTTTCCTTCAAGATTCAATTCATCACTCCTTTAAATGAAAAAAGCAACTTAGAAAATAAAAATTACTAAAATATTTTATTACCGACAACTAAAAAAAAAGTTTTGAATGGCTTTTTCTGTAACAACAATGTTGTATTTTAATAATATTTTTATGCAGTCAATTAAGAATCAAAGTGTTAAAAAATACTTATTATGTATTGTATTTGTTGCTATGAAATTTGTTATTTTTAATGGTTTTAGCTCTATAATTGGTATTGTTGTTAAAATTTATTATATTAAATTTCTTTGAATATCGGCACTGAATCGTAATTTGATAAATATATTGTTTCAACAATTTTTAGGTTTCAAATGTTAGCATCTCACAACTTAGTAGAACAAACTGATTATACCGGAATTATCTTCGAAAAGCGACCATGTCTCGACGCTAAGGGACAGCCCTGCGAAGGCATCTACAATGCGTGGATAATTCTTAATAATCCATCCCAATTTAATTCCTATACAACGGATATGGTTAAGGAAGTAATCCTTGCCATGCGCCGCGCATCGAACGATAGAAGTGTCGTTGCCATAGTATTCACAGCCGTTGGTGATAAAGCATTCTGTACCGGCGGCAATACAAAAGAATATGCCGAATATTATGCCGGCAATCCGCAGGAATACAAGCAATACATGCGGCTTTTTAACGATATGGTTTCTGCAATTTTAATGAATGATAAACCTGTAATCTGCCGTGTAAACGGTATGAGGATTGCAGGAGGACAGGAAATCGGGATGGCTTGTGATTTTACAATTTCTTCCGATTTAGCACGTTTCGGTCAGGCAGGACCCAAACATGGCAGCGCTCCGGACGGCGGCTCGACCGACTTCTTACCATTATTTGTGGGTGTGGAAAATGCCATGTACTCCTGCACTGTTTGCGAACCCTGGTCTGCACATGAAGCAATGCGTTACGGACTTGTTACAAAAATAGTCCCAGCCTTGCGTGTTGATGGGAAGTGGGTTCCAAATCCACTCGTTTATACCGACCTTTGGGTAAATGAATCCGGTGACCTTATTTATGGTAAAATGAAGACCGGTGAAGACCTTGCCAAAGGAAAAGAAAAATTAAAATCAGGAACAGTCGATTTATCTTTATTAGACCAAACAGTCGAAGAGTTCTGTACTCGTCTGATGCTTACTATGCCGAATTGCCTTAGCAAAACATTAAATTCCGTAAGAAAGCATAAGCTGGAACATTGGGATAAGAACAAAGAAAGCAACCGGGATTGGTTAGCTCTCAATATGATGACCGAAGGTAAAGCAGGTTTCCGTGCATTCAATGAAGGACCGAAAGACCAGCGTGAATGTGACTTTATTAAATTACGTCAGTTGTTAGCCGAAGGTCATGAATGGAACGATGAACTGATTCAGGCAATTTCGCCACAATTCAGGTAAACGGAAGATTATAATATGGAAAAAGTAAAAATAGAATATCTTCACAATAATTCTCTTGCACGGATTATTTTGGATGACGGTAAAGGAAATGTGTTGGATTCGGTTATGACAGCCGAATTACATGAGTTATTTGAATCATTCAAGTCTCAACCTGATATTAAATTAATCACCTTCGAAGGAGCCGGTAAGCACTTTTCTTTCGGTGCAAGTGTCCCTGAGCATACTAAAGACAAAGCCGGGTGCATGCTGACAGGATTTCATCAGTTGTTTTATGATTTAATTGATTTGAATATTCCGACTGCTGCCAAAATTTCCGGTCAGTGTCTGGGAGGCGGCATGGAGCTTGCCTTGATATGCAATTTCCTGTTTGCTGTTCGAACTGCTAACTTAGGTCAACCGGAAGTTGTTCTTGGAGTATTCCCTCCGCCCGCATCAATACTATTACCATTGAAGTTGGGAAATGCCCGTGCTGAAGACTTGTTGATAACAGGTAAAACAATTAATGCTGATGAAGCAAAATCAATTGGTTTGGTGAACGAAGTTTATGAATCTAAGGATGAGATGGAATCAGCAATGAATACATGGTTCGAAACACATTTCCTGCCCAAAAGCGCTTCATCTTTGAGATTTGCAAACATGGCTGCCAGGCTCGTTTTTAATACTGTCTTACGAAATAACCTTCAGGTTCTGGAACGTATATACGTCGAACAGCTTATGAATACAGATGATGCGAACGAAGGTATAGCAGCGTTCTTAGAGAAAAGAAAACCCGAATGGAAGAATAAATAATTTAATTAATTAAGGAAAATTATGAAAGTAATCGAATCAATATATTCCGATGCCCGCATCCCTTATGGCACCTGGGGAAGCAGTTATTTCCCTGCATGGCAGATGTCGGCGTTATCGGAAGTAAACATCGGACAATTTGCCGGAGAGGCAATGGGACGAATATTAAGCTTAAGAAAAGTACCTCAAACGGCGCTTGATTTTTTAGTTATTGGCTCGACGGTTCCCTGGCATTGGAAATTCTGGACAGCACCATTCGTAGCAAGCTGTATGGGGCATCGCATTCCCGGTCATCATATCGAACAGGCATGCGCAACCGGTCTTAAATCAATTTTATCAGCCGCTGCCGAAGTTCAATCCGGAGACAGCGAAGTAGTCGGAGTACTGACTTTCGATAGAACAAGCGATTCCCCCGTCGGTGTTTTTCCCGAAAGGCGAGCTTACGAACGAACTATGGCTTTAAGTGATGTTTGGGATAATTTCGGCTTCGACCCGGCAACAGGAGGAGCAATGCTTTCGACAGCCGGAATTGCTGCACGAAAGTATAAAATTGATAAACGTGAAGTGGATGAATTAACCTTCCACAGATATAAACAATATTTCCACGCCAAGAACTCCGGATTTTTAGATAAAGTATTAGTTCCACTGGAAGTTTTGAATATTCAGGGCAAACATCTCGGAACAATTGATTCCGATGCCGGCGTCAGGCAGATATCATTGGACAGCCTTCGTTCCATGAGGGAATTGGATACTTGCATTACTTCAGGCACACAGACACACGCTTCCGACGGTATGGCAACACTTTTAGTTACAACGAAATCCAAAGCAAAAGAATTAAGCCAAAAGCCTGAAATCGATATTTGTCTCGTAGCAAAATGCGAAATAAGAACACTTCCCGGTTTAATGCCTGAAGCTCCGGCTTTGGCAGTACAAAAGCTGCTAACAATGACCGGATTGAAAATCACTGATATTGCTGTAATGAAGAGCCACAACCCCTTTGCCGTTAACGATGCAATATTTGCTAAAGTATTGAATTGCGATTGGCATAATATGAATAATACCGGCTGCCCGCTCGTATGGGGACATCCGCAAGGTCCGACTTTAACAAGAGTAACGATGGAAGGATTGGAAGAAGCGGTTTCTTTAGGTGGTGGATACGTTATGATATTCGGTTGTGCGGCAGGCGACGTTGGGATTGCGGCAATTTTCAAAGTTTCGGAAGGAGGCAAATAATGAGCACATCAATGAGACAAACGACGCTCGAAACACTCGGATTAGGTACTACGATTGATATTTTTACAAAAGGCAAGTTACCTGTAAATCCTGATGAAATGATTGACCGGGTATTCGGACCTGCTTCAAATAGAGGTTCATTGGTAATTTCCGGCGCAAATGGTATAGTTGGTGCAGGGAAATTAATGCAATTTGGTGTCAGGCTGCAATCATACAACATTCCAATGGTTGCAATTGATTTTGCCAATGCTCCCGATGGAATTGGAGGACAGTACCAGGGCTTGGTTTCATCATTCGGCAAAGGAAAAGCCGATGATATTATGTCCGGTGTGATTCGTTTTAATTATGATGGAGCCAAGCTCCCTTCATATTTGAAATCACTCAATCCTAAATTTTTATTAGAAGCTATTCCGGAAATTTTAGAAATTAAAAAAGCACATTACAAAATATTTCGTGAAGCATTTCCAGGTATCGAAATTCGTTCCGTTACTTCAGGTTTCCCAAGTTCGGAACTCGGTGTAGGCATTGCTCATCCTGCATTCCCACATCAAATAAATAAAATATGGGAAATAGTCGAGGCTCAGCCTTCCGATATAACTAAAATGCTCTGGGCTCTCGGCATGATTCCGATGACGGTTGGGGATAATTGGTCATTCGTATTGGATGTTTTATTCTGCGGACTAATGCTTGCCGGATGCCGCTATCATGATGTATCCAACATGCCGTTCTGGAAATTGGATAAATTTATCAGGAAATGGTTAGGTCCTAATCCATATCGTGCACATGACGTGATTGGCGCTAAAGGCGCGAATTTTCTTACCTGGTCATGCCTGCATCATTTATCCGAGCATTACGGCGATTTATTCCGCCCTACGGCAAAATTAACCGAACAAAAGAACAGCGGTGCAAATTGGTATCCCCTGAATCATCTCAGACCGCTTATTAATTGGTCTTTGGGGGATGATGAAATAAAGGAATTTGAAAACATTGTACTTGGAATAATGATTCAAATGACTTCATTGCTCGTTCATGAGAAGAGGGCGCATTTTACGATAATGAATTCTATCGGCGAAATGTGCGCCCAGTTCAGGAATGGAATGTTAGCATATATTCGTTCTATTGGCGCTAATTCAGCAATGGAACTTGTTGAATCATATCATAAGCTCTATCCGCAAGTATCAAACGGTGCATGGTATCCTGATGTATTTGACCAGATTGAATCTACAGAATGGCAGCAGCTCTACGTTAATGCTGAACATGACGGTACTGTGGGAGTTATTTCTATTGCCCGCGAAAGTTATAATCAAGATGTTAATGATGAACTGAACCGAGCAATAGATTGGCTGAAGGCAGCAAAAATAGAACGAGTGATTCTTAGTGGAGATTTCCATTTGTCATCACAGTTAGTTGGCGCCGATACTAATGAGTTCTTCCCGGCTGTAACCGATGCAGAAAAAGGATTCAATATTGCCTTTGAATGGTCGAAAACAGCACGCAGACTTCACTCGGAATTCCGTAATTCGGTTGGCTTTATTGGCGGAAAACGCTGCTTGGGCGGTATGCTTGAATTGATGTCACATTGTCATTATGTTGTTGCAATCGAAGATGCAGATTTGGGCGCTCCTGAAGTGACTCTTCCCGTTATACCCGGAATGGAAATGTGCCATTTGCCATTCAGAAAAACTACGAAAGAAAACTGGCAGAAGCTTCTGAAACTCTTGTTAGATGGGCGTTCCATTAAAGCACGGGAGGCTTCGGGATGGTTAATTGATTATTCAGGGAATATGGAAGAAGCTTTGAAAATGGCATGGCAACTTGCTTCCGATGGTGATGCTGCAATTCAAAGAAGGCAGCTTACAGAAACACCAATAACTAATCTAACAGACTTTGTTACAGGTTTACCTGATACTGAAAATGAAGTAATCAATGCATCAAGAAAAGCAATTTTCGATGCAGTGAAAAGTTCATGCTCGGTGGATTATAACGCTGCATTAACGCTGCAGGCAAAGATTTCGGGCGATTTCATGACTTCGAAATATTGTAAGAACGGATTTATCGGTACTGAATGTAATAAGACATTATCTGTATAATTGAAAATGAAATACTTTGCGGGCTTTACGGGAAAATTTTTCTCGTAAAGCCCGAAGAGATAACTAAACAATTTATGTTACTCAATTTTGAATGGGATGAAGATAAAGCTGAGCTAAATTTCATTAAGCATGGAATTACCTTTGATGAGGCAATATCTGTTTTTGATGATGAATTATCATTGACCATTAACGACACAGAGCATTCTATTATAGAAGATAGATTTATTGATATCGGTTTATCAAATAAAAACAGATATATTGTCGTCGTTTATACTGAAAGACAAGAAAAGATTAGAATAATAAGTTCAAGATTAGCTACAAAAATGGAAATAAGGAACTATGAAAAAAAATAATAAAATAAAAGAAATCGCCCCAGAATATGATTTTTCAAAAGGTATCAGAGGCAAACACCATAAACAATTTACCGAAGGATATACAGTAACAGTCTATTCACCTAATAAGAACGCAATAGATAAGCAAACATCTGATAAAGCAAATTATTTTAAAATTGATAAGGATGTTCATAAATATTTCCAATCTTCAGAAGAAATCAATAATGCATTAAGAGCAATAATAAGCGCTATTCCTAAATCAGGAAGAAAAGCTACACCTTCATTGTAATTACAATTAATTTATTCTGAAATTAACTTAAAGTAAGTTTAAAAAATTACAGAATGTCATTCCTGCAGATTTAGGAATCCCCTGTTGAAACAACAACATCATAAACACATTAATCAAATTTATTAGTTTGCAATAAAATAAAATTTGCCGTACTTAAAATTATTTCTTATTTTTTAAAGTCGAAATTAATTCATTTTAAAATAGTTTTATAGAAAGAAAAAAAGCGGCATGCAATCAATGATGTCTGAACCACTGATTAAACTGATTTAAGGATTTCTCTGATTTAAAAAATATAAATCATCTGAATCATAAAATTAAATATGAAAACAAATTTGCAATGAAATAATATTGATATATATTCGTAACTTATTTTGTAATATTTTAAAAGAATTTTGAGTAAAAATTGAAATACGAAAATCCATACCAAGAGGCAATGAGGTATATTGAAAATGCCGAAGAAACATTGAAAAAAGCGGGAAAAGACGGAAAATTCTATATCGATGAGAAATATGTCAAGTCTGCCTGCGGAATTGCATATTTAGGTATTTTGAAGGCATTGGATTTCCTATTTGATATAAAACAAATTCCAAAAAAACGTGGTAAAAAATCTATTGAATATTATCAAGGTAATTTATCAAACTTAGACAAAAAACTTCTTAATTATTTGAATAGTGCCTATAATGTTCTTCATTTGGAAGGATATTATCGAGGTGAAAATAATGTGAAAGTAATCGAAGCTGGTTTTGATAATGCTTTGGGGGTAATCTCAGCTCTGAAACCCTATTCTAATAACGGAGCCGAATAATTTTTATATATTAAATTTATGAATTTTAAGGATTTATTATAGCTGAAAAAGTATTATTAATTTGAAATAAATGTAAGCGTTGTCTTACTTTCGTTCAGTATTGAAAATCGCCAATTTTCGAAATCTAAGGAACAAAGTAAGGACACGCCCCGGCTGGGGCGTTTTCCTTATTGCTTCTTAGAAAGGTGTTTGGCGATACCTCAATACTGGGCATTTAAAGTGAAAATGCCCTTTTTTTATTTATTATAGGAGAAATGTTATGAAGAAAAACAATTTACTATTTTGTATTATTTTTTTATTTGTTTTAAGTTGTGGTGTTGAAAGGGTTTCTGTAATCAAAAGAACTTATGTTGATTATAAAAAGAAATCAATAGATACGAGTATTGTTATTTCTATACCTCAAGTTCAACTTTCATCTCAAACAAAACAAATGCAAAAGAAAGGGGATGTAACAGTTTCCTGTGAGATAGTTCAGTTTGATATTGAAAGATCAGAATATCAAACCAGAAATATTACCTTTGCTGATCCTAATATTCCAAATTATGATCAATATGAAGTGATGAAAATTCCTGTATATAATATCAAACCACTCGAATTTCAATTCAAAATAAGAATTAGAAATAACCAGGATAGAGTAATTAAGTTATATGAAGTTCCGATAATCTTGATTGTTGACGGAATACAAACTTCGATTCCATCTGAATTATTAACAGAATGGAAAACAGGTCTAATAATTAAAGGTTTTGAAAAAGAATATTTAATACCAGGTCCAAAACTTAATCTACAAAATATTCCAAAACAGTTATACATCGCTGTTCATGATGTACCAATACAATATGATAAAGCTGGTAATGTATTAAGAAAAGATAATTTTGAATGGACTTTTCAAACTAAAGAAAAAGAAATTAAGCAGCCCGACAAATTCGTATTTACTTATGTGCAGGAAGCAATTAACCGACAACAATGTCAAGCATGTTCAGGTTTAGGCAAATTTGTTAGTAAACAACAATGTTATCTTTGTGAAGGAAGGGGTGTTTTAACAAATAAAGAAGGAAAAAAATATAGATGCATAAATTGTGGAGGTACTGGAGAAGTAAATGTCGAGAATATGTGTTATACCTGCTCTGGTAAAGGATTGATTGAATATCCTTTATCACCTCGACCACCAGTTTTAAAAGCCGAAACTTGGTCAGGATGGACAGTATTAATCAATACAAATCCTTTAGGAGCTAAAATCAGTTTAATGGACCCCAAAACAGAAAATTATAAAGAAATTGGATTTAGTAGTAAATTTGTTAATTGGCTTACTTTTGAATCAAAAGAATACCCAATAATTGTTGAATATCAGGGAAAAATAGTAAAAGTATTACCTTATAACATTAATGGTGAGGAATCAAGCAAGATAATGATTGATTTTTTGAAAGGTTCTGAACCATTGATTTTAATTGGGCGAAAAGTAGAATAGTAATTCAAAATTCATATGTTTCATAAATTTTATTATTCATTTAATATTATTAAATTTAACCAAATTTAGGAGGACTTTTATGGCTGAAACTCGGATTAATGTGAATTTGCCCATGAAAAGCAGAGGTGCAAGCGTGTTGTTGACGATTTTTTTTGGTGGATTAGGTCTATTATATGCAACTACAAAGGGGGGAATAATTATGACGATAGTCGAAGTAATCAACCTATTTTTGTGCTTTTTGGTAATTGGATTTTTCTTATTACCAATTATCCATATAATTACCATTGTTTGGGGATTAAAAGCAGTCGATTCTTATAATAAAGAACTGATAGCAAGCGTTAATAGTTAGACGAAATTTATATAATTTAAGTTAGATTATATCAAATTTGTACAAGACATCCAATGTTTGGCAAACATTGGATGTCTATTTTAGATTATTTTTTAAACATCTATTAACTACTAAAAATCCAACTTAATACTTATTCATTATCATTGAATTGTAGATAATTTCTGTTCTGTTTTATTTCATAAAAAGGATTTCCGAATTCTTGATTTACTCTTCTTGATTGATTGAATTTTGTCATTATCATTATAAGATTTTTTTTCATTCTGCAATGAAATATAATATTCAATCAAGTCTTTGGGATTGTTGTTGCAGTCATTGTATATCTGTTGACGAGCTTCCCATATTTCTTCGAACGATGATTTATATTTCATAACTACCAATTAAATTCTAAATTTTTAATGATATTCCGTTGAATCCTCTGCAATAACCATTCTATCTGCATGATTTATTGTTGGTAAATCGAGAATTTTAAATTTCATGCTTTTTTCTTTTGATTTAAGGTCTTGATAGATTTTATTCAAGTCGAAATCAAATTCCGCAGCATGTTCCTCCCGGATTTTATGGAGTTCTTCAATTATTGGGTCATTCCGCATTTTCTATTCTCCTAATAATTCATAAGGTGTACAAATAACCGGCATTTCATAACCAAATTTGTTAGCCAGTTTTAATATTTGTTTCTGGATCTCTGCATTAGCTATGTGTTTACAATTCCATGTCAAAAGATAATCAAAGCTATAAATAATTGCTACAGATATATGAATGGCATCATCACTTGCCTTTGTTGGCAAAATCCTGCCATTAATTATCATACCGGCAAACTTCATTATTTCAGGGTTTAAACCAATAATATTTATATTATTTAATATTGCAAGTCTTTTGTTAGCAGCATCAGAATCACCTTTGCTTGCTTCCTCAATTACAAGTGAAGATGAAAACAAATCAAACAGGTTTCTTCTATTATCCCACCATTCATGAGTAATCTGTTGATTTGCCGCTACAATCAAATCCCTGCTTTGCTTTGCGGCAAGGTAGCTGATAATGCTCGTTTCAATATAAACTTTCGCTTTCATATTTTCAATAACGAATGAAAAAGTATTTATTATAAAAATCATTTTAAAATTATTTCTACATCCTTTTCTTGGTATTACTTTTTGACTTATTATTTTTGCATAGCAACGTTCTTTGAAAGTTTGGCAGAATATCTTTGAGCCCTTTGTGCTTACCTTCGTGACCTTTGTGGTAAAATATTTTCTGTAATTAAGTGAAGTATTTTAACACAAAGGACACAAAGAAATTTTCACAAAGGACACAAAGGAAATGAATAAAAAAAAATGCGTAAATACTTTACCAAGATTATTCAATTTGTTCACAAATTTTGAAATTTAGTCATCCGATGACTCACAGTAATCGGATGACAACGAATCTCAATAAGTCGAATTTGAAAAATCGTAGAAAACCGTAGAAATGTGTACAAAAGCATAGAAAAGCGGTAAAAGGATATGAAGTGTCTGAATTAGGATTAATTGGATTTAATGATTATAGGATTTCAGAACTTATAATTTTAATTTTTTCATTAACCATTGACCATTAACCATTAACAATTATTTTGGTTTGCAGCAAGGAGCGTCCAGCATTGTTCCATTGACATATTCAATGCGGGATATAATAATATTTATACGGCGCACGGGGTCTAATGAATAATAATCTTTACCCGAGTCTTTGATTTTAACTGTTCCCTCAACATCAACACCTTTGCCAACGACAAGAAAAATGATTTTGCTTTTTTCAAAGGCTTTTTCGAATTCATGCGGGTCGAGTACCTTATGCGGCATCAGCACTTCTCCACTCTCTTCGAACTGCCTGAATAATTCATTCTCTTCGAGCTTTTTCAGGATTTCCAGATACCCGTAATACGCCCGAAGCAGGGATAAATCCTCGTTGTCTTTGCCAACTAAAGATTCGTTCGGTTTGATAGTAATGAGTTTTGTTGCAATTCTACGAGTGATGGAATCATAATCTCCGCTAACGTATTTAACCTGTTGACCGATATAATGACCGCGCAGAATGGGTCGCAAATCGCTGTAGCCTTCAATCTGGATGATTAATTTACTGTTTGAAGTGGGGATTCGGGTAATTAATTCATTATAAGTCGGAAGAATCTTTTCTGCGATTTCTTCCCTCATAATATTCAAATTCTTGTCAACATCCTTAGCATATTGGATGTATTCAGCAATTCGGTTATTCCGCCTGTTTTTCTGAGCTTCTTTCTTTAATGTGTCTCCTTTAGACTTAGTACTGACGCCGAAATACTGGTTTTCAGGATGTAATTCAATAAAGGTAGCATCATGAAATAACTTGGAGGTAATCTGCTGCAAGTGCTGCTTCAAATTGGAGGATGTATTGACCTCCCAAAAACCAGTCTGGAAATAAGGAACGTTCCTGCGGTATTCATCCAAATGAGTAATGAAATCCCAATGGCAGGGCGGGAAGTAATAATATTTGGGATATATATTTATCGTATCGAAAATAGTTGTGTCCTGCAAAGGCAGTAACGATGGGAAATTACCAAGTAACGATAGTTTCGATTGAGCTAAGGTATCAAAGGTTTTATAGAATGTTGTGTCATATTGCGGAATAGTATCATAAACAGGAATTTTTCTTTTAAATGTCTTATGCAAAGGGTCTTCAATCCTCACTCTTTCAGTGATTTGAAGGTATTTGACAAAAATAGAGTCGTTAGCATAATTTATATTCAGGATAGGAAGTGTATCCGAAGAAGCGCCGGAAAAGGCAGAGAGTTTAAATTTATTGATAGGATAAGTAGTGTCGTACTCAACTATTCTTTTGCTCCGAACGATAGAATCATACTCGATTTCCACTTTTCGTTCATTAATTTGAGGTTCAAGATTCAGGATTCTTCTTCCCATATAATGGCTAATTGTTCTGTCCGAACCTTCACATTCAATTTGATTCCAATGGGAACCGCCAGAAGCAGAGTACTTCTCGCCGTAATTCAATTTGAATGATTCGGAAATTTCTTCCGTTCTTTGAAATATACTTCCATCTTGCCTTCGAATCTCAATAACAGGCGATTTAACTTTCTCAGAGGGGTTTTCGGCATTTTTTAAGACTATATTATAAGTAATAATAGGATTCCTGCAATCTACATCGATGGGATAACGGTAAATATCAAATCCACCTACGCATTGCATGATTGTGTCCTGATTAATCCTCACTGGTTCCTTATATCTGTCGGATGAGAAATATAAGTACGATTTGGCTGAATCCTGAGTGTTATTTGATTTCAAAACAATTGGATAAAATTCCTTCGATTTAGAATTAATTTCATTATTTCCTTTCGGGAGCGACTCCGGATGGGACAATGCAGTGATTTGCTGTTTATCGAAATCAATATGGATTTTCAAAGAGAAAATATCAAAGTCCGTAGGAGTTGAGCCGTTGCGGTTAGATGCAAAATATATAATTGAAGTATGGCATATACAGTAAAGAAAAGGAGTTTCATCATTGAAAGTGGAATTAATATCGGTTGATATAGAAGAAAAATTCCAAACTTCTCTCCACTTGCCACCTATGCGAAATGCAAAGTACAAATCGGAGTTGCCTTTTGTTGGATTTACCTTATTATCGAGACTTATGAAATTCACAAAAGGTAAGGAATAACCTCCGAGATTATCTTCCCTGTCCGATGACCAAATCAAAAGGATATTCCCTTTTCCATCGGCAACAGCAAACGGATGAGAGTCCCATGTTTTGGTATTAATAGGAGGCTCATGGCAGGATAAAGAGTATTTTCCATTAAGTTCAGAGAATTCGAAAATATCGGTGCCACCAACTTTATTAGTAATTGAAGAACTTGCTTCAGAAATGGTTGAATAAGAAATGGATAAAAAACCTGAGTTATCGCTCAAAAACGTGATTGCATCAGCAAATTTTGCCTGTTCATGACCGAATAATTTTTTGATAAATTCTTTAGATGGATTGACATTGAGTTGTTGGTTTAAGGAATCAGTAACTATATTTTCAGCGCATGGATTAAGCTGTGAGCCCGCAATGGGTCTTCGAGCAGGTGCGAAATTATCCGATTTTGTATTAATAGCAGATACATTATTAGGCGGTAATACTTGTTGTTGTGTGGTTTTGCATGAAGTAAATTGAATTAGTAAGAAAGAACTGAATATCAATAAAATGATTTTAGAATTTCGAATAAATGACAAATCACAAAAACAAAATTCATTAATTAAAGAATCAGAATTCCGTCTATGAAATCCCTTATTCAGAGCTGTTTTCATGTTATATGTATTTTGTCTTTTCAATTTTCTAAATCCAATTATTGAGTTGGACATTCAGTAGTTTTTGTTCCTACCAACTCGGAAAACTTGATTGTTACACGCTTCATGAAAGGTTCGAAAGTGCCCTGTCTAATATCAACTATTACGACAGCGAATTCTTTACCGTTCCTTGCTTTGTAATAATAAACCTGACCGGCTTTCACCTGGATATCGATTGCAGTTGATTTATTGCTTGAATATATGCCGGATAATATATTTGAAGGTATTGAACTTTTATAAATATCACTAACATCATTTCCTTTGGAGTCCAATACTCTAATATTATTAATATTGTATAGCTTTTGAACTGAATTGGGAAGTCCTGAGCCATTCGAGGTTGATTGTTGACGAATTTTCCCATAGTTAATATCACTCTTTCGATACCCTTCAAGATATTGCTGGCAGAATTTATATGCATCCTCCGAAAAGAAATCATTCGGAAAGCGTGCTAAATAGCCATAGAAGCGAAGTAATGCCGAATTAGGAGTAGAATTCATATTTACATCGACGACCATTAAATCACCTATCATATTTGTATTTGAGGGATTGATACTTACAAGCTGAACGGTGTGAGTCTCGTTGCTGCCGGAAGGAGTATATTCAATATTATCCAGAACAATGAACTGCTTTTTCACATCCTTTACATCGAAACGATTATCATTAGTCAGTAAACCGGAACTGGCATTATCATTTGGGAACTGGAATGTATGATTGGAGTATGTAGGAACAGGCACAATAACAGAATCGTTAATGATATTGACTCGCGGGTCGAATAATGTAATCGTTGCTTCGCGAATCTGGCAGGGATAATCTGCAGTGATTAAATTGCAATCTCCGCAAGAGAAGAGAATTAACATACATAGAAATAAAATATTTCTAATTATATATAGATTAAATTTAGTGTTCAATTCAAATTGGACAACTTCCATGCTAAAGAGTTTTTTAGATAATTCAAAAAAGTGGAAGAATGTCATTCTGAACGAAGTGAAGAATCCAGAAGTAATATTGGGAGTGGATTCTTCACTTCGTTCAGAATGACATTCTACCGGACTTTTGAAATTGTTTTTATATTTAATATTTGTATTTCTCATTAATATCTCATAAAATAATTTCTAATAAGTAATGCCAAAGCGCATAAGAAACATATTTATCCTTCGTAGTGACGGAACATTTTCAAATCCTGCAATCTGGGCTGATTCTCCGAATCCAAGAGAGCGGAATCCAATATCAACCGATAAATCAAAAAATGAAACTACCGGTATATCGAACCCAACTCCAAAGCCAAAGGATATTGGCAGAGAAAAATCAATTCCAGGAATTAAATTATTTGCCTGGAGGTCTTTTAAATACTTTTTACAATCTTCGCATCCGGAGCCGAAATTAAAATCCATAAGTTTCAATGACAAATCATCTACTGTAAGCCCGAATTGTCCGTAAATAAAAGGACGCATACATAATCCTAAAAACTTCTCTTTTGTTGATTGGTACCTGCCGTGCAGCATAACTGTATAACGCATAGCATCTTCCAATTTAAAAGAATTACGTGCCATTATACCGGTTGATAAAGCCAGACCTATTCCCCATTCTTTTTCAGCTCCAAACCTCATACCGCCAACACCTTCGAACATCCAGCCCTGACGTACTTTTTCAGAAAACAGGTTAATTTTATCATTATAAATGGCATATCCGGCGCGAAGTTCCGAGAAGAAACTTGAATATGTCCGCTTTGGGCAACTTATATCAAGCTCTAAACTCAATGGCTGGCAGCGGCAAGGGCAGCAAGTATCGATAATAATAGTATCGACTGGTATTTCACGAAGTGAACGTACTTCATTTGGATTATTGTAAACTTCGAAAACATTGATTTTTTTATTTTGACTATCTGGTAAATTAACGAAAGAGTTGACTAATTCAATATTTTCAATTGGTATGGTTTCAAAATTCTCTGATTTATCCACAGAATTCTCATCCAAAAAAACTAATACAACCTGGCTGCTGTACTTAGTAGTCACTGTTACAGGACAAGAATCAGGACGTGAAATAACCTGAATCTTTACTGCTGTGCCACGCAAAGTTTTTCCATTTCGACTCTCATTTGACCCGGGTCTCATAGTGTATTGATTTTCAAACTTTTCCTTTATTCTGATTGCATCATCGAATCTCTTGGTAACAGAGCAGCATATTAAGAGGAAAAAACAAGGTATCAAATATAATTTAAAATTAATTCTTAAATGACATTTCCTTGAGTAATTCGATTTACTATTAATTTTTAAAATTCTTAACATCAATCATATTCAAATTTATCTTATGAAATCAATGAAAAAATTATAATCCGATACTTATTAATGCTCCGATATTTACTGCCTCTAAAGATGGTCTTCCGTCGGCTCTCAGGATAAAATTAGGAGCAGAATATTGTGCATTTATTTCCAGTGACCAGCAAAATTTAAAAAGCTTGAAAGGCATGCAAATACCTCCTCCGAGTGATGCTCCGCAGCCCAAAATTGATTCTGTATCATTCCCTTCAATGGTGCTGAAAATCAGCGCTCCAATGATATATGGCTGAATTGCAAATTTAGCACACGAAGCCGGTACGAATACATATTTTAAATGGGGAGATATTTGGACAATTTCATTATAGTGTATGGTTGGTTTTCCTGAAATAGTATCATACTTGTATTTCTCAATTGTCAGTCCATACCATAGCTCGCAATATTTACGGGATTCGACTGTTACACCATAACCGGTACCATTATCATTTACAGTTTTGAATTTGCCCATTGGTAGTGAATAATCAACAACGGCGGATATGAAAATCTGAGCCTTAAGGGAAGGTTGCGAAAAAAAGGATAAATAAAACAAAAGTGATAGCATCATTAATTTCCTTAATCCCATCATTAGGCACGTATAAGAGGCATATTGGAGAAAATTATTTTGCTTCATAATTGTAATAAAATTAACCATAATCTAAAATGTAATAATACAAAATACTATTTTATTATTCAAGTATTTTTTCATCTATATTCTTAGATTTGTTAATTTTGTAGTTTTAATATTTATAGAAATTTTTATGCTTATTAAATTAATACCATTTAATTATATCCTGATTTTTATTGGGTTGTTCTTTCAGCTAAATTCTGCCTTGGGAAATTCAATTCAGTCAAATGATTCCCTTTCGTCTATTGGGCAAAAATTGTATTTGTCTTTAACGGATGCCTTAAAAGAACCGCTCAAAGTATATAAACTATGCCTTGGAGGACAATCCTTAGGAACTATTCCACCCGATATTGAATTACTCAAAAATCTTCTGGAATTAAATGTCACGCAGAATAGTTTAACTACTTTACCTAATGGCTTCTCATCTCTGAAAAATTTAATTGAACTGAATCTTTCTTCAAATGATTTGAAAGTCCTTCCCACAGGATTCGAAAACCTGGTTTTGTTGGAAAAGCTCGATATATCCGGCAATCCACAATTAATTCATTCCAGAACTGTTGAAGTTATTGCCCGTATGAAACAGCTCCAAATCCTTAACCTCGGCAGTAATGACTTAACTGAATTACCACAAAATATTTCAAAATTAACTTTTTTAAGGGAGCTTTATTTAGAGGGTAATACCTTCTCCGAATCGGAAAAAAATAATATCAAATCGAGCCTTCCGTCAACTAAAATATTTTTTGATTAACAGATGAAAAAGGTTTGGTGATTATTTCATAACAAATAAAGATTTTAAAATCAATCTCTTAAGCCCTGTAATCATGTTTCAGAAAATTTTGTAATAATAATGAATAAAATACTTGACTTTTATTAATATTTTTAGGAAAAAAATGAAAAGAATAACATTAATTTTACTTGCAGTGTTTGTTGTAACAGCTTGTAAAGAAAAGGTAAATCTTGACAATGTAGATTCCAACCTACCCAAACCAAATGAATTCAACGATAAATTCAGCTATATGGTTGGTGTCCAGATGGGATTAAGAATGAAGGCGGATACCTTGATTCCGAATGTTACCTATTTGGTTGCAGGGCTCAAACATGGCATTGCAGGTGATACATCGAAACAACTTATGACTAATCTTGAAATAGATAGGGTCTTCAACGAATTACAGAAAAAATTAAATGCTAAAAAGGACAACAGATCTGCCCAAGATAGCATGCAGTTTGTTCAAAAAGGTGAACAAAACAAAATAGAAGGTCCGAAATTTTTAGAACAAAATCAGAAGAAACCTGGAGTAAAAGTTTCGGCAAGCGGATTACAATACGAAATTCTAAAGCAAGGTTCAGGCCGCCCCCCAATGCCTGGTGACAGCATAATAGTTCATATTAAGGGTTCATTTATTGATGGTAAGGAATTCGATAATACCTATACTCGTGGTCCTGTCCCAACTCCGGTCACTTTGAAAATTGACCCGGCTAATATGGTCCCCGGTTGGATTGAAGCTTTTTCATTAATGAAACCCGGTGCTAAATGGCGTTTAGTTATGCCTCCGCATTTGGGTTGGGGAGAAAAAGGCGCTCCTCCTACAATACCCGGTAATACTTTGACTATTTTTGAAATTGAGTTGCTTTCTATTAAAGGTAATCCAAACAGACCTTCAATGCCATAATTGAAATACGGGTAGTTTTAATACTATCATTCATACTATTTAAGGAATCTCCCGAACCACTTCAGTAGGGGGATTCCTAAGTTCGAAGGAATGACAGTATCTTCAGTTTTTAAAACCACCTATAATTCATTTAAATACTCATAATTAATAATCTAATAATTATTCTTTTATATGAATCCTGAATCAAATGAAGATACCTTTCACACTTTTATTCTCTCCCAGGAGGGAATTAAGGATTGTGTGGAAATAAAATTAACTAAATTTATAAATGGTGGTTTTATTGAAGAGGAATACAGTTCAATAGATTCCATTCCCGATTTGAGTAGTGACTTGTCAGTTCAATGGCTTTCTATCGCTTATCATTCGAATAATGAGATTATAAAACAACTATCTTCCCAATTCGGCATACACTCGGTCGATATTAAGGATATATGCAATGAATCATCTCGTCCTACTATCGTTTTCTATGATGAATATATTTTTGTTACCATTAAATCCATAGTTCTATCAACTGATGCTCTGGATTTATCATCGAAACATATCAGTTTTATCCTAAAAAAAAATTTTCTTATATCATTCACCGATTGCGATATAAATATATTTGATGCCGTCAAACCAAAATTCAATAGTAATAAAAAAATTAATGAGATTGGTCCCGATTATATATTGTACCTTCTTCTCGATTTTATTGTGGACAATTACTTTGAAACTATAGACCGGATAAATGATACAGTTGAATTACTCGAAGAGGAAATTACCGATAATCAAAAGAAAAATACATTGGACAGAATTCATAAATTAAGAAGATTACTAATCAATGCTCATAGATTGGTTTGGCCCCTTCGCGAGATAACAACCAAGCTTAATAACGAAGATTCGGAATGGATTAAAGATAAGGCAAATATATATTATAAAGATTTGAGCGAGCACACTGTCCACGTTGTTGAGAACTTAGAAGCCATGCGTGAAATAGCATCTTCCATACTTGATATTTATTTATCCCAGGCAAGTATCAAACTTAATGAAATAATGAAACTCCTGACAATTATTTCAACTATCTTCATCCCACTGACATTTATAGCCGGAGTTTACGGAATGAATTTCAGGTTTATGCCTGAGTTAGAGTGGCGTATTGGATATTTCATTATTTTATTTATTATGACCTTAATTGGTAGTATGATGCTTTTTTATTTTAAGAAAAAGAAATGGCTCTGATAATTTTAATTGTTTACAATATATGAATCAAAAATATATCCTGCCGACATCCATAATTAATATTCTTCCCGATTTCATAGCTAATCAGATTGCGGCTGGTGAAGTAGTACAGAGACCTGAATCCGTCGTTAAAGAGTTAGTTGAAAATTCTATCGACGCTGGCGCCGATTCAGTTGCAGTTGTTGTACGGGATGCCGGTAAATCCCTGATTCATATTGTCGACAATGGGGATGGTATGTCAAAGCCGGATTTGGAACTCTCAGTCAAACGTCATGCTACAAGTAAAATTTACACTTCAGAAGATTTGGAAAAAATAATGACTCTCGGCTTCCGGGGTGAAGCTCTCGCATCCATAACAGCCATTTCCCAACTTGAAATTCGTACCCGGCGCAATGATGAACAGGTAGGATGGCGTTTAATGTCCGAACCATTAAATGAAATTGAAATCGAACCTTTTGCAACAGAAAAAGGCACTCAGGTATTCGTTAAAAATCTTTTTTATAACGTTCCGGCACGCCGAAAGTTTTTACATTCCAATCTAACCGAATTCCGACATATATCAGAGACTATGCTTAAATTTGCCCTATCATTTTCTGATAAAAGTTTTACTTATTACGATGGCAACTCACTTATCTTCAATTTAAAGCCTGAACCTCTTATTACACGCATCAGTAATACACTTGGTGAAAAGGTTGCGTTATCTCTTATGGAAGTTGGATATGACACGGATTTTATTAAAATTCGCGGCTATATAGGCAAGCCTCATTTAGCTAAGCAATCACGCACAGGTCAGTACTTTTTTCTGAACGGACGGTCAATACAAAGCCGTTCACTTGCATATTCCGTTTTTTCAGCGTTCGAGCATCTTTTGGAAAAAAATTATCAGCCGGTATTCGTAATTTTTCTTGAAATCAATCCGGAACATATAGATGTTAACGTACATCCCCAAAAGCATGAAGTTAAATTTGACGACGAACGCTTCGTTTTCAGTTCAATAAACAAAGCCGTAGCAGAAGCGCTCAGCCGAAATAATCTTATGCCGTCAATCAAGCTTTCGGAACATCTGCAGCGACAACCTTTCGAAAGTCATCCTCCGGGCATAAAGGATTCTGATAAAATCATTGTTGACAAAACTACCGGAGAAATTCTTGATTTTCCAAAGCGTAGTCAACAAAATTATTCTTCAAATTTTAATTATCAACATCAATCAGGAAATTGGAAATCGACACAACAGCAACCATTTCAGGAGAAAATTCCTGAAGTATCTGCTTTCGATGCGCTTTTCGGAAAGAATGAAAATGTTAGCGATAGTCGTTCCCATGATTTTACTTCAAGCCCTGTTAATAGTGATACAAGTATCTGGCAACTCCATAATAAATATATTTTTGCTCAAACAGACTTGGGATTATTAATAATTGACCAGCATGCCGCACACGAACGGGTTCTTTATGAGCGGGCTCTGAAAGCCATGAACCGTGAATTTGCCTATGCACAGAATTTGCTTTTTCCAATCAGATTGAAGTTTTCAAGTCCCGAACTTTCAATTCTGAAAATCCTTGAAAATGATTTATTTGCATTAGGTTTTACTTTTACTATTATAGGTGAGACTGATATTGAACTGCGAACAGTGCCACAGGATGTTAAAAGCGGCTCGGAAGAAAATGCTCTCTTAGAGATTTTGACGCAATTCGAGGAAGAAAAGAAAATCCGTATTTCCGATAATCGTGATAGCTTGGCTGCATCTTATTCCTGCAAGGCTGCAATAAAGACCGGGGATAAACTTACAAAAGAAGAAATGGTTTCGCTTTTTGAACAATTATTTAATTGTTCTATGCCTTATGTTTGCCCACACGGCAGACCTGTAGCACTCGAGCAACCACTTGCGGATTTTGATAAGCAATTTAAAAGAACATAATTAATTATGAGTTATTAGTTATGAATTAAGAGTTTTGTTTACCATTTTAATCTGTCGTTTTTTCGAAAATAACCGGGTAACCAATAACTTGAAATAAAGTCTTATAGAATGTTGATTTATCATGAAATATTTAAATAAATAATGTACTTAATTATTTTAATTACAGGAATGATTTGGATTTTCTTTGGAAGTATCTTCTTTGCAATTCGAGTATCCATCAAATCATTACCTAAATTATTGCAAAATGTTCCGGATGGTTTGACCTATATGTTTTTTGGTTGTATGGTTGCAGGTATTATCTTTATTCATTCTGCCACCCAAAGTAAGAGAAGACCTTCGAAAAAGAGATTAAATAAGATATTTATTGATATGTTGAGGTATAATTCCCTAAGAATACCAATAGCAGCCTTTGCTATGAAATCCGGCTTGGAACTCTCAAGAGTCAAGGTTTTCCTTGGTCTTAAAATAAAAAAATTCAACGGTAAATTAACTATGGACAATAATGCAAATATTGTATATTTTGATAAATCAATAAATAAGAAAAAGAAATAGAGCAAAATAATGCAGGATGAAAATAATTTAGATACTCTATCTTTAAGCCAACAATTTCAACCAAAACCTACATTTGGTAAAATTAAATGGAAGGTTCCTCTCATTCTATTTTGTTCTACCTTTCTTACAACGACCATTTATGGATCTGCCTGGATGAACAAGGATTTCACTGAAGCACTCAACTGGCATTACGGTTTGACCTACTCCATTTTAATCATGCTGTTCCTTTCTGCTCATGAATTCGGTCATTATTTCGCAGCCCGCCGGCATAAAGTAGATGCTACTCTTCCCTACTACATTCCTATGCCTATTCCGGTGACACCTAATTTCGGCACTTTCGGGGCTGTCATACGTACACGAACTCCGATTCTATCACGGAAAGCCCTTTTTGATATTGGCGTAGCTGGTCCATTAGCAGGATTTATTGTTTGCCTTGGATTTATTATTTACGGACTTGCAACACTACCCACGATTGATTATATTTACTCTATTCATCCTGAGTATATCATTAACTTCAAGGGCAAGATCCCACCATTCGGGATATTTTTCGGAGATACCTTATTATATTCAATGCTTGCAAAGGTTGCGGCTAATTTCGGCGGATTTGTCCCTCCTATGAATGAGATTTATCATTATCCGTTTTTATGTGTCGGGTGGTTTGGAATGTTTGTAACTATGCTGAATTTGCTTCCATTCGGGCAGTTAGATGGCGGTCATATTGTTTATGCAATGTTCGGCAATAATCAAAAGCGGATAGCAAGAATTTTTTTATGGTTTATCATCTTTATTGGGTTCGGAGGAATACTTGAAATTTTATTCCGGCAATTCCAGATCGATTATGCTTTCAAACCTTATATATTCTTGCAAAATAACCTTATGCCAATTATTACCTGGCTTAAAATTCATTTTAGTATTTGGTTCGATGGATGGGTAGGATGGCTGATTTGGGCTGGTATTGGAAAATTCATTATCAAACTTGACCATCCTCCTATCGAAGATTCTGAGCAACTTAGCTCAAAAAGGAAGTTACTCGGATGGCTCGCTATTATTATACTCGTATTTTGCTTCTCTTTTAATGGGATTTATTTAATTTGATAATCGTTTTTTGTGTGTGGCTTTGTCAAAAAAAATCATCTATTCGGATGAGTATCAATGAAGTTGATGGCGCGCGGTCTCAATTTTCAATGGTAAACGATAAATTATCCATAAACAAACCCTTCGAAAAGTTTTTTTTTACCATCAATGATTCCTATTGAATTCAAATTTTTCTTTTTATTAGGTAGTTGCTGCTTTTCTTCTTTATGAACTTTATGAACTGATCTAACTCTTAGCTTTTTTTCTATATTCCTCTATTAGGGCTTTAAGATTATTTATTTTATTCACTTCCTTTTCGTCAATCCATTCTTTTAATACTTTATTGATTTGGTTTGTTGTACTGGTGGAAACAATATGTTCTAACTTTATTTGCTTATCAACATCCAATTTGAAATAACCTGGGCGGTTATTAACCCTGTTACTGTCTCGTCTTTTATCCTGACCAAAATTCATATTTTCCTCCGATTTAAAACCTTTTTTTTTTCATTTATTATCAATTTTAAAAAATAATTTTAACAAAATGAATTATTTTTCATAATTAATCGGCTATATATGAAAAATATTTAATTATTTTATTCATTTCTCACTTTAATTCTTTTTACGAACATTCGAATCGAAAGCCAGTGCTTGATTGCTATCAAAAATTTATGCGAATTGGCAACCCGGATTTTCTCCTTGTAAACATTGAAATCCTCTAATTCGATTTTTTCAAGTAATCGATAATAAATGGCATCCATGATTTCGGCTGCAAATACCGTGACGCGTTCGTCGGGATGCAGATATGTCCTGGCTTTGTGATAGAATTCACGAACACGGTTTACCTCGAACCTCATCAATTCAACAAATCGCTCATCGTAAACTTCACCAATAACGTCTTCCTCAGAATATCCGAATTTGTCCATATCCTCTTTAGGAAGGTAGATATATCCTCTATCCTTATCGAATTTTATATCGCGTAGAATATTGGTAAGTTGCAAAGCATATCCTAAATATGTAGCGTAGTTCTTGGTTTCCTCGTATTTATAACCGAATATTTCGATGCTGATTAAACCCACAATCGAAGCAACCGAATAACAATATTCCTTTAATTCTTCAAAAGTGGAGTAACGGAATTGTATCAAATCACGTCGACAGCCGTTAATTAATGTAAGGAAATATTGTTTGGGAATACCGAAACGCTTTATAACAGCTACTAATGGAGTTATTAAAGGACCTGAAACATTATCGGAATAAATTTTATCAATTTCGCGCTCCCACCATGAAAGTCTATCCAATTTAATCTGTTTATGCTTGTCTTCGGGATTGGCATCCAAATCGACTATATCATCGATGTAGCTGCAAAAGGCATGAATGGAATTGATTGCATTACGCTCTTCTCTTGGTAGAAAAGAAAAAGAGTAGTAAAAGTTCGAGCGCTCCGGTTTCCGTGCCTCTACCCTTTCGTGTGCTGCCAAATCCGTATATGAAATAACTTCCATCGTAATATTAAATTAATTCCCTAGTTATGGTTCGAAAAATCACTCGTAACACATCTATTTTACCTGAAATTGCAGGTCTTTTGTTCAAAATATCCGTTCCCAGCATCCTGACCTTATCTAAGACGAATGAGCCTCCTGCTATTGTAGCTGCGATTTCAAGTTTTAATTTAAAATGCTTCAGCAGCGGAATGAGTCCTCTTCCAAGAGTAAAAAAAGATTCCGTTAAGTCATATAATTCACTTAAACATAACTCCAATTTAATGCTTTTTTTTTCATCCTGCAAATTTTCTTTTGAAAGTTCATATTTTATCAAATAATCTTTGGGTATATAGCACCGTTCTTTTTTCAAATCAACAGTTAAATCCTGCCAGAAATTTACTAATTGCAACCCGGTACAAATTGCATCCGACAAAGGAGCAGTTTCTGCCGAATACAATCCGAAAATCCGCAGTACAAGCTCTCCAACGGGATTGGCTGAATGCTCGCAATAATTTTTAATTGAATCGAAATTTTCAGGTTGGACAAAACCTACATCTCTTCGGAATGCTTCTAACAGTTTTTGAAAAGGTAGTGATGGAATTGAAAATGCAGCCATAGTTGCCGCAATAGCCATAAAAACAGGATTATGTGTTTTTATTCGTAAAAGGGCTTCCATTCGTGCGAGGGCATCTAATCTTCTTTCAATCGGGATTTCTGTTAATTCATCGGCAATATCGTCTGCAATACGGGCAAAAGTATAAATTGCAGCTATGTAATCTCTTTGTTGCTTAGGCAGTAGAATCGAAGCGACAGGGAAGTTTTCATAATGGGAAAATGCAACTTTTCTACAGAAAGCATAAGATTCATCCAAGCCTGTAACCTTGAAGAATTGCGGACTATCTGTTGTAAGGTCGAATAATTCCTCAGCATTGAATTTCATTTTTCTGCTTTCTTTTTCAAAAGAAGATAATGTTCGTTGTTTAATACTTCTTCAAAACTGTTTTTCATGGCTGATAAATACACATCTTTTCCGGATGAAAAAAAACTACCGTCACTTAAGCTCTTTTTAAAAATAATTAATATATCAAATTTTTTGATAAAAGATATATCCTGATATTTGGAATTATGAATATTGCCTATTTCGCTTCGCTCCGGTTGAATTTTTGAAATTAATATTAAACGATGAGCAACTCCCGATGGTGTGAGAAACAGAATATTTTCCTTAGTTACAATTCCTTTCAAAGCTGAGCAAATCTCCATAGAACTATTATATCTTGTACTGAAATAGCTTGCTGAAGCTTCATGGAATGAAGTCACTCTTGGTACGGGTTTAACAAGGAAATAAATATAATTGTCGAAAAATAACAAACAAACAATTACTAATACAGGTATATGAAATTTTGTTCGGAACGCCGCATCAATAGCCAAACCTGCAAAGATTAAAATTGCCGGGAATGAAAGTAAAAAATACCTGAAATTCATCCCGTAAAAAGATACTTCAGCTTTACCTGAAAACATCAATAGGAAAATAGTTAGAGGTAGTATTAATAGAAATAAAAGAAAATAAAAATTACATTTTCTAAAAAAAAATAATCCGGCAATTGAAATCAATATTAAGAAAATACCATTATTTGAAACAATGGCTATATAAAACAATTTGACTGATGCAATTAAATCGTACTTGACGAGTGAGCCGGAAGGCTGGTAAATAGCCTGCCAACCTGATGAGTAATAATCGGCATGTAGAAAATATAGATAATCACTGAAAATGCATTGGTTCCATATAAGCCAGGCGAATATACCTGATATAGCTAAGAATGATACTAAAGTTCGTTTAAAAATTTTGTCATTGGATACGAATAAATTGAATAATGAAAAAATAACTGCCAGCACCCAAAGCTCATAGCGGCATAATGAACCAAGCATTGCGAAGATAGATATAAACATTAATTGGCTTTTGTTTCTATATAACAGGTATTGATTAAAATTGAAAATCGTCAATATTAAAAATAAAATTGCAGGCGCTTCGGACATTGCAGTCATACTGATATATAGCAGCGCAGGATTAAGTGCAAATAGAAGCGTAATGGTAACACTTGTTGACTTTTTGAAACTCAATCCGGAAGTTGATTTATATATATAAACACTCGATAGACTGTGGCAGGTCAGTCCTATAATGCTACCAGCTAATCCTGTGAATAATAGAATATCAATTTGTGTAAACGGAAATATTAATATATACGGCAATGGTAGCCATGTAAGCTGATGAACCTCTCCCCAAAATTTTTCTGAAGTTCCGAAATATCTTGACTGAACTAATCTTGAGGTTGCATCGCCAAAGTAAGTAAATATATTTGGGTCAATGAGAAAAAGAACTAACGCAATTATAACACCAAAACAAAAGGAAGAAGTAAAAATTATTTTCCCTGGTTTATTCCATTTCATATCATGCTCTCGGATGGAATGTGCGATGAACTTCCTTGATGTAATCACGGTCGATATGAGTATATATCTGCGTTGTCGAAATATCCGAATGTCCTAACATTTCCTGAACTGCCCGCAAGTCAGCGCCTCCTTCCAGCAAATGCGTTGCAAAGGAATGCCTGAATATATGAGGATGTATCTTTCTATTGGGATTTGCCATTCGTGAATAAGCATCTACGAATTTCCAGATTGCCATGCGGGTTAGCTGCTTACCCTTTTGGCTCAGGAATAAAGCATCTTCACTAACCGTCCCTTTTGCGAAAATGTGGCGAACCGAGACAATATAATTTCTGAGCCAATCCATTGCCGAATGACCGATTGGTACAATCCTCTCCTTGCTCCCTTTTCCAAAAACCCTGATTATTTCAGCATCGAATAACAAATCCCGCTGCTTCAAACCGGTGAGTTCGGATACCCGGAGTCCGCACGCATATAGTGTTTCAAGGATAGCTCTATCCCGTACTCCGGAAGGTTTGGAAATATCCGGCTGTTCAATGATTTTATTTATTTCCTCTATTGACAAAGTATCAGGTAATTTTCTTGATGGCTTAGGTAAATCCACGGCTTCAGAAGGGTCCCTGTTTGATTTTCCAGTAGATAGAAGAAATTTATGAAAATTCCGGATAGAGGATAAATAACGGGTCCGGCTCGAAGTCGACAAACCTAATTTAGAAAGTAATGATAAAAATTCACTTATATCGGATTGTGATGATAAAGAAAATTTAAGTATATTTAAGGAATTAAGAAACTCCGCATAGCGCATTAAATCTTGTTTATATGAGATTTTAGTATTTTGCGAAAGTCCTTTTTCCAATTCAAGATAATGAAGAAAATTCGATATTTCTCTTGTGAAATCCTTGGGCAATTCTATTTTTTCAAGGTGTTCATTCATTAATTATCTTCAATTTCTTCATCCTGGGGTATATCTTTATATTTTATCCTGGAATGTGAAATACCTAAGAAATGCTTGATGCATACATCCTTAATTACATTAAGTTCAGATAAAGTAATATTACATTCATTGAACTGACCATCCAAAATGCGCTCCTGAATCAGCTTTTCGATTGATTTTTCGTAATCTTGCGAGTTCTTATCCACAACATGAGTCAATGCTTCGGCAGAATCACATATCATGACTATAGCAGTATCTTTATTATTCGGTTTTGGTCCCGGATAACGGTAATCTTTTTCGTCAATCGGAGCGCCATGTGCTTCCTCAAGAGCTTTAGCAAGAAAATGTTTGATTTTAGTTGTTCCATGATGCATTGGAATAAAATCCGAAATTCTATTTGGGAGCTTATATTGATTGGCGAGTTCCATTCCGTTCGTAACATGCTCCCGAATAGCAGCAGCACTTTTCTTTGGAGTTAATGAATCATGTTTATTTTCGAAATCGAGTTGATTTTCTGCAAAATATTCGGGTTTGGCAATTTTACCAATATCATGGAAATATGTCCCGACCTTGACTAACAGCGGATTGCCATTTATTGCTATTGCGCAACGTTCGGCAAGAGTTGCAAGGGATAATGTATGCTGATAAGTTCCCGGAGCAATTTCAGACATTTTCAATAATAACGGATGCTTCAAATTATCGTATTCTTTTATCCTCAAATCTGTAGATATATTCGAAACCCGTTCGATTATAAAAAGCACGCCGAATGTAATCATAGGCGAGATAGCCGAATTTAGAAGTAAAATTAAAAATTTATTGAGATTTAAACTTAGCTCTGTAGTTCTTTCGAATGTAAATGCTACCTGGGCAAACGCAAATCCAAGAAAAATATAGAATATAGATTGAAACATCTGTGTTCTGCTCTGAATATCCCGCACCGTATATGCTGCTAATATACCGGCAAACATCATAGTGGTTCCGGTTTCATAATCATTTCCGCGAATACCGGCAACCATCAAAGACATTGTAACCGTAATATAGAATGCTGTTCTTGAATCGAAAACAATTGCAGCCAGCATAGAAAAGGCTGGTAGTAAAATTAAAAATTCAAAAGGAAATGAACTGATAATATGCACTGATAGCCATGCCTGAAGCGATATAAAAATCAACATACCGCTTATAATGCCTAATTGAAGATTATCATAGAAAATACGACGCCTGATAAGCATTAAATAAAGTAATAATATCGAATATATAATTGTTGCATGTCCCAGGCTTCCTATGAACATCCAAATCGAGAATTTTTTCTCTGCACGAACAAACTGGGATTCCTCATAAGAACGCAGCTTTACTAAAATATCACGCGTTACGACCTCACCTTTTTCGACAATTTTTTCGCCTTTGCGTACAATCCCTGAAGTTTTAGCGACAGAATGTTCTGCATTTTCATGAGCTTTATCAGTCATCTCTTTTGAATATATCAGATTTGGAACTAATATTCGCGAAATAATTTCCTGTGAAATTAAAAATGATGCATGTGATAACTTTCCTGACAAAACCTTCTTGGCATTTTCAACAAATCGAATAGAGTCTGTTAAAAATTGTTTTTGTAAATATTTTTCTTCAAGTTTATTTAATCTAACGCAAATATCCGTATGTTCTACCAACTCCAAAGGAATACTGATAAATCCATGCTGATAAATATTCGATAAATATTTCCGTAATTCAATCCGGATAACATTTTCATCCCGTTTTTTAATATTGGAAGGAAGCTCACTGTAAGCAGTAATCACCTTATCAGAAAGAATATCAGCTAACGAAGTATTGGATATACCGTTAGGGTCGCTCAAGCCAGACAGGAATGAGTTCAACTTTTTATCAGCGTCAAAAGAAGCAGAAGACTGATAAACAAACACAGTGGGGGTTCTTTTCCTTGCTGTTTTGACTTCTTCAAGGTATAATAATTTCTGTTTATACACCGGATATGTGTAGTTAGCTGTTATGGTTTGTCCCCACCAAATATAACCTGGCGCAACATTATACTCGCTTTCATTTTTAGCAGACCAATCCAGCCTTATCGCAAAGAAAAAAGTACAAACAAAGATTGTTAAAGTCAGTAAAATATATTTAAATTTGTAGGAAAAGCGAATGCTTTTATTATCTCGTTCGAAATCGTGCGCTCTTCGAGCAAGAAGTTTGTGGAATAGTGTCGTACCGTTGATCGCCATATCGAACAATTATTATTTGTAATATTTATTTAGTTCAAATTAACAAATTTTCCAATATTTCAATCAAATGGATTGTTTCTACTATAAGAACTTAGAACCGACAACAAAAGGAATCATTCTACATGATGCTGAATCAAAGCATTTACGCGCCCTCCGATGTGATATTGGCGTACGCATTTTAATTACTAATGGTTCCGGTTTGACTGCAGAATGTAAAATTATTTCCATTGATAAACAAAGCCATGAACTTCATCCTGAGAAATTTTATAATAACCTTGGTGAACCCGCGGGCAGAATAGCTCTTGGATTAGGTATTATGGACAGCTCCGAGCGCCAGGAATTTGCATTTGAAAAAGCAATCGAATTTGGACTAACTGATTACTACCCATTAATCTGTGATTTTTCCCAAAGAAAAAATGTAAATATCATTCGCCTTGAAGCCAAAGCTATTGCTGCTATGAAGCAGTGTTGCCGCAGTCGGCTTCCTGTTATACATCCGCCGTTAACAATTGAAGAACTTATCCGTTTACAAGAATTTTTTAGAATCGTCGTTGCTGATGCAGAAGGTTCTCAATTTTATCCAAAAAGTAATACTGATTCTATTTTGGCTTTGGTAGGGCCAGAAGGCGGATTCTCAAGTAACGAATTAAAATTCCTAAAAAGTAAAAAAAATATAGAGTTTTGCAAACTTGCACCAAGGCGACTTCGTACGGAAACTGCTGCTGTTGGAATAATGTCTGTGATTACTATGGATACTTCTACTGATTAATAAATACAGTTAATTTATAAATTTGTTTTATTTTCTCAAATTCATTAAATTTGTTGTTTAATCAAAAAAGGAAATTTATAATTTAAAAATAAATTAGGGAATTAGCGTGGAAGTTGATTGGTACAAATGCAAAGGTGACGTATGGTGCGAATTAGATAAAATTGACCTTGAACATAAATATTTGAAAGGTCTCGAAGGTGTTTATATTATCTGGAGCCAGCCTGAAGGAAAGAGAAACATTTTGAAAGTATCCTTCGGTAGTATCCGTACAGAATTGAAGCGCGACAAGGAAGATTTGTCCCTGATGGCGTTCTCCAATTACGGTATTTTCGTAACATGGGCAGATGTATCATCCTTCAAACGAAAAGGTGTTGCATCTTATTTAATCGACCAATTGAAGCCGAAGTTTGTCGAAAAGAACGTGCAGGCAAGCCATATCGATGTTAATTTACCCTGGTAATTTAAAAGTAAAAATGATTCAAATGTGAGAATTATCGGAATAGACCCAGGCTCTGTTATTTGTGGATACGGAGTAATTGAAAAGCAGCAGCAAAACTTCGTTCTAATTGAATGTGGGTCTATCAAAGTTAAAAAACTTACTAATTCAATGCCGGAGCGTCTCAAAGAAATTTTTCTAACGATCGGCAAAATAGTAGAACGAACCAACCCCGATGCATCTGTTTTCGAATCCGTTTTCTTCTCAAAAAATGTTCAATCCACTGTCAAACTGTCGCAAGCAAGGGCAGCCGCAATTCTTGCAATTGTGATGCAAAATATACCTGTATTCGAATATTCCCCCCGTGAAATAAAAAAATCCGTAACCGGCAAGGGCAGCGCCGGCAAAGAGCAAGTATTATTTATGGTAAATAACCTTCTGAAAATTTCACTGCCAAAAGAAAATCTCGATACTTCGGATGCATTGGCAGTAGCATTGTGCCATTTCCTTAAGAATCCTATTTCATCTAAAAGCAACAAATCCTGGGCAGATTTCATCAAGAAAAATCCTGATAGAATAGTAAGATAAATGATTATTTATTAATAAATTTTTGTAATTTTGAAATTATTTACCAAGGAGTTGAAATGAAAAATGCCCTAATTCTTCTTTTTCTTTTTATCTTAATACATTTTTATTGTAAAGCTGCAAGCGACACTTTGCTAATTAAGATGAAAAATAATCAGGTCGAAAAAATTGCTGTCTCTCAAATACAAAAGATTAAATTTGAGAATATTACCTCCGTTGTTGAAAGTAACAATGGAGCATGCTCCCTTGTTGCGAAAGGAAATTATCCGAATCCTTTTGCAGAGATGACCAGCATTGAATTTGAAATCAGCTTGTCAGGCAATGTAGAAATAATTATCTACGATAATTCCGGGAATCAAATACACCAACTTGAATGTCAAAACTGCCAGGCAGGAAAGAATTCCATTCAATGGAACTGCTTAGATAAAAACAATAACAAGGTGAATAGCGGAGTTTACTACTACGAAATACAATTCAAAAATGAAATTCAATCCAAAAAAATGATATTAGTCAAATAAAAAGGAGAAAATATGAAAAAAATTCTAATCTGTTTATCGTTGCTCTTCTTCGCATTATCCCTTTTTGCCCAGCAGGAACAAGTTATTAAATTTTATTTGCAGGATGGAAGTCTGAAGCAATTTAAGATTGAGGATATAAGTGACCTCAGCATTGCTAACAAATCAGATAATTTACTGATGAAAATATTTACAAACAAAACAAGTAGCGATGTTTACCCAGTTAATTCAGTTGATAAAATCGAATTTAGTAAGGATTCGTTAAATAATGGAATTTTGTCTGCTATTATTTTTAATAATCCAAAGTCCTATCTTATTAGTGATATAGACAGTATTGTCCTTTATTACCTGGAAACAAAAATAGTAAGTGACGTGTCAGTAATTGATTCAGCTAAATCAAAAGAATTAAGATTTGCCGACAGCACAAAATTGGTGTTTAATGCAAGTTCGGATGCAGCAAAAAAACTTAAAGCCGGTGAAATAATCGCAGGTGAGCCTTCTAAAAATGCACCGAATGGTTTCTTAAAAAGAGTAAAATCTGCAACACTTTCAGGTGATAGCGTTATTGTTGTAACCGAAGAAGTGAAACTCACGGATGTAATCGAAAACGGAATAATATCTATTCAAAAGAGTTTAACGCCAGCTGATACCGGTAAAGGCTTTTTACGGTTAGATAAAAATGATAAACTTCTATCACTAGAACCATTTGAATTAACATTTAATCAGGTGTTATTTGATGTTGATGGTAATTCTCAAACAACAAATGATCAGGTTAAAGTAGATGGTTTTTTAACGGTTTCCCCTGAATTAAGCTCATCAATTGTTATTGAAAACAATAAAGTAAAATATTTGATAATACAGCTAAGTGTTAACAATGAATTTAAATTAAATGCTAATGCAAACATAGGTTTTAAAAAAGATTATCAAACATCTTTAAATGAAATACTTGGAAAACCTTTATTTGAATTTAATTTTTTAGTTTGGGTTGGAGTTTGTCCGATATGCCTTCCAATAGTGGTTTCTCCAAATGTTGATTTTAAGATTGGATATAATATTGATTTGCAAGGAGAAGTTACAAGCAGTATAAGTCTCAAAAATACCGTTACGGCTGGAATTGAATACAATTCGGGTGATTGGAATAAAATATCATCTGTTACAAACAATTTTACTTATAATCCTCCTTCGTTAAGTGTCGGTGGAAAAATGAAGGCATTTTTAGGTCCTCAATTGAATGTTAGTTTATATGGACAAGAAGATGCATTAAATGCTTATGCTAATGTTTTTGGCTTTGGCGAATTGGATGTGGATTTAATAAACAAACCTCTTTGGAAACTTTATGGCGGTGTTGAAGGTAATGTTGGGGTAACATCCAAATGGTTTGATTTTGATAAGGAATTCCCAAACATCTTTGAATATAAAAAATTGTTAGCACAAGCTAATGATTTGATAACTTCGGTAACACCTTCCGAAGGTAAAGCCGGCGACATAATAACAATTAAGGGTACTGCCTTCGGAGATAATCGCGGAACCGGCTATGCCGGCTTTAAAACCGGAAATTCCCTGAAAGATATTACAAAAGCAACAGAATATCCGAAATGGACGAATACGGAAATTCAGGTGAAAATTCCTGTAGGACTACCCGCAGGAAATAATATGTTGTTACTTAACGTTGGCGGTTATTTAAGTAATAAAGCCGATTTTAAAATAATCAGCAGCACACCTTCAATTACAAGCATCGTTCCTAACAAAGCCGCAAGAGGTGAAACCATTATAATTACCGGTGATAATTTCGGTGATACGCGTGGAATTGGTTTCGTTTTATTTAATGGAGCTATAGCCGAAACTGGAGATTATATAAATTGGACGAACAAGAGCATCTCAATAAAAGTGCCTGCTCTTGCTTCCACGGGCAAAGTATCTGTTACTGCAAAAGGAGAAAAAAGTAATGAAGTGGATTTCATAATACCTCCTCATATCAATACAATTTTACCGGTATCAGCAAAAATCGGAGATGAAGTTACCATATCCGGTTATGGTTTCGATATAACCCAGGGTACAAGCATTGTTTCATTTAACGGAACAAATGCAACTCAATTTACAAGCTGGAGTCAAACAGAAATAAAAGTTAAAGTACCTGCCGGAGCATCCAGCGGGAAAATATCGGTATTGGTAAATGGAAATAAAAGCAATGAATTGGATTTTACAATAATTCCACAAATAACCAGTATTTCGCCAACAACCGCAAAAATCGGAGATGAAATTTCAATCGCAGGTTCGGGATTTGGCACAAGTCAGGGAAATAGCATTGTATCATTTGGTAATACAAATGCAGTGAACTACACAAGCTGGTCAGATACGGAAATTAAAGTTATTATACCGGGCGGTGTTACTGATTGGAAGGTATCTGTATCGGTTAACGGACAGAAAAGTAATGAAGTAGATTTCAGTGTATTACATGAAATAACAAGTATAAATCCGGCATCAGCAAAAATCGGGGATAACATAACGATAACCGGTTCAGGATTTGGCTCTACCCAAGGTTCGGGATTTGTTATGTTTGGTTCAGTTTCGGTTACTAATTACATAAGCTGGAGCGCCACCACAATCGTTGTTAAAGTACCGGCAGGAGCCGCGAGTGGCAAATTGTCGGTAACAATTAACGGAACTAAAAGCAATGAAGTTGACTTTACAGTTCTTCCTTATATTTCAGGTATAAATCCCACATCGGCAAGTATTGGGGACAATATTACAATAACAGGAACGGGTTTCGGTGCAACGCAAGGTACAAGTTTTGTAACATTCAATACCACGAACGCAAGTGATTACTCAAGCTGGAACGCTACTTCAATCGTTGTAAAAGTACCGGCAGGAGCCACAAGTGGTAATCTCTCAGTAAAGGTAAATGGGAATAAAAGTAATGAAGTTAGTTTTACAATAACTACTACAAATCCAAATGAAGTTACAATCGGCACACAAATATGGATGACGAAAAATCTCGATGTAACTACATATCGCAACGGCGACGCAATACCTCAAGTAACGGACTCTGCACAGTGGGCAAATCTGACTACGGGCGCCTGGTGCTATTATAATAATGATGCAAATAATGGTACAACTTACGGCAAATTATACAACTGGTATGCGGTAAATGACCCGCGAGGTTTGGCTCCTACCGGCTGGCATGTACCGAGTGATGCTGAGTGGACAACTATGGAAAATTACCTGATAGCAAACGGCTATAATTATGACGGGACTACAAGCGGAAACAAAATAGGGAAAGCATTAGCTACAGCAAATGGCTGGCAATCATCAACAACAACTGGAGCTGTCGGAAATACTGATTATCCTGCAAAACGCAATGCAACTGGCTTTTCCGCTCTTCCGGGTGGCTGGCGTCTCAATAATGGTACGTTCGGCAGATCAGGACTTTCTGGATTATGGTGGTCTTTTTCGGAGAGTTCTTCATTGGGTGCATGGCGCAGGAATGTTGACTATAGTACTGTATTTTTAACCAGGTACAGCTACAATAAAAGGGCTGGGTGCTCAGTTCGTCTTGTTATGGATTAGTTGTGCAGAGAATCAAAAGGAAACACTTGCCTTTTATTTTGTTTACTGATTCTAAGTTGGTGGACTACGATAAAAAAAGCAGAACTGAACCGCCAATAGAGTTTAAACATCCAAAGTTTGGTAAACTTCGGGAGTTACGCTAAATGCAATAATTTATAATTTTTATCGTATAAAATAGAAAATAATTTTGATTGTTTTTTGATAATTAAATTAAGGAAAATACAATTGGGAAGAACATTGGAAAGAGTTTTCATAAAAAACTTCAGCGATATAAATTTAGCAGAAGAAGGTTATATCAAACCGAGTGAAATTCGTGCAGTTGAGATTGACGCAATAGTTGATACAGGCGCTGCTTATCTTTGCTTGCCTCCTAAAGTTATTAAGGAACTTGGTCTTAAATTCGCAAAATCCACACCAGTCAAAACAGGGAATGGTAGTTTAGAGTTGCGAATTTTTAATGTTGCAGAAATAACAATAAAAGAGCGGACGATTCAAATGCAGGTTATGGAAAATAAAGATGACAATATTCCTGCTTTAATCGGATATTTAGTTCTTGAAACGATGGACTGGGTTGTTGACCCTAAGAACCAGGAAATAATAGGTAATCCGGAAAATGATGGTAAATGGGTTATTGACATGTACAATATAATTACGAATTAAGAATTAAGAATTAAGAATTAAAAATTAAAGATTACCTTCATTTAAAAGTTCATTTTAACTTAGGATTGATGGAGTATAATATAATCCCTGTCGGGATAAGGTTTTGCTCATTTATGTTTTTGCTACCATTATATAATCACTAAGTGATATTTATTTACATTATCCCGTTAGGGATTATATTATTGTAGAAATAAAATAACGGCATGGATAGCTTATCCCGTCAGGGATTATATTATGGTCTGAACAGGGATTTATAAGATTTAAGGATTTCAGGATTTACATAATTTTTGAATTAATGAGATGTCCAAAATCAGCCGGTGGTTGGACATCTCAATTTTATAGTTATTCAACCATAGGGTTAACCCTATGGTTGATTTTTCATACTACATATTTTTTAAATCATTTTAAAATCGTTTTCTTGGTAGTCCTTTTCCGTTTATTATTTTTGAAATGCAGCGTTCTTTGAAGTTGAGGGAGCATAAGCTTATACTAAGGAAGAAGTAGTCTTTTTGAAAATGAGTCAATTTGAAAAAAATGCAAAAAACTGTACTCAAATGTACTTATTCGTACCAATTTGAATTTGAAGCTTTAAAAATAATGCAAATAACCGTACTCAAGTGTACCTATTCGTACCAATTTGAAAATGAAGCTTTAAAAATAATTCAAAAAACCGTACCCAAATGTACCTATTCGTACCAATTTGAAAATGAAGCTTTAAAAATAATGGAAAAATCGTACCCAAATGTACCTATTTGTACCAATATTTAAATTTCATAATGCATAATTCATAATTCATAACTCATAATTCATAATTAACCTGTATCCGACAGCCTCGAATTTAGAACTGCAAGCAAATGTTCCCGCTGAATATTAAGAGTGAATTCACCGCTTTCGGCAATCGAAATACTTCCGGTCTCCTCCGAAACAACCAAAACTACCGCATCGACCTGCTCCGATAAACCAAGCGCCGCGCGATGGCGGGTACCAAGATTCTTCCCTTTAAATTTAGTATTCAGAGACAGCGGCAGGATGCAGCGAGCAGCATTAATCATCTGATTATCGATAATAACAGCCCCGTCATGAAGCGGGGATTTCGTATTGAAAATGGAAACCAATAATTCCTTCGATACCACAGCCCTGATTGGAATTCCCGTATCGAGAGTCATCTTAACGTTCTGGCTGCGAGTGAAAACTATCAAAGCCCCCGTATGTTTGTCCGACATATCGGCAACAGCCTCGACAACTTCGTCTAATGTCTCAGAAATTTTTGAACGTATGAACAAACGAAATAGACGGCTGCGAGTGATTAAAAGAAGCAATTTGCGAAGTTCCGGCTGGAATAAAATAATGAAAGCTAACAGCCAAATATCCGATATGATTTTCATAATCCAGTTTATCGAGCGCAGTCCAACTGTTTCCGTTATGAAAGACAAACCAATGAGAATCACTAATCCGAAAAGAATCTGAACGGCAATGGTATCCTTCATAGCCCTATACAACCAGAAAAACAGGATTGCAACGAGCGTAATATCGAGAACATCGATAAACGTTACTGACATGAACCCTATTTTAAAGATTTCGAACAATTTAACTTAATTACTAATTATTAATTACTAATTACGAATGAAAAAAATTATGAATTATGGATTATGGATTAAGAATTATGGAATATATAAATAATACGAATATAATATCCAGCTTATAATACTTATAACTCATAACTTATAACTTTTTAAATTGACCATTAACCATTGACCATTAACCATTGACAATTAACCATTATCATGATTATTCCCTTCATACGCTTTGATAATTTCTGCAACCAATCTATGCCGGACGACATCGTTTCTTGAAAAATACACAAACTCGATACCATCTATTTCTTTAAGTATAGATTGAACCTGAATAAGCCCTGAATTATTCTTATCAGGCAAGTCGATTTGTGTTATGTCGCCGGTAACGATTGCTTTGGAGTTTTCACCAAGCCTTGTAAGGAACATTTTCATTTGTATATTGGTTGCATTCTGTGCCTCATCCAATATTACGAAAGAATTATTCAAAGTCCTGCCACGCATGTATGCAAGTGGTATAATCTCGATAATCTCTTTCTCGAGCATGCTTTTCATTTTATCGGCAGAAAGCATAAAATGAAGTGAATCTGTAAGCGGACGCAGGTATGGGTCTATTTTCTCACGCAAATCACCAGGAAGAAACCCCAAAGATTCACCTGCTTCAACAGCAGGCCGGGAAAGTATTATTCTGCCTGTTTCATTGCTTCTCAAAGATGCTAACGCCATTGCTACTGCAAGAAAAGTTTTACCTGTTCCTGCAGGTCCGATTGCAAATACCAAATCATTTTTATCAACTTTTCTTATATACTCGTACTGCTTTGGTGTTCGTGGTTTAATTCCGCCACGGGCGCCATGAAATACTACAGAATCAATTGCTCCGGAGCCATTTTGCTGTTCTCTTGCTGCACGAACATCTATTAAATTAATTACCGTATCAACATCATCCCTCGTCAGGTTCCCGGTTCTGGTTAGAATGTACTGCATTTCCTTGAATATTTGTTCGATTGCTTTCAGTTCGTAAGAGTCGCCTTTTAAAGTCAGGGTATCACCGCGTGCAATAATTGTTGCAGAGAAGCGATTCTCCAATACGTGCAGGAATTCATCGCCCGAACCGAACAAGGCTAATAAATCCGCATCTTCCAATTTAATTTTTTTCTCGTGAAAATCCATTCAATATTAAAAATAAAAAGCCCCTTCCTTTTGACCGAAAGGGGCTAAAAATATTTATTTATTCAATAACATTTTTTATTCACCTTTTTTTGTTGTTGGAGCACCCTGATTAACGGGTTCTTCCATTGCAGCTCGCTTTTGGCGCCAGTATTTACGTTCAGCTTTTAATTCATCGGTAGTTTTCGGTGCTTTTGCAGGTATAATCAGCACCTGACCGGGATGAATAATATCGGGATTGCGAACTAAATTTGTATTAGCCTGCCAGATTTTGGGCCATAAAAATGGGTCACCAAGCATTTCAAGACGACCTGCTATATTCCACAAGCAGTCTTTATTCTCGAACCAGCTTTTCACAGTATATTGTTTAATATTGCGCTCCCGGTATAAACCCTTAATTTCGCGTGCTAAATCGATAATTCTGTTATAGAATTCCGGCATGGCTGCGATTTTAATCGTGCGCAGAGTATTTAATTCATTCTCAAGAGCCTGGACTTCTTCCTTACGGTCGGCTAATTCATCGTTAGGAAGTTTTTTCATATCGCGAACTTTGCCTTCCAACACGCCGAGTTTTTGCCGAAATGCATCTATATCGGCAGCAGTAGCGCCAATAAGGCGGGCAAGTTCCTGATTGCAATCCTGAAGTTTCTTTTTATAATCAGTCAACTTATTGGTCAAGTCGACAATATTTTCATTTAAACTTTTCAGGCGACTTTCCAAATCGGCTATTTTTGCTTGCCAGTCTTTAATACGCAATTCAGCTTCATCTTGTTTTAATTCTTCATCAGGTTTGCTTTCGGGGGGTAAGAGTACCTGCGCTTTAGCAAAGGAAAAAGTCAAAGCAAAAATTACTATCAGAAATAGAATCTTTTTCATATTACTCCATTTATTTATTGTTTAACATTCGAATTATTTAGAAATTTTATCCTTCATTTATTTTTTCACAGGAGCAGGCTCCGGTTCCGGTGGTGGCGCAGGTTTCCAATCGGGCCAGGCATCGGGCCAAGTTGCTAATTTTTGTTTGATAAAATCTCTTCTCGAAGCGCAATCGTCATATTCTTTTTTTCTGGCGGCAACTTCTGTTTCAAGACTGGCTTTTTCAGGTTTTTTCTTATTAATTTCTTCCTGAAGACTTTTTTCTTTCGCGCGAAGTTCTTTAAGCTGGGCAAGTTGTTGTTCTGTTATCTTGTTGCAGCTTATTAGCAAAACAAGCGCTCCACAAAAAACAACGCCTAATTTTAATAACTTTTTAAGTCGCATAATTCCTCCAAATGTTTAATAACTTACTAAAAAATAATTCTAATCAATAATAATAATCTTTAATAATGGTAAATCAATTTTTTTTCAATTAACAAATATCGTAAAATTTTCGGTTCTATCAAATTTTTTTTTCAAAATAGTAATTATTTTTTTTACTATCAATTTTCATTTACAATCAAAAGTAATATTATAATTATAATTCATAATTTAGTAAGATTTAGTTTTCACAATTTAAATTAATTACTCTGATATGGTAGAATACGAAAATAATATAGAAAATGCAGGTGCAAATTTCCCAAAAACATACTCTCCGTCAAGCTCGGAAAGCAAATGGTATGCGATTTGGCAGAAAAATGAAATTTATCGTGCATCAAATAATTCCGACAAAAAGCCGTACAGTATTTTAATGCCTCCTCCTAACGTTACAGGTATTTTGCATTTTGGTCATGTTTTAAATAATACTATTCAGGATTTATATATACGCCGGAAAAGAATGCAAGGCTATGAAGTATGCTGGTTTCCAGGAACAGACCACGCCGGAATAGCAACGCAAACCCGCGTGGAAAGAGCATTAAAAGAAGATGGCTTATCGCGTTACGACCTTGGAAGAGAAAAATTTATCAGCAGGGTTTGGGAGTGGAAAGAACATTACGGCGGAATCATTCTTGAGCAGTTGCGACGTCTCGGCATTTCATGCGATTGGTCAAGGACAATTTTCACTATGGATGAATCGGCATCGAATGCCGTTAGGGAAGTATTTATCCGTCTTTTTGATGATGGATTGATTTATAAAGGTAAACGAATAATCAATTGGTCTCCGCTTGGAATGACAGCTTTATCTGATGAAGAAGTGGAATTCCGCGAAGTCCGGGAACACCTCTTTACTCTGCGTTATAAATCTGAAGACGGCTCCGGATGGTTGAATGTGGCAACGGTAAGACCTGAAACTATTTTCGGTGACGTTGCGGTTGCTGTTAATCCTGATGATGAGCGATATAAACATTTGTTAGGAACTCATGTATTTGTACCGCTTACTGACCGGCTAATCCCAATTATCGCAGATAATTATGCAGACCAAACATTCGGTACCGGATGCGTGAAAATCACTCCTGCACACGACCCGAATGATTTCGAAGTAGGGCTACGTCATAATCTCGATGCGCCAAATTCGATTAATCCCGACGGTACATTAAATAACCTTGCCGGTGAATTCGCAGGATTGGAGCGCTTTGAAGCACGAAAACAAATCCTGAAGAAATTGAAAGAACATGACTTAGTAGAAAAAATTGAAGATTATACTCATAATGTCGGATTTTCGCAGCGTGGCGGCGAGCCTGTTGAGCCGTACCTTTCAGAGCAATGGTTCGTTAGTATGAAACCTCTTGCGGAAATAGCGCTGAAGCCGGTTATGGATGGCAGTATCCGTATTTATCCGAATCATTGGGTAAAGACTTATGAGCATTGGCTTACTAATATCCGGGATTGGTGTATTTCGAGGCAGCTTTGGTGGGGACATCGTATTCCTGTTTATTACACATCGGATGGAAGGATGGCTGCCGCTTCTAATGAAACCGAAGCAAGAAAAAAATTGAATTTACCTGATTCTGTACCATTGAAACAAGATGATGATGTTCTTGATACATGGTTCTCATCATGGCTTTGGCCCATGACCACTATGCATTGGATGGAAAAAGGGAATGAAACTACCGATGACCTGGAATTCTTCTTACCAACTGATTTATTAGTCACAGCGCCGGATATTATTTTCTTCTGGGTAGCTCGAATGATAATGGCTTCGGGAAAATTCACTTCAAAAATTCCTTTCCGCGATATTTATTTTACAAGTACAATTCGTGATGGGCTGGGACGCAAACTTTCCAAATCATTAGGCAACTCCCCCGACCCTCTTAATATCATTGATAAATATGGAACAGATGCAGTTCGTTTCACCACTCTGTATCTATCTCCACTCGGTCAGGACGTTCGTATGGAAGTAGATGTTGACGCCCAGGATATTCCATCTATGGAACTCGGACGCAATTTCGCAAATAAAATATGGAATGCCGGACGGTTTTTAATGATGAAACGGGATTCGCTCAGCATCGAGCCCGATGGAATTTCCGACAAATCTAATATTTTGACTTTTAATTTGAGTTTGTCTGATAAATGGATTTTATCCCGTTTTAATTCCACAGTTCAAAAAGCCGGCGATGCGCTTGACAACTATAAAATCACAGATTACACAAAAATACTTTATGACTTCATCTGGCGTGATTTCTGCGACTGGTATCTGGAAATCCTTAAGGTTGAGATGAAGGAAAGTACCGATGAATCGCAGCGTCAAGCATTAATGAACTTTACGCTTGATATTTTCGAAGGGATTCTTTTGATTCTGCATCCAATCATGCCATTCCTGACGGAAGAACTTTGGCATTTGTCACATAATAAAGATGAAAATGAGAGCATAAGTCTTCAGTCTACTCCCAACGTCAATGATAATAACATAAATCTCGAAATCGAAGATGAATTTGAATTTCTGCAGTTATTAATAGAAGAAGTGCGCAGGATGAGGCAGGGAGCGCAAATTCCCCCGGGGCAGAAGCTTCCGCTTGTTATTTCGGTTCCTGAGCCACGAATTGAAGAATTCCTAAATATTGAGAATGAGATAATAGCTGTTCTTGGACGGTGTTCCGAAGTAATTATTGGGCATAATGCCGAAAAGCCGCAGCAATGCTTATCTTCAGTTGTTCGCGGAACGGAATTATTTATCGTAATCGGTAATACTATTGACTTGAAGCAAGAGCGTGAGCGACTTATGAAAGAAAAACAAAGATTAGAAAATAATATTGCAGGTTCTCAGAAAAAGCTGGAAAACGAGCAATTCATTGCTAATGCCCCTGAAAAAATCATAGCTTTTGAGCGAAAGAAACTCGATGATATGAGAAATTCACTTGAAAAAGTGATTGCTAATTTGAATGAGCTTTAAGTTACCTAAAAAGTCATAGAATTTTTTATAGCTACATTCGAGGTTATGTTTAAAGGCAAGAAGAATGTCATTCTGAACGAAGTGAAGAATCCAGTCCCAATATCATTACTGGATTCTTCACTTCGTTCAGAATGACATTCTTCTCACTTAGTGGTGTCATATTGTATTAAAGAATGACAATTTAAAGAACTTAATAAATTTATTTCCCAACAACAGTCTTAATATTAACAAATTCCTTTATCCCAAACGGCGAAAGCTCCCGCCCATAGCCTGATTGCTTAATACCACCGAAGGGAAGCCTTGGGTCGGATTTAACAAAATCATTTACAAAGCAGCAGCCAGCCTGCAATTCTTCGCGAGCAATCCTTAAACCGCGTTCCGTATCACGGGTAAATACCGCTGCCCCTAATCCAAATGAAGTATCATTTGCAATACTTATTGCTTCCGATTCATCCTTTGCTGAAATGATTGCAGCTACCGGTCCGAATAGTTCTGCATGGTAGGCAGGCATTCCCTTTTTAACATTGGTTAAAACCGTTGGTGGATAAAAAAAGCCTGTTTGATTTGGAAACTCGCCACCATTGAGCAATTCAGCACCTGACGCAACACTACTCTCGACTTGAGTCTGAATTTCAAGTTGCAAATCCTTCCGTGCCATTGGTCCTAAATTAAAAGTTCCTTCCAAGGGGTTACCAAAAGTAAGAGTAGAAGCTAACTTTGTAAATTTTTCTTCAAATTCTTTTTTGATTTTATCGACCACAATAAATCTTTTTGCTGCGATACAACTTTGTCCGCCATTGATATATCGCGCCGTAACGCAAGTTTGTACTGTAGTCTCCAAATCGCAATCTTCCAATACTACATAAGCATCGCTACCGCCAAGCTCCAATACGGTCTTCTTTATATGTATTCCGGCAAATGCAGCTACTTCGGCTCCTGCAGGTGTGCTGCCCGTTATTGTCACAGCCATAATGCGACTATCTTTAATTACACCGGCAACTTTCCCGGAACCAATTACAAGATTTGTAAATAGTCCGTCGGGAAAACCTGCTTCTTTAAATAATTCTTCGATTAGAATTGCACATCCCATCGTATTGCGGGAATGTTTGAGTAGCGCTGCATTGCCAGCCATCAAATTCGGAGCAGCAAAACGAAATACCTGCCAAAAAGGAAAATTCCATGGCATAACGGCAAGCACAATTCCGATTGGTTGAAATGTAACAAAGCTGTGAGGCGCTTCGGTTTGAATATGCACATCCCTCAATTGCTCTTCAGCATTTTCAGCATAATACCTGCAAACCCAGGCGCATTTCTCAACTTCGGATAATCCCTGCTGTAGCGGTTTCCCCATTTCAAGAGCCATTTGCCGGGCGTATTTTTCCTTATTTGTAGTGAGAATATTGGCAGCATTCAGCATTAATTCCGCTCTATACGGAAAACTTTCTTTTCGCCATTTATAAAAAGCACCATGAGCAGTTTCAATACAATGCTCTATTTGCTTTTCATTGAACTCTTGGTATAATTGAATCACTTCTTCAGTTGAAGGATTGATGGTTTCGAATGTCATAATTTCACCTTTTATAATTCAAATATTTTTCATTGTTTTTCATTTTTACTATATGAATAAGGCTGAGTCAAGTGATAGGAAGAATGTCATTCCTCTCAAGCAATTTTGCTTCATCCCAAAGCGCATCCATCTCTGCCAAACTCATATCTTTCATATCCCGACCAGCCTGAGCTGCACTCTCTTCAATAAATTTAAATCGACGTATAAACTTGCTATTAGTAAACTGAAGAGCTTCTTCTGCAACAATTTTATCGAAACGGGCAGCATTAACAATTGAGAAAAGTAAGTCGCCAAGTTCTTCCTTTGCTTTTTCGGAATCACCTGCCAGAGCCGCTTCTTTCAATTCCAACAGTTCCTCCTCGACTTTTTTCCATACCTCTTTTTTATCATCCCAATCAAATCCAACTTTTGAAGCTTTGTGCTGAATTCGCTCTGCACGCAGCAAAGACGGCATTGCAAACGGTACTCCGTCCAAAGTAGATTTTTTTCCCTCCAATTTTTTCAGGGCTTCCCAATTCTGCACTACTTCATCCTGCCCGCTAACGTTAACATCTCTGAATACATGTGGATGCCTGAATACTATTTTTTCCTGAATTAATTTCATTACATCCAACAAACCAAAAGCACCTCTTTCTTCTGCCATTACACTGTGCATAACGATGTGAAGCAGCAAATCTCCAAGTTCTTTCGCAAATTCCTTATCATCTTTTTTTTGAATTGCTTCTAAAGCTTCATAAGATTCTTCAATGATTAAATGAGCAATCGATTCGTTTGTTTGTTCCCTGTCCCATGGGCAGTGTATTCTCAATATTTTTACAATATCGGTAAATGTTTCGAATTGGTCTCCTAATCTATCTTCACGCATTGCCAGCGGTACTTCAATTCTATTTGTTCCCATTAATTTATTTCTCCTGAAAAATTTTCAAATTTACGAATTAAGTATGATTGTTATATTATCATAAGATAAAAGTATAATGGTTAAATGTCATTCCTGCATTCGCAGGAATGACATTCTTTAACTTATAGTGCCTCTTATAATACAATAATGATATAGATTATTTTGAAATAATTCAATCGAATTGAAACTAAATTGATAAATTAGTATTTTTTACAAAATCATAATTTGAATTGAAATCAAAATCAGTATTCGTTTGCCAGCAGTGCGGGAGCCGTTCTGCAAAATGGCTTGGTAAGTGCAATTCATGCGGCGCTTGGGGTTCTTATGCCGAAGAAATCGAGCATCCTTCATCCGGCAAACCTAAGCTAAAAAAGATGGGAGGCTCCTCCCCTATTCGATTATCTGAAATTACTCAGGATGAAAATTCCAGAATTGAAACAGGTATCAAGGAATTCGACCGCGTTCTTGGTGGTGGAATTATTGCAGGCTCCCTGATTTTAGTTGGTGGAGACCCCGGCATTGGCAAATCAACTTTAATGCTTCAGATGTGTGGGAATTTGCAGCAATTTGCCCCTCTATACGTTACAGGTGAAGAATCCCTTCAACAAGTTAAATTCCGCTCCGAAAGACTTGGTATTAATCCTGAATTGATGCTGCTTTCGGAAACCAATATCGAACAAATCAATGCTGTTATCACTTCGACTGATTGCGATGTAATTGTTGTTGATTCAATTCAATCGGTAGCTTCGGACCGCATAGATTCCACTCCGGGAAGCATTTTACAAGTTCGGGAATGTGCTGCTTTATTGATGCAGACTGCCAAACAAACCGGAAAGGCTATTTTTATTATCGGGCATGTTACCAAAGAAGGAATAATCGCCGGACCGAAAATATTAGAGCATTTGGTTGATACCGTACTTCAATTCGAGGGTGAAAAGACTTATTCTTATCGAATACTTCGTTCACTCAAAAACCGCTTTGGCTCTACAAATGAAATCGGTATCTTCGATATGAGCAGCGATGGATTAAGGCAGGTTTCCAATCCATCGGAACTTTTTTTAGTTCACCGTGAACATCAGGACTCAGGAGTTGCCATTGTAGCTGCTATAGAAGGCACACGACCGATTCTTCTTGAAATTCAGGCTCTCGTAAGCACATCCGGTTACAATATGCCACAACGCACTTCTACGGGATTTGAAATGAGGCGACTTCAAATGATTCTTGCAGTATTGGAGAAACGTCTCGGTATTCAATTCCGACAGCAGGATGTATTCGTGAACGTTGCCGGAGGGGTTTATATGAACGACCCGTCATTGGATTTGGCTGTAGCTGCTGCGCTCGTCAGTTCTCACAGGGATTCACCGATAGATGGAAAAACAGTGTTGATTGGAGAAATCGGATTAACCGGTGAAGTGCGTCCGGTTCCTAATGTTGAGCAAAGAATTATTGAATCTGAGAAATTAGGATTTAAGCGTATCTTAGTTCCAAAGCCGAATGCTGAAAAGCTGAGTCGGAATTTCGATATGGAAATAATACCTGTTGAGAGAATTTCGTTGGCGCTTTCTCAATTGATGAAATAAGAAAGTTGAAGTTCTTTTTTTTACATAGTGAATAAATTTTATTGTAATTATTGTTTCGTATAAACATTATTTATTTGAAATCTACACAAATTCCAACACCAGCAACTATTTCTTCAATTTCTTCTTTTGTAACCTTGCCTATTTTATGAATAAATCTATTTATAGACAAAGATTTTACCTGAAAGGAATCAGCACAACTATTTTTGGATAAATTATTGATTTTAGAAGGTTGTATTTTTGTCATCCATGAATAGTTTGTAAATTCAAGTTTCCAATCTGTAATAGGTATGATAATTTTTAAAGGAAGTATTCCGATATTATCATCTGAAATAATAACTGCAGGTCTTATTTTATTGATTTCCGCACCTATAGTTGGATTAAAATCTACTGCCCATATTTCACCTCTTTTCATTTAAGCCTCAATTAAATCTTCGATTAGATCAGGTAGGAGCAGATCCGGATTTTGCTGGTACATTATTTTTGCTTGAGTAGCTTGTGCTTTTAAAATGGCATTTCTCTCTGACTTTGGAAAAGTTAAAAGCTGTTTTGCAGATATTTTTTTTAGTGGTTCATTATTATTGACGATATTTTTCTTAGGAGAATTTTCAAAATGTGAAACTTCTATAGTTTGAAAATTTTTATCCGCCTTATAGTGTAAAAATTCTATGAAGTTTAAAGCCTCAATTTTTAATTCATCGGGAAGCTCCGTAAATCTTTTTTGGAAATTAGAATGTAACATAATCTAACCTAAAACAAAAATACTTAATCATATCTTTAGACGAGACATTTATTGTTATATTTTTTAAATTGCCTGAAACACTGATTTTGAGTCATTCTCCACCTGATTAAACCATTCCGGGAAACATAACAAATCAAAACATTTTATTTTGTTTCTTGGCACACTCAGTCCTTGATGCAACGAACGGAAAAGCCTCTTTCCAAATAGGAGTTAGTTCGAATGTAGAGGTATATTTTATTAGAGTATATCCAAATATACCAATTATTTGAACTATTGTACTTTGTTGAAGTCCACCAAAATCCAGTAGATCCAAGGGATTGAAATGAACCATTACTTTCATATCGAAAACCACAAGGAAGTGCAGTAAAACCACATTCATTAGTTGCACCTTCATTAGGGTTTTGCCAATGAGTTATTCCTGTTTCTTTTAATTTGGACCCAGAAAAAGTTGCACCCCCAAGAAAACCAGATAGTAACCTCCATTCATCAACACTCGGTATATGCCAACCAGAAGGTGATAATTTGCGTTGGTCATAAATAGCATACCCATTATATAATTTCCCGAAAATTGTCCCCAATGCTGAATCATTATTGTAGTAACACCAAGCTCCTGTATATAACCGGCACCATTGTGTATCACCTCTTACCTCCGGTATAGGATTTTCATTCCTATAATAATCAACATCCAGATTCTTAAGCATCCAAACCTGTGTGCCTATTGTCAGCGGTTGATATTTATCAATGTAAAAATAAATGCTGTCCACTTCCGATAATTTATAGCTTTTCGGATAACCATAAACGTACACATTTAAAAGTCTTTTGTTTAGGCTATCCTTATCAAATTGAATTTTACTAATTACTTCTGTAGGGTAATATGCAATTTGAGTTTCATCGTAGAAAATCTTCATTACATAGAAGCTATTTGATTTGATAAGGTTCATACTGTCTATATCATTAATATTATATGCTTGGTAACTGCCATCATTCAGGTTGAATTTGACAGTTGGTTCCTTTGCATAAAGTATTTCAGCACAAAGGAAAATCACTAACAGGAGAGTTTCTTTTTTCATAAATAAACTAAAATATTAAGATTTCTTATTCAAAATGTCCCTTATAACTTTAAGATTTATTTTTTCATCAAATATGGCTCTCACCGGGAATTTTAAACCTTTGATTGTTTTACATTCGATATTTCCGTCGCTTGCTTTAAAGAGCAATTCATATTTTTTATTCTTCAGGATATATTGTTCTACGGTTTTTTCATCAGGGTCAACCAACCAATATTCTTTTACACCGTGTTCTGCATAATCATCAAATTTCACTCCCCTGTCAATTTTTTCAGTAGAATCGGATAATATCTCAACAATAAAGTCAGGTGCAGGCAATTGCCATTGGTCAACCTTTAAATTCTTAAATTTTTCTTTTGAAAAGAAGCAAATATCAGGTTCAAAATCATTTCTGGTAAGTGAAATCATAATTTTTTCATGAAATACTTTACCTAATGAATGGGAATTTGAGTATATGCTCAAAATATTATATAAAAAATCTGATGCTAAACTATGTTTAACTTTAACAGGTGAGTGCATAATAATTTCTCCGTTTATAAATTCGGCTTTAGTTTCTTCTTTCACGTCTTCATAAAATTTTTGCCTTCTTTGCTTTTCGGTTTTGTAATATTTATTCAATTCGTTAACATAATTAACGAATAAATGAGAATGTACGATTGGTTGAAGTATTGCTTCCATCATATCACCTTTTTCGAAAAATTATTTCTTCATCAGCTTGTTTGAATTCGATATCGAAGAGGTCGAAAATAATTTCGCGACCAATAATCATATCAGTTAGTTCAGGGTCCTGGAGCCACGCAAAACGATTTTTGAAACGAAAGCCGTCAATTTCTATTTCAGAATCTTTCATTATATATTCTATTGAGCCTCCAATACCTTGAGCAGATAAGAGAGAATCATGCTCATTTTTTATAAATCCAAGAGATAGTCCAAAATTATAATTAATTACAGAAATATCAGCCCCGCTGTCAATTAGCATTCTTTGTTCATCAAGATTATCATTTTTAAGAACAAAGGATATCTGATAAGTTGGCTCCCATTCATGCTTTTTAATACTTCTTACTCTAAAAGTCAAAATTCTAATAGCATGTGGATTTTTAGGTACTGTATAGCAACTATAATTTTGTGTAATTTTAGCTGCTTTTTGACGAATTTCATCATAATCATCAGCGACTGCAATTATTTTATCATCTGCAATAGCTATAATTCTGCCCCAATATTCACGATTTTTGAACATTTCCTTTTGCCATTGATTTTTCATTTCATTCTTCCTATTTTACTAAAATCATCTTCCTTGATTGTGTTTCGTGTCCGAAGCGTACTTCATAGTAGTAAACTCCGCTGGGTATTTTGTTTTTATTCTTATCAAGGCAGTTCCATTGAATGGCATTTTTCCCAGCCTGGCAGTTAGGACATTCAAGCTGTTGGATTTGGTTACCGGAATTGTCATAGATTATTATATCGACATTTCCTGCAGAACTTATTTCAAATTCTATGCTTGTTTGCTCAACAAATGGATTCGGATAATTCCCTCTCGCAACAAGGGAGCATGCTCCCTTGTTACTTTCTTCAACTGATGTAATATTCTCGAATTGAATCTTCATAATTTGCGAAACGGCAATTTTTTCAACCTGCCCATTTTTGAGTTTAATCAGCAATGTATCGCTTTGGGCTTTACTGATGGAAGAAAAAAATAATGCGAGAACAAATAGAATTATGGCATTTTTCATTATCAACTCCTTGGTTTATTTTTTGCAAATATACGAAATTTGATTAATAAATAGAATTTGAAGTTTGAAAGAAAATATTTCTTAGTTAAAAATTATTTCTAAGATATTTTTCATCATTCTTAAAGTAAAGAAATAGTGGGAAGTTTTCTTGTTTCGATTAAAGCATTTTATCTTTTTCTAAAAATTAATTCTTTGTCACCTTGCTTAAATTCAATATCGAATAAGTCAAAAACAATAGTTCTACCGATAATCATCTCAGATGAAGTGGGTTCCTGTAACCAAGCGAATTTATTTACAAATGAAAAACCTGCTATTTCAATCTTTTGTTCCCGAAGCAAATAATTAATTTCGCCTCCAATACCATTGATAACTTGGGGTACTTCCTGCACACCGGCTTCAAAACCAAGAAAATTACCAAATTCAAATCCAATTGCAGAAATATCAGCTCCACTATCAATAAGCATTTCCCTTTCTTCATAATTCCCATCCGGAAGTAAAAATTTGACAGGATAAAAAGGTTCCCACAAATCCTGTCTCATACTTTTAATTCTTAGTGTTAATATACGCAACAAATTAGGATTGGTGGGGACAGAATGTGAGATGTATATTATCCCTGTTTTTTTCATTTTTTCATATAACTCTAAGGAACTATCGGCAGTTTCAATTATCTTATTATCAGAAATAGCAATTACTTTCCCCCAATATTCCCTGTGTTTGTAAATTTCTTTCTGCCAGTCAGATTTTTCCATCATATTTCCATTTTGAATTACTACTTAAAAGATTATTGTTTCCACGCTTAAAAATGGTTAATATTTTAAATTTTACTAAATTGATATAAAAAATAAAATTTGATTTTGTGAATGGATTAATCAGATAAATTTTAGAATAAACCTGAAGCTGTATCAATAGTAGGTATTAGGTCTTTCTGAACTATTTCCAGAATCCAAACACAACACTGGTAGTGGTTTCTGAAACTAGTTCAAAATTAAATGTCTGCGATTTCACAGTTTATGAGAACGCCTCAATTTTTTTATACACTTATCTTCTTCCCTATTTTCATAAACCTTCGTTTACCTACCTTGAATAGTCTTTGGGAATTAAAATCAACTTCTGAGTAAACGTCCGTAATGCGCTCCGAATCAATATAAACACCACCCTGTTCTATCAAACGACGAGCTTCCTTTTTCGATGGAGCAAGACCAGCTACAACAAGCAAATCAGTTAATTGCATTATACCGGAATCGCTTTCTAAAGATAATTCTTCGATTTCATCCGGAATATCTTTATTTTTGAAAATACGCTCGAATTCACCCAAAGCATTTACTGCAGCATCATTACCATAATATCTTGAAACGATTCCCTGTGCCGCCTTTACCTTTGCATCACGAGGGTGGATGCTCTCATCTTTTAATCCATTTTCCATTGCAATAATTTCATTTTCTCTTGCAAAAGCGCCATACCGGTAATAGCGACTTATAAGATTATCGGGTATTGACATGGTTTTGCCGAACATTTCCTTTGGCGAATCGGTAATTCCGATATAATTATTCAGTGATTTGCTCATTTTTTCGATTCCATCTGTTCCTTCTAGAATAGGCATTGTAAGGATGCACTGCTGCTCCATTCCGTAAGCTTTCTGGATTTCCCTACCAACTAACAGATTGAATTTCTGGTCTGTACCACCTAACTCAACATCGGAGTTTATTGCAACGGAATCATAAGCCTGGGCAAGAGGATACATCAATTCATGCAAACTAATGGGTAAATTCTGATTAAACCGTTTATCGAAATCATCACGTTCCAACATTTGCGAAACAGTATATTTAGCGGCAAGTTTAATTACATCTGCAAAATTCATTTTATTCAGCCAATCGCCATTATACAGAACTTCAAGATTATCTTTCGAAAGCACTATTGTTGCCTGCTCTAAATAGGATTGACCATTTATCCGGGTTTCTTCAATTGTAAGTTGGGGACGTGTTTTGGATTTTCCCGATGGGTCTCCAATCATAGCGGTGAAATCACCGATGATTAAAATTGCTTTATGCCCCAAATCCTGGAACTGCCGCATTTTTCCAAGCACGACAGCATGTCCTATATGCAAGTCGGGACGAGACGGGTCGCAGCCTAATTTGGCAATAATTTGCTTACCTGTTTTTAGTGAGCGTTCGATTTTCTTTACCAATTCTTCTTCCGGAAGTAGTTCTACAGCGCCGGAGCGGATTAAATCCATTTGTTCGTTTAGTGTTGGGAACATATTTCTTTGTATAATTTGTTAATTAATGATTACTTTTATTGGTAGTTCAAAAATTGTCATTCCTTTGATGAATACAACGTTTAAAGGCGGGAAGTATGTCATTCTGAACGAAGTGACGAATCCAGAAGCAGCATTGAGACTGGATTCTTCATTTCGTTCAGAATGACATTTTTCCATTTAATAAGTTTTCAAATATCCTCAAATGTGGAATGATAAATTGTTATTTTGGAACAACACCTTAAATTCTATCTATAAGTAAATTTTCTTTGAATTTCCCTGTCTGATTCCCTCTCCTTATTGGTTTCACGTTTATCGTACTTCTTTTTAGCACGAGCAACGCCGATTTCAATTTTAACAAAAGGACCGGAGAAATATACGGATAAAGGAATAAGAGTATTTCCCTTTTCCTGAACCTGTGTGCGAAGGCGAACCGCTTCCCTTGCATTCACCAACAACCTGCGAGGTCTTAACGGAGGCTGGTTTTCCCTGTTGCCATGCGAGTAAGGTGAAATGTGCATATTCAATAGCAAAAATTCGTTGTCATTTTGATTTGGAAATGTAGCATAAGAATCCGCAATATTAGCTTTCCGCTCCCGAAGCGCTTTGACCTCCGTACCGGCTAAAACAATACCTACCTCTATTCTTTGCAGAATGATGTAGTCATGCTCGGCTCTTCTATTGCTTGCCACAAGCATCTGTTTGCGGGTATTTAATTCGGGCGGTTTCATTAAAAAGATTAACTCCAAAAAATAATAACATAATTTTTAAAAACATTGAATTAATGTTCGTTCCCAGACTTCAAAATTATAAAAAAAGAATGAAATAATTATGAATGATTTTTGATAAACTTCCCACTAACAGGATTGATACTCTTTCTTACAAAATAGATAAACATTATAAAAATAATTATTAAGATATAAAGAATGATTGAAGTGAGATATGGCATAGAATAATTAGAGTCCGACAGACGATAAAAGAATGCGGGGATATTAATCCTGTAGAGTATGATAAGAATAAATAAAGTGCTCAATAAAAGTATTTTCCTTTTAAAATATTGATTGTAAACAATTAAATAAACAAAAAAACAGAGCCCCGGCAGAAGGTAATTCAAATATGTCCCCCAGCTTAGTGGTTGAAACAATATAGATACAATAAGGAATGGAAGAATATACCTTACACTCTTATCATTTACTATGTACCTTTTGAGAAAAAAAAATGAGATTGTCAAAAGTCCAAGAATAAAAGTTAGATGAGAGAACATCAATGATAAAGGATTTTCAATACCAATCCTTTTGAAAAATGCAAATGATGAAATATTTGTCATCATCGCAAAATCGTTTAAACCCCCGCGGATATACATTTCAGAACCAGTGGACAAGTAATGGTAGTAATTTTGCCATTGTTGCAATCCGAACATTGATGTGAAAATAATAAATATCCCAATAATTGAAGTAAAAGTTCCCAATACTACTCGATATTGCTTTTTTATCACAAAATAACCGAGAAGGATGATTGGGAAGAATTTGAATAAGAGTATTGAGCCAAAAATTAGACCTGCTAATAATTGCCGGTTCTTCCTTGATTGTTCGAAAACCAATACAATGAGCATTAGAATAACACCATCGATCTGTCCGAGATAAAATATTTTTCTTATTGGCAGGGCAAGTGCTACACTCAATACTATAACATGAAATGCAAAATCGAAGGAAAGATTTTTGATTGAAATGGAATAATCTATGGAATCACTTTGTAATATTTTAATCGTAATTCTTATCGCAAAAATTAAAGAAACTAAATTTAATAAGATGATTATAGATTGGAAAGCATTAATCGAAATACCGGAGAATATTGAAAATAACGTTGCAGGAACAGGAGAATATATGTATTTATAGACATGGTACTGAACCCCGGCAATGCTTTGAAGAGTATTCAGGTCATAAATATTATTATTTGATTGAAATGCCTTACCTGCAAAATAGAAGGAGGGTATATCTGATTTAATTTGATTTTCGAATAACCTATCAAAGGTAAAAATTGATACAATACAAGTAATAAGGATACAACTTTGAAAAGGGGTTAATTTTATTATAGTAAATTTTTCTATGAACTTTAATATTTTAGTCATATAGATTTAAAGTATCAGGCTCTTGAAAAAATATTGGTAATAGTTCTATAAAAAAAATCCCTTGAACATGATATGGGCTTCGCATTCAAGGGACTGACTTTATTTCAAGGAAATTTATTCTTCGCTAATAACCCATGTTTTAATCTTAGCGTAAACGTCTGTATGTAGCTTCACTCTAACGTCAAAAACACCAAGGGATTTTATTGGGTCGTCAATTATAATATTTCTGCGGTCGATTTCATACCCTTTCAAAGCAAGTTCAGCACCTATCATTTGTGGAGTAACAGAACCGTATAGCTTACCTTCTTCACCGACCTTCATAGCAATTGTCACTTGTAACTCAGCTAATTTAGTAGCCAATGCTTCGGCATTTTCTTTCTCTTTTAACTGGCGTTTAGCAAGGCGCTTCTTTTCTATTTCGAGAGCGTTCATAGCGCCTGCTGTGGCTAAATATACAAAGTTTCTCGGAATTAAATAATTACGGGCATAACCATCCTTGACAATAACGATATCGCCCATTCTACCAAGGTTATCAATATCTCTTCTTAAAATTACTTTCATTTATTTTTCCTTTAATTTTTTCTTTATGCTTGATTGCCTTGTCAAATAGAACCTTTTATCTGTTAGGCAAAAGATTATTTTAAATTGTATTAACCGGGATAATAAAATTAAATGCTTTAGGGAATATAATTTAAATCATTAATCTAAAGTACATTTAAAATTAAATTTCAATATCCTCTTCGACTTCTTCAACTACCGTTTTCAGAATTAATTCCGGTTGTACAGTAGCTTTTTGTTCGTCCTGTCGTAATTCACCCATTGGTGCATAATTTTTTCCTTCTTCAAGTAAACGCCTGCGACGGAATTCATCCAATTTTTTAGTTAGAATCAATGTTAAATGCCGTAAAACGGTATCCTCTAATACAAGGAATCGCTCCAAAATCGGAACGGAATTAGGCAATGTTTCAAATACCAGATGAACATAGAAGCCATTGAATTTCTTATTAATCGGATACGCAAGTCTTCGACGTCCCCATTTGTTTACTTCAACAAGCTGTCCACCATTATTTTCGATATAGCCGGCTATCCTTGAAATTACCGAATCAATGTCCGAATCTTCCAAAGCGGCATTTACTATTACTGTTGTTTCGTATAATCGGCGCAATGCCATTTTAACTCCTCTTTTCGATTTTTAAACCTATGTTACACTAAATAAATAAGTGTAACGAATATAGAATTACAAAAGTAATATATTTTCCTTTAAACACAAAAATTATTATTAATTATTTTTTTCTTTTTTTTATTTATTTATTTAAAATTAATTCTTAACTTTGTAATTCATTAATTTTAATTATATGGATAATTTGAATTTATTATAATATTTGTTATTAATCTTTTAAGCGATGCAGACAACAACAAACGAAGAAACTCCTTCATTGGAGCAAAACGAAACTCAGGAAACAAATTTTGAAAACCAATCCGAGACTGCTTCTCAACTACAAGAGCACGAAGTAGTATTACCTTTGGCTGTAGAGCCAATGATTATCGAAAATGAAATTCCTATTGAGTCAATTATTAATGATTACGAAGTCACTGAAGAAATTCAATCCAATGATATCCGGGTTGAAGAATCAGTTGCTGTTACGGATTCTCAGAATACACCAAACGATTCTCAGGATGCTGATACAATCGTGCATGAGAGCGTACCTGAAGATAGTGCTTCATCGACCGATGCTACTCCGGCTGTTACCTCAGAATCTCATGCCGTTGACGAATCCACTGAAGATGAACATGAAAGTAGTGAATCCGTGGAAAAGACAAGAAGTCAGGTTTTGCCTGAAGAACTCCTTACTGAACTTAAAGGATTACTTGAACATCAAACACCATTCGAAGCTGAGGTGACAAGCAGAGTAAGAGGTGGATTACGATTATCATACAAAGAAGCCCAGATGTTTTTACCGGCTTCACATTTCTCGTTTAAGCGCAAAATCAATGATAAGGAACTACTTAATACGGTTGGCACTCATCTATCGGTTCTGATACACGAAATACAGGAAGAATCTACCGGACGAGTAACTATTATAACAAGCCGTCGTAAATTGGCTGAAGATGATTTCTGGAATAAAATTAATGTTGGAGATATTGTCGAGGGTGTTGTTTCGAGCGTTGCAACATTCGGAGTATTTGTCGATATTGGCGGTGTAGAGGGATTGATTCATATATCAAGGCTCTCACAGGTACATGTTGACGACCCAAAGAAAGCATTCAAAAGAGGACAACGGCTTCAATCGGTAATTGTAGAGATTAACCGTGAAAGAAAAAGAATAGCTTTATCCAGAAAAGAATTGGAAAAATCTCCATGGCACAACGTTGCAAGCGAACTACCCCCCGGTTCAAGGGTCAAGGGTAAAGTTCGCCGTTTAACAGAATTCGGCGCTTATATCGAACTAAAACCCGGAATAGACGGTTTGCTTCGAACAAATGAATTATCATGGGCATTGAGGCTGAGGGCTCCTTCCGAATTACTTCAGGTTGACCAGGATATCGAAGTGGAAATTCTTTCTGTCTCAGAAGAAAAACAAGCAATAGCTCTTAGTTACAAGCGAATCCTTCCAAATCCTTGGGAAGAATTGAAAGATAAATACCCTGTTAGCACCGTTCTAAAAGGAAGGATTGTTCAGATAATTCCTCAGGGGGTAATTGTTCGTTTGGGTGAAGAAGTTGATGGATTCATGCCTCGTAGCAAAATTAAAAACGCAGTAAGAGGTAAAAAAATTCCTTATAAAAACGGGGATGAAATTGATGTTCAGATTATTGATTTAATTCCAAAAGATGAATCTCTAATTATCTCTCCATTTGGGGAAGAAGAAAAACCCCAGCCAAGAGAAAGAACTGAAAGAAAACATGATTCCGGTAATAAGGATAATCAACATGGTGCACAGTCAGGGCAAGGCTCGTTCTCACTTTCTGATATGCTTTCCGAGCAGCAAAAAGAGGACTTGTTTTCTGTTTCGTAATATTTTTTTTAAATGTTGACTAACATTTAAAACGATGAAATTACATAATACCGGAAGTAATTTATTTTTCAAAGTTTTTCCTTTGGGATTTGGTCGAAACAGAGAAATTTTCGTTGACCTCCTGATAATTGCATCTGTTTGGATTGGTTTAATTTTTATTGTCGATCCGACCGGTGAGTTCCCCTTAAATGATGACTGGCTCTATGCAAAATCCGTTTTAATATTAATTACAAATAGCCATATAAAGTTGATGGATTATATTTCCATGACTTTATTATCAAATATAATTTGGGGAGCATTATTCTGTAAATTGTTTGGATTTTCATTCCTTACTTTACGCGTTTCAAATTTAGTAATATCATACATCGGAATAGGAATATTTTATGTAATTTTGAGATTATTCGGATTAAAGCGATTGGTAGCTTATTTATTTACCGGTATATTAGCTTTTAATCCGATTTTTTTTTCAATTTCATATACTTTCATGACCGACAATTTCTTTTTAACAGTAATACTGCTAAGTTTTCTTTTTTTTGTTTTTTATTTAAAATATGATTCGAATTATTATTTAATTCCAGCCATTTTCTTCTCTGTCGTTGCAACTCTAAGCAGACAAATCGGACTGTTTTTACCATTAGGATTTGGGTTAGCCGTTTTATTTTTTGGAGGTTTGAATTTAAGAAAATCAATAAGAGCTTTTTTACCTTTTTTTATATCCCTGTTTTTTTTAATTTCTTATTATCTTTTTTTAAACGAATATAGTAGAGTACCTCAAAGTTCGGATTATCATACCGGAATAATAGCAAATACATTGGAGAATCCATTAAGTATAGCGAAAAGTATCACGAAAAATTTTTTGAGTTCAATTTATCGAATCGGCTTTTTCCTTTTACCCCTATTACCTTTTTTGATAAGATACCTTTACCGGTTAATTGGAAAAAGAAAAATAAATTTGATTATCACATCCCTGGTTTTAATTCCATCCATATTTAGTCTATTTTACTATATAGATAAACTGCCGTTGTTCTGGAATAGTATTCATTCAGGTGGAATAGGACCAATTACTTTAAATAATTTTGAATCTTTACCGAATTCTCATTATTCGACATTACCTAATTCCTTTTGGCTGGTTGTTTCATTTCTATCAATATTGAACGGCTCTATTCTCTTTTCTTATTTCGTGACATCATTCTTTGAAAGAATCAGGGATTTTAATTCATTCAGACTTAACAAACAAAATATTTTCATTATTTTTCCTGCTTTCTCAATTATAATATACTGGCTTTTATTTAGCCTAACTTATTTTTTCGACAGATACCTTGTAATTTTTATACCCTTTTTTATTATTTTAATAATAATTCTTTGGGGGGATATTAATAGTTTGATAAAAACTCATTCAAAGATATTGATGGCTTTGATACTTGTATTTTTCCTTGGATTTAGTGTTTTAGGAACTATTGATTATCTGAATTGGAACAGAATAAGGTGGAATGCACTCAGTGAATTGACTTTTATAGATGGTATTTCTCCATTAAAAATTAATGGTGGATATGAATTTAACGGATGGTATTGCTATTATGTTAATACAGAGGATGATTCCGAAAAAACAAGATGGTTGGTTCAGGAAGATGAATATATTGTCTCTTTTGATGAGAAAAAAAAATATAATATATATAAAGCCTACAAATATCAGCGACTTTTACCTTTTCATTCCGATACTTTTTTTATTCTGAAAAGAAAAACACTACAACAACAATAAAGGATTTCATTTATTTATTCTTAAAAATTGTTCATTACAAATGGGTGCAATACAAAATTGATAAGAAAACATCATATTCTACTGATTGAAAGCCAACGTATAATGTCAAGGCTTATTAATGAATATTTGAGACAGGAGGGCTTTCAGGTTCATTCTTTTTCAAATGGAAGGGAGGCATTTTCATTATTGATGGGTGAAGGGGACGTATCATTAGGATTCAAACCGGAAGATGAAAAAAGGACATCATTCCAAATTGAAAAGAAGATTGATGAAAATAATCCCGAATCCTTGTTGAGTTTTGACCTTATTATTCTTAATATGATGTTACCGGATATTGACGGTTTTGAGTTATGCAGGATTATTCGTCAAAATTTTTCAATTGTCGAACTGCCCATATTATTTCTTTCAGCAAGAGATGAAACAATTGATATAATTAAAGGATTGGAATCCGGCGCAAATGATTATTTATTGAAACCATTTGATAAAAGCGAATTAATTACCCGTAGTAAAACTCTTATCCGGCTTAAAGAGTTGAATGATTCAAACAAAGTCATGCAGGAAGCTCTTGCATTAAAGAACAGGATACTTCAGATAATCGCTCATGATTTGCGTAATCCCTTAACGACTATTATTGGGTTGTCATCTATTTTAAAGCAGGACCTATTAAATAATAACGAACATTCATCGATGATGGATTTCATTTTAAATTCATCAGACAGAATGCTCAATATCGTTTCCGAATTATTGGAATCAAGCAGGATAGATAGTGGCAAGATTACAATAACCAAAGAACCTGTTGATTTGAATATAGTTGCTAAATCAGTTTTTGAATGTTATATCAAAGCAGCCGGCAATAAAAAGCAGAAATTAATATTTATACCCTCAACTAATATAACACCCTTAGTTAACGGTGATACTGTGAAATTACAGCAAATAATCGATAATTTAATTAGCAATTCTGTAAAATATACACTTCCTGGAAAAGAAATTCATGTTGAAATTAAAGTCATAGATTCGGGAATAAATCAGAAATATGTCATTCTATCAGTAATAGACCAGGGGCTTGGTTTAAGCGAAAAGGACATGAAAAAACTGTTTGGTAAATTTCAACGGTTAACACCAAAACCGACAGGTAATGAACATTCTATTGGATTAGGATTATCGATAGTTAAAGAACTGACTGAACTGCATGGAGGAAAAATCCATGTTGAAAGCACATTGGGAGAAGGTTCTACCTTTTCAATTATACTCCCGCTTGAACAATAACATATAACATTTTGGATAGCTTGTAAAATGTCCTTCCTGCGAATGACAATTCGTATGTTTTTAGAACTGCCCTATTCTATTTTTGATTTTAATTTGTTAATTTTGCTTGGTTATTTGATTAGTAATTAATTTAACAATAATGTTCCAAACCTATTTTAATGACATACAGAAAAATTTTCTTTCGGATAACGAAAGCTCTGAACTTACGTACAGACCCGCTCTGGATAACCTTTTGAAAGCCTTTGAGAAAGAAAATTTCAAAGGAAAATTTAACGTAAAGCATGAACCGAAAAAGCAGGAAGACAAGGGACGTCCCGACTTCAAAGTTACCACTAAGGAACAATTGACAATCGGTTTTATCGAAACTAAGAAAATCGGTGAAGACCTTGCAAAGACACTTCAATCTAAACAATTGAGTAACTACCAACAATTATCCGATAACATCATTGTTACCGATTATCTGCATTTCTATTTGATTAGAAAAGGTGAAAAGGTCTTAGATGTTCCATTATTTTCAGATTTCAACCTTCAAAACAAGAGATTCAAAGTTGACAAAACCCGAATTGAAGAACTGTCCAGGCTTCTTAAAGATTTCTTTCAATCCGAACCGGAATCAATTTTCAAAACGAAAGACCTGGCATTGAGACTTTCTGTAAAGGCAATTTTCCTGAAAAAATATTGTTTTGAAAACCTAAAATATAATCAAGATGAGGACAATTTGTTGCTAGGTCTCTTTATTGGTTTTAAAGAATCGATATTGCATCAAATTGATGAAAAAGATTTCGCAGATATTTATGCTCAGACTATAACTTATTCCTTATTTCTTGCAGCCTTAAACTGTGATTCTCCAAAGATACAATTGAATCAAACCACTGCTTTTTCATTATTGCCAAAATCATTCCCTTTAATAAAAGAATTATTCCACAGACTTGACGACTTCCCCTCTGATATTATCTGGTCAATTGAAGAAATAATCAGCATCTTGAAGGTTACGGATTTTACAGCAATTAAAAAGGAATTTGCCGAATACAGGCATAAAGAGCAGGGTTTTAACGACCCGTTTATCTTTTTCTATGAAGACTTTTTGAAACATTACGACAAATCTCAAAGAGAATTAAGGGGAGTTTACTATACTCCTGAGCCGGTTGTTTCTTTCATTGTCCGTTCTATTGAAGTCATTTTGAAAGAAAAATTCCTTATCAATGACGGTTTTATAAACAAGGATGTAACACTTCTGGACTTTGCAGCCGGAACCGGAACATTTTTACTTCACGCAATTAAACAAGCAATTGAACAGGCTTTAAAATTAGGTGATAAACAGACCGTTAATAAAATTCTTAATGAGCAGGTTTTAAATAATTTTTACGGCTTTGAATTGTTGGTTGCACCTTATGTAATAGCAAATTTAAAAATTTCAGAATATCTGAAAGATGAAGGATACTCTTTGGATGCCGAAAAAAGACTCAATATATACTTAACAAATACGCTAACGAATGAATTACCTAAGCCTATACCAGGGTTACCATCCATTTCCAAAGAAGGAAGACTTGCAAGTGAAACGAAAAGCAAACCAATTTTGGTAATATTAGGAAATCCGCCCTATTCTGGTCATTCTGCCAACAAAGGTATTATTGAAAAAAATATTAAAAAAGGGGGAGAATATATTTCTCATTTTAAATTAAGCTATGATAAAAACGGAAAAGTTTATCCTGAACCAATTAAAAAAATTGCAAAAAAGAATATGATGGTTAAGGAAATGACCGAATTTAGCGGGCAAATGGCTTATTACAAAATTGTTGATGGAAAATCTATAGATGAGAAAAATCCTAAATGGTTGCAAGATGACTACGTGAAATTTATTCGTTTTGCACAATGGAAGATGGAAAAGGTTGAAAGAGGAATCGTTGGGATTATTTCAAACCATAGTTATTTGGATAATCCTACTTTCAGAGGAATGCGTCAATCTTTGATGACCACTTTTGATGAAATCTACATTCTTGATTTACACGGGAATGCCAAGAAAAAGGAAAAATGTCCTGATGGCTCAAAAGATGAAAACGTTTTCGATATCATGCAAGGTGTATCTATTGCTTTATTTATTAAAAAGGATAACAAGCCCAAAAATTGCAAGGTTTTCCATTTTGATTTGTTTGGATTAAGGTTAAATAAATATCAAGCATTATTTGATTTGAGTCTTAAAAATGTAAATTGGGAACAAATAAATCCGAATTCACCATTTTACTTGTTCAAAATTCGGGATGAAAAACTACTAAAAAAATATAATAAAGGATTATCATTAAGAAAAATTTTTAAACATAGTAGTGTCGGAATTGTAACATCAAGAGATGATTTTGTAATTGATACAAGTCTCGATAAACTAAAAAAACGGATTTATGAATTTAAGAATCTTTCAATTTCAAACCATGATATTGAAATAAAATACAATTTGAAGGAAAATTTAAAATTTAAAATAGATAAAAGCAGAAAAATTATTCATTCTTTTAGCCGGGAAGAAATAGAAAATAAAATCTGTAAAATACATTATCGCCCATTTGATGTTCGGTTTCTTTTTTATGATGATTCCCTTATTGAACGAATGCGTAAAGATATAATGATTAATATGCAAGAAGAGAATATTGCTTTAATAAGTATGAGACAATTTTCTTATTCTGGTGATTATACTTATTCTCTTATTTCAGATTGTATTTTTGATAACAGAGCTTTTGTTAGTAGCAGAGGCATCAGCTATATTTTCCCGTTATATATTTTATCTAATGGTGTCAGTAAATCTTTCTTTGGAGTTAAAGAACCTGAAATTAAATATAATGCCGGCAATAATACTAATTCAGCATTAAATAAAACTGATAATTTCACACCGGAATTCCGCAAATTCATCAACTCCAAATACCAAGACCATTACACACCCGAACAAATTTTAGGTTATATTTATGCAGTGCTGCACAGCCCGACTTATAGAACAAAATATATCGAATTTCTGAAAATTGATTTTCCGAGAATACCGTTCACCGATGATGAAAACAAATATCAAGAGTTATCTAAAATCGGAGAAAAGCTGATTAATGCTCATTTGATGAAAGAAATACCAACTGGAATTACATGTCCATTATTAGGTGGTGGTAATAATTTCAAAGTGGAATCAGTAAATTTTGATAAAGGTAAAGTTTGGTTCAATAAAGAACGATATTTCGATAATGTTCCGGTGGAAGTATGGAATTTCTACATTGGTGGTTATCAGGTACTTGAAAAGTGGCTGAAAGAACGAAAGAAACATGAAATAATATTAAACCCGGATGATTTCGGTCATTTTAGGGACATGGTTAATATCATAAGTTATACAATCAAAACCATGCAATATGTTGATGAAATAACAAAGGACTGGATTTGAGGAAAAAAAATTAAATAACCTTTATGCAACCAATTTTAAAAGCTCATTCAATCTTCAAAAAATTCAATGATTTAATCGCAGTTAATAATTTATCCTTCGAGGTGTACAAAGGTGAAATATTCGGTTTCCTCGGTCCGAACGGCGCCGGCAAGACCACATCAATAAAAATTATGTGCGGATTGCTGAAACCTGACGGTGGAAAAATTGAAATATTAGGTAATCATAAAGGTAATTCAATCGGTATATGCCCTCAGCATATCGTAATATGGGATAATTTAACCTGTCTTGAGCAGTTAACATTCATGGGTAAAATGCACTCCATGAACTCTGCCGATGCCCGAAAACGGGGTATAGAGCTGCTTGAATCATTCGGTTTAATTGAGAAGAAGGCTCAATTAGCACGCACGCTTTCAGGTGGTATGCAGAGAAGACTCAATATAGCCCTTGCCCTTATTCATAGTCCTGAAATCCTATTTTTGGATGAACCTCAAGCTGGACTTGACCCGCAAAGCCGGGTATTGGTGCGCGATTACATACGCAATATCAAATCCAAAATTACCGTCGTACTGACAACTCACGATATGGAAGAAGCCGAGAAGCTCTCCGACAGGATTTGTATAATAGACAGAGGACAAATCCTGAAATCCGGCACTACTGAGGAAATCAAGAAATCATGCGGAGAGGAGGATTTGTTAGAACTCGATATTCAGGGAAATATCCGTACTGAACTGATTCAATATCTTGCTCAAGATGCGAGTAATCATACTATCATTTCTGAGAATTCCGCATCGTTTAAAATTACCGATTCATTCTCGATTCTGGAAAGTATTCTCCATGAAATCAAAACCCGCAATATTAAAGTAGATAACCTGAAATTACGCAAGAAGAGCCTTGAAGATATTTTTATCAATCTTACAGGAAGGAGCTTGAGGGAATGAAACTCTACGCATGTTTTATCAAAACTCTTAAAGAAAACCTCAGGGATTGGAAAATTATCATCATGGCAATTGTGTTTTCGCCATTCTTTGTTTATATCATGTATTTGTATTACCAGAACACTGATTCTACCGGCTACAAAGTATTAATCAATAATAAAGAAACAAATGGCAAATACTCTAATGAATTGGTTGGGCAAATAGAGAAAGTCACTACTCCCGAAGGAAAGCCTATTCTCAACATTCGAAAAGAAACTGATTCTAATGCTGCAAAAAAAATGATAAAAAATAAGGATGCAGATATCTATGTGACCATTCCATACGATTTCTCAAATTCATTGGACAAATACCTCGAAACGAGAACAGGACTGCTTTCTCCAATTATCAGCTTTGGCGACCAATCGAATGTCAAATATTTTATGGCTGCATCGATGGTTGATTATACTGCCTATAATTACGTTGCAATGAGAGCCGGAATTCAATTGCCCCTAAATATAAAATATGAATCTTCAATTTCCGGCAAGCGTGTCAGCGATTTTGACCTGTATGTTCCGGCGCTATTGGTTCTGTCGATGATTTTAATTTTATTCACGACCGGAGCATCTATCATCCGTGAGGTAGAAAGAGACACGATTTCCCGGTTATCACTATCAAACCTGAAATCCTTCGAGTTTATGACGGCAATAACACTTAATCAAATAATTATCGGTATAGCCTGTTTATTACTGACTCTTTTTTCGGCATTGACGGTTGGATATAAATCTAACGGTTCGGTATGGCTGCTATTGCTGATTGCCGCTGTAACGAGTTTTTCCGTCATTAGTATCGGTATTATTACGACGTATTTCATTAAAAATATGTTCGGATTATTGACTCTTGGCTGTTTCCCGTTTTTTATCCTGATGTTCTTTTCAGATTGCTTTATGCCTTTACCGAAAATAAACATGATTCAAATATTCGGGAATAATTTATATGTAAACGACCTGCTGCCAACGGCTACAGCCACTCGGGCATTAAATAAAATCCTGAATTATAATTCTACATTTTCCGAAATATCGTTCGAATTCTGTTGGATAGTTTTTCTTTCAATTATTTATTACATAACCGGCATTTTATTATTTAAGAAAAAATATCATTATTAATGGTCAATTGTAAATGGACAATTGTTAATGATAGTCATCCGATGACTGGGAGTCATCGGATGACTTAAATAAGAAAAATATTATTTGAACTTACCTAAAGGAAATTATTTTTTGACCCTTTAAGGTTTAAGAATAATTATAGGTACAGTTACAACTTTGTTCTGTGATTTTAGAACAAGGAAATATATCCCTGAACCAATATTTGCCGGCTCATATAAAATTTTATTATAAAATGGACCTGTAATACCCTCATAAATAATTTCTAATTCCTGCCCTAAAGAATTAAAGAGTGATAATTTAGCATTGACGGGTGCATTACCTAATCCGGCTGAAAAAGTAACTTCAGTATTTTCAATAATTGGATTTGTTCCTATTGACAAACTCAACGAAAGGGCATCTTCAATTCGTTCATCGACCGAATTCGGGTCTATTCCTTTGCCTAATAACCTGATAGCTTTAGTACTGTATCGGGCATCATTACTGTTAATAGCAAGGCTTTTAACAACTGCACCGGCTTTCGTTGGCTTAAATGTAACAGTAACAGTCATTTTCTGACCCTCCGATAATATTACCGGCAGAGCATCAATCGAGGGATTGGTGGTAAATGTTAACCCTGAATTTGCCCCAAGAATAATATTTACATTTGAGATGATAAGAGGCTGCTTATTCCCCGGAGTTATATCAAAGTTTAATTCCTTTTGCAAACCAATGTTTACATCGCCAAAATTAAGGGTGTCTTTCGTGGCAACAAGCATAGGTTTGGGACCCACCCGGAATTGATGATAAATTTCCCTGCCAAAATCAGGATTAAAAGTTTTAATATCGCTATAATAGCTGGAAAACTTAATCCAGCCCTTGCCATAATTTGTCCAAAGAGGCCAATAATCGATACCATATTCAATTTCATTCACAAATCTAAATTCGTAACAGCCATCAAGAAGATGAAATGTGTCCTTATATTGAGTGTTTGGCTCAAATCCCGACTTTGTGTAAATTACATTCCCGTTAGCATTTTTAACAGTGTAGTTATAATTGTTATCCGGATAATTGTTAGTCCTAAAAGATAGTATTATATCGTTGAAATAATAGGGTGTATTTCTGATTATACTTTGACCATTGTTATTGTTTGAATATTCATCATTCCCACCATTAGGCTTAGTAACTTCTGCAAAAAACATATCCGAATCTTTATTCCCTAAATCTATTAAACCAGGTAATTCGATTGTATCCTTTTGTAAAAATTTCAGATTTCCCGACCATGAATAAGTAAAAGAAGGAGAACTGACAGCTCCATATTTAATCGTCAAATTGGTTAAATCGGTTGAACCGGTATTTTTAATTATAATAACCGGATTGCTACATATTGGATTAGAGCGGTTATAGAATTCCCATGTATTAGGTGAAATAATATTATCTAATGCAGCATCAAGCTTAAAGTTGGGGGTACCATAAGAAACCAATTGCGTTTCCATTGTATAACTGGGCCAGAATTCACCATCTTCCGGATAAACATACTGTGTCACGTGATATTGAAGAGTTACTGAGGAACCGGTAACGAAAGGAGTCAATTCAAACTCCCTTGTATCAAATGGTGCTCCTGGGCAGCGGTTCGAACGGTTAAGCAACCATGTCCCACCTTGTGGATATAACGGATTCATTGCGCAATCATCCTTCCATTGTAACCATGTAAAACGGGTTACTCCATTAACATCGAGCCAGTGTTGTTTTGGACAAAATTCTGCACAACCCGTAGAACCACCCCACCCTTCACCTCCGACTGTTGACCTCATTTTTGTTGATTTTACATTCGGTAATAATTTTACAGTAATGGGCTGTAAGTGGTCATCAATAGGGTCTGTAATATCGCCGTAACGGAACGAACCATAATCCAATCTTTCTATTTTCAAAACATCTCTGGGAGGAGTTCCTTCAATCATTAGAAATTTGATGTCTGCTAATTCATATAGGACTTTTCCTGTGGATGGGACTGTATATTTAATACTTACAGAATCATAAAGAAACGCTCGGAAATCGCTTACATCATAAGTCCAGGTAAAACCATTTCCAAGATTAAGACCAAAACCATAAGGAGTTTCGAACCGCCCAAGTTCAAAAGTATCAGTTCCTTTATAAGCATATATCCACCCGATAAAATCCCATTCTCCGCAAGCAGGATTATTTGCAGGATTACATTTTAAGGTAAAATTCATAAATATTTTTTCAAATTTGATAGTGTCTGATGGGAAAAGATAAGTCCCCCCCAGATAATAACAGTTGGATGTTGAATGGAAACTACCCGATGCGGGAGCATAAGGGTAAAATAAAGTACAACATTTGAGTGTATCAGTAAATTTTACCGCTTGAACTATGATAGTATCGCCCTGCCCGGCAAAAGATGTTCCGGAAAATATAATGTTTAAAATATAAGTGCATAAAATGACTACGAACTGATATAAACAAGGACTAATGCTTTGTTTGCGATTCATTATTTTTCCTTAACGAAAATGAATAATAACTTTTGCAAATTAGTATTTTTTCATACTTATTCCTATTATATTCTGCTTTATATGTATAAAGAATGATAAAACATTTTATTGAATTTCAATTTCATTATGGGTTATGACAATTTTGTCACTGGAATGACCTTTCAAAGGATATTGAACCACTCTTTATATATTTTGTAAATTTATGCTTAAATTGCATGTTTTGTTGTTCGATAAATTAAAATGAATACAGAACTTACAATAAATTCACTTTACAGACTACCCTGGAATTTAGCCGATAATGCAATCAACTGGCTGGAACCGACCAGCCGCTGCAACATATACTGCGATGGCTGCTACCGTGAGAACCGCAATGATTCACATAAATCCATAGAAGATATTTCAGCAGAACTTGATGTATTCCAAAAATTTCGTAAAGCCGATTCCATAAGCATAGCAGGCGGCGAACCTCTAATCCATCCGGATATTCTGAAAATTGTACGAATGATTAAAGAGCGAGGCTGGAAACCAACGATTAACTCAAATGGAATAATCGCTACGGAAGAAATGATTCTCAATTTAAAAGACGCCGGGCTTTTCGGATTTACTTTCCACATCGACAGCCGCCAGAGCCGTCCGGAATGGGAAGGCAAAAATGAATTGGAATTATGCGAATTACGATTAGAGCTTGCCGAGCGAGTTGCCAAAATAGGTGGTTTAACGGTAGCTTTTAATGCAACGATATATTCCGAAACAACAAACCAGGTTCCTGGAATGTTAGAGTGGGCGCACCAACACATAAATATAGTACATGCAATGGTGTTCATTTTATACCGTAATGCTGATTTAAGCGAAGGATTTGATTATTTTGTTGGTGGAAATAAAGTTGACTTTAGCGGCATAGTATATTCCAAAGAAGAAGAGGTTCAAAACCGAAAGAATTTATATGCACAGGATATTGTAGATATAATTCGCAGCCAGTACCCTGATTACGTGCCATCAGCCTTCCTGAATGGCACCGAAGTTCCAAACTCATTTAAATGGCTCCTGGCAGGGCGAATGGGCAATAAACATGAAATTTTCGGTTGGGTAGGCAGCCGTTTTATGGAATTAGTGCAAACAGTTAACCATTTATTAAAAGGCACATATTTGGCATACTCAGAGCCTCAATGGCTTCGCCGGGGCAGGCTCTATTTTTTCATTTCCCCATTTGATAAAGGATTAGCCAAAGTAATGAAGAATTATTTCAAATCTTTTTCGCACAATATCAAAGCATTCTTCAGCAGAATTTATTATCAAACTGTACTTATCATACAACCCGCCGATGTATTGCCTGAAGGTAATGTGAACATGTGCGACGGATGCCCCGATATCACAGTCTTTAACGGTAAATTAGTTTGGTCTTGCAGAATGGAGGAACAAATTGAATGGGGACAAAATGTTCGTTTTGTTCCGAATGAAAATAACAAAAATGTAACCAGTATTAATGAAATATATAAGAATATTTAAATGATAAACGATATTAAAAAGAGCAAAGTATTTCTTCTTTCAGGCGCAATGATTCTTGCTATACTTGCGTTGGTAGGTTTCTTGATTAAAACCGGTTTCGTTAATAATCCCCTGATTCTGATATTAATTTCTTTATTCCTTCTTATCCCTTATCGAAAAGAATCCCAAATAATTCGCAGATGCCTGCTGCTTGCTTCGATTCTTTTTGTTGGCTGGCTTTTGTCCTATCTTGGATTTGTATTGTTGCCGTTTTTTGTTGCATTTTTAATTGCATATTTATGTGAACCTTTTATCTCCTTTGCAGCCAGAAAAGGGATTCCCCGTTGGTTATCGTCATTACTTTTGATTATTATAGCCGGTGGTTTTATTTTATTAATTTCGATTTATGTTTTCCCTGCAATTTTTTCCCAGCTTGATGACGCTATCAGGAAAATTTCTTCACTTGTTACCTCTGTTTCAAATTATTTGGATAGCAGGCAATTCTACAATACTCTACGGAAATTGGGACTGCCAAAGGAAACACTGCAAAATGTTGTTCATAAAGAATTGGTACCGAAACTGCAGGGTATATTTTCGATGATTCTGCAATCCTTGCTTACTCTACTAAACAGTGTATCAATAATTGCAACGCAATTAATCAATGTAATCATCATCCCCATCCTGAGCTTCTATTTCTTAAAGGATTTTGATAAATTAAAGCAAAATGTAAAATCAATTATTGATAAAAAGAATCCAAAACTGCTCAACGATTTGATAAGAATCAACAGGATATGGAAAATATATATAAGCTGGCAGATTGCAGCAGCAATAATTATCGGAACAGCAAGCTCATTCTTTTTTGTAATATTCGATGTACCTTATGCGTTAGTGCTTGGAGTAATTTGCGGCTTCCTTAATCCCATTCCGTATGTCGGTATGCTTATGAGTATGGTTATTGCTATAATTACCGTTATTCTAAGCAGCCCGGACAATGTATGGAACAGCATTATTACAATTATTTTAGTAATAAACGGTTTGCATTTTATCAATTCTTATTTCTTAGAGCCAAATATCGCCGGCAAGCAAGTTGGTTTACATCCGATAATATTAATTGCATCATTGTTTGTATTTGGCGCAATGTTCGGAATAGTAGGTTTATTGATAGCAGTTCCTACAACAGCTACTTTAGTCATGTTTTTCGAAGATTGGCGGGCAAAGCTGTTCAAGCCAAAGGAAGAAGTGGTTGTAGTGACAAATGAAGAAACTTAAATTGAGAATGTCATTCCTGCGAATGCAGGAATCCCCTGCTGTAGCTGGTCTGTGGATTCCCTGCTTCTGAGAATGATTGAACAGTCAACTGGAATGTCATTCTGAACGAAGTGAAGAATCTTCTTGAACCTATGAAGAATATAAATTTGAGGTGAAGAAATAAAAAATATCATTCAAGAACCCCATCATTACTGTATTTTTCCTAATAGGATTAATAAGTTTTTGGAGGTCTAAAAAAACGTGAATTATCAAAATATTAAGGAAGATTCTTCACTCCGCTGAGAATGACTTTCAAAACTGAGTTTTCAGCGTCAAGATTTTGGGGATTCCTGCATTCGCAGGAATGACATTTTGTTAAGAAAAATAAAATTTTTATTCATAAAAATTAAAAGGAAAAATGATTAAAAGCATGACCGGATTTGGCCGTTGTGAAGAAAGTGAAAGCGGCTTGGTTGTTTCCGTTGAAGTGAAAAGCCTGAACGGAAAAAATTTGGAAATTAATTGCAGGCTTCCAAGGTCGCTATCATCGAAAGAATTGGAGATTCGTGAAATAGTCAGGGCTAATATTGCCCGAGGAAGTCTCAGCGTAAATGTAAATGTGCAAAATTCCTCTCCTGCCGCGCAATATGAAATCAATGAAAAGGCAGTGCAGGACATCTTTACCAATATAAACGGAGTTAAGAAAAAATTGAAATTGCAGGGAAATGTTCAAATATCGGATTTATTGCATTTCTCGAATTTCTTCTTTCTTCCGATTGAAAACGATACATCGGAAATTGAATGGCGGCTCACTAAAAAAGCATTGAGAGAGGCATTAAAATCACTTGATAAAATGCGGAAAATCGAAGGCGATAAGCTATTCAAAGATATGGCTGCCCGCATGAAAACGATTAAGAATACAGTAGGCGAAATAGAATCCCTTGGAATGAAGCGCATTCCCGAAGAGCGCGATAAACTCCGGAAAAGAGTTGCCATGCTATTCGAAAGCGATGAAATTGACGAGCACCGCCTGCAGCTTGAAATTGTATTGATTGCAGATAAGCTTGATATATCGGAAGAATGTGTACGCCTTTCATCGCATATCAAATATTTCTTCGAGGTATTCAAGGAGAAAGAGCCACCCGGACGCAAAATCGGTTTTCTGTTGCAGGAGATGAATCGCGAAATAAATACAATTGGTTCTAAGGCTAATAACTCAGTCATTTCACAGACTGTTGTTATTGTAAAGGAAGAGTTGGAACGGATTCGCGAGCAAATTCAGAATATAGAATAAATGAGGTTTTTTTTAACAAAATGTCATTCCTGAGAATGCAGGAATCACCTGCTGTAGCTATTTTTTTGAGGGTGGACAGGTATTATTGGTTGTATTCAATGTCAAGATGAAAGTCATTTTAAATTCCAGTCAGTCACTTCGATGGCTTAAAAATGAAACAGCGATATTGATGTTTTTAACTTAGCGGCTTTGCGTAAAATATCTATCATTAAGTTTTCAACAAAATTGATTCTTCTTAGCGGCTTTGCGTAAAAAAGAATATCGCAAAGATGCAAAGTCGCAAAGAATAAATAAAAAGAGGTCATTAATAGTTGAGCGAAGAATAATAATCAAATATGACTTTGCACACTACACAGGATGCATGGATTCTCCTGAACCGCTACAGGAGGGGATTCCTGCATTCGCAGGCATGACATGTTAATTGTTCATTTTTCATTATTCATTAATTCCAATGCTAAGGCATTATTTCACACTAAAGAAAATTACCGAAGAGCTTGCCTGTATCAGGGATGCGGTAGTTATTGAATGTTTCAGCCAGGAAAAGAATACACTTCTGTTTACTCTATTCAAGGATGAAAAGCAGCTATGGCTGCACTTTTCATCAGATTCTCAAATGACTTCGCTTTTCCTTAAAGAGAATTTCGCAAGAGCAAAGAAGAATTCTTTGGATTTATTTCCTTCTTTGATTGGAAAAAATGTCCTCGATGTTTCTATTGATGATGATGATAGAATTATTCGATTGCGTTTCGATGCCGCTACACTTTCTTTTGCCTTGTTCGGAGGTCCGAAAAGTAATGCATTCATCACTGATTCAGATCATGTAATATTAGATTCCTTCAAGCATAAAAAAGAACTTATTCAGACTAAATATATTCAAAATCTCTCAACTGTAATTGATTTTTTTAGTTTTCATAAGGATGAAACCGTATTTAAAGCCTTATCGAAATGCTCGTTGAATCTTGGCAGTTATTATGCCGATGAGGTTTGCGAGCGCTGTTCAATTGATAAAATTACTATCATTGAAAATAATTCCGAACAGGAATTGACTAAAATTCTTGCGGAAGCAAACAAATTAAAACATGAATGTTTGAATTCTACAAAATTTTATATACTACAAAACGATGCCGGAAAGAAAATTTTATCGCTCATACCTCTAACTAAATATCCGATTATAATCAAGGAATTCGATTCGATTAATAAAGCTGTCGAAAATAAGTTCAGTACAGGTTATTCGGAAATTGACTTCGGTGCTGAAAAGCGGAATCTTGCAGCGAAACTCACTAAAACAGCAGAAAAATTAGAGCATAGAATTTCAATAATAAAAGACGACACCAGCTACGCAAAACGTGAGCAGGAGTACCGTTCGTATGCAGAACTTCTTTCCTGCCATCCTCAGCCAAGGCAAAAGTTTGGCGATACAATTTCACTCCTCGATTTTAATAACGAAGAAATTACAATACCGCTCGATTCCCAGAAAAACCTGATTGAAAATAGCGGACGGTATTATGATAAGGCTCGTGGAACAAAGGAGGAAGCCGCTTCGCGAAGGCTAATGCTTCCAGTAGAACAAAAGAGGCTTGATTCGGTTCGGACTTTCATTTCCGAATTAGAAAAAGCAAAAACATTAAAGGAACTTCTAAAAATCAGAAACAAAATGAAAAAGGTACACGGAGCTAATATGGATGCGTCTCAAACTGATGATTCACAGCGCTTTCGCACATTTGAATTAGGCGAAGGATATACTCTTTATGTAGGCAAAAATGCCGCTAATAATGACGAATTAACGATGAAATTTGCACGAGCGAATGATATATGGTTTCATGCGCGAGGCTCCGGAGGCAGTCATGTAGTCCTTAAGCTAGAGAAGAATCAGAAACCGCCGAAGGATATTATCAAGCGTGCTGCTTCGGTTGCAGCCTATTATTCTCAGGCTCGCAATGCAAAATATACTCCCGTTGCTTATTGCCAGAAAAAATATGTACATAAATCAAAAGGCGCACCGCCCGGACAGGTAACTATCGACCGCGAAGAAGTTGTAATGGTGGAGCCGAAATTGCCGGTGCAAGTGGAAGGATAAAATTGAATTCCAAAGCAAAACTTTGGAATTAGTAAGTCTTTAATATATCTCATTCCAAAATTCCGATTTTGGAATGTAATTTTCACTAAAAATGCTTTTTAAAATGGACTCCTGATTAAGAATATCATTGTTTCTTCATTTGTAAATTAACCATGGGATAAATATCCATACCCTGCAAATGGAATATGTTACCTGCTAATTCAGAATCTTTTAAATTGAATTTTTCTGAATTTTAAGATTTTATTCGCCTTTTTCAGCTTCCTCTTTTGAGCTTTGCACCTTCTCGCCTAAAAACCCGCCAATAATAGTTACAACAAAGCCAGTAACTAAAAACAATATTATATAAGTTAGTTCTATTTCCTTTCCTTGCATCAAAGTAAGCATTAAAATATCCATGCCTATAGTAATAGTCAGAAAGCCAGCTAATCCGGCTTCGATAACCGTTACACCGGGAGACATCCATCCGATAATAATTCCTGTAATTAATAGAGTTAAGAAGTATGGAATGTAGAATAGTGTTGGATTTAACCCCATCGCCATAGTTAAGAGGTTAATTAGAACAATGCTGGAGGTCAAACCTAAAAGAGTACCGGCTAAAACCCAACTCCAATCGAAAGTAGGCATAACGCTTTTTTTAGGGTCGATTATACCATGCTGGAGTTTTTCGCCAAGCCATGCACCGATAAATGTCAGGACAACGGCATTCATTAAAATAATAACCCATTGAGAGGTGTAAATTGAATTTAAGCTATTCAATCCTAAAGAGGTTATGATAAAGTACGAAATAATTGCAACAAGGATTGAGCCAATACCGGGTTCGAGGATTGTAACTTCTTTGGAAATAATTCCGATAACAGCTCCGGTAATAATAAATCCCGAAAGAAGTGCAAGAATTGGGAAAAAAGGTGTTTGAAACTGGTTCCCGCTTGCCCATGAAAAACTTACAACCAAAACTAATCCAACCGGTATGGATAAAATCAGGGAGATGAAATTAAATTTTTTTTTCATACAAACTCCAATATTTTAAATCAGCAATTTAAATCGATAATAACTAATACTTTGGTATAATTATCCTTTTTTCAGGGCATCAGCACCGCCAACTATTTCAAGCATCTCTTTAGTGATAGATGCCTGGCGTGTTTTATTGTAAATCATATCCAGATTTTTGATTAGTTCCGTTGCATTCGTTGTTGCATTATCCATTGCTATCATGCGTGCAGCTTGTTCTGCGGCATTCGATTCCAAAAGCATTCTCCAGAATTTTACATTTATAGCCTTGGGAAGCAATGCATCCAATATTTCAATTTGGGTCGGTTCGAATATATAATCCGTTCGGAATCCTGTCGTTTGTGTCTTTGCTTTGCCTGTTGGAACGATTGGTAAAAGCTGTTTCATGGAGGGTAGTTGTTTTATTAAATTTACAAACTCATTATAAAATACCACAACCCTGTCATATTTACCATCGCTAAATCCTTTTTTCACAACATCCATAATATTTGCTGCATCGGTGAATTTTAGTTTAAGAAAAATACCTGGATAGTCCTTAATTACAGGTAATTTTTCCTTGCGAAAAAAACTACATGCCTTACGACCAACTGGGATGATAGAAACCTGAGCGCCTGGAAATTCTTCCGGGAATGTTATACGGATGTAATTCAAAGCTATTCGAAGCAGGTTTGTATTGAAACTACCACACATACCGCGGTCGGAAGAAATTACAATCACAGCAACCGACTTAACCTCTTTGGGAGTTTTTATCAAAGGATTAGCATAATCTTCTCCAACGGAAGAAGCTAAATCCGAAAGCATTATTTCCATTTTATTAGAATATGGACGGGCTGCGAAAATCGCATCCTGAGCACGTCTCAGCTTGGCAGCCGCAATCATCTTCATAGCCTGAGTCAGCTTTTTTGTTCCCTGAACCGCGGTAATCCTGCGTTTTATATCTCTTAGTGTCGCCATATTATATTGCTTATATTAAAAAAATATTCAAATTATTATAAATATTGCCATTTCTGAGTCAAATAATTTGTGATATAATCGGCAACATTATTTTCTAATGAATCAAACTGTGGATTCAACTGGCTATCATTCAGTTTCGTTATATTTGCTTGTGTAAAATTCTGATACTGAGCCTCGAGAATATTCGGCATATCAAAATATTCAATATTATTCTCCAAACGAAGGGCAGCAAAGCAGGCATTGGCTAAGTCGTTCCATGACCTTGCCTGCCCGGTTCCTATATTGTATATTCCGTAAAATTCAGGATTGAAGAATATATCCTTCATAATTTGAGTTGCATCTTTAACGTACACAAAATCCCGCATTTGGCAGCCGTCAGTATAATCAGGGCTTTGGGATTTGAATAATCGAACAATGCCCGTATTTTTGATTTGTAAATATGCTTTATAAATCATACTGCTCATTTCGCCTTTATGGTACTCGTTTGGTCCAAAAACGTTAAAGAATTTTAAACCGGTAAATACTTTATCCAGACCATTGTTAATTACCCACAAATCAAATAAATGTTTCGTCATACCATAGATGTTCAGAGGCTTCAGGTTTTCATAAGAGTTGTCCGAATATCCTTCTTCACCGTTACCATAAGTAGCAGCGCTGCTGGCGTAAATAAGGCGAATATTTTCTTCAATTGCATACTCGGCTAATTCTATCGAGTAAGATAAATTATTATCCAATAAATAATCGGCATTTTGTTCGGTTGTATCGGAGCAGGCTCCTAAATGTACAATTGCCTGAATTTCGCCTTTATATAATCCACTGGAAAGCCTTTGACGAAAAACGGTTTTATCCTCGACCCTGTCAAATTTTTTACCGACAAGATTCTTCCACTTCAATCCGGTTCCAAGCCGGTCAACGACAAGAATATCGTATATTTTCTCATCATTCAGCTTTTTCAAAAAGCATGAACCGATAAATCCTGCGCCGCCGGTAAGTACAATCATTTATTTTATTTCAGTGTATTTTTAAATATCGGAATAAATTCTTCGATAGCTTTCTTTAAATTATTAGAAATATTCTCTGTCATCTCTTTAACTTTAATTATTTCCACTAATATTTCATTATGACGGGTATCCATAAATTCGAGGAATTCCTTTTCATAACGGGCTAATGATTCAACGGGCAGGTCGTCTAAATAACCGTTTGTGGCGCAGAAAATCAAAGCAATTTGTTTTTCTACAGGCATTGGTTGGAATTGCTTTTGCTTGAGAATTTCCGACAAACGAGCGCCCCTTCGTAATTGCTGTAAAGTTGATTCGTCTAAGTCGGAACCGAATTTCGAGAATGCTTCCAACTCTCTGTACATAGCCAATTCCAATTTTAGCGGACCGGCAACTTTCTTCATTGCTTTTATCTGTGCATTTCCACCGACACGTGAAACCGAGATTCCAATATTCAAAGCCGGACGAACACCTGCATTGAATAAGTTAGGTTCAAGGTAAATCTGTCCGTCGGTTATCGATATAACGTTTGTTGGAATATATGCTGAAACGTCGTTTGCCTGGGTTTCAATTACCGGTAAAGCTGTTAGTGAGCCGCCGCCTTCTTTATCCGAATATTTTGCAGCACGTTCCAAAAGGCGTGAGTGAAGATAGAAAATATCGCCGGGATAAGCCTCACGACCCGGTGGACGTCTTAAAAGCAGGGAGACTTGCCTGTATGCTGCAGCCTGCTTGGATAAATCGTCATAAATAATTAAGCAGTGCATCCCGTTATCCCGGAAATATTCTCCCATTGCACATCCGCAATAGGGTCCTATGAATTGTAGTGGCGCCGGGTCGGCTGCATTAGCTGCAACAACTATCGTATATTCCAAAGCTCCATACTGTTCCAGATAGGAAACTACATTTGCTACGGTAGAACCTTTCTGTCCGATTGCAACGTATATGCAATAGACAGGTGCAATACCCATATCTTTAGCTTCGGCAGTATGAGTAAATTTCTGGTTGATAATCGTATCGAGCGCAACGGCGGTCTTACCAGTTTGACGGTCGCCGATGATAAGTTCGCGCTGTCCCCGTCCGATTGGAATCAAGGCATCGATAGCTTTCAAACCTGTTTGGATAGGCTCCTTCACTGGTTGACGGAAAATAACTCCAGGGGCTTTTCTTTCCATTGGGAGAATTTGAGTTGTATTTACCGGACCTTTACCGTCGATTGGCTGCCCAAGCGGATTAACCACTCTTCCTAAAAGCTCTTTGCCTACGGGAACGGATGCGATTTTTTGAGTACGGCGCACGATATCGCCTTCCTTAACGAGGCGGTCATCGCCAAAAAGCATGACTCCGACGTTATCTTCTTCGAGATTCAGAACCATTCCGAAGACATCATTTGGAAATTCCACAAGCTCGGATGCCATTACTTTGTTTAAACCGTAAACGCGGGCTACACCATCGCCAACCTGCAATACGGTTCCTACTTCGTAAATATCGGCTTCTTTTTCATAACCTGACAACTGCCGGCGCAATATCGCCGAAATTTCTTCTGGACGCACTTCTGCCATATTTAATTACCTATTATTTTTGAATATTTTCGTTTCATTTTTCTATATCTTTTATTATTTTCAAATTTCTTTACCTTCGGAAAGCTTTTTGAACAGGATTTCCAACTGGTTTTTTATTGACCCGTCGAAGACCCAATCATCGATTCGCACGGTTATACCGCCTTTTAATTTCTTATCTATCGAGTATTCAGGAAGTACTGTTTTTTTTGTATAACCTTCAAGCCGAGTCATAATTTTCTTCTTCAAATCATCCGATAGCGCCACTGCGGATGAAATCTCAACAGGCAGCCGGTTATTTTCGGCATTGTACTGAGCCTGGTATTGCGCAATTATGCTTGGCAGCAAACTTTCGCGGTGCTTATCAGCTAAAAGGATAATAAAATTAAGGGTGAGTTCACTTACGGAAGAAGAAAAAACTTCCTGGAATACTTTTTTCTTCTGCCAGAAGCGAATAATCGGACTCTTTAAAAAAGTATAGAACTCTCTTGAAGATTTGATTGTATCCCTGATTATAATGAAATCATCAAAAACTCTATCTGCAAAACCTGTAGATATGGCAGTCGATAAAACTGCCTGGGCATAGCGTGAAGATACTTTTTGTTCGAACATTTTTCGGCTCTTTAATTATTTGGAAGTTTCGCGATATACGACTCAATCATATTGCGATGGCGCTCGTCGTCAAGCTTTTCGTCCAAGATGCGTTCTGTTGCTGTTATCACTAAAGTAGCGACTTCGGTTCTCAATTCTTTGAGAGCCTGTTCTTTGCTTCTTTCAATTTCCCTTGTAGCATCGCTAACTTTCTGTTGTTTGATTTTTTCTGCCTCTTCTGCAGCTTTTTTAACTAAATTTTCACTTTGTTCCCTGCCTTTGGAAATCATAGCAGTAATTTCCTGCTGGGCAGCATTGAATTTTGCCTGGGTTTCTTTCATAAGTGTTTGAGCCACAGCATTGGCTTTCGCAGCGGCTTCGATATCGGAATTGATTTTATCTTCGCGGGCTTTCAGGGCATTTGCAATGGGCTTAGCGCCGAATTTCAATACTATAAAAAGCAGGACACAGAAGTTAATAATAGTCCAGATAATCGTTCCGGGATTTACATTTAACAAGCCTTCCATATAAAAAGCCCTTTATTTTTTAATAAATAATCAAATTAAAATAAAAACTTAAACCCAAGATATAAAAATATCTCATGGCTAATGAATATCGCTTTATCGAAGGGCTGCCAAATTAGTACCGGACAGCCCTTCGATGACAATTTATACTTTTAAAGTAAGCAATAAGCAGATAACTGCGGCAAAGAAGGCAACACCCTCAATCAGAGCGGCGCTGATAATCATTGCCGTTTGAATTTTATTAGTTGCTTCCGGTTGGCGTCCGATTGCTTCCAATGCCTTCGAAGCTAAAATACCAATACCCAAGCCTGCGCCTAATGCCGTAATACCAGCGCCGAGACCTGCGCCCAAATATGCTAAAGCTGCTGAACCCATCTGTTAATCCTTAATAGTAAAAAAAACTGTTTTTAATAATTCATCAATCTATTTTTAATTAATTTTTTCATTAATGTGCATGCCCTTCATGACCATGTTCACCGATTGCAAGACCAGTGAATATTGCGGTGAGCATTGTGAATATGAATGCCTGAAGAAAGACCACCAGCAATTCTATTACATAGATAAATACCGAGAATCCTACTATGGCAGGTGCTATAATAAACATCTGGAAATAAAATAATAATCCTAAGAGTGAGAGTAGTACAACGTGTCCGGCGACCATGTTCGCAAAAAGACGAATCGTCAATGCGAAAGGTTTAATGAACATCGATAGAATTTCAATCGGTATCATTATCGGCGCTAAATATATCGGCGCACCGCCTAATAAATGCTTGAACCATGCACCTACGCCGCTTTCCCTCATTGCTGTAATATTAATTACAAGAAATGCTGTTATAGCGAGCGCTCCTGTTACTCCAACCGTACTTGTCGCCGTATGCCCGCCGGGTATGAGACCAAGCATATTCATTACTAAAATGAAGAAGAAGAGGGTGAAGAAATAGGGTGAAAGACGTTTTACTGCCCTGGCACTGGGAATATTAGGTTTTACCACTCCATCCCGAACAAAGCAATAAAAAGCATCAACAACATTCTGCAATCCCGATGGAGCTTTCAATGGATTTTTCTTAAATTTCCTCGATACGAATAATAATACAGCCATTATAAGGAACATCGCGAGCCATTGGAAGAAAACGAAATTGGTAATCGATAAATCGAATGATGGCTTCTGTGGCTCTTTCTGATTCAATGTTGATGTCAGTACAGGATGACCGTGATGAAACGAGAATGTCCCGGCCTGCTCCATTGCTTTTTCATTCGGATAAAAATAAAACTGGTCATGATAAAATATCATCGGCAATTCCGAAACCTTGTAAGGACCGATAATTAAACCATTGTGATCGCCCAACTCGCTGAATAAATGAGAAAAAACATCAGAGCCTTCGCCTCCGCTATGCTGCGCTGTTTCATGGGTTGCTGTGGAATGGGATTGTGTCTGCCCGGTGTGGGATGCATCCGTTTTATGCTCTGCCGAATTTGTGGTCACAGAATCTTTTACCATAATTTTACCTTACTTTATCATTCGAGTTTTGCAAAGTTACGTATTTTGAACGAAAATGTAAATACAAAACTTCAATAAAAATTGTTATCAAACAACTAACTAAGAATGAAATCGAAAATACAAATTTATTAAAATCAAACAAAATAATAAAACAATAAAATATAGCCAAGACAATAAAATATCGTGAAACAAGGGAAGTATAAACTATTTTGAAGAATTTCTCTTTATCGCTTTTCATGGCATGCCTGATGAACACTACCGATGCAGCCAAATTAGCAAATGCTAATCCGACAGCAAATATTATAGAATAAATTATTTCAGCCATAAAATATTTTACTTTTTTTTCAAAACAGTCTTAAAAAAGGTGTACATACCAACAATGATACCGAAAAAAGCAAGGATGATTGTCCATAGTGGAGTTGTTGCATACTTATCGTCAATCCATTTTCCGATAAAAGTACAAAGTAAAATGGGCAGAACCATCTGGATTCCCAAATTCAAGTACTGTCCTGCCTCGCCGAGACGTCCACTTTGCAGCTTCGAAGTTTTATCCAATATTTTTTTTAGATTCAGAGGCATTATTTTTTCCTTTTGTATTGATATTTTAAAATCCACATTCCATCAGGTGTTTCAGAATATCGTCGGTGTATATATTGTATGCCTCACCATAACTTTTTTCAACCGGAATCAAAATTAAATTGCCGTAGGTTGCAGGATTCAAAGACGAAAATTTCGAAGTCGAAATTATTGTCTCTTCTTCAGGTCGGTACTGGTTATCGATATCATGAACAATAATCGTACACCCGATTTCAAAAGGCTTATTTTTTTCAATCGGAGCTTCCTTGTATCCGAAAAGTGAGAACGGTACTTTGAATTTCACAACGTATCCGCTGTCCCTGAGAACGGATACGGATTTAATGTTTTTGGCTGCCTGCTTAATGTATGGGTCTAAATCATCCGTTGTACTGACTTTAACGTATGATAATTTATCTTCGAAATTTCCGGGATAAATCGTTAACGAATAAATACCCGAATCGGCTTCGGTACGGAAATGAATTTTATCTTCCTGGAAATACATGAACCTGTTGCCTGTATCATCCGATGGAGTCATATCGAACCAAACTTCTATATGGTCGCAAATAGAGGAATCGTTTTTCTGTGGAACAACTTTATCGTCCATTACTTCGATTGACATATAGATAAAATTATTGTCATAAGCGCTGCTGACTGAAAATGATAAATCATAATCACCAGTCCAATAGAACGCTCCCTTAGTAACATAATCAATGTAATTGCAGTATGTTTCACCCTGAAATCCTTTGTAAATCCTGCGACCGCGCTGGTAGGACGGAATAGTCAGGTAAGTAGCAGAAAATACTTCTTTACCGTTAGTTGTTGTTAAATACTTGTCGGAATTTTTTAGGGTCTGATAATTATGGTAAGTTTCTCGTGTGAGCTTACCGATTGAATTGGTAGTAAATTCTTCCAAACTAATAAGACTGCCGTTTCTGAAGGTATATCCTTTGATAGACCAATCGAATTGTTTTCGCTTTTTAATAACCGAACAAGTGTTTTGTTTAATTGCCAAACCGATTTCAAGCGGCAATTCGTAGTATTCAACCTGCATCTGTCCTACTTTGGTTAGAAAACCATCCAAATCAACAAAAAAGTAAACGTTGATTATTTTATTTCTATCAGCAGCAAGTTTAACGGCAAAAGCAACATCGAAAAATCCGTCACCGGAATAATCGCCAACATCCCAGCTCCAAATAGAATAATCGCTTCCTTGAGGCAGTTGGCGCTTTACATCAAGAATCAATTCCTTATCGAAGTATGGCTCTAACTTCAATGCCAGCTCTCCGAATTTCATACCGTTTTGTGCTGAAAGTTTTCCGGGTGAAAGAATAAAAAAAATAAAAATGAAACCAAGCTTGAAAAAGGGGGAATAATTATTCCCCCTTTTTCAAAGGGGGTTAGGGGGTTTCTCTTTATTTTATTTATTTTCATATTTAAACTCACATATCAAAAAAAAATCAAAAACTAAAAATTTCATCCCTTATTTTTTTATGGTCAACAGAGAGTCGTGCTCCATATTGACTCACGACGAGGGACGAAGCATAACTTCCTAACTGACCACCCTGAGCGGGTGATTTCCTGACAATCAAACCATAAAGAAATCCGGCTGCATACATGTCTCCGGCGCCGGTTGCATCCAATGCTGTTGCAGGGAATGAGGGTATCTTATATATCTCATTGTTCCATTTTACCTTAGAGCCATGTTCGCCTTGAGTAACGACAAAATTTGTATAGTTTTTTGATAAATCCCCGAATGCATTATCGAAATCTGGTTTACTCGTATAAACTATAGCTTCCGATTCATTGCAGAATATTAAATCTGATTGAGAGGCGATTTGCTCCAAATCAGTACGGTAATTATCGATAATAAAACCATCCGAAAAAGTTAGTGCAACTTTTGTATTGTGCTTTTTAGCAAATTCAACAGCTATTAAAGCAGCATCGGCAGAACATCTTTGTGATAGTGCATAACCTTCGATGTACAGCCACTCAGAGCGTTGAATCAATTCCTCGTTAACATTTTCGGGAGCAAATTTCGCCGTAGCTCCTAAAGATGTTAGCATCGTTCTCTCACCATCAGGTGTAATAAGAACCAAACAAGTACCCGTTAAATCAGGGTCGATATATTTCGTATTTAATATTATTCCCAGTTCATCGAATTCGCGGGCATAAAATTTTCCGAATTCATCGTCTCCTAATAGGCAGGAATATACTGCCGAGCCGCCAAACTGGGAAAATGCAATAATTGTATTCGCTGCCGAGCCGCCACTACACTTATTAAATTCTTTATTTGACAAACTTTTTAATACAGATACCTGCTCTTTACTATCAACAAGGCACATACGTCCTTTTGGGATATTCAATCGTTTCAGTTCTTCCTCGGAGATTTTATACTGAACATCGACTAAGCCGTTGCCCTGACCACAAAGTTGAATATTCTTTTCCATAATTTTTCAATATTTTATTTGAAATAATCTTTTATCTTTTAATGAAAGTTTTCGTTGTTATCATTCAACTATTTTTTTATAAGTGAAACTCCGTTTGGATTGTCATTCTGAACGAAGTGAAGAATCCAGTCCCAATACTTGATATAGATTCTTCACTTCGTTCCTAATGAACACTTTATGACAAAATTAGGTTTAAGTAAATGAAATAATTGAATTTACCACCCCCTACCCCCTCCTAAAATAGGAGGGGATTTTAAAGATTTTTCTTTTCCCCTCCTATTTTAGGAGGGGGTAGGGGGTGGTAAATAATGTTTATTTCCTTATCAGTGAAAGCTCGCTTTTACTTTTGCCTCTGAATGACATTCTTCCTAACTTTTCAAATAACATTATTCTCAGGAATAACTTTTTTCAATTAATAGACTTACTCTTAATTAATCCAAGTATTAAAACTTTAAATTAACAAATTATTCGGTTTCCTCAAAGGGCTTATCCTTATTCAATGCTAAATCGATGATTTGCTGGCATAATTCATCGAATCCGATGTCCACTGCAGCAGCGGCTTTTGGTACCAAGCTGGTTTCGGTGAAACCGGGTATTGTATTGACCTCTAAGCAAAATGGTTGTCCATCCTCGTCTAAACGGAAATCTACCCGTCCGAATCCGTAGCAACCAAGTGCCCGGAAAGCCATATCTGCCATATTCTGTGTAAATTCTGCCAAATATTCATCCAAGTCTGCAGGGCATTGATATTCGGTTTGTCCCTTAGTATATTTATGTTTGTAATCGTAATAGCCGCCTTCCGGAATAATTTCGATTATAGGAAAAATATTATCGCCAACCAGACTAACGGTCATTTCTCTTCCTTCAATGTATTTCTCAATTAATACATTTTTGGAATATTTTGCTGCCTCCATTATCCCTGTGTGTATGTCATCCAAATTTCCTGTCTCGACAACGGTTACACCAATTGTGGAACCCTGGTCATTTGGTTTTATTACAATTTTTGCACCTAATTCCGAACGAATCTCTTTATAAAAATCATAATTATCGTAATCCTTCGGGTGGATAATCGTCCATGCCGGAGTAGGCACTCCACTTGCGGTAAATAAAATTTTCGAATGTATTTTATCCATTGCCAATGCGCTGGATTTAACGTTGCTGCCAGTGTATGGAATTCCTCGAAGTTCGAGTAAAGATTGTATCAATCCGTCCTCGCCGTACTTTCCATGTAGCACGATAAAAGCAACATCAATGTTATCAAATAAAGATGAATTCAAACATTCAAGATAGCTTTTCGGTGTAAATTTTGCCAATTCTTCCAGTGTAAAAGGGTCGATATGATTATTCATATCCAAATCCATAAGCAATCCTGCTGCACCCAATGCAGGGTCGATTGGGAATACATTATGCCCCAGGTTTTTTAATCCGTTTGCGACAGCCCTGCCGCTTTTAAGAGAAATCGAGCGTTCGGTAGATATTCCACCTAATAAAACTGCAATATTCATATTTTAATAAGTAAAAGAAATTAAATTGATAAATATTTATTAGCCTTTTCTATGATAATCGATTTAGTCGTATTCAAATCGGAGTCAAAAATTCTTGCTCCTGCTGCATGGAAATGCCCACCGCCATTAAATTCTAATGCTAATTCCCGGACGGATATATTTCCTTTTGAACGGAACGATAATCTGTATTCACTCCGACTCGGAATTTCAGTTATTAAAATGCCCATTACTGCGCCATTTATGGATAATGAATGTTCAACAAAATTCTCGACATCGTATTCGTTAGTCTGCGTCTCTCCGAAAAACTCCCGGGGGATTGTCATAAGGCATAATTTCCCCGCATGATGTAATTCCATCGAAGCATAAGCTTTACCCAACAATCTCATTGTATTCATTGGAACACGGTTGTAAACTTCTTCGTATATATTGACTGGGTCCGCGCCGGAATTTAATAATTCGGAAATAATTTCGTGAACATAAGAATCTGTTCTGGGAAACCTGAAGCTGCCCGTATCTGTCATAATAGCTGTATAAAGAGCCGACGCAATATCCTTTATTATTTTGAATTCCGGATACTTGTTAAAAATAGTATAAAGAATTTCTCCGGTAGAGCATGCCTCCGAGTCAACTATGTAGAGGTCGGCAAAAGGCACCGGTTCCAAATGATGGTCGATGACAATTTTTTTTGCTTTAGAAGATAAAACGTATTTTTCAAAAGATTTCAGGCGGGAACTGTCATTCAAATCGAGGACGAAAATAATATCGGCATTTTCAATTTCATCATTATATATATTTTCTTCAAAAGTTGAGATAACCTCAGAGCCAGATAGAAATTTATAATTATCGGGTGTGGGACTGTAATTAATCATCGTTACTTGTTTTCCGATGCTCAAAAGAAAATGATACATTGCAAGTTCGGAACCAATGGCATCGCCGTCCGGATTTACATGAGTAGTTAGAATAAACTTCCGGGATTTATTAATAAGCTCATTACATTGCTTTATATTCTTTTCAAATTCTAAAGAATTAATTGAATTTTTACTTATCATATTTAATAATTATAATTAAGAAATTTCATTTTATGCTTACAAAATTAAGCAATAATTCGTATTTTGCTTAATTAAAATGTACGCTAAAAATGAAATTAGTAGAGTAAAGCCGACGAACCGGAGATGAAGGATTGAAACAATATTTGCAATACATATTGATTTTGCTTGCTTTTATCGCCGGCTTATTCCTTATTTTCTTTATTTTCGACTCATATCTTCTAAGGAGTTTGCTCAGCGAGCGTGAAACAGTGAAAATCCCCGACCTTTCCGGTATCGAACAATCTAAGGCAGATAAAATACTTACCGAATTAGGGCTTGAATTCAAAAAATCCGGCGAGCAATCCAACGAGAAATTTCCTGCCGGAAGTGTGATTAAGCAGTTGCCGAAAGCAAATTCCGTCGTTAAAGTAGGACGACGTATTTTTTGCACGGTCAGCAAGGGCAAAGAGAGTGTTGTAGTACCATATATAATCGGGAAAAATCTCCGGACGGCGAGCGTTCTGTTGATGAAAATGGGCTTGTTTATCGGGGATATAAATTATGCATACAGCGATTTATACGGTACGGATACTATAATCGACCAAAGCCGGGCATCGGGTGCTAATTTACTTTTCGGCGATACCTTAAACGTCACTGTCAGCAAAGGTTCCGAACGCCAGGTAATCGTTCCCAAGCTGACGGAAATGACATTCGAAGAAGCTAAAAAAACTTTATTAACATTCGAGTTGAAATTAGAATTAACTAATTATGCTTCGCATTCAACTTATTTGCCTAATACTGTGATAAGCCAGACACCATCACCGGGGGAACTTGTTCCGAAGAATTCCTCAGTTGTGCTGACTATATCCAAATAGGTTTAAAGTGTACGATGAGGCTTTTTTTCGTGAATGAAAATTTTTAGAACTCCCAATACTATTTCCCTGGATTAATTGATTCTAAAGATTTATAAGTGAACTGAAACACCTCGGATTTCCCATTATTTTCACCGAGAGGATTCCCATATTTGTCGTAGATTTCAATTAACCATGCATAAGTTTGTCCGTCTTCTAACTGGATTGCATCAGTTGTCATCAGAACGTTAGCAGAAATTAAATCCGATTTTTTGAAAGTTTGTTCAGTACAGCTTTCAATTGTTTGCTGAGGAGTTTGGTATTCCCTTTTTTTACACACAATTATCCTGTATCTTAGTTCAAGCTTATTTATGGATTTCACCGGTGTCCATTGAAACAACGGGTATTTAATATTTACTGTATCATTATCTGAAGGTTGAAGTAGGATTGGCGGATTGACAGCCCTGATAAAGAAGGGGGCACAGCTTGTTGCAATTTCTTTACTGTCCTGCGCTATATCAATTACGTCAACACAAAAAGTATAATTATCATCGGGAATCCTGCTTGAAGTAGCTACATTCGATTTTATACTTTCTTCCATAACGAGCGTCGGTGTGTCAATAAGCTGTTTACCATATAGTACGATATTACCATTAGCCGGAATAATAAACACAGAGCTACGAAATTCTGCAACCTGCCCCTTTTCAATGCCGGTTACAGTAATTATCAACTGTGCCTGTTCAATGGCTGTTTTGCCCAGATTGTTAATTTGCACACTGACCATTCTCGACTCTTCGGTCCACTCGTGAATATAGGGTGATATATTCGGTGTTATGATTATCTGGTTCATAACTTGCGAAAACAATATATTGTTAACAAGAAAAAACAGGATAATAATAAGGTTTATTTTTTTCATATTTTCTCCAAAATTTTTTTAAAATATTTCCCTCGAATAATTCAGGAACCAACGGAATTCATCAAATCCACCGGATCGTTCCGGATTATGCCATGTAGAACGAAGCTGAAGAGATAAAATTTCATTTTCTGCCATTCGAAAATTAATATCTATACCGGCTTCCCAATGGTCATTGATTGTAACATTCTCAAAATAAACCTGCTCGGAATAAGAAAAAGTGCCTTTTAATTTTACTCCAAGTTTTCTGTTATAAAATAAAGGTTCAATTGCAATATCAGTTGAATTAATTGTTTGGGAATTATCTTTCTGAATCAATCTGGTTTGATTATTAGATAATGAAGCAGTAAAATCATCACCGATACTCACTCCATAAAAGAATATTAAGTTTATGTTTTCGAAATTCATATTATTAACACTTACAGCATCGGTATTCACACTGTAAAATCCTGTTAAAGACAACCTGTTGAAAAATGAAGGGCTGCCGAACAAAAACATCGGACTGATACTGATATTTTGTGTAGTCGAATGTAGGGGAGACATAACGGTATCATTTGATGTGATATCATTTGCATTATAAAACATGTTATAAGAAGCAGAAAAAGAAAAAACCTTTGAAAGGTTAAAAAATGCGGTTTGAATGAATTTCATAAGTTCAGTCGTTGCAATCTTACTATTATCGAGATTGTCATATCTGTAACCAAATGATGTCCTTCCGGAAATTATTCGTTGAAAAAGCGAATACCTGCTTTCCACATTATATTCCTGGTAATCATTATCTTGTCTGACAGTACCGAGTGATGTATATCCCGGTTCTACTCGCTTGAAATTACCTGTCAATGAGAATCTATCAAGTTTTAATTCAAGTTTTGAATTAAATGCCTTACTCATTCGTGAACTAAGCCTACCTGTGAATAATGGTTTACTCCCGATTTTAAGTTCTCCGCCATAAACATCGGAATACATATTTCTCGTAAAACCTGAAATATCTGTTTCACCCGACCATTTGAGTTTTCCATCGAAAATATTTAATAGAAAAGAAGTTGAACCGACAAGATTTTCTTCCGGTTTTGTCCTCCCCGGATGACTTATTGATGAGGTATCATCTTTAATTTTTAGCAATCCAACTTTAAAAATGAAACTTTTTTCCGACCCTATGGATAAATTCCCTGCAAACATGCTTCTGAGATAACTGCCGTTAATATTAGTTTCATTACTATCGGCAGCCCTTTTAATAAAACCACCGGAAAACTGAAGCCTGAACACGCTAAATTGAAGGTTTGCATCGACTCCACGCAGATTAATTCCATTCAGGCAGAACTCATTAAATTTTGGTATGATATCGCCAATGATTATACCTCCGTAATTATAAAACTCAGCATTTAAACTTATCTGGTCAACCGCCTGCATTGCATTCACATCTTCAGTTGAGATGTGGGCATCGAGTTTTATATTAAAAGATTTATTATAAACTTTGCCTAATAACTCAAGCAGGGTAGCTCTTCCGGGTCTGCGTTCATCTATGCCGTTGGCATCATACACTTCATTTTTAGCGGAGAACTTCATTTCAGTCTTGACTGAATCTTCTTCTATTGCTTGAGTGATTTTCTCGGTAGATAAAGAATCTGTACTTTTAATTGAATCAGGAACCATGCTTTGAATAGATTGAATCGTATCGATTGTCTTTGATGAATCGCTTTGAGGCTGGGCAAATAGGATAAAAGGAGAAACGAATATGAACGTAATCAAGACAAAACTTACAGGATTTAATTTCATTTTCCGAAAAATCTTAAGATTATTATAAATTTATGTGTTTATTTTTTGATGGGTTTTATCAAACATCCTTTATCACTTTTAATAAGAAAAAAATGAATCCGGAATTCCTTACCTATAAATTGTGAATTTGATTCGTAGTTTTGAATTCAATTACTTTAAATGAGGTTCTGAATTAACATCGTTTCATTGTATTCATTTTCGTAAAATTATTGAAGTATTTATTATAATTTCCAAATGGGCTTTGTAAATTGCAAAACCCTTTTGGATAATTATTTTTTTGAGAATTTCAATCAATCTAATATTACCAAGCATTCTTTAAGCATTTAATGAGACTGCTGGCACTTGAAACACAAGGTTTGCAAGTGTTACTGGCTAATTTACCGCCAACACAAAATATGTATCCATACCAAGTGCTGCCGGAACAACCTTTAATTGAATTAAAGCATGTAGCACAACTACCAGCTCCGCCACCCTTTACAAAACTTGCGATACATTTAGCAAGTCTTGCCGGTCTTCCTTTTGCAGCGGATTTAAGGACTTTTCCACTTTCTATTTTTAAGACGGTTTCACCTGCATCAGCGATAGAATGAGATTCACTTTTACCATTTTGTTTGAATACAACCGTTGTAATGTTTGCTGCACCTTTTTTCGACCTCAAATTAGTTTGAGTGATGGTCATTTCAAAATCGCCATTTTCATCTTTCCCCTTGATTACCTGAGGCGCGGCAGCCGTTCTTAATTGCTGAGCACTGTAGGATTCAGTCTGCAACTGTTTAGTTAGTAAATCAGCCTCTGAACTATTCGTAGTTTGTGCCATACTTATATTCAAAGATGAAAAAAGTAACGCAAAAGCAATTGTAAAATATTTAATGATTCTCATTAATCTTTCCTTTATTAATTATTGCCTACTCTATTCAGTTTTCGGCTACCCTGTTATTTTGATTTGCTTTGTCTAAAAAATATATTAGTGCAATATTACTTAATTTACTTCCTTCTATGTTATATAATTTATGAAATAAGTTATATAATTCACATATTTTCTGCATTAAAAAATCAGACACTTGTTTTTATATCCATTAAACCTTATCCAACTCAAATTGTCTAAGCAGATAGACATGATTTTCACTTTTGAAAATGAGGAAGCAATGAAAACAACAAAAAACTTAAAATTAACCGCTGCCATAACAATATTTGCAATCATAGCCCTGGCGTTTGTTTATCAAATAACTTACGCTCAACCGAATGGAAAATGTTTTACTGAACTTAAGCAGAACATAGCCGATTTTGCAAGAAATACAATAATACCCGACCTTTCGAAATGGAAGGCAAAGTTAGATGGCGCAATGTCAGCAGAAGATTTAAGCAAACTGAATGATTTACGAAAACAAGCCGCAACATTGAATGAGAAATTCGCAGTTGAAAGGGAGCAATTAAGGGCAAAGCGACAATCCGGCGAAGAAGACACCGGGCAATTCAAAGAGGTTGTTCAGCAGCATAGAGATGCAATGAAGAAACTCGGTGAGCAATTAAAACCTCTCGCAGAGAAATATAAATCTACTTTGATAGAAATAGGACAAGTCGCCAAACCGGTTGTGGAAGTCTGGAAGGAAGAAGTGAAGAACATCTTTTCCGATTGGAAGGAAAAAAATCAGGAAGAATTGAAAGCTATGAAAGAAAAGCATGGCAATGGTTTCGGTAAGATGTTGAAATTCAGGCAATTCATGAAGGAATTGGACCCGGAAATGAATAAGAAAGTCGCTGTTGCACGCTTTATGTTATGGGATGGGACTGATTCTTTTCTTAGGATGTTGGGGAATTAGTAAAATAATTAACTGTCATTCCTGTGGATGCAGGAATGACAGTTTAACATCTTAAAATACTAAATTGATATAAATAAGAAATCTCAATCAATTGACTAGCAAGTTAATACTAGTCTTGTTAATTTCCTCAATAAATGGGTCTCCATTTTCATATAATTGAGTAGGGTAGGTTTTAACCTGTATGTAATAAAATTCAGTAAGTTCACGTGCAAATGGAGCTATATCGATAAAACCTAACCCAGTGAAACCATCAGCCACTAATAAAATATCCAAATCGGAATTTTCGTTTTGATTGCCCGTAGCATAAGAACCAAATAACATTGCAGTTTTCAGGTGAATGCCTTTTGACAATATTCTATTAACAAAATCTTTTGCATAGATTAAGCTATCTTTTCGAGTAAGCATTGTCTTAAACTTTCGAATTTAGGAATGATTGAATCTACAAAATCTTTATTTAATATTTTATATAAATTAAATTGATAATCAGGATACCTACCCTGGATCTGAAAATCATTAAATTTAGCACAAAAACTAAAGTTTCAACACTCAAATCTAATTTAGTTTGTCTGAGCAAAAAAATTAAATTATGTACTTTAGGTGGAAAACTTGTTTCATTATCTTTAACCCAATGCGCCTTGATAATTTTTTCTATCATTAAATGAGCAATAAACATGGCATGGACATATTTACCATTTGAGTATAAAGTATTGAAGACATCATAATCAAATTCAGCAGACTTAATCCAATAATCAATATGTTCTGATTTTGTCATATTAATTCGACGAGTATTACGAGAGTTTATTATTTATTAAATTAATTACTCCAGAAAATGTCAAAAAATAATAATCTAAAATAAAATAATTTACTATTTGGGACTTATGAAAAATGTCATTCAGAATGTGATTCAGAATCCATAAACCGCACTGGGACTGGAATCTTCACTACGTCTGAATGACATTCTCCTTTTTAAAATATTTCCATAAAGAATCAAATATAGAAATCAAATCCAAGAGCTATTGAGAGGATTCATACATTCGCATTAATGTCATTTCTTTTTATGTCATTTAAAAATGGTTCTAACTAATTTGGGTCGAGACATTCTTCGATTTGTTCCCGTTTATTGAAATTAGACTTTTGATTTTCATTTTCAACCGGTATTACAAAGATTTCCAAATATTTATTCAAATACTCCGGGGGTATTGTTATTACTAATTCATTGCTGTTGAGCAAAATTACTTCTCTGAACATTTTTTGCCTTTCATATATTTTAGTTTGAAATTATCTGATTTTTGGTAGAACCAATTTATATTTTACCGACACCATTCTTAAGATAAAAATGATTCCTACACTGAGCAGTGAGGCAAGGATTATATCCAACCCTAAAAAAATCATTATTATATAAAAAATGCTGCCAATAATTGAAACGGTAGCGTAAAGTTCTTCCTTAAATAGGAGAGGTGTCTCGTTGCATAATAAATCCCTAACTACACTTCCGAAGCAAGCGCTAATCACACCAAATAATATTGCCATGTACGGATTTATATCGGAATTCAAAGCTTTCTGAACACCTAGAACGGTTGCAGAGCCTAATCCCAGACTATCAAACATTATGAAAGCTTTAAACTGCTTCATTTTCTTTATTTTGAATAAAATGGTTGTAAAAGATGCTAAGATGGTAGCTAAAGCAAACTTTGGGTCTTGTACACATGTAATCGGGTATTTCCCAAGCAAAATATCCCGAAGAATTCCACCGCCTGTACCGGATAGAAAGCTGATAAAGAAAATTCCTATTAAGTCAAATCTTTTCCTTATAGCGCTAATTGCAGCGCTAAGAGAAAACAGGAATGTTGAAATTAAACTGATTAATATTAGTATATCCATAACAATTCTAATGAAAATAATAAAACCTTTGAAATTCAAAATGACTAATATTCAAATATGTCCTTCCGTTGAAATAAGACGGAATTTTACGAACAATAAATGAATACAATCAAAATGACTGTATAAAAAAATAAAAAATTTGATTAGGGATTATTTATGGTTTTGCTTACAAAGCAGCATCATCCGATGCATTGATTGGGATTGCTTGGATTTGGAGGAGGAAGAGATTGAAGAAATTGATGAAAATAACGAATTCACTGAATCCGGCAAAGGAACAATTAGCAGAAATACTGCCTCGAAGAAAAGGTAATTAAGCATTTTAATCTCCCTTATTTTGGTTACAAAAACTCTGGATGTATTTTGAAAAATCATTTATTCAAAATAACCCAAATCACAATCTTCAAAATTAAGATATTTATAGCAAATTTACAAATGATAAAATGAAGTCAGGTTATACAAAGGTAAGTTCAAACAGACATCCTTGTCTGTTTGATGATAACCATGAATAAAACTATTATCTATTATTTTACTAAAACAAACTTCTCAGTCTTAATAAAACCATCTGTTCTCAGGGAGCAAAAATATAGACCTGGTGCATAATTGTCAGCATTGAAAGTGAAAAATTTTCTTCTTTGTTCAAAATAGACATTATTGAGTATTCTTGTAACTTCGATGCCGAGTGCATTGATAATTGATAGATTTACAATCGATGGTTTATCAATAAAGATTTGAATGACACATTGATTGAGTACTGGATTCGGTTGTAATTTTAATATCTCAGTATTATAAATAACAGGAAGAGCAATTACTCGGGACGGTCCTGGTCCCTTCCATATTTTAATCGATGAATCATTGCTACCGCTTGCAATTAACTTTTCATCGGAGCTTATTGCAACCGAGTTGACAATATGAGAATGTCCATGATATGTCTTTATAAGCTCGCCATTGTTTTTATCCCAGATTTTAACAGTACTATCGGAATATCCGCTAATTATTTTGCTGCCGTCTTTACTGACTGCAATTGAATTTACGAAACCGGAATAACCTTCAATAGTTTTTGCTAAATTCCCGTACATTATATTCCATATTTTTATTGTCCCATCGTTGCTACCGCTTATTATATTTTCTCCATTAGAAGCAATCTTTACTGTTTTTACATGTCCGGTATGTCCCCAAAAAGTTCTAATAAGCGCACCTGTATTAACATCCCATAATTTTACAATGCTGTCGCTGCTTCCGCTAACAAGGTATCCGCCGCTTAGGTTGAATGATAAAGAATAGACCGTGTTTGAATGACCAAGAATAGTTCTTATTGTATCGCCTGAATTAACATCCCATATAACAATTTTATTATTCCATTTACCGGTGGCAATCTTTGTTCCGTCGGGGCTATAAGCAACAGACCAATTAATCGAATAACCTGAAGAAAAGGTTCTGATTAATGCTCCTGAATAGACATCCCACAAACGAAGAGCCGTATCATTATTTGAGCTGATTAATTTTGTTCCATCGGGACTGAAATCTAATTCCAGCACACCGACATAAGTTGGAATGGTTCTGATTAATTCCCATGTTGTTGTATTCCAAAGTTTGATTGTGCGGTCGGCGCTACCGCTTGCAAGTATTCTGCCATTTGGACTGAAAGCAACTGTAGTAACAGCATTGGTGTGACCATAAAGAGTTTTTATCGTATCATTCTGGGCTGAAAGATTGGATGTAAAAACGAAAAAAGAAATGACAAATAATAAAGAAATCGTATATGAAATTTTCAAAATGCCTCCATAGTAATTTATTCTTTTCGTATGATTGTTTAATTTATTGTAAGAGTGAATAATATTTTATTATTTATGATGTTCTATCTGACTATTAAAGAGAAGACTGCATGAAAATCTGGCTTGAGAAATATTTTCTCTGCGAGCTTTGCGAGAGATTATTTCACGCAAAGCTCGCTAAGGTCGCAAATTCTAATATTTTATTCATTTTCGAATTTTATTCCTACTTCTAAATGAACTCCTTGATTCAAATTTGAAATATCAATTTTGTAAAATTTGGGAAATTAGTAATCATCTTATCAAAATAATTAAAAGAAAGCCACTGAGCTTGCATTTGTGAAAAAAAATAAAAGAATAAACAGATAAAAAAGAATAGAGTTTTCATAGTTTTTTCTCCTTGTTCCCAAGCTGCGGTTTGAGAATACAAAAGTGCTTACATTAATCTTTCATTTTTATAATTCAAGAATTTTCTATTAATGATAATAGTAAGTTTATTTTTAATTGGTAACTTTATAAGGCATTCAAAAACTCTTTTGCATCTCTTGGCTGAACTAAACCTTTTTTGGCTTGATTTACATAATCAACGGAATCATATAAATCATAAAAAAAGGTTCCGAACTTTTAACTTAATTGTTCGGTTTTTTTACGAAAGAATAATTTTGAAGTAATTCCTTAAAATAAGAAACTTTATTGTCTAATACTTCAACTAGCATATACATAAAATACCTCCTTTCTTATTTACGAATTAATTTAGGGAATATTTTAGAAAATTAAAAGTTAATAATTAAACTTCAACAATTTAATGAAATCCTGCAATAATAACAAGAACCGGATTAAGAGTTTTACTAACCGTATCAACTTCGACTGCAAAATTCTCTAAGGCTGTAGCTCCCAAAAGTAAAATTGAATCATTTGAACCGGCAATTACCGGACATAAAAGTTTTTCGTCAATGCCTTCAATTTCAAATCTGCAATGCCCGAATAATTTCCTATCAACCCTGCCATCCGCCAATTGGATATTTTTTGTAGTTTCCGGTTCGAATCCAATTGACTACAAAAGATTATTAGGAATAAGCGAATATAAAGCTCCTGTATCAATCCAAAATTCCGCTTCGAAATATTTTTCATTATTACTTATATTCGAAACCTTAACTTTTTTCTTTAACTTTTTTCTTTAACATTACCATAATTCATCCTTTTAAAATTTAATTATTAAGCGTACATCAAGATAATTTATTTTATTATCAATAATGAGTCCACTCTAAAAAGCGTTTCATGGCTTACTCCTCCATGATAATTTTTTTAACCTTCCGATAGTTACTTTTATTGAGCTAAATTATGTAAATTATTTCAAAATGTCAAATTATTTTGAAAACTGTTAAAAAATAATTATGTTCGTAAATATTAATTATAGGTAATTTTTGTTAAATGGATTCCTTCAATTTTGAATTTGTTGAACTTAAAAGTGGAAATATTCCATTTATTAAATTTTTTAGATTCATTGGAAGAAAATGAAATTGCCGAAATAAAAGCAAGCATTGATGAGTTAATTGAATGGTTAAATAATAATAATTTACCTTCCCAGACACTTTCCAAACATTTGAGAAAGGAAATTTTTGAACTAAGAGTCAGACATACAAATAAAATTTCAAGGTCATTGTATTTTTATTATATACCTTAATCAGTGAAAATAAATGAAATTGCAATTATAAACGTCATAACAAATTATAAGTTAAACAATTTTAACCACTTCACCGAACAAAAATGAGC
>JAERMQ010000088.1 GCA_016844745.1 Ignavibacteria bacterium | reverse complement strand
AATCCCGTAGGGATGGCATATTTATAGAAAATCGATTTCACACAATCCCGGATTAATCCCGTAGGGATGGCATATTTATAGAAAAATTCATTTCACCAACCAGATTCAATCCCGTAGGGATGGCATATTTATAGAAAATCGATTTCACACAATCCCGGATTAATCCCGTAGGGATGGCATATTTATTTCATCCCTACGGGATTTTATCGTCTTTTGTTATAATTCATACTATATATATTTCATCCCTACGGGATTAATTTTTTTATTAGATATATTATCCAAATATAGTTTCATCTTTTTGCATAATCCACTTAACAAATGTTCGCCGGTGGAGTGGGCATAAGCCATATTTTTTGATTGCTTCAATATGTGATTTTGTACCATATCCTTTATTAGATTCAAAGTGATATTGCGGATAGAGCTGTGCTTCCGTTTCGAGCATCCAGCGGTCACGGGCAGCCTTTGCAATAATAGAAGCTGCTGCAATCGATATACATTTTGCATCTCCACCAATTATCGTAGTGTATGGTATGCCGATTTCCTTAAAACGATTGCCGTCGATTAAAAGGTGATGAGGTTCGGGAGCAAGCATTCTTACTGCCTTTTCCATAGCTTTGAAAGTTGATTGCAGTATATTGATTTTATCGATTGTCTCGTTATCAATGAATGCAAATTGCGCAGAAACCGCAACAGCGCTAATTTTATCATATAATTCGAACCGCTTTTTGGGTGATAATTTTTTTGAGTCGTCAATACCGAAATCGCTGTAATCTTGTAGTGGTAAAATGCAGGCTGCTGCAACGACGGGACCTGCTAAAGCGCCGCGACCGGCTTCGTCTATGCCTGCAACGATTTGATTCTGAGCGATAAATTTTTGTTCGTAAATAAATTCATTCAGCATATTGCAAATTACGAAAAAATTGTCTGAATCATGATTCGTTGGATTTGAGGATTATAGGATTTTTCTCTTTCATTTTTAATTTAATATTAAATTTTATCATAAAAAATTTACAATAAATGCTAATTTTGAATCGTTTAATACATCAATATATAAATTTGAGGTTAAAATGCAAACAACAAATATTCAAAATGCCATTGATACTGTGGAAATGCTTCAATTGGAGGAACAAGAAATATTTTTGGAATTATTTAATAAAAGATTACAGGAACGGAGAAGGGATGAAATTGCACGAAATGCTAAGGAGACACTTGAAGCTATAAAAAACGGTAAAGCAAAAATAGGCTCATTTTCTGATTTAATGCAAAATATAATTGAAAGCAAATGAGAGAATTAGCATGGCATAGCAGTTTTATTCGAGCATTTAAGAAATGTACGAAAAAGAATTCTCAACTAAAAATTGATATTGAAACTACTCTTGAATTATTGCAAGAAGACCCTTACAATCCTATGCTCAAAACCCATAAATTACACGGGAATTTAAACGATTGCTGGGCTTGCTGCATTGATTTTGATAACAGGATTGTATTTACTTTTGCTACCAATCCTGATACTGAAGAAGAAATAATCGCATTAATTGATATTGGTACACATGATGAAGTATATTAGGTATATATTTTGGTCGTCACCTTTGCTGAATAGTTATTTTCGAAATTATTATGATGAAGATTAAAATTAATTTTTATGGAAACAAATACTTTGATTATTTTTCTTAATCCTATAATCCTTTAATCCTAAAAATCCTAATTCAGACAATATTCATTGACCATTGACAATTAGATTCAGACCCCCTTCCCACTAACCATTATTCCAATCGTTTTGATGAAAATATAAATATCAAGGAATATAGACCAATCACGGATATAGTAAATATCCAATTGATTGCGTGCTTCAAAACTTGCCTCGTACCGTTCTGTTACCTGCCAGTATCCCGTCAAACCTGGTTTTGCCCGGAGGATTATTTCCTCCGAACCGTTCATAGATTTCTTTTCCCAGGGCATTCGCGGACGAGGACCAATCAGGCTCATATCCCCTAACAGCACATTGAAAAATTGAGGAATCTCATCAAGGCTGTATTTGCGCAGAATTTTTCCGATTTTCGTAATTCTTGGGTCATCGTTTAGCTTATGATAGATTCCGTATTTTTGACGCAAATCATCATTACTGCTGAGCAGCTTTCGCAAGCGTTTATCTGCATCTACATACATTGTACGGAATTTATATATATTAAATCTTGAGTCATTCTTCCCTACACGCACCTGCTTGTATATTATACTGCCTTTAGAAGAAAACAATATCAACACGGAAATAATAATAAATACCGGTAAAGAAATTATAATCAAGACAAAAGAAAATAAAATATCGAAAATTCTTTTAGGTATATATATGAAAGCGGATGGAGCAATTTGTTTTGGCTGACCAATCCAATAATTCCGGATAAATTGCATACTTTAGGCCATACATTACCATAATAATGCTCTCCGGATGTTATAATTACTCGTTTAAAGTTTTTCATAATTAATTTAATAGTACTCAAATAATGAAGTTCATTTTCGTTCTCCAGTGTCAGTATTGCTGATGTTATATTCAATTTCTTTGATATTTTTCCGGAAACTTCCAAATTTCCAACTACCGGCAGTCCATCCAAATAACCCCAACGGTCGGAATCATTGTCGAATGCAACTACCGGACGGATACCCAAATTTTTATCCGTTTTCATTTTCTTTATTATCTTCTCTCCAAGTGCGCCTGCACCTATTATAGCAACCGGCAGTCCCCACCATTCAGTTTGGGATAACAGGTGACGAGTTGAAACTCTGCTTACAGGCAAAGCTACATGGGCAATGAGCCATGAAACTGAAATAAAAATTTTCGTTATATCGGAAGAGAAACTAAAGTAAAATGTTAGGGTCAGGATTAAAGAAAATGCAACAAAAACGGAATATGTAACTTTTTTAAGCTCATCAACGGCTCCAATCCCATAACCGGGATACAAACCGAAAAAACCAATGACAACCGGTGCAATGGCAATAGATGATAGGATATGCAACGAGGTTTCAAGCGATATAATAACATCACCATATACAAAGTGAATTAATGATTTGGCTATAGAAATAGCAATCACAAATGCCAGCAAATCAACAGCTAAAAAAATCAAGGTAGAATAAGCGGAATGTGTTTTAAAACCAATACTCTCGGTCGAAGTTGTGCGGGCGGTTAAAACGCTCGATGAAACCTGATTTAGCGTTAAAGTTTCCATAATCCCTAAATGTTTATGTTCAACATAACAATTAGGTATTTTTCTATCCTATAGGCGAACCCTTATTTCAAACATCCAATTAGGTACTTCTTTTCCTATACGCTGATTTTTTCCCGATTAAATTTTTCGCTAAATCTTAATTATCAAATTATCAAAAACAGATGATTCAAAATTATTATTTTAATACCAAACAACCAAATTTATTTTTTCCTTGAGAAATCCCCCCTACCCCCCTTTTTCAAGGGGGATTGAAGTATATTATTCTTATCCCCCTTTGAAAAAGGGGGGTAGGGGGGATTTCTCCTCAATTTGTTCTGGCATTTGTATTCATTCAATTATTAATGTTTTGAATGAGACACTGCCAAATTATTGCTTTTTGTTACAAACCCAAATCCTAAAAACCTACAGCCTAACAGCCTACAGCCTAAAAATCATTAATTTCCCTGAGCAATGTCTCGATAAGCTGGTCTTCTTTAACTTTACCGATTACAACACCCCTCTTATATAAAAGGGCTTCTCCACGACCACATGCTATACCAATATCGGCTTCTGATGCTTCACCCGGACCATTAACCGCACAACCTAATAATGCAACTTTAACAGGTTTTTTAATGTGTGCGACCGCTTTCTCCAATTCCGATGCGATTTTCATCAAATCAACATCGAGTCTGCCGCAGGTTGGGCATGAAATTATTTCAACCGTTCTCTGAGCAAGTCCCAAACTCCTCAATATTTCTTTTCCGGTTTCAACTTCTCGCTCAGGTTCATCAGTTAGTGATACCCTTATTGTATCTCCAATTCCTTCGGCAAGTATTGTTCCGATACCAACGGAAGATTTAATAGTTCCTGCGCGTAATGTCCCTGCTTCGGTAACTCCTACGTGTAACGGAAAATCAGTTCGTTCCGATAACATTCTGTAAGCAGCAATCATCAAAGGAACGCTTGTGGATTTCACCGAAATGGCTAAATCATCGAATCCGAAATCCTGCGCTATTTCAATGTGCCGCATTGCGCTTTCGAACAATGCTTCTGCAGTCGGGTATCCGTGCTTTTCAAGAATATCTTTCTCAAGAGAGCCGGAATTTACTCCTATGCGAATCGGAATACCTCTCTCTTTTGCAGCTTTTAGAACAAGCCCGATTCTTTCCCGCGAGCCGATATTTCCCGGATTAATCCTTACTTTTGCTACACCTGCTTCGATAGCTTTCAGCGCAAATACATGATTGAAGTGAATATCCGATACAATCGGCAGTTCGGATTGTTTAACAATTTCGCCAATTGCTTCGGCAGCTTCTTTGTCATTAACCGTGATGCGGATAATATCGGCGCCTGCTTCTTTGCATCTTCGTATCTGCTCGACTGTTGCTTTCACGTCGGCAGTTTTGGTTTTAGTCATCGTCTGAACCGACACCGGCGCTAAGCCTCCGATTTCGATTCCGCCTACATTTATTTTACGTGTTTTTTTGCGTGTTGCAAGATTTCCGTTCATTGAACTTTCTTTTATTTATTGCAATATTACTTTTATGGTAAAAAGTTACACGCTATAACGTTTTTTTTTAGAATTTAATGTAAAATAATTTTTTTACTTAATTGATTATTCTAAATTGCTCTTCAAATTTCAATTACTTTTTTAAAATTTGCACATTCCCCAACTACTATGACACAAAAAGTGCGAAAACGTCTCAAATTATTTTTTGAGGATACATAAGTAATCTATATACTAATAACTTAAAGCAATATACATTTTGTGTAAAATCTTTTTTAAATGAGCAATTGAAATTATTTTCAACTTTAAAAATCCTTAAAAAATCAAATATTAATAAATCAATATCGTTTATCATTTTTAATAATAGGAGGATTTATGGCTGAATTTACAGATATTATTGATTATATCGATGAAATACCTTATGAAAGCCATGAAATTTTAATTGATATAATTAATAAAAGATTTCTCGAAAAAAAAAGGGAGCGGTTTATTCAGGATACTTTGCAATCCAAGCATGATTATGAAACAGGTAATTTTTTGGAGGGCTGTTCTGATGAACTTTTTAAAACTCTGGAAATATGAAATTCAAATATTTTCAAGAGACAAATTCGATGTTTATTAAATTTAATGATAAACAGAGTGTTGATTCCATCGAAATATCCGACGGTGTAATCGCAGATTTGGATGAAAATGAAAATGTTGTTGGCATCGAGTTTTATTCTGTTAAAGATAGAATAAATTTACAGGATATTGTATTTGAACAATTCCCAATGTTTAATATCAACTTTATAAATAAGCCTCATGATATTGAAAAAGTAACATAAGAGTTTAGTTATCATTTAATACAATTCCAAATTAATTTTTATATTTAGCCAGAATAAAAAATTAATTTATTCATCCCTAAAATTTTTCCAAATATTCCTCGTCAATCCAATAGTAATTGATTTTTTGACTATTATGAAAAATTGAGGTTTATATGAAGCGTACAATATATATTTTGCAAATAATAGTGTTGTCCTTACTTATAAGTTGCCAAAAAGATACTGCGATAAATCCTAAAAATTTAATTGATACAAATTCAAATTCCTTTACTATAGGCACCCAAACATGGATGAAAAAAAATCTGGATATAGACCATTACCGCAATGGCGACCCAATTCCGCAAGTTACCGATTCTTCTGAGTGGTTTAGTTTGACAACGGGCGCCTGGTGCTATTTTAATAATGATTCATCTAATGGCAAGCTCTATGGTAAACTTTATAATTTTTATGCCGTAAGTGACCCGCGTGGATTAGCTCCGGCAGGTTGGCACGTGCCTTCCGACTCCGAATGGACTGTACTTACCAACTATCTCGGTGGGGAAGAGGTTGCAGGTAGGAAAATGAAATATAGCGCTGGTATATATCCTGGACATGTTCCGGATTCGAATGCAACGGGTGAGAGCGGCTTCAATGTTATGTTAGGTGGCTTTCGTTATGTTACGGGTGAATTCTACGATTTTGGATACTCTACCCACTTCTGGAGTACGACACCGGCAGGAATCGGCACCAATTGGGAGAGGGATTTTTTCTACGGATTACCGTTTGTTTACAGATATTTTTCCTGTGCCCAGATGTTCGGATATTCGGTAAGGTTAATAAAGGATTAGGTGTAGTATTGCATAACATAGACTGTCTCAAAGATAAGAAGAATGTCATTCTGAACGAAGTGAAGAATCTTCTTCAAAATAGCATGAATGTAATATTTATGTAAAGTTATATAGATTATCATTCAAGAACCACATCAATAATATATTCTTCCCAAAAGGATAAAAGAGTTTTAGGAAGCCATTAAAAAATAAATTTATCAGACTTTGCAAGTAGATTCTTCACTTCGTTCAGAATGACAATCTTCTTGATTTGGTTACTCCCTTTTTAAAGTGTTCTCATTTTTCCTTAAAATATACACCAAATCCTTTCGTCAAATAATTAATATTTAAAAATTGTGAGCAAAAACATGGGCGCTATTCATGTTACAGTAAATCTTTCCTGGCCCGAGGCTAATGGAGAATATGAAGAACTTTTTCTTGTAGATACAGGAGCGACAGATTCAATGGTTCCGGCAGCAAAATTGCTCGAACTTGGCTTCAAATCTCTCGGTAAAATGGACTATGAACTTGCAAACGGTGATAAAGTTACTTATTCATTTACAACAGCACTCATCCGTTATATGGGAGATATTACTGCTGGCAGGATTATTTTAGGTCCCGATAATTGCGAACCTATTTTAGGAGTGACCGCACTTGAATCCACGGGTATAGTTGTTGACCCGGCAAATCGTCAGTTGAAGCGGCTGCCTGCTATTCCGTTGAAATAAATTCCTTATTCAGATGTCCAACATCTGGCAGATGTTGGACATCTATTAGCTCTACACAAAATTATTTCTTTATTTTTCGAGGATTTCTTTTGGTATGGAAAATATCGGTGATGATTATCATTTCTTTTTGGTATTTATAATGGATTTTGTAATTACCTTCAATAATATATCTAACTTCAAAATTGTTGATATTATTCTCGATTTGTCCTGATAGTGGCATTAATTCTAATTGTTCTGTTCTTTTAAAAATTGTATTAATAAAATCAGATGCTGTTTGTTTCGATTGTGATTCAATAGCTATGTAACTGTAGATCTTATCTAATTCCTTAGCCGCCGTGGTAGTCCATTTGATTCTTAGAATGGGCATTTATTTATTCTGAAAATATGATGCTAATGCTTCCTGGTCAATCATTGAATTTGTACGAATATCTTGTTCGGCTTGATTATGTCTATCTATTAAATCATCTATTGTTAGTGGCATAAGATTCTGATGAGTAATTATTTCGGATTTTAATTTTTCGATTTTATTTATTATCGATATATCATTCAATTCGGAAAGCCACTGAATTAATGACAATTTTTTTGTAGCTAAATCCATATTCTTTTCCTTTTTTACGAATTTAAGTAAATTAAACTTTAAATCAAAAATAGTTAATTCTTTTGAGCTATTTAAAATTTTAGTTGATGGTGAATCTTATGTCAATAAATTGGAAGAATGTCATTCAGAGCAAGTGAAGAATCCAGAAGCGGCATTGGGACTGGATTCTTCGCTTCGCTCAGAATGACAATCTTCTTGATTTTTGATAAAGTCTCGTCTAATATAGAAATAATCATTCAAAAGTAACCGGCTTATTGAAATCCATCACAATACATTTCTTGCCAAGCGCTTCCACCTTCGATTTGAATTCATTCGGGTCGGCATTAATCACAGGAAAAGTATTGTAGTGCATCGGTATAACTACTTCGGGGTTGACAAACTGCACAGCACGAACAGCATCGTCAATATCCATTGTGAAGTTACCGCCTATACATACAGTCATAATATCGATTTTATTGGTCTCTCCGATTAATTTCATATCGAGGAATAACGATGTATCGCCGGTATGGTAGAGTGTTTTTCCTCCGGTTTTGATTATTACACCGGCAGGATTGCCCATATAACGACCTTTACCATCGGCTGAACCGTGATGAGCAATTGTAAATTTCAGGTAACCGAAAGGAAATTGCCATCCTCCGCCTAAGTGCATATTGTGAGCTGTTACGCCTTCTTCGATTGCATAATTAGCTAATTCATTTACTGCGATAAAAGTGCCGTCATTAGCCTTTGCAATCGGAAAAGAATCGCCTAAATGGTCGCCGTGTGCATGTGTTGCAACGATAAATTTTGCTTTGACTTCATCTGCCTTGATTGGCGCTGTGGGGTTACCGGTTAGGAACGGGTCTATAATGATTTGATGTTCGCCGTTATCTAACAGGAAGCATGAGTGGGAATAGTAAGTTAACTTAAGCATAGTATCACCTATTAAAATTAATTTGAAAAATCAATTCAATTTTCTTTTATAAATTTTTCGTCCTTCCACATCTTTTAACTTAATTTTATATTAAAACTTTGTGCCCTTCGTGTCTTAAACTTTGTGCCCTTTGTGTTAAAATACCATTCTTTATGTCTGAGATAATTTTTACCACAAAGGTCACAAAGGAATCACAAAGTACACAAAGAAACATCTAAACAACAATTATTTCTTTCAGTTGGAAGTATCTGCTCGAAATTAAGAAGATTCTTCACTTCGCTTACGAATGACATTTCAATAAATGACGATAACATTACTTCTTCCCGAACAAAGCCCTGACAACATGTCCTGCAATATCGGGATTTTCCTTCATGCGCCTTGTTGCATAACCATACCAGTCCTTACCGAATGGCACATAAACACGAAGACGGTGACCATCGGCTAATAATTCATTGCGCCTTTCCTGGCGCACTCCCAGAAGCATTTGGAATTCATATTGTGTATTAGTCAAATTCCGCTTCGATATTTGCTCTAAGGCATATTTAATTAGAACCTCATCATGCGTTGCTATGCCAACATACAAGCCATTATCAAACATTAAATCAAGAAGTTTTTTATAATTATTACGAATTTCTTCTTTATCTTTATAGGCAATGGATACGTCTTCATTATAAATCCCCTTACAAAGCCTGACTGATGGCTTGAAGGTAAAGAGACTTTGAATATCTTCATAACTCCGTCGCATATAAGATTGAATCACTACGCCGATATTATTAAATCCATTATTGCGTAATCTTTTGTATAGATTTAAAGTTTTCGTTGTATAGGGAGAATTTTCCATATCCAAACGAACGAAGATTCCATTATCTGCTGCTTTGGCTACTACTGAACGAATATTATCGAATCCGAAATCTTCGTCAATTCCAAGTCCCAAAGAAGTTGGCTTAATGGATAAATACGTAGGGAGCTTATTTTCGATTACTGCATCAAGTACCATGCAACTCATCGAGGTTTCGTGAAGCGCCCTGTCTTTTTGAGTTACGAATTCACCGAGGACATCGATTGTAGTCGAGCCCCCGATTTTCTCCAATTGTTTTGTTACGCGCACGGCATCCGATAATTCTGGTCCGGCAATATACTTTTTCGCAAAAATGCCGACTATTGATTTCGGAACGAGCGGCAACGTTTTAATTATTAACTGGTTAAGCATAAAATTCAGTTTTTTATTTTATCACTATTCAAATTTTTATTACAAAGTCTTATTAAAAGACAAGAAAAATGTCATTCTGAACGAAGTGAAGAATCTTCTATAATTCGAGGAGATTCTTCACTTCGTTCAGAATGACATTCTCACATTATTTTATTTTTGTAAACATACTCATTTTTATATAATTTTTTACCTTACTATCTTCAAAGGAATACAATCCTGCGCATCTCCCATGCCTCTCAAACAAATGAAATAATTACCTCCGGCTATTCCCGAAATATCCTGTTCGATAATATTCATTCCGTATTTCAATTGTACAGTTTTTTGAAGAGTTTTAATCACTGTTCCGGTTTCATCAGATAAAAATAATTCTAATTGTTTACCATCATAAGATTCATTGATTACTTTCAATTTTACCGTATTATCAGCCGGATTGGGGAGCAATTCCACTGTTCGAATATCTTTTATTTGTAATTCTTTTGGTTCATCATTTGTTCCAAGTATACAAGTATCAATTGCAAAAGGTAAATCGCATATATCGAGCATGGTCTTGGTATCGGTTACGGAAGCTATTCCTATATATATCGTTTTGCCTGAAATATATGGTATATGCCAGGAATAAAGGGTATCCTTTACTGTAAATGGAGCAACCCATACTTTTTTCCATGTAGTCTTATTATCTAAGGAATAATAAAGATAATATTTCGACATAAAATCTGCTTTCCATCGGATGTTATAATTATAACCGACACACCAGGTTTCGCCACCATTCGGAGATTTGATTGTTGCTTTCTCCTGCCCAATGGAAAAATATCCTGAGTAACCAAGTATAGAAGCGCTGTCCTCGGATACAACCCGAAGCCGGCACATATCGGCATTAATTTTAGGAACAGGAATTCTAAAAGTATCTGCATCCAATTTAGTTGCTTTTTTCTCCCAGGTTGCTCCCGAATTTGTTGTCATTTCAACGTAAACGTTTTTAACAAATGCCCTCATCCAGATTCCTGTTATCTGGTCGCTCCAACCCAATTTGTCACCTCCAACCGGATTAGATACTTTAATCGAAGGCGGGTATATGGACAAATAAACTATACTTGTATCAGATATTTTCGGATTACCGGATTGTTGAATCAAAACAAGAACCTTAGAAGAACTGACATTCGGTACCTGCCAGGTAAAAATGGAATCGCTTGCCGGCACATTATCTGCGATTGTCAGCCATGAAGCTCCGTCATTAAATGTATATTTAATAGCTACGTATTCAACTTGACTCGATGTCCAACGTATATTTTCTTTAGATAGCGCTTTCAAAGTCTTTCCGCCAAGTGGATTAAGAAGGCTTACAAAAGGATTAGAGTAATCGGCTACACATTTGGCAATTTCAGCAGCTTTGCGGATAAGTGGTTTTTCCCTGTCATGGAATTTAAGTTCAACAGAATGTGTTGGATTTGTCAAATGGCAATAACTCATAATTGTACCCGGTCTTGGAATCGGGTCGCCGCTGCGTACGCATCCATCGGAACTTTGGTATGGTTTTGATGAAGTAATACAGGTATCAATCATGTTGGGTCGCCAATAGCAATTGTGTGTATGCGGACATCCGAAATTATGACCTATTTCATGGGTTGCTACATTTATATCCCAGGTGTAATCAATTGTAGGATATTGAAAAGTTCCGCGAATACCCAACACACAAAAACCCTGTTGAGTGCTGCATAGTGTTCCTTTATAGGGCTGACCTCCCATAGAAATACCTGCAATGACCGTACCACTTGGTTGGTTATATAAAGAAGCAAACAAAACGGCAACCGAACGGGTAACATTTCTCCCGGTCCAGGCAGAAGGCATTACATATAATTTATCCGATAAAGTAGATGTCCCTTTGTATGGGTCGGTGACCTCATCTTCTTGAATTAGTACATAAGATATTTTGAAAGCTATATTAAAATTCTCTTCGTAAATTCTTGATGAATGTGAGATTACAGCAGCTATATATGCCGCCGCTTTATTATACTTACTTCCCATCAAAGTGAAATAATCAAATGTACCTTCGATAGCGACAGGCGCTTCTAATAAATTTTTCTTAAGAATTTGCTCATTTGATTGTTTATTAAATTCCTTAATCTCTACTTCTTCACCGTCATATTCCGGCGTGCCGCAGATGAATGGCACTGATTCCCTGCCAAGTAGTTCCTGTGATTTGGCAACTTCATAAGCAGGCGAGCCATCATTCAGAGTAGCAGATAAAATAGAATATTCCTCACCACTTCGAAGTTTTACAGTTCCTGCCAATTCATCATTTATAATGCAAATTGCAACTAAAGATTCTTCATTTCCCGGCACTTTGCCATAATATGCAGTGAAATTAGGAGCCTCTGCCTGAACTAAACCGTTTTTTGTATTCCTGAGCCATTTCGTCCTTGAATCGAAAACCGGTCTGCCTGCAGACAGTTCAATTGTTATACTGTTGCCATCAGGTAAAGGAAATCCATCTGATTTTATTAATTCATTACCCGATTGCAGAATTTCGAGAAAATTATTCAATTGAAAATAAGTACGGGAGGGCTGATTCGGAAGATTTGAATTTGACAACTCTCTGGTAACTTTTTCAATTTTTACTGATAAATAATTACCTGCCGTTTCGGCATATAAATTATATCCGATAAGAAAGGTAATTACTAAAAACAATATTTTTTTCATTTTGAGCCTTTTCAGAAAATTACATTTGACAATCATTTTATATCAGTTGTTTAACTTAAAATGATTCCAAAAAATTGAATTCGAAATTGCAACATAAAATCAAGAAGAATGTCATTCGCAAGCGAAATGAAGAATCCAGTCCCAATCTGGTTTCTGGATTCTTCACTTCGCTTGCGAATGACATTCTTCCGTTTTATTGTATTACTTTTTTCCACTTTTGTTGAATATAAATATTCTTAAAATTAGAATTTTATTAATTTAATCTACTATTTATTCGAAAATTCTTCCAAATTCTTCACAATAATAGCATGAATACTTTCTGCAGGCAAGCTACCGTCGATAGTGATAATCCGTTCCGGTTCGGATGCAGCAATGCTTCTAAATCCATCGATTACTTTTGTAAAAAACTCATCGCCGGATGCTTCCATACGGTCGGCATTTCTGCCGTTGTGACGCTCCTTCGAAATTTCAAGCGGAATATCAAGATAAAATGTAATGTCAGGCTTAATGCCGGAAGTAGCAATTTCATTGCAATACTGAACTTCCTTCATTGGAATACCGCGCCCCCAGCCCTGATAGGCAGTAGTGGAATCATAATACCTATCGCAGACGACAACCTTTCCCCGATTTAGGGCTGGTTTTATTAATTTTTCCACAAGTTCGCGGCGGGCAGCGGCAAAGAGCAATAGTTCGGCAATTGGGTGAATATTGCGATTCGGCATCAGCAGGATATTTCGTATATGCTCGGAGACTTCCGTACCACCCGGCTCCCTGAGAATCAGGGTTTCAATTTGCTTGCCGTGCAAGTATTTATCGAGCATGGCAATCTGGGTTGTCTTTCCCGAATTATCTATACCTTCGAAAGAAATTAACATATTTACCACACAAATAAAAAATTACAACAACAATGGAGCATGCTCCATTGTTAAACTACAAAGTTACGCTTTTTTCCATTTTCTTATTCTATATTAGCGTTAACGGCAAGAATTTATTTTTAATCACAGCAAAAAAATCCGTAATTTTGCAACCTATTCTACTTCTACTTCTCTCTTCTATGTTCTACTTCTATAACCGGCGCATTCGTCTAGCGGTCAGGACACGGCCCTCTCAAGGCCGCGACAGGGGTTCGATTCCCCTATGCGCTACAAGAATAAATATAACTGCATTGATTTTTAGATTATTCTATAATTAAGTCTGAGTGGTTTTTAGTAATATTCTGAAAATTTATTTACTATCCAAATAAATAGTTTCAGGAGCTATATCCTGCTCATTTGGCCAAGATACCGTGCCATTTCTGATTTGAACTTGATTGAAATATTCCCATTGTTGTAATTGACTGAAGAAATGGCTATGCCAATACTTTGAAACGTCAAGCATTTTTGTTTCTCCGTTTGAAAATTGAAGCTCTAAAAAAGAAGGCTTCATTGGTGTCGCTTTGGTTACTATCGGATACATATTTATTACTATTTAAGTGGTTCAATCTTAAAAATTTGTTCACCTGAAACTGCTAATTTCCAATTTGCTAATATCTCGTCCTTATGAATTTCAATCCAGGCATATAATAATCTCAATTTGTTTTTAGGTAATTCCCCGCTTAGAATCTCACCTTCGAGTATCGAGACAACAGCTTGATACTCCTGATATTCAACATGAATATGAGGCGTATTGTGTTCTTTATTGTAATAATAGTAAAGATAGACAATAATTCCATAAAACATTGAAATAACGGGCATTATTCCTCCCAAATATTTATCTTAAATCAAATTTAAGTATAGCTTCCAATAAATAATAGTTAATTTAAAACAAACACACCCGATTATTGTGAAGTGCCTTCCCATTGTACTTGTCGTCCACGTAGTCAACT
>JAERMQ010000043.1 GCA_016844745.1 Ignavibacteria bacterium | reverse complement strand
TTTTTCAAAGGGGGTTAGGGGGTTTCTCTTCATCTGAATATTATTGTTTTTGGGAAACATTTATTTGAAACTTATTTAATTTTCCGGAGATACAATGCAGGACTTGCTTTTGACGATAAATGGCACTGAATACAACGCCGGTTTCGATAAAGAAAATAAAAATCGTATCCTTATTAACGGCAATCCGTACGAAATAGAACAATTGAAAAGCTATGGCTCTGATATTTTCTCGTTTTCAGTGAATCGCCGGATATATCAAATCGAATTGAATATGTCAACTAATTCGCATTGCAGCGCTACACTTGACGGAATGACCTTCGATGTAGATTTCACAGATGAAACTCAAAAGCTGTTACGGCAATATTTAACTGACTCTGGAGCAGGAGGTCACGCGGGTGAATCAATCATAAAGGCTCCGATGCCAGGTATGGTCGTTAAAGTACTTGTTCAGGTTGGAGATAAAGTTAGTAAAGGCGACAAAGTTGTTATCGTCGAAGCCATGAAGATGGAGAATGTGCTGGCTGCCAATGCTTCGGGAGTAATTGGCAAAATATTTGTCAAGGAAGGGCAACCGGTTGAAAAGGATGCCCAATTGATTGAAATTGAAATTTAAAAATGACTAATTTAAAAGAATAATTATGAGAAATTATATAAATATAAAAACATTAATTTGGATATTTGGATTGCTGATTTTTCAATCCTGCACTGAATTTGAACCTGTTGCTCCAAAAGATGATGAAGAGTTTGCAGGTCCAATAGATGGACTGAATCCTGCCCAGTTGGCACAACGACAAAGAGGTGACAGGGCATTTGCCGAAGTATTTTCTGCTGATAATGGATTAGGTCCGATATTTGTTTCAACAAGTTGCATAAGCTGCCATGCTGTTGACGGCAAAGGACATCCTTTTACAACCCTGATACGGTTCGGGCAAACTGATTCGTCCGGCAACAATTATTTGGACAAAGGAGGTCCCCAAATCCAGAACAGAGCTTTACCTGGTTTTTCTCCTGAACTGATACCTCAGGGAGCCGTATCTACAAAACTAACTCCACCAATAAATGCCGGTGTGGGTTTCCTGGAATTGGTATCCGATGCAGATATAATTGCTATGTCGGACCCAAATGATTCAAATGGTGACGGAATTTCAGGTGTTCCGAATTACAATTCAATTCCGGGCTATATAACACCATTTCCAAATGCTATCCCACAGGGTGATAAATATATTTGCAGGTTCGGTAAGAAAGGCAGTACTTATAACCTTTTGCAACAGACAGCCAATGCATATAACCAGGACATGGGTATTGCATCGTCCTTTAATCCTATTGATGTTTATTCACTACTTGAAATTGACCCTGAAGTATCAATTCAAACCGTAAATGATGTATTATTTTATCTTCAAACCCTGAAAGTTCCTATTCAAAGAAATATGAATGATGCTGTTGTACAAAAAGGCAAACAGGTTTTCATAAATGCCGGATGCGAAGGTTGTCACAGACAAACATTAAAAACGGGTTATTCCCCGGTTGAGCCACTTTCGAATAAAGAATTTCATCCTTATACGGATTTACTCCTTCATGATATGGGGCAGGAACTCGACGATGGTTATACCGAAGGTAGCGCTAAAACTTATGAATGGCGCACACCACCTCTTTGGGGTTTAGGTTTGGCTCCGAATTCGCAGGGCGGTCAGTATTTCCTGCTTCACGACGGAAGGGCTAAGAGTATTGAAGAAGCTATCAGCCTGCATGGCGGTGAAGCAGCAGCAAGCCGAAACCTATTCAACAAACTATCGATAAGCGATAGGGAAGCATTAATCAAATTTTTAAAATCATTATAGAATAACATTGAACAGAAAAGAATTTCTTATTACATGCGGTGCGGTATTTGCAGGAGGGACTATATTATCCTCATTGTTACAGGGATGTAGTACAATAAAGATTGTTCCAGGTAACCTTTCAGGTTCGGATTTATTTGTCCCACTTGAATCCTTTGAGATAAAAAAGGAATCTACTGAAACATCGGGAAATGTTATCATTGTTCGTAACGAAAAATTATCATATCCGATTTGTATTTACCGATTAGATGATAATAATTATTCCGCTTTACTGATGAAATGCACTCATCAGGGAACTGAACTTCAGGTCTTTGGCAAAAAGCTGCAATGCCCGGCTCATGGCAGTGAATTCGACAAACACGGCTCTGTGACTAATGGACCGGCGTCTTCTCATCTACGAGTTTTTCCTGTAATTATTGAAAATAAACAACTAAAAATATCGTTAAAATGAAAAAATTAATAATACTTACTTATATATTTGCTTCAATAACTGTCAATACAACTTTTTCGCAAATTGACAGTTCCCTTCTGATGAAAGTCCCTATAGACACTGCAAAACAAACGATGAATATGGATGCTATTTACGAACGTCCATTTTTAAAAGTAAATAAATTGCCTGTTTCATTAGGCGGTTATATGGAAGTCAATTGGCAGCACCTCGGAACAAACGGAATTTCGGATAATCATCAGTTTCAATTCAGGAGGTTGACTCTTTTCGTAGCCTCAACAATATCCGAACATATAAAATTCCTGACCGAAATAGAATTTGAGGACGGAGCAAAGGAAATATCGGTTGAATTCGCAGCCATTGACTTCGAACTCCATCATTTACTGAATCTGCGTGGCGGAATGATTGTGAATCCAATCGGCGCTTTCAATCAAAATCACGACGGACCAAAATGGGAATTCGTTGACAGACCAATTGCTATGACCCAAATGCTGCCGGCTACCTGGAGTAATGCAGGTTTTGGTTTGTATGGCAAGAATTATTCGGATAATTGGATGTTCGGTTATGAATTTTATCTGACAGGTGGATTTGATAATTCTATTATTTCAAATACACAGAATAAAACATTTCTTCCTGCTGCAAAAGATAATCCGGACCGTTTCGAAGAAATTGCGTCCGGCGAACCGTTGATAACGGGTAAGATTGCTTTCAGGTACGGTCAAATCGGCGAATTGGGAATATCTTATATGGGAGGAGTTTATAACAAATGGCAGGATGATGGTTTGATTATCGACGATAAGGGACGCTGCGATGTTATCGATATTGATTTTAATACAACAATCCCTGTAATAAATGCTTACATCACCGGTGAATGGGCTATGATTTTTATTGATGTCCCCGGTACATATACACAACAATTCGGCAGCAGGCAACAGGGCGGTTTTCTCGACATTGTGCAGCCTGTTTTGAAAAGAAGTATATTTGGTTGGAAAAGCGCTGTGTTAAATCTTGCATGCAGGATTGAATATGTGGATTGGAATGTTGGCAGTTTCAAGGAGACCGGAGGCAATATACATGAAGATTTATGGAGTATTATGCCGGGGATTAGTTTCAGACCAACCCAACAAACAGTTGTACGCCTGAACTATCGCTATCAAAAGCTATTTGATATACTCGGTAATCCGCCATTAATCACCGGCGGGTTTCTTTTCGGATTTTCGACATATTTCTAATACGAATTATGGAATTAATAAACTTAAAAAATGACAAATTTAAGAAAAATCCCCTAACCCCCGGTTATAGAAGTAGAACATGGAAGTAGAATATAGAAGTAGAAATAAATTAATTCCCACTTTTTCAAAGGGGGTTAGGGGGTTTCTCTTTAATCTGTCATTGCATATTTTTATTAATTCCATTATTTTGGGGTTAAGAATGACATTTTTCAGAGGTCTCTATTAATAATCATACAATCATAATAATCATAAGAACCATAGTTCGGATAAGTTTATATGAAATAAAATAAATAGTTTTCAATACGTCTTTTATAATGTAATTTTGTAATTGTGAAAAAGAAATGGAAAGTAATTTATTATAAAACTAAAAGCGGGAAATCCCCCGTTGAAGAGTTTATTAATCTAAGGAGCCTAAAAAATCAATTAAAAATTACTGCTATTATTGATTATTTGGAGGAAAAAGGAATAAGCCTGCCCCGTCCTTATGCAGACTATTTGAGAGATGGTATTTACGAGTTCAGAGTAAAACTTTCGGGAGATGAGACAAGAACCCTATACTTTTTCTGCTATGAAACTTATATTGTTCTTGCTCATAGCTTTATTAAAACTTCGCAGAAAGTTCCTGAATCTGATATTAATATAGCTTTAAAAATCAAAAAAGACTTTTTAAATAGGTATAATCTGACAAACATAGAGGAGTTCTTATTATGAAAGAGCAAAGATTGATGACTTTTCAATCTCATTTAAAAGAATTAATGCAAAATCCTGAGTTTGCTAAAGGTTATGAAGAGGAAAAGAGACGAGTTGGGCTGGCAATAAAAATTGCAGAACACAGACAAAAACAAAACCTTACTCAAACCGAATTGGCGAAACGTTCCGGTATTACTCAACAACAATTATCAAAGTTGGAAAGAGGTGAAAACTGTAATATTTCTACATTTCTTAAAGTATGTAACTCACTGGGTATAGAGATAATGTTAAAACATTCGGCTTTTGCATGATTGCTATAAATCCAATCGTTAAACTCATACCAAAGCTCCGGCTTTTAATTGAAATTGATATATGTGGTTCTTTATGAAATTCAAAATTGTATGGTTTGAATAAATATGATTACTCTTACAAAAAGTCAGGCAAAAAAAGAAATCACTTTCTTGGTTAATGATTTTGAAAAAAATATTGATTATTATAAGGATAAAAATTATAAAGAAGCACAAGTTGAAAATGATTTTATCCGTCCGCTTTTTCAAATCCTTAATTGGAATGTGTCAAATAGGGGTTTAGAACCTGAAAAACAGGTATTCCAGTTGCAAGTAACCGGCAAAACCGGTAGTGAGAAAAACAAACGCCCTGATTATCTCCTTCGTATTCCTGTTCAAAATACTAATTCTATGAAATCAGCTTTCTTTATTGAAGCTAAAAAACCAATTTACGACCTGAAAACAAATGAAACCTATATCAGGCAAGTTTATCAATATGCTTATTCAACACTTAATTCATCCGATAGTCCGAATAATCATGTTAGATTAGCCCTTCTAACAGATTTCGAGGAATTTCGCTTTTTTGATTGTTCGGATGTAACCCCCTTAAAGCAAAATCTTGCAGAAGCATTCAATAAACATATTATTAAGGACTGGACTTATAAAGACTATATTTTAAAATTTGATGAATTATGGGATTTGTTTGAATATAATAACGTCGTCAATGGTTCGCTTGACAAATGGCACTTAACAGCAAAACAATTAGCCGACAATAGAATTACTCCGGATAAACAGTTCCTTGAAGATTTGAAACAATGGAGACTCGACATTGCGCGAAGTATGTTTAAAAATGATAAAACTCTTGATGACTTCAAATTAACAAAAGCTACATTACTATATATTAATCGTTTGATTTTCGTAAAAATGTTAGCCGATAGAAATATTGAAGAAGATTATTTGACTAATATCCTGAATAAACTCAGTCAATCAAAAAAAACCGAATTAAAATTATATGAGCTTTGCAAAGATATTTTCTTAAGATTAGACCATATTTATAATGGCTCTATGTTTGAATATGAGAGCATTACAGATGAAATTAATATTGATAATTCGGTATTAAAAAATATCTTTACTGCCCTAAAACCTGAAAATTCCATCTATACTCTTGCCGCAATGCCGGTTGAGATAATTGGTAACGTTTATGAATTATTCATAGCCGAGCAAATTGTTAAAAAAGGCTCTGCCATTTCGATTGTCCCAAAATATGATGAGAAAAAAGCCGGTGGAGTTTATTACACGCCACGTTACATTGTAGAATATATCGTTGATAATACATTAGGCATTAAGCTGGGAGAATGTAAAACTCCTGATGATGTTACCAAAATAAAAGTGCTTGACCCAGCCTGCGGTTCGGGTAGTTTTTTAATTGTCGCATATCAGAAGCTATTGGACTGGCACAAGAAATACTATTATGATGAACTGAAGAAATGGGAAGGTAACAATGGAGCATGCTCCATTGTTCAGAATGACGAAAAACAGTTCAGCACTACCAACAATGGAGCATGCTCCATTGTTCTATCTGCTTATCATATAACTTGGGTAACTTATAATTCCCGAATAAGCGAAAGAATGAAGAATTATGAGAATATAATAAAGTTTCAAAGACTAAATAAAGGGATGAATACTTATCTTCCTCCAAGAATTTTAAATATTGATGAAGAAATTAAAATAACGAAAATAATATCCGATATAATTAACGAAGATAAACTAAGAATTACTGCTTATAATATATGCGAGGACCATATCCATTTGGTTTTAGTTTGCAAAGAAAATGAAAGAAATACAATAGTTCAAAAATTGAAAGCAGTAAGTGCAAGAAAACTAAATATTGAACTCGGTATAACTTCAGTTCAAGAGCAAACAAGGGAGCATGCTCCCTTGTTCAAAAATGGTGAAAGAGGAAATACTCAGAATCATCTTTGGGCACAAAAATATCATTGTAATACAATAAATTCTGATGATGAAATGTATAATATAATGAATTACATATTTAATAATAGAATAAAACATGAATTAACGGAAAATAAAGAATTAGAATCAATAATACAAAATATGATAATCTCTGTAGAGGAAGCATTCAACACAACCAACAATGGAGCATGCTCCATTGTTCAAAACGACAAATCACAGTTCAGTACTTCAAACAATGGAGCATGCTCCATTGTTCAGAAGAACCAAAAGAATAATTTCCGCATCATGCACAACTCCGATTTCTATTCTATCCATCTATCTCATAAATTGAAATCCGAAATTCTGACGAATAATATTTTCGGAGTTGATATTGACGACCAGGCTGTATTAGTAACCAAATTTTCTTTATCTATGAAGGCAATGGAGGACAGCACCCACGACGAAGTAATAGAAGACAATACTATATTCCGGACGCCGGCAATTCCAAAATTAGAGAACAATATCAAATGCGGAAATTCCCTAATCGGAAGTGATTTTTATTTGGATAACCGTCCATCTCTTTTCAATGAGAAGGAAAAAAGGAAAATCAATACATTCGATTGGGAGAAAGAATTCCCCGAGATTTTTAAAACAACCAAAAAGAATAAAGAAAATTCGCTAATCAAAAAAATCGATAATCATTTGAATGCTGCCGTTAATTACATTGAGGGAGCCGTTTATCATACTGTAAAAGCTAATGAATATGTTTCGGATTTGGTAAAGAATAAAGTAAGGGAAGAGACAATTGAATATAATGCCGGTAATAGTGGGGGTTTTGATGTAATCGTCGGGAATCCACCGTATGTAAAATATGAAAATTTGAATATAGATACCATTGATTATTTAAAAAATAAATATGAAACAGCGAATAGTTTCTTTGATATTTATCAACTCTTTATAGAGAAATCTATTACAATGCTTAAAACAAATGGATATCATGGATTTATTATTCCAAATTTATTTTTAAAAGGGATGAATTATAAATTTTCCAGAAAATTTTATTTAGATAACACAGTAATAAAATCAATTGCTAATTATGGTGACGGAGTTTTTTATAATGTAAAAATACCAACTTGTATTTTAATTTCTACTAAAAATAAAGAAGATAATTATTATCTGGAATTTCTTGAAAAAAAAGCTGATTTTATTAAAGGAATAATTAAAATATCAAATTTTTACAATGATAATTATAGTTTCACACAGACCGATTTAAAATTTAAATTAAACGATAATACTGTTAATTTGGAAAATTTAGTAAAAATTACAAGGGGATTGGAAATTGGTAAAGATCAAAGGATTAATAGCAAAACTAACTTTGTAGAAATTCTTTTTGGAGATAACATATCTCGATATTTGATAAAAAGTATAAGTAAGATTGATAAGGCAATATATAAGGAATTTCAAAAAGATATTGAAATATTTAAGCAATCAAAAATAATTATTCGGGAAACAGGTTCTAATATAACAGCTACTTATGACGATTCAGGTTTAATTACAAACAGAAGCATATATTGTATAAGATTGTTAAATTTGAACTATAGCCTTTTGTACATTTTATCAATTTTAAATTCGAAGTTTATTCAATATTACTATTCAAATAATTATAAAGCGGAAACTGAAATTTTCCCCAAAATTAGAATTGGTCAAGTCAAACAACTCCCAATCCGCTCTATTGATTTCTCCAACCGAGCCGAAAAGCAAATGCACGATAAATTGGTTGAATTAGTCGAACAGATGTTAGAGAACCAAAAATATCTACACGATGCCACAAACGACAGCGACAAGAAAATGTATAAAAATATCTGTGATTCCATTGACGGGCAAATTGACCGGCTGGTCTATAAACTATATGATTTGACGGAGGAGGAGATAGGGATAGTTGAAAAATAATTATGAATTATGAATTATGAATTATGAATTATGAATTAAAATTGAGGTTAAAATGCATCATATATATAAAATTACAGATTTCAAAATTGTAGCTCCATACACACTTTCAATAATATTTGATGTTGGAGTAAATCAAATAATCAATTTCAGCAAAATCCTAAAAGGCGAACTGCTTGGAAAACTTGCCGATATAAATTATTTTAATCAGGTTAGCCTCGATAATGAAGTAAATACACTTGTGTGGCCTAATGGTGCTGATTTTGACCCATTAACCCTTCACGATTGGAAAGACTATGAAGAGAATTTTCAATCCATGGTTTATTCATGGAGTTAAAAAATTTGCAAAACCTTGAATCAGAGCCGGAAAAGAATAATTATCCCGAATATATTGAAAAGATATTTTCCTTTAAAATTCCTGCACATCAAACTCCAGAACGGCTCGATTCCTTTTTAGCGCGCTCCATCGGCAATGCTACTCGCACTAAAGTTCAATATGCAATCGAATCAGGCTGCGTTACTCTCAACAACAAAATTCCAAAACCAAGCAGGAAAATTCAACCTGGAGATGAAATCTATTGTAAGCTGATGAAGCCTCCTCCAATCGAACTCATACCGGAAAATATACCCCTCAATATCGTTTACGAAGATGATGTATTGTTAGTTGTCAATAAACCTGCCGGAATGTGCACTCATCCCGGTTTCGGCAATAGGTACGGCACTATGGTCAACGCTGTGCTTTATCATCTCGGATTTCGGGATACAATTGCAATCGAACCGGAAGACGAAGATGAAGATTACGACGAAGGTGAAATTTTCGCAAGTGATTCCGTTCGTCCCGGTGTCGTTCATCGTTTGGATAAGGATACATCAGGTTTGCTGCTTGTCTCGAAAAATCCTGTTGCTCATGCTAAGCTTGCCGAACAATTTGCTAACCGTACTATTCTTAGGGAATACAACTCAATAGTCTGGGGCAGGTTTCAGGAAGATAGCGGCACTTATGAGGGTGATATAGGACGTTCTTTGAGGGACAGGAAATTATTCGATATTGTAAAGCGTGGCGGCAAACATGCAATTACAGATTTTGTAGTATTAGAGCAATTCGATTGTTTCTCTTTGGTAAAAGTGAAATTGCGAACAGGCAGGACCCATCAAATCCGCGTACATTTCTCACGAAACCGGCATCCTGTGTTGGGTGACATTTCTTATGGAGGGGATTCCTTGATTTTCGGTGGCGGAGGGGACGCAAACGGTCAAAAGATAGCCAAAAAATGCCTTAGTATCGCCAAAAGACAGATGCTCCACGCCAAGACGCTTGGATTCACACATCCCGAAACAGGAGAAAAACTTTTTTTCGAATCTGATTTGCCCGATGATATAAAACAGATACTCGATATTTTGAGGATTGATTGACAAATTGTTGTACCACTTAATTTTTTAGGAATTTTCAATTTTTCAATTTTCAATGAATTATTAAATTTAATATTAAATTAATAATTTTAAAAATTAGAAATTGAATGAAAATTGTAAAATTGAAAATTGTAAAATTGAAAATTGTAAATTAAATTCATATATTTATAAATTTATACGTGAAAATAATATATCATTTGTTAGCATTTGTTTTAATAATAAATTTGGAGTTTTATGAATTTCTCTACAATAAATTGGTTGGCTGTAATAGTCGCAACTATATCAAGTTTCGCAATCGGAGGGTTATGGTATTCGCCTGTGCTCTTCGGTAATATATGGATGAAAGAAGTCAAAATGGATAAAGATGCAAAGGTATCGAAAGGTACGATGTTTAAAATCTTCGGCTTGACTTTCGTATTCTCATTCATAATTGCAGTGAATCTTGCAATGTTCCTGAATGACCCGAAGACAACTGCATCATGGGGAGCGGCGGCAGGATTCTTAGCGGGCTTTGGCTGGGCAACCATGTCGATATTTATATTGACTTTATTCGAGAACCGCTCCTGGAAATACAGGTTGATTCATGCAGGCTATACAACAGTAACCTATGTTTTAATGGGATTGATAATAGGAGCGTGGAGGTAAGTTTGAAAATCATCCGATGACTCCCAGTCATCGGATGACTATTTTCATTTGAGTACGATTTGGTACAGTTTTTTTTATATATTCTTTTATCCATTTTTGAAAATAATATCGAATAATGAATAACGAATAACGAATTTCGAATTTTTGAGTATGAATGGATACGGTTTTTCGTTTTTTTGAGATTCAAACATCCAATGTTTGGCAAACATTGGATGTTTTTTTTATACAGAGAACAGATAAGGATGTCTATTCTACATTTCATTTCTTCATTTTCAAATTTTCAAATTGGTTCATTTTCAAATTGCACTCTCTTTCACCCATTTTCACCGATTTTCTACACTTTTCTACGATTTTCTACGTTTTAAAAAACTTTCAAATTGACTCATTTTCAATTTTTCAAATTGGTTTATTTTCAAATTGACTCCCGGATATCAAAGAACGATTCATTGCAAATATAATGTGCAGCACGCAATTCCCAAGAAAATGGTTTGGAAATAGAATATAAATGATTTGTAAATGAAAAGTAAGAAAAGTTAATGAACGGTTAATGGATGGTAAATGAACGGTAAACGAAAAGTAAATGAATGGTAAACAGAAAGTAAATGAACGGTAAACGAAAAGTAAATGAAAAGTAAACGGATTCTAAAATAATTTTAATATTTCATTGCATTTTAAATCTTGCAAAGTAATCGTCAATTTCATGCTCCAAATCTTTTCCGACGGTTTCAAAGATGTCGAGAAGTTGCTGAAAAGTGCCTTGACCGCCAAGGAAGTCCCAGAATTCATCGGCAACTTTCAATTCATTAGGTAAATCCAGCATACCTCTCATAAAAAAATATTGTTTTATAAAATTATAAATATTTCTGTAATACCATATCTATTGATTTCTTCCCTGTACCAAATTTTTGTTCCCAATCATAAAATAAAAATTGTCGTTTATTCTCAATCTCATTTGAAAATTTTGTTGGTTCTTCCTTCATAATATCATCTATCATACCTAAAACTTTTTGACAATATCCATTTTCATCAGCAATAAAATCCCACAATTCTTTTCCTATTAAAGTAGAATCTGGAAAATTGATCAATGTTGATTGAATTTGAGAATTAATTTGTTCACGAGTTCCATATGTCATACCTAAAATAGGTATATTTATAATTCTGTCTTTAATATTTCTAATATGTGTATTTAATTGACGAACTTGTTCCATACTCATCGTGTTAGGGCTTGATTTTATTTGAAATTGATAGATGGTATCTTTTCTTTTGACTTGCATATCAAAACCATCTAATTCGGAATTTTCAGCTCCACTGCATAGTAATAAACCTTCAACTGTGAATCCCCAGGAAGTTACAATAGAACGTGTAATTTTTTGATAAAAATAAAATGTAACTACTTCTTTATGGTCATCAAATCCAAAAGCCTTTACTAAAAAAGGATTTATAAGTAAATTTTCTAATGTTGTTTCCTTTAGTTCATCAATACTATGTTTTACGAAATCTCTAATCAAAACAGAAATCCAAATTTCATTAATTGACAAGGAATTATCCTTAATATAATGATTAACAATATGGTCAATATCATTTATTTGGAAATCAGATAATTTAGATTTGCCGTTAGAATTCTTAAAATAAATAAAATTTCTTTGATTTGATGAAAATTTAGTTATTGAACAATCAAAATAATCTGCTATTGCCTTTGCTGTTGTATCACCAATTTTAGTAACTTTTTTACAGAGATATACAATTAAATTTTCTTCATTATACAGCATCTTACCTTTTCTTTCTTGATGATTCATATTCTACTTTCGGTTCAAATAAAACAAATTCACTTTCACCTATATCTCTTCTAACCATTTCAACATATTCAGTAATAATATCAATTCCTATTGAATTTCTTTTCATTTTTTTAGCTACATTTAGAGTTGTCCCAGAACCCATAAACGGGTCTAAAACAGTATCAAATTCTTTAGTAAACAATTTAATAAACCATTCTGGTAATTCTTCAGGAAATGCAGCACTATGATTTTTATTATTGCAAACAGTTGCAAAATTTAAAACATTATTCGGATAAACTTTTTCTCTATTAACCCAATTTGATATATTTTTCCCGAAACCACTACCATTTTTTGCATTATCTCGGATTTTATCAGTTTCACTTAGATTTTTCAATCTCCCACTTGCCCAATCACCAACAGGAATCATTACTTCTTCTTGATACATATTAAATGTTTTAGTTTTATTAAATTGAATGCAACGTTCCCAAGCATCTCGAAATCGGTTTGGCCACTTACCAGGATATGAATTTCTTTTATGCCAAATAAATTCTTCAGTCCATAACCAACCTTGATTTCTTAATGCAAGAATTAATTCAATTACATAAGTATGACGTTCACCGTCTTCTGCTTTCTCTTTTATATTTAATATGAATGTTCCTTTTGGTTTTAATACTCTCAATAATTCTTTGCTTATTGGTAAAAACCATTCAACATAATTCTCAGGCTTAATACCACCATATGTGTTTTTACGGCGGTCTGCGTAAGGAGGGGATGTAACTATCAAATCTATTGAATTGTTATCAATAGATTTTAATATCTCTTTGCAGTCCCCTTTTAATATCTTTGTATCAATGATTTTCATAATCTATCCAAATCAAAATTTATTTCTTTTAGAAAAATCAAATCATATCCTTGATAGCCATCATTAAATTTCATATCCATTAATTCCCAAAATTCTTCAACAGTCCATTCGTGAATAATATTCTCAATATCCTTTTTCTCAGTGATATATTTGGCAATATATTTGTCCGTTTCATCTAAATCTTTATCTAAGAAATAAGCAACAACTTGAACTATGGCATCTTTCTTATCTATTGCATGTACTTGCCTATAGAAAATATGTTCATAAAATCCAGAAAAAAATTCAAATTTATATAAATAATTTTTCATAAGTTAAAATTCTAAAATTAATAATATTGTCTTTATTTATTAATCATTTGTTGTACCGCTTCCGGCGAATGGGTCGAGAACAATGTCACCTTTCTGAAAAAAAGTTTCAGTTTTGAATTTATCTTTATGGCTATCGAGAAAATATTCCACTAATTGAGGTATAAACTTACCCTTGTATGGATGCAAGCGATGAACGTGTTTAGTTGTTTCGGCTTCCTTGTATTGCTCGAATGATAAAGCCCAGTTCAAGTCGGTTCCTAATTGCTCACGCCAGGACAGCTCTCTATTCCCGTTATATGATTTATAATATTGAATAAGCTCGTCTTTTGAGATGAAAGTATTGCCGTTATCCCCGAATTTACGTATTCGACCGTATTGTATCAAATATGAAATATTCGAAACCGTAACATTCTTCTTCAAATACTCCGAAGCCCAATAGCTGGCTTCTTTGAGGGAGATAAAATCATTAATATTATCGTCGAATAACTCTGGTTTCATTTCTTCAATTGCTTTAATTTCAAAATTCCAAAATAACGATTATTGACGAATAAAAAAAGATTGGCTGAATTATAAGGATTAATAAAATATCTTTTATCAATTACCGTTTCTTATATAAATTTGAGGTAAAAATGCTGTATAAAATAAAAGTAAAGAAGTCAAAGGAAGGCTACTCTGTTTGGTGTGAGGATTCGCCGGGCTATGCTTCTCAAGGTAATACCGAAGAAGAAGCTATTCACAATATCAAAGAAGCAATAGAAGATTATTGTATTGTCAGGAATGAAATCATGATTGATGAAAAATTGATTTTGGTCGAAGTTTAATTTTTTCCTAAATTACAAGGGATAAGCATTAGGGTGCAGTAAAAGAATTTGAAAAAGCCGGATTTCGGACTGATGTAAAAATTTATTTTGAGAACAATCATAATGGCAGAATTTGTAGAAAAATATATAAGTCCTTTTACCGACTACGGTTTTAAAAGACTGTTCGGTGAAGAAATTAACAAAGATTTACTTCTGGACTTCCTTAACGAATTGCTGAAAGAAGAGCAAGGGCAAATCAAGGATTTGACCTATCTGAAAACCGAACAACTCGGAGATACCGATTTGGACAGAAAGGCAATATTTGACCTTTATTGCGAAAATGAAAAAGGCGAAAAGTTCATTGTGGAATTGCAAAAGTCAAAGCAGAATTTTTTCAAAGACAGGACAGTTTATTATTCCACTTTTCCGATTCGTGAACAAGCAAAGAGAGAAAATTGGAACTTCGAATTAAAAGCAGTTTATATGATTGCTATACTTGATTTTGTTTTTGACGAGGATAAGAACGAGCCGGATAAATTTAGGTATGATGTAAAATTAATGGATACAGATACAAACAAGGTATTCTATAACAAATTAAAGTTCATATACCTGGAAATGCCTAAGTTCAAAAAATCACTTGATGAACTTGAAACTCGGTTTGATAAATGGCTGTATGTTATCAGGAATTTGAACTTGCTTGACAGAATTCCTGATAAATTGAGGGAGAAAATATTCGATAAATTATTCGAGTCTGCTGAGATAGCTAAGTTAACTTATGAACAGGTACTTTCGTATGAGGGCAGTCTCAAGTATTACCGTGATATGAAAAACTCGTTGGATACGGCAAGAGAAGAAGGAATGATAGAAGGAGAGATAAAAGGTGAGTTAAAAAGAAATAAAGAAGTTGCTAAAAATTTATTAGCTAATGGTGTTTCAATTGATTTGATTATTAAATCGACAGGATTATCTGAAGTTGAAATAAATAACTTATAGATTGAATTCATAAAATATTCTATAAGTTGTCTCATAAGTCAAGAAGAATGACATTCCGGAGCCTACTTTTTCACTTATTTCCCAGTCGTTATCAATACCTTATTTTCCCCTGAATTGCGCAACACTAAAGCTGTTGCACCAAGCAGCGTTCCCGATATTACAAAGCACCAAACCATCCCGAATCCCGAAGCTACTATTCCCGAAAATGACAGCCCCAAAAGCGAGCCAAGCAGCATACTGCTCGAAGCCAATCCCATGATTCCGCCTTTGTTTTCGGCAGGTGCGCTTTTATTTAATTCAGTATAAAGAATCGGTGCATAAGCCGCAAAGAAAATACCAAGCCCAATTCGGAGCGGAAGCAGCATCAGGTAATGCCATGCAACCAAATGCAGCAAGATGACTGCTCCACTCACAATTGAAGCTATTCTCAAATTTTTCTTATAATCTGTTTTGCCTGCTCTATTACCCCAATATGGTGCAAATAAAATATTGAAAACACCGACTATTCCGACCATAACACCGGTAATGGAAGCCAAATATGCAGGCGGCGCTTGCAGGGATTCAATAAAGAACGGCAGTACCGGTGTAACAAATACAATTCCAACCTGCGACAGCACTAATATGAGCAATATCATTCTTAGTTTGGGACGCTTTAACACATATTTCAGATTGCGAACCGGCGAGGACGAAACATTTTTACCACGCTCAAATTTCTCCCTGCGTACAAATTTTACAACCAATACACCGGCAATAGCAGTCAATATTCCATTGATAAAGAATACCTGGCGAATACCTCCAATGTCAGTAATGATGCCGCCTAAGAAAGGACCCAAAATATTTCCGGCGGATTGTGCGCTTTGAAGAAGTCCTATTGCATATCCTGCGCGCTCCTGCGGCGTATTCGCAGATACATAAGCAAGAGTAGCAGCTATATATCCGCTAATCGCACCCTGCAATATACGAAGCCAGAATAAATGCCATACGTTTTGTGATAAGCCCATCAATGCAACTGAAATCGACAGTCCGAAAATTGCCCGCACAATCATCAGCTTGCGCCCGTATTTATCGCCCATTGTTCCCCAAAACGGAACAGCAATAATCGATAAAAAGAAAGGACCGGAATGTACAAATCCGCTCCAAAGCTGAGCCTCCTTAAAATTTGTTACTCCCAGCTCGCGAACAAAAAACGGTAGAAACGGCACACAACTGCTCATGCCAACCATCGCTACGAATTGCGCTATACATAAAAATCCCAGATTCCGCTTCCACTGCGATTCGGCATCTTTGGATTTCATTAATCTGAAAATCCTGACAGGAAAGGAAAGAAGTGATAATGCCGAGGGCATGGTTAGACAGAGATTTTTGTGTGTTTATGAATCTTCTTAATTCGAAACAGGTCTGTTATCATCCTAATGGAATCTTTGACGGGGTCAACGGTTGTTCTTGGGTCGTTGTACCATTCGACCGATACTTCTTCGATGTTAAGACCGGCTTTACGGGCAAGATAGAGAATTTCGACATCGAATCCGAAGCCGTCAATTTTAGTGTGAGGGAAGATAATATCTGCTGCACGGCGTGTGAAACCTTTGAATCCGCATTGTGTATCTTTAATACCTTTAAGCGCAATTAATTGAACAATATGGTTGAATGTCCTGCCCATCAATTCGCGATATAACGGCTGATGCTTTTTTATCGTCGAGAAATCCAATGCGCGGCTACCGACGAATACATCGGTTCCATTTTGAAGTGTCTTTACGAGTTTATCTAATTGATTAATCGGTGTCGATAAATCTGCATCGGTAAAGGCAAGTATATCTCCAGTCGATTCGAAAATTCCTCGCCGGACTGCAGCACCCTTTCCTATATTTAAGGGTTGTTCGGCAAGCAAAACCTTACCTTTGAATGAATTAACTACATTTGAAGTATTATCCGCAGAACCATCATTAACCACGATAATTTCATAGGAATACGATTTACCGTTTAAAAATTCGATTATACTATTGAGCGAATCCGATATTCTCGTTTCCTCATTATAAGCCGGTATAATTAATGACAGGTAAGGTTTCATGTAACGATTTTATTATTATCCAAACAAAACTATAATCTTAAGGAGAAATCCCCCCTACCCCCCTTTTTCAAAGGGGGATTTTCTATTTCTACTTCTATTTCAATGTTCTACTTCTATAACCGGGGGTAGGGGGGATTTCTCAGCCAATTTTCCCTCAATTCTATTGCGGTAATTGCATCATCTGCTCAGGTAACTGTCCACCCAACTCCAATATCTTCTTTTGCAACATACGTGCAGTAAATTGTGAAAGAGGATTGTTGTCGGATTCATACTTCTTTATAATTTTCTGGGTCGTATCCAATGCTTTTTCTTTGCCGTTTTTAAGTTTAACTTCATCGATGGTTAATGTTTCTATATTGACAACCAAATCGGCTATATTTTGCTGCAATCTTTGAGCAACTTCCTGGTACTCCTGATTGTTCTGGACCTGGTTGAACGCACCCTGGGCTTTATCGTATAGTTTCTTGAGTGTTTCGCGGGCAGAATTATAATCGCCCAATATTTCATATAAGCTCGATGAAGCCCTGTAGGGACCGTAATATCTTCCCATAACTTCATATTCATCCATTCCGGGCATCAACTGAGGATTATCCATTACTTGTTTACATGTTGCAATACCTTTTGATGCATATTTTTTAGCTTTATCGAGCGCACCGCAATCCCTATAAAGTTTTGCGATTCTCTCAAGATATTCGAATCCAATTGGAAATTGAACAGGTGAAATATATGAAAGCATTGAATCGAGTACTGCTTCTGCTTTTTTCTTATTATTTTCCTCTTGAAGCAGGTGAGTGGTATAAGTTAAAAATAAAGTATGATAAGTACGCGTTAATCTTCGGTGAACTTCATCATAGTAAACACCGGGATTGTTCAGGTTCCTGAATTTAAATCCGTATTTTGGTCCGGTACTATAATTATCGCTATTATCAGCGCCCAAAAGGCATTGCTCCATAATTTTCGGGTCAATTGGCATTTCAGTTGAAGATTTTTGTTGAACGGGACAAACCCTCATTGCCATACCTTCGTAACGGAAGAATGACTCTAATCCGCAAAATGCATCGGGACCAACCGTGATGGAATAATATACCGGACGCGTCCATTTTACTTGCTTCAAAATATCGAGAATCAGGAAATCCCGAATCATGAACAATTGAAGTTTCTTGCCTTCCCTTTCGCCGTAATCTTTAGTCGAGAAAGTAAACCTTGCATTACCATCGTTTATAATTGCCGGGTCGTTTGTATATTTCCGGAGAATATCCCTATCGACAGGGATAACAACATTCTGGGCTTCGATGAAATCATATTTCAAAGCTTTGGGGTCGTTCTCATCAACCTGGAGTGAGTCGTCGGCAAATGTTAAAGGCAATTTCATTGCTCCCCAGGGCGAACGGTTCTTTAATTGGTCAACATACCAGAGAGTATTGCCAAGGCTAAGATTTACTATTCTTACGTCGCGACGCACGCCTTCAACGTCCTGCAAAAACCATAAGGGGAATGTATCGTTATCGCCATTTGTGAATATTATAGCATCTTTCTCCGTGCTTTGTAAAATATTATATGAGTAATCGAACGGGATAAAATTACCGGCACGGCTGTGAAGTTTCCATCCACCCAATGCCATATTAATCGGAGCAGCCAACAAAGCCAGCAGAAATACCGGAACTACAACCGCCATTTTTATTTTTTCCTTATTTATCATCTCAAAGATAGCAAACACCCCGAACGAAATCCATATTGCATATATATAGAATGCCCCGGCATAGAAATAATCCCGCTCCCGGGGTTGCGGGTCCTGTTGGTTTTGTGCAAGCGTTGCCAGTAAGCCCATCAGCAGGAACATCACAAAGAAAACAAACGCCATTCTTGAATCCCGCCGGAAATGGAAAAATAATCCAAGGAATCCTAATAAAAACGGAAGTGCATAAAATCTTATCGGAAAGAGGTAGGCATAACCGCTGCCGAAATTAAGCCTGTCAACATCGAAACGGTCGAACCAGGCAGCCTCCGCATCCTGATTATCGCTCTTTCGACCTACGAAGTTCCAGAAGAAGTATCGCAGGAACATGTGGTCAATCTGATATTTGAACATATAAGCTAATTCGCCCCCTATATCTGTCCTTTTGAATGTTGGTACATATATAGAACCGCCATTTTTGCAGATTGCTTCTTCTCTATCAGGTGCATACCAGGGACCGTAACGATACTCGCCTTTATCATTTTTCTCGGTGTAATGGTCGGTATAGTAATGGTCGTCGTGCTGGTAGCGGCGGGGCCAGTTAGGAGCTTCGCCGTATTGTTCGCGACCTAAGTATGAGGTAAGTTTTGTTAAATCTTTAGGTTCGTTTTCATTCAATGGAGGATTTGAATTTGAACGGATAAGTACTTGTGTATATGTTGTATAGCCTAATAAAATCAGTATCAGTGATGAGAATATGAGACTCATTAATTCTTTTTTCTTTTTCCATGAATAGTAGAATGCAAAACATACCCCTATGATACCACCAACAAGTAATATCCTAACCATCGGGCTTTGATATATATATTCCCTGCATTTATTTTTAAATGGCAAATTGCCCGCCAACATTGTCGGCACCCATTTTACAATACCCGGATAAATTATAAAAAATATTAAACATCCGACTACGCCGGTAATGAAAAAGGATGACCATGTAAATTGGTATTTCCTGAAATAAACAAGTGTGGTTACCGAAAATATTGTAAGAACCGCCAATAAATGAACACCGCTCGATAACCCTATCAAATATGCAATCAGCATTAAATATCTCTCGTGACCTTTGTTATCTGCCTCCTCGTTCCAGCGTAGCATCAGGTAAATTATTATTGAGCAGAAAATCGAAGAAGAAGCATAAACCTCCGATTCAACAGCATTGAACCAGAAAGTATCCGAAAAATTATATGCCGCAGCGCCTATAAAAGCAGCAGCTATAACGGCAAACTCTTCGCTGAATGACATATCAGGCTTTTTGAAGAAGTTCATCAATAGCATGACGCCAATCATATAGAGCAGCATTATCGATACGGCGCTGACGGTTACGGATACCATGTTAACACGCCAGCCGGCATCGCCAAACGGGATTAATAAGTGAAATACCTTGCCAACCATTAAAAACAAAGGTGAGCCGGGCGGATGCGGAACCTGCTGCCATATTGCCGCAGCCGAGAATTCTCCGCAATCCCAGAAGGGAACCGAGGGCTGCACGGTCATCGAATATGTAACAAATCCCAATACGAAGGCTAACACTGCAAATGTACGATGGATATGCTTATTTTTCATGAAATAGTATCCTAAAATATTTAATGTTCTAACTACTAATTTAAATAAACTACAAAATTAGTCAAATTGACGGATTTTTCAGACGAATTTTTTAATTATTTATGAATTGGATTCTTTGTGTATTTTATAAATTAATATTATTTTGTACTTTGAATTAAAACGTATGAATGAAGAAATAATGGATAAGGATTCAATTTTACAGTTAATAAGAGCAAATAGAAATATAATTGAAGGGAAAGGAGTTATTTCAGTAGCTCTTTTCGGTTCATTTTCAACAAACAGATTCACTGATTCGAGTGATATTGACTTGATGATTAATTTTCAAAATGGTTTGAAGAATTTTGATAACTTCATGGATTTAGCTTTTTACCTTGAAGATTTGTTTGGACGCAAAGTTGAATTGGTAACTCCCGAATCAGTCTCCGATGCTTTTCTATCAGAAATCTCCAAAGAGATGATCTATGCTTACTAAAGATGGAATATTAATCGAACATATTTTTGAAGAAGCATCATTTTTATTTGCTAATAGCCAGAACATCAGCTTTAATGAATTTATTGGCAATAGTACTTTAAAACGTGCATTTGCAAGAAGTATAGAGATTATTGGAGAAGCATCAAAAAAATTATCATCAGAGTTTAAGAATAATAATCCCCAAATAAACTGGAAAGCAATATCAGGTATGAGAGACAAATTGATTCACGATTATTTTGGAGTAGATTATGAACTCGTTTGGAATGTAGCCACAGAAAAATCAATTGAATTAATTAATTTTATTAAAAGTTTAAATATTGATAATCATTCCCAGGAAAATCTGTTTTCTTAATGCCTCCCACTTATCCTTCAAGCGTTGTTCTTGAGATAAGATGGTAATAACCTCACCCTAACCCTCTCCAAAGAAGAGGGAATTTTTTATTCCCTCTCCTTTGGAGAGGGTTAGGGTGAGGTTATTCTATCATTAAAAATTAATTTTTGCTCATTTTTGAGACTTTTTCGCGTTTCATGTGTCATATAGATAGAATTTGTGCAAATTTGAAAAAACTTATTCGGGGTAGATGTGAAGAAGCGCTCAAATAGTACTTTAGATTCGAACAGACGGGGACGTCTGTTCTACCAATACAAATAGTAGCTCAGACGTCCACGTCTGAGAAATTTTTTTCTTAAATCAACAAGAAAATTATATAATCTCTATGAAGCTACGCCTTCCAAATACACTTCGAATTTAATATCATCGTATATTGCTTTATCGCCCAAATTATCGAAAAAGCTGCCCGAACCGTAGCGGATGTTCCATTTGGTGCGGTCAATGACGATATTGGCAGTAGCCCTCAAATAATTATCTTTAATATCAATTTGAGCCTGAAAACTGATTTCGTTGGTAATACCCTTAATAGTCAGCATGCCGGTAACAAAATAATTAGCCGTTTCTCCCGATTTGGCTTTGTATGGAGATGCTTTTGTCATTTTAAAGGTTGAAACAGGGAATTTATCAACCGAAAAAAAGTCGTCGTTCTTCAAATGTTTGATTAGCTTTGCTTTGTACTCCTCGTCGGCAATATCGTAATTTGTCATCGAATTCATATCAATTTCGATGATACCTGTTAATTTGGCGCCATCGAGCGCTAAATCCCCTGATTTAATATTGATGCCACCAAGGTGTTTACCTGTAATTTTCTCACCAATCCAATTAATTTTTGATTTCTTCAAATCAATTTTAAACGACTGCGTTATTCCCGCTTGGGAATTAAAAACCAAAAATATTAACAATATCATTGTTGTAGTTAATATTCCCGAAAGCTGATTTCTGAACATAATGTTTATACTCATTTTGAAACCTTTAGTTTTAAAAATATCTATTGGAGACCACTGAAAAATAATAAAATTTGCAGAATTGTCATTCTGAACTTGTTTCAGAATCCAGTTCCCAAGCGGTTTATGGATTCTGAAACAAGTTCAGAATGACATTTTTCAGTGGTCTCTATTATTGATTAACGATTAGAACAATCTTTTATTTAGTAAAACCTAAAAAGATATCGTTTTACATTTCAAATAACTTTTCTTTTTTTGATATAACAATTATTTTGAATTATTTTGATAACTTGCAATGTTTCAATTATAGCAGTAAAGAAATATTTAGGAGTGGATGAAAAACGAAAAGCAACCCAAAACGGAAGAAAATGAAGTTCTTCCGGTAAAAGAGTTAAGTTTGTTTGAGCGCTGGGAAATGGATATTGACCAGGAAACCAAACTTTAAATGACAAGAAAATATTTTTGAACGTGAAAAATGAAATTTAATTATATCCGTTATTATAAAAATTATTTTGGAATTTATTTGAGAATGAGTACCGGAGAAGTGTAAATTTAATGCAAATAGTGAAAGAAGAAAATTCAAATAATATAAGAAAGCTGCTTAAAGGTACAAAACTTAAAACTTTTTTCAAGTTTGCCATTTCCATCATACTCATCCTTGTTTCCGGCTATTATTCAATAAAAGGAATTCCCCTGTCGGATATTCAGAATACAATAATTCAATCGAATTATCTGTGGGTTATCCTTTCCATACCATTCATCCTGCTTGCCCATTTCCTGAGGGGAATGCGCTGGAAGACAATGTTAGAGCCTATTGGCGAAGTAAAATCCTATTTGAATCTTTTCAAAGCAGTGATGATTGGATATTTTGCAAATTCAGTAACTCCGCGTGGGGGAGAGCTGCTCAGGCCTTATGTTTATGCCCGAAGCGAGGGATTTTCGTTTTCGAGTACATTTGCAACTATAATAGTAGAGCGTGTTATCGACCTGCTTACTTTGCTGACGCTTTTCGGGTTGTCACTCCTGCTTTTCAGCGAAAAAATCATATTTGCCCTTGAAGCTACATTTACAAGACTTAACGTCAATATATCACCCGCCAACTTCCTGTCGTTGATTGTGATAATAGTCTTCGTCCTGATAATCAGCTTCTATCCGCCTTTTATCAGGTTTTTCCTTAAGATACTTATTCGCCCGTTTTCACATAAAATATATGAGAGGTTAATTTCATTATTCGATAAATTCCAAAAAGGATTTGCAATAATCAAGAAGCCGTCTCGATATTTCAGGATGGCAATGGAATCCGTTGCAATCTGGATTTGCTACGGAGCCCCGATGTTCCTGATGTTCTATTCCTTTGGCTTCCAGGCAAGATTGAACCTTACTCCCGGCGATGCGTTTTTGCTTCTTATTGTAGTAGGAGTTGCGGTAACAATAGCGCCAACTCCGGGTGCAATTGGTGTTCATCATGTCGCAGTTCGCTGGGCAATGATGGCTCTTTATGCAACTTCCGGGCTAACAGAGAGGGAAGCAGTCGGATATGCAATTTTAACTCATGGCACGAATTTCATTGTAAACACCCTTGTAGGCGCTTATTTTTACCTCCGGGAAAAGAAAATCATTCCTGAAACCGAAAAAATTTCCGAAGAACTCGAAGAAAGCAGCGGTTGAGTTCGATCAACTCTTTAATAGGAATTCTTCCAAAATTTGATGAGGTTTATTAATTTTGTTTGAACAAAACATATAAGAATAAATTAGAATGAAATTAAATGAACTATTTGGTAATTTTGATATAAAATCTATTAAAGTAAGCCCGGGCTTTAAAGAGGATAGTGTTCGTGAAGTAATAATAATGCCTATTTTATCAAAACTTGGCTTCGATAATAATTCTATTGAACGCAGTAAATCATTAGCACATCCGTTTATAAAAATTGGAAGTAAAAAACGACCTATAAACTTAATACCGGATTACATTCTAAAAGTTGAAAACCATTATGTTTGGGTATTGGATGCAAAATCACCAAACGAAAAAATAATTAATTCCGAAAATATTGAACAGGTTTTTAGTTATTCAACTCATCCCGAAATCAGAACAAATTATTTCGCTTTATGCAATGGAACTGAATTTGCTGTTTTTAGAACATCCGGTACAAATGAACCTGTTTTATATTTCCCAATTGATGAAATTGAATATTATTGGGAAAAACTATCAAATCTACTTTCAATAAATAGCTTTCATACAGGGAAAACGATTGTTTATGAGGAAAAAGAAAATAATTCTATTATTCATAATGAAAATGATTACCTTATAAGACCATTTCTGAAAGAAATACCGGTTAAAAAACAAGCTGCAAAAAGACATTTCGGAGTTCACGGATATTTCACTAAACAAAGCTGGAATGTTGTGGCAAAGTATATAAAAAATTATACAAAACCCGGCGACCTGGTACTCGACCCTTTTGGAGGTAGTGGAGTAACAGCCATAGAAGCCATGATGAATAATAGAAAAGCCATAAGTATTGATTTAAATCCATTACCGGTATTTATAGTTCAATCCTTAATTGCTCCAGTTAATCAATCAGAACTTTTCGATGCCTTTGATAAAATCAAAAAAGAATATTTGAAAAACGAACCGAAAACAAAGGATGATATAAAAGATGCTCTTATAAAATATAAATATCCGAAAGGTTTTATTTTACCCAAAAATTCCGATGTACCGGTGGTTGAAAAGTTATTTACCAAAAAACAATTAGCTCAATTAGCTTATCTAAAATTTTTAATAAAAAAAGTAAAAAATAAAAATATCAGGAACTCTTTATTGTTATGTTTTTCGAGTAGTATAAATAAGTATAATCTAACATTCCACTATACTAAATCAGCAGGAGGAGGAGATAGTGGAGTTAACAGATATTATCGATACCGTATAGCACCCAATCCGGGATTTCTCAATCTTATTGACATCTTTGAGATAAAATTTAAAAGAATCTTAGCCGCAAAGAAAGATATTGAGTATTCCATAAATGAAAATACAATAAATTATTGCAAAATATTAAAAGGCACAGCAACTGATTTAAATTGGATAGATAAAGAAAGTATAGATTATATTTATACCGACCCTCCGTATGGCAAGAAAATACCGTATCTTGATTTGTCAATTATGTGGAATGCATGGCTTGACTTGGAAGTAACCGAAGAAGATAGAAATCTCGAGGCAATTGAAGGTGGTGAAAAGAATAAAAGTAAGGAAGAGTATAATAATTTAATTGCTAAAAGTATTCAGGAAATGTACAGGGTACTAAAATTCAACAGATGGATGTCATTCGTTTTTGCTCATAAGGACCCGGAATTCTGGCATTTGATAATTGATACAGCCGAGCAATGTGGCTTTGAATATGCAGGTGCAGTTCCTCAAAAAAACGGACAAACCAGTTTTAAAAAACGTCAGAATCCATTCACAGTTCTTTCAGGTCAATTGATTATCAATTTTAAAAAAGTGAAAAATCCAAAAACCATTCTGAAAGCAAATCTGGGTTCCGGCATTGCCGAGATAGTAATGCAGACTATCGAAGGTATAATTGCCAAACATAATGGCGCTACCCTCGAACAAATTAATGATGAATTGATTTTAAAGGGATTAGAACTTGGTTTTCTTGATTTATTGAAAAAGGAATATACAGACTTAACTCCATTCTTATTGCAAAATTTTGATTATAATGAAAAAAAAGAATTATTTACAATTAAACCAAATACAAAGTTCAAAACAAATTTAGATGTTCGCTTACGAATTAGATATTATTTGATTAGCTATTTAATAAGAATGGAAAGAGAAGGCAAAGCTGCACATTTTGATGAATTAATTCTTCATATTTTACCACTATTAAAAAATGGTTTAACACCTGAAAATCAAACCATACTAAAAGTTCTGGAACATATTGCTGATAAAGTTGGACAGGATAGCTGGGTATTAAAAAAAGAAGGTCAAAAAAGTTTGTTTCTTTGAGTCCTTTCTAAAAAGCATTTTTTGTGAAAATTACATTCCAAAATCGGAATTTTGGAATGAGAAATATCAAGGACTTACTAATTCGAAAGTTGTACTTTGGAATTCAATTATTGCTTTTTTAGATAGGACTCAATTTTGTTAAAATAATAAATGGAGAAAAAAATGAAAATATATATTCTAATATCAATAATTTTGATTCATCTTGTATCATGCAAGGAATCAAGCCAACCGGCTGATAACACCCTAACAGAATGCATGCCTCTTAAAACAGGTAATTATTGGGTTTATAATGTTATAGACAAAGGAGTTTCAAAACCTGACGAAACAGACAAAGTCGAAGGAAGTTCGCAGATGAAAATTGATAGTTCCAATACTGCGACAGTTTATACTATCATTACTTATATTAATAACGATTCGGTTAATACCTGGTATATGTTTAAGTCCGCTGATACTTTATCCATATCGGCAAATATGTTTTTTGAGCCGTTAAAATCAGTGATTGACTTAACAAAAATAATATGGCTCAAATTTCCTATTTGCTCTGAAAATACTTTTCAAACCGAAAGTTCTTACCTTGAACCATTTACTATTGTTATTGATGGAACACCTGTTAATGGAAAGTTCAATCATGTATATCAGCTTAGCTATAAATTTGCTTCAAGCAGTCAAAAAAGTGTAAACGGTAAGAATTATTCTTTCAATCGATATAATTGTACGGTGAATTATTTTGAGGAAATTGCCGAACCTGAAGAAATTGTTTTCACAAACGGCAGCAGAAAGAGGAATCAATTTACATTTCCACTGATTATAGAGTTTTCGAAAGGAGCCGGATTTCTGCTGATTCAAGACCAAATAAAGACCAGAACCATTAAGGAGATATCAATTAAATAAACGAAAGTCAACCATCGCAGTTTTTATGACTTTTCACACAGTCTCTTTCCTGAGAATGACAAATTAGGCTTTTTAGAATGGACACATTATTCAAATAAATTCAATTTAATTACCCAGCAATCGTTTAATATAGATATTATTTAATCATAAAAAGAAAATTTGTGAAAAATTATATAAATAAAAGTGCGGAACAGGGTTTCAAAATCGGCAGGCAAAGCTTTTCTCGGGGGATTTTTCTTGCTCCGATGGAAGGCGTAACCGACCAGGCATTCAGGTTAATATGCCGTAACATGGGCGCTGACCTTGCTTATACGGAATTTATAGCATCCGAAGCATTAGTTCGTAACGTAGAAAAGTCGAAATCGAAAATGCTTTTCTATGAAGAAGAGCGTCCCGTTGCAATCCAGATATTTGGCGGGAATCCCGATGTAGTTGCCGAATCCGCAAAGATGGCAGAAGATGCCGGCGCTGATATTGTCGATTTTAATTGCGGATGCTGGGTAAAAAAAGTCGTTGGTCATAATGCCGGCGCAGCCTTGCTCAAAGACCCGGATTTAATGGTGGAAATCACCGAAAAGGCAGCCCGGAGCATTTCAATTCCATTTACAGTAAAGACTCGTTTGGGTTGGGATGCTGATTCAATTAATATCATAGACATTGCCCCCCGTCTTGCCAATGCCGGCGCTCAGGCTTTGACTATTCACTGCCGCACAAGAAGTATGGGTATGACCGGAGCAGCGGATTGGAGTTGGATTCCTAAAATTAAGGAAGTTGTTAATGTTCCGGTTATAATAAATGGCGATGTAACCTCCTGCGAATCTGCCGAGAGAGCCTTTATTGAGACCGGCTGCGATGCTGTTATGATAGGCAGGGCAGCTATAGGCAATCCGTTTATTTTCGCTCAAATCAAAAAATATATGAATACCGGAATTCTCCCGGATGAGCCTTCTCCAAGAGAGAGAATAGAAACCTGCATCGAGCATTTGCATTTATCGTTAGACTCAAAGGGAAATATAAGGGGATTAAAAGAATTTCGCAAGCATTACAGCGGATATTTGAAAGGAATGTTTAATTCATCTTCAGTAAGGCAGAAGTTAGTCGTAGCTGAAAATCCCGTTGAAATCGAAGCGATGCTTCTGGAGTTTGCCGATTATATAAGTGATTTAGAAGAAAGTTTAATCCCTGTTTTAGAATTTGCGTAAAATCACTATACGAATATTAAAAATAGAATTTTCGGAGGTTTGGCTCCTTCCCTTTTCTACAGATTATTTTGAGTAAGAGGAATCATTCATTGAAGAAATTAAAAGAAGCGGAATTGAGATTGTATTAGTATAAAAAATTCCGGAGAGAAATGTAGTTGGTAGAATGATAGCTAAGATGCTGAGTGAAGTCATTTGTCACCATCTAAATATTCTTTTGAAAGGTGAAAAAGTATCTTCAATTTTTTTTTCAAAAATAAGTCCAACACAATAGATACAATAATAAATTAATGAAAATTTATTTTGGAAAATTGGAAAACGTTATAAATAGTGATTTGAAATGATTATGTTTGTAATGTGAATATTTGACGGACAAAATGTAGGTTTGAAAAATGTTTAAAATAAGTTCGGCGGCGGCTCAAGAGAAAGTCTTACCCAAGGTTAAGACTTAATTTATGTATGGTCTATAAATTTATTTATTTAAGGAGAAAAAAATGGGTATGTTTAAAAAGAAAGTTAAAGTTACAAATTCTAAAGAAAGTTCTCTTTGGTTCGAAGGTGAATTTTGGGTAGATACCGGCGCTTTGTATTCATATATTCCAGAAAACCTCGCCAATAAAATTCATTTTGAACCGATTTCAACAAGAGATGTTTTTTTTGCCGATGGAAAAACAATCAAATGTTTATTTGGAACCTTAAATTTTGAAATAGAAGGATTTGATGAATCCATACCGTGTCCCGTTGTTATTGGCACTAAGAATACTCCTTTATTACTTGGAGCAACAACTTTGGAAAATTTTGCTGTTGAAGTTGACCCAACAAAAAAGAAGCTAATTCCAATACAAACTTTGATTGGCGGTTTTACTGCAACGAGGTGAAGTTCAATTTTGGAAAGAACAGAGTGCTCGGACAACATGGTGAAATCCTCGGACCTCCGAGCAATGAAGCTGTGGTGAATAATTCGGTTAAGGTGTTACCAATACCGAAGTTGTTAGAAGTTTTTAAAGTAACTGGAGCAATTGAGTAATGAAATGTTCCAGTTGTTATACGGTTTGTGTTGTGAAAGCAGGGGTATAAAATTATTATTTAACTTATGGAGTATGAATTATGGCTACATATCTTCTTGTATGGAATCCTAATGTTTATTATTGGGAAAATATTGATTCAATTATATCCAATATACAACAAAATGGGTATAGTCAATTCGGTTGGAGATGTGGTAGAAGAAAATCTATCATTAATGGAGATCGTTTATTTCTTGTCCGTTTGGGTCAAGAACCGAAAGGAATTGTTGCTTCTGGGAATGCTATACCATCATCGTTATCGTCATTAAATTTTGATAATACAAGCAATGTTGTTTATCAAGATGATAATTGGGACCCTAATAATAGTAATGAAGCAAATTATGTTAATATTTTATGGGATTCATTGATAAATCCTGAACTAAATGAAATTTTAACATTATCAATTTTAAATGAGAATTTTCCTAATCAATTTTGGACACCTCAAGGTGGTGGAATTGTCATAAGCGAAGATGTTGCAATTGAATTGGAAATTATATGGAACGATTTTGTAGGTAAGAATAAATCTACTATTTATGTTTATCCTGATGAATCTATTCTTTATGAGGGGCAATTAAAGAAAATCATTGTCAATAAATATGAAAGAAATATAATATCAAGAAAAATATGTATTGAACAATATGGATTTAATTGTACAGTATGTGGTTTTAACTTTGAAGATACCTTTGGTGAAATAGGTAAAGAATTTATCCATGTACATCATCTTGTTAGTATATCAGATATTGGAGAAAATTATATAATTGATCCAATTAATGATTTGATACCTGTTTGTCCGAATTGTCATTCTATGTTACATAAGAGAAATCCACCATTTTCAATAAATGAGCTTAAATCAATGATAAAATAATCATTTAAAGCCAATCCACCCCATAGTTTTTTCGTTATTATCAAATGCAAGTATTTCAATCTTTAATTCTCCTGGCATAGAAATAAAGCAATTTGATGCTTTAGATGTCCAACATCTGGCAGATGTTGGACATCTGGATTGTTCCACCGAAGCATTTCCTTCCGGTGTTTATTATTGCACTTTATCTGCCGGAACAAATAAAATAATGAAGAGTTTTGTAGTTTTAAATTAGTTTTATCATTAAGCCCTTCCTAATCCGAAGGGTTTTTCATCTTATCAAATTCCAATCATCTTTATTTTTCCTGATTTTTCCTGATTTTGCTTCAATTAGTACATAAAATAATAATTTCAAAATCTCGTCATTCGGGTAGTAATTTAAAGAAGGAGAATAGAGATGACTATTAAAGAAATAGCAATTCAAACGATTGATAATCTGCCAAATGAAGCGGTTTATGATGATATTATGGAAGCGATTTATATCCGGGCGAAATTTGAAGCTGGTCTTGAAGAAATCAAAGAAGGTAAGGGAATCCCACATGAGGAAGCTAAAGCAAGGCTTATGAAATGGGTAAAATAGTTTGGTCACCATCGGCTTTAAATGATGTTGATTCTATTGCGGAATTTATCGCTAAGGATTCCGTTCACCGAGCATCTCTTTTTGCTTTACATTTAATTGAGGCAGTTGAACGTTTAAAAGTTTTTCCTAATTCCGGGCGTATAATTCCCGAAATCAATGACCAATCTTGTCGTGAAATAATTTATGGCAGTTATAGAATTATGTATCAATTAGAAAATGATGATGTTCGGATAACTGGTGTTATTCATAGTTCAAGGAATTAGAATCCGGAATTGTAATAGTCTTTTGTTTATTATTGCTCTAAGATTGAATTCCCCCTTGCAACCTTTCCCTAAAATTTTCGTAATTTTGTAGTCTTGTTATTTGTTTTATTAATAGGAGTTCGTATTATGAGAAGATTCTTAACTTCCATCTCGTTATTATTAACTATTCCCCTTTTATTAACCATATCAAGTTGCAAAAAAATGGACAATGCAGAAGCTCAAAAGAAAGCCGAAACAGAATTTGCAGCCTTCCAAAAAGAATACGTCGGTAAATTAAAGCCCGTTACGATTGGCTGGTTTACCGCAGACTTCGAGGCAGCCGTCAGCGGCGAACCGGCTGATTTCGCCCGCTCCGATTCATTCCAGATGATTTACAACAAATTAGTATCCGATAAAGCCGGTTTCGCTAAACTGAAAGCATGGAATGATTCCGGCATGGTTCGCGATACTTCGCTTGCACGCAGCCTTTTACTCATTTATAACGAATATCTCTCCAAACAAATCGATACCAATAAACTGAATGCTATGACCAAACTCCAAACGGAAATCGTACAGAAATTCAATAAATTCCGTGCAGACGTTGACGGCAAGCAGCTTTCCGATAATGAAATCGAAGAAGTATTGAAAACTTCAACAGAATCCAAAGAGCTTCAAGCCACTTATGAAGCCCATAAGAAAATCGGACCCCTCGTAGCCGATGATATTATCAAATTAGTGAAAATGCGCAATGAAGCTGCACGTCAGCTTGGATTCAAGAATTATCATCAGATGAGCCTCACACTCAGCGAACAAGACCCGGAAGAAATTTCCAAATTATTCGATGAATTGGACAATCTGACTCGAGAACCTTTCAAACAATTGAAAACTGAAATTGATAACGTACTATCGAAACGATGCAATATAAAACCTGAAGAAATGCAGCCCTGGCACTATCAGAACCGTTATTTCCAGGAAGCCCCGAAAATCTATGACATCGATGTTGATACTTACTACAAGGATAAAGATATTATCGCAACCACTGAAAATTATTATAAATCCCTAAATTTACTTATTGGCGACATAATCCCGAAATGCGACTTATACCCCAAACCAAAGAAGAATCAACATGCCTTCTGTTCTACTATTGACCGTGATATAGCCGATATCCGCGTTCTATGCAATACGGATAAGTCAGCACGCTGGATGGAAACCAATTTACATGAATTCGGTCATGCACTCTACGATAAATTCTACTCCGCTGAAACACATTGGATTCAGAAGCAACCTGCACACATTTTCACAACTGAAGCAATTGCAATGTTGTTCGGACGTTTTGCCACCAACCCCCAATGGATGCAGGATGTAATTGGTATTTCAGTTGAAGAAAAAACAAAAATCGCCGATATGTGCCATAAGGTTTTGCGTTTGCAGCAGCTTTGTTTCTCCCGCTGGTCGCAGGTTATGTACAGATTTGAAAAATCCATGTATGATAATCCCGACCAGGATTTGAATAAACTATGGTGGGATTTGGTAGAGAAATATCAGATGGTGAAAAAACCTGCCGGCAGAAACATGCCTGACTGGGCGACAAAAACACACATTGCATCTGCTCCCTGCTATTATCATAATTATCATTTGGGCGAACTGCTTGCATCGCAGCTCTACAACACTCTCTGTGATAAAGTACTCAAAGTGAAATCCACAGAATATCCGAGCTTCTACGGCAAACCCGAAGTTGGTAAATACCTGATAGCTCATGTATTTTCGGTTGGAGCGAAATACAATTGGAATGAAATGATTGAGCGCGCAACCGGCGAGAAATTAACACCGAAGTATTACGCAGCACAGTTTGTGAAATAAATTATTTTTTGGAATAATGTCATTCTTGTAAATGCAGGAATCCCCTTCCATAGCGGTTAATGAGATTCCTGAATTCGCTGGAATGACATTCTTTTTTAATATCAGTATATTTAAGTTTAATATCAGTATATTTAAGGAAGGTTCTAACGAAGCGAAGAATCCAGTTTTCTTTAAAATCAACAAGATAGATTCTTCGCTTCGCTCAGAATGACAGCCTAAATTGAATTTTTAGAACCCACCTTAAATCATCTTAATCACAAAAATCAAATAAATCAAAATTTAGACAATTAGTTTTTACTAATATAATTATTTGCCTTTCCAAATATTTTCCCCTCTTCCCCGTCTTCGCTCTCTTAATGAGGGTATTTCTTCATAAATGATTTCGGCTTATCTTAACCTGCTTCTAAATGCAGGTTCTGAACTGCCGGAACAAAAACAGGTAAAATATTTTTAAATATAAATAGGAGTTCAAAATGTACGTAATAACAGGCGCATCGGGCAAAGTTGGTAAGGTTATAACCGAACAACTTTTAGAAGCCGGACAGAAAGTCCGGGTTTTAGGGCGCTCTGCCGAAAATCTGATGGAATTCGCCGAAAAAGGCGCCGATGTTATGGTGGGCGATGTTAAAGATGCAGCTTTTGTAAATAAAGCATTTGCAGGGGCAGATATGGTCTATTGTATGATTCCGCCAAACTTTCAATCATCAGACTATTTATCGGAGCAAAAGGAAATCGGTACGATTTATGCAGATGCCGTAAAAGAAAACAATGTTAAAAATGTCGTACTTTTAAGCAGTCTCGGCGCTCATCTTCAAAACGGAGCCGGAATTGTTGACGGGTTGGCTTTTGTAGAAGATACATTCCGCAAGATTAGCGATATCAATTTGCTTATACTGCGCCCTTCTTACTTTATGGAAAACGTTTTAGGGCAAATCCAAATGATTAAGCAGATGGGAATGATGGGTTCACCGATAATTGCTAATGCGCATTTCCCAATTGTAGCAAGCCACGATATCGGAATGCTTGCTTCCAAAAGAATGTTGGATAAAGATTTCCAAGGAGAGGATATCCAATATATATTGGGACCGAAGGATTGCTGCTTCAATCACTTTGCACGTTCAATCGGATTTGAAATCGGCAAACCTGATTTGAAATATATGACTGTGCCTTATGACCAGGCAAAAGCCGCAATGGTGGAATCGGGATTTATATCCGAAAATGTTGCCGAATTATTCAATGGTTTGGCAAAGGCAATTAATGAAGGCACAGCTCTAACCGACCATGTTCGCACAAGGCAAAATACAACTGCAACTACTATGGAAGACTTTGCAAAAACTTTTGCATATCTTTATAATAATCAGTAATTAATTTAGTTCAAAAAATGTCATTCCTACATCCGCAGGCTGAGTGAAAACTATAAAAAATGGAAGAATGTCATTCTGAACGAAGTGAAGAATCCAGTTCCAATGCGGCTTCTGGATTCTTCACTTCGTTCAGAATGACATTCTTCTGAAGTTTTCACACAGCCTCATCCGCAGGAATGACATTTTATAATTTTTAGAACCTCCCTAATGTTATTTCTTCTTCTACTTTTTCTTTTTCCTTTTGCTTTCTTCTAAAATCTTAAATCGTTAATCCTTGTTCGTCAATATTTTCGGTAAAATTGTTACCTAAATTCATTAAAATGGGCTTTATTCAAAGTAGGCTGTCATTCTGAGCGAAGCGAAGAATCTATCTTGTTGATTTTAAAGAAAACTGGATTCTTCGCTTCGCTCAGAATGACAATTTTTAGAACCCCCCTCTATTAAAAAGATTACTTACAAATTACTACTAACTTTTTTCGTGATAGATAAGAGTAGTATTCAAACAGACGAGGGCGTCTGTTCTCCTGATTTAGTAGAACAGACGCCCTCGTCTGTTTAAACTTAAAATTTATTTATCTGAGAATTATATCTTTAGACTTACCATTTACAGTAACACGTGCTAATTTATTACACTCCTCAGTTCCGAGCGGGTCATAGTTTACAGTAAGGCTATTTCCCTTATCGTTTTGGATAGTTATTATTCCTGAAACGAAATCCTTTTTAACACAACTTAATTTCTTTTTTAACGGATTATTCTGGTCGATTACGACAGAGAAATTCACACCTTCCCGGTTTTTTCCGCTTGCATTACCTGATATCAAATATTGGTCATCAAGGATAATCAAAGGTGAATCATATCCGGCAGTTTTCTTTACGGTTCTATTTGCTGACCAGCTTATTACACCGGTCGGAGTGGTAACGCTGGCGTTCTGAACGACAATATTTATGGTATAATTGCCTAAATATGTCATTGTTTTTGTGCCGGTTACTTTCATATCCTGAACGTAGTAGTTATCCAAAGATACATTGACTCCGAAGTTCACCTGTTTGAACTTACCGGAGAATACTGCAATAATCTTACCTCTACGCAATAGTCCGTCATTGCAGAGGATATTGGTCGAGCCAAAATCAATTATTAATGTTTTGGAAGCGGAATCCCAACTAACAACAGCACCGGAGGGCAAAATTATTGACTTGCTTGTAGGAGTGAGTGGTGAATCCCCCTTCTTAAGAGTCTCTGAGCCGAGAGTTGTTTCGCTTTGTGCATCGACAAACGAAAATACGGATGAAAACTCGCCGTCAACAATAGCATTATCTTCCGAAGATTTTATACTATCTTCAACCGGAGAGGTTACATTCTTCTTGCAGGCTGTAAAAATCAGCATTAACGAAAATACTAATGCTGAGAACAGAGTAATGGATTTTTTCATGAAGCACCTTTTTATTTTTGATAAATTCGTTATTTTATAAATACTTAAAAATCATTCAATCTCGTTTTATAATTTATTCAATTTATCCATAAAAGATATACTATTTTGTTTAGACGCATTAAAGAAAAAAAAGTTTAAAATTATAATAAATTAATTTTAAATAATAATTTATAATTAATAATGAGTCCACTCTAAAAAGGATTTTTTGTGATAATTTCATTCCAAAATCGGATTTTTGGAATGAGATTTATCAAGAACTTACTAATTCCAAAGTTGTACTTTGGAATTCATTTTTTAGTTTTTAGTTTAGACTCAATCATTTACTATTAGCGGCAACGATTGAATTTCAATCTTATCTTTTCTATATATTTTTAAAACACAGAAATATACGGAAGCTGAAAGCCTTGGCAATTCAGTCCGAATTACCCCTTTGATGTAATAATCTGAGAATAAATTAGTTATTAAATTCCCTAAATAATCATATAAACTTAGTACGTAATATGTGTTTTCTGTCAGATATTCAGGTAAAATAACATTTAAATATTTATCGAAAGTATTTACCGGATTTTGATAAATGGAAAAATGATTTGTACTTGATTTGTCAATAATCAAAGTATCATTTAATTCCCTAAACTGAGTAACAGGAATAAATTCGATATTATCAAGAACTAAATTCAATCCTGTAGATTTTGAATTATTCGAGGTACAGATAAATTGAATGGTATGTTCTCCTTTCTCAATAAAAGAAACAAAAAGCTGAAGGGAATCACTTCTTTGAGGGTAGATTTTATTGTAATTTGAATAACAATCAATATCCATACAATACCGACCGTCAATAAAAACCGAATAAATTCCAAAATGGTTGTTTTTACCATAAAATAAATTGACCCTAAAAGTATCGCTAACGGGTAAGACAATATTAAAAGTAATGCTCTCACCCAAATTCCATGGAGAAAATAATAAATTAAATGCCCTGCTCCAATTATTTAGGTTTAGTTTATCACCAATACCATTATAATTACAGGAATAAATTCCATCAGTTTTAATTATTGGTAGTTCTTCAAATTCAAAATTAAGTTTTCTTGTAATCTCAATTTGAGAATCTGATATTATTTGATTGGAATTATCAGTTGCAATTAAATTATAAAATCCTTCTTTTATCCATGGAATATGGATATATGCTGAAAAAGAACCATTATTATCGGTTTTTGGCTTTTCAACTAATTCCAAATTATTCATCTTTAATAGAATTCCGGTATTAGGTTTAAAGCAATATCCGTTAACTAATAAGGAATCCTGCCATCTAAATTGTTGGTTCACAGAATCTTTCATTAACTGTATTATTGGCTCTTTAATGATGAACAATTGCTCGGGTTTTTGTGTGCCGTTCACGTTTAAATAGTAAGCACCATCCTTTAAATCACTTGGAATTTTTGCATTGATAGAAAACCTCCCATCCGAATTAGCCTGTATATAGCTTAATTCCTTAGAATTTAATTTACAAGCTATGTTTTCATTTGGTTGATATCCTGAACCGGATATTTGTACGGTTGACCCCAATAGTATTGTGTCATGGTCAACCCAGAAAGGAGTCCATTGTTTGTAATAAAAAGCTACTGTTCTATAATTACAATTAAAATCAATATTAAATCCATGTTGAAAATCAACATCCATAGTACTGTTAAAATCTATTCCGTCTAATGCATGGTATCTATACAACATTGACCAGTTTCTTTGGCATCCTGAGAATGGAGCCATATAAGAACCTTCCCTAAAATACCATCCTCCATTGAAATAATCCTCAGTTCCGAAATAATGAATAAAATTATTATTATTAGAATCAGGTAGAAACAAAGCATCTCCTTCCAAAAATGATGGACCTCTTTTATTATCATGTACATATAAAAAAGTTCCAACATAACGTCCTTTTCCTTTTATATGAGCAACCGGATGAAAAATTGAAATTTTAGTAGGGTATGATTTTGTCTCCTGGGCGTAAAAATATCCATACTTATTAATATCTATTTTTTTGTGGTCAACAGCAGATGAAGAATGAATGGGAACAGAATTTTTTGAATTATTTACTATTTTCATAACCGCGCTTTCTCTAAAGGGCATTGGAAACGTAGAATACCAGGATTCTTTTGAATTTGATTTTATAAAGAAAGAATTAAGATTATTGTTCCCCTCACCCAAACCAAAAAAATCGATTAAAGGAACATCTACAGCAGGATAAGGCGAGCCGTCCCAAAAGAAAAGCAATTGAAGGTTATTATTATCATTAGCTAAGTCTTCATTGATTGTTATATAGAATCCATTTATTATACCCGGTTCGGTTATATTTGCCAAAACGGCTGTATCTCCAGGCGCTAAATAAGAATCGGAATAATATGGTTTTTGATATTTAATTTTAGGTTCACCAAGTTTAAAAGCCTCCTCTGCAGATTTTAAGGAATTATTATATGATGTATCAGGAGTAATAAAGGAATTATGTACTAAATAGTCCGGTAATGGTTTCCATTGAACAGCCCAAAATAAATTACATTCCGCCGGGTTGATTCTTTTAACGGAAATTTTGAAGGATTTTTTGTAAGGTATTTGAATGTCGGACACATAACATCCGGAATATTTATTATAAAAGGGAAACCTCAGAAGACCATGATTATTTCCGAAAAATTCTTCCATAGGCATTTGAAGAATTAATTCCCCATCTATGATTAATTTAAAAAAAAAGGACGAATCAGGAAGTTGAAAATATTGTGTCCAAATATGAGTAATAACTCCTGAACCTGTATCATCGGCAATTATTTTCCATCCGGGATTATCTGGGTCATTCTTCGAGCCGCAACCTACTCCTGAGGCAAATTTTTGCGGAAATAAGTTTATACTGTCAATGTAGGATAATGATTCGGGATTATTAATCGGTTCGTAGAATTTATAATAAGTATTTTCGGATTTCAGGGGGAGATTTGAAATTATCAATAAAGAAAATATGAAAAATCCGTAAAACAATTTAATGTGATAATTCAACTTTTTATTTGACATTTTTAGTTGAGCCTCTATAATTAATATAATAACAAAAATAACAATATTTTTTGAAATTTGATACATTAATAAAAATTAATATTAAAAACATTTTTTGTCCTGAATGGATCATTTATGATTGCCTGCATCCACAGAAATGACATTTTCTTTGAAATTCCTTCTTTTAATACAACTTGAGAATCTATACGTTTCCTCTAAATTTTATTCCACTCCCAAATTCCCCATTTGAGATTTTCCGGAATCTTCAAGCCGCATTTCTTAATAGTCAGCAGAATACTTCCCCTATGATGCGATTCATGTGCTATATAATATCCAAGCATAACGCCTGCTCCACGCTGGAAATTAGTCACAGCGGCATTGTTATCGAAAGATGCAATTAAATGCTTCTCCATAGCTTCGCCTGATTGTTTCATAGCAAGAAGAAGTTTCTCTTTATCCGGGCTTTCACCTTTTTCGAAACGAGTAAGGGTTATTCCGGATTTCTTTGCAATTGATTCTAACCGTGTGCAGCGTACTTCAATAACGTGTGCAAGCTGACGGGCAACATCACGACCACCTCGCTCGCTTAACGAAGCTTTCAGCATTTCATCGCTTAAGCTCTCTATTAGCATGATATTAATTTGATTATTAATACGCCATGCTTCTAATGATTGTTTTTCGAGTTCTGTCATATTATTTCTGAAAATATTCGACATTCTTTAATCCTTCGAAATGATTGTCCATTGTGTATAAAGTAGCATTGAAATGAAGTGTAGTAGCGTAAATGATAGAATCGGCAAGTGGGAGTTTGTGTTCTTTACCGTAGTAAGCCGCGCTAAGGGATAAATCGAAATTCAAATCAATTAATTTTCCCTTCTTCATTTGAGCTATGAACTTTAAAGCATTTGTTTCGGTAGTAACGTTTAATAATTTTTTAAAGACCTCAACAATAACTATGGTAGGCACAATTACTTCATCCATTTTTTCCAACACTTTGCTAATGTAATCCGAATATTTGGATTCGGTATAATATTCAAACCAAAATGACGAATCAATCACATTCATATCCTATCCTCCTCATCCCTTTCAATTGTGGTATCCATGCCCTTCAAGGTTCCTCTTAGGCTGCGAATATCAACCTCAGGAATGAGTTCTATCCTACCCATATAATTAATCATAAAAAGCTTTTGAGCCGGCTTAATATTTAACTCTTTTCTTATTGAGAGAGGAATTACTATTTGATATTTTGATGATACTGTTACGGTTTCCATAATAATTCCTTTACAAAATTATCGATAATAAAAAAGTAAAGGAACGAGGTAATCGTTAAATTATTTTAGTAGATTTATTGTTTTTTTGCGTGAATTGTTGCTCTTGTCTCAAAGGAATATTATTAAAATTTATTTTGCGACTTTGCTTCTTAGCGGCCTTCCTTCTTAGCGGCTTTGCGTAAAATTTTTCTCACGCAAAGCCGCAAAGGAAATAGGGATGTTATTAAATTGTATTCTTTATTAATTAATATTTATTATAAATTGAATTGTTTTTATTCTATCAATTTCATTTCTTCTGCCTGCAATATAGAATTTGTTTTGCCGTAATCAAGAATATATGCAACAATTTTCAGCTTATTAATCCGCCAGTCCTTGCCTTTGGGGATTGTATATTTCAAATTCTTTTCGTATTTAGAGCCCTTCATAATCATTGCATCGGTCGTTATTTGTGCGCCGAAAGCAGGAGTAATCGATGCACGAAGTACGTTATTATGGACATAATCCGGTATATTTTCCGGTGTGTGTCCGTACCACTTCTGCATTTGAACGATACTGTCCTCAAGAATTTGCACAACCAAAGTTTGATTATTCGAGCCGGCTTCCCAGTATTTGATGTTGGCTTTTACAGAAATAGAACTATCAGTACTTGTAAATGATGGCGCTAAATCAATTGTTGCAATCACAGTATCATTAAAGATAAGCTGCCCGACGAGAGCATCCCATTGGCTTGGAATCAATCCGCCATTCTTATTAACACCTATCCGGTTGAACATAGCAGATGGAAATACAATTTCTTTAATGCTCATGATGGAGTTGAAGATTGAATCTCCTGCCGGAGTGCGGAAGTCGTAAGTAAAAGTTTTATTTGGCGTTGCATAATATCCGGCATGAATGGACAACAAAATAAATTTTCCGGGATAAAGCGAATCCAATAAATGCGCTTTAGCTGCGCCGTCCGGGCAATTTCCGCAATATGCGCCCGTAAATTCCTCCAATAATATTTTATTTGTCGTATCAATGAATTGAACATTTCCTTTTCGGTACGGTGACTCGATTTCATCGCATCCGGTTGAGAAAAATAGGACTATGAAAAATAATAAAGGTAAAATAATCCTAAAAGAAATAATCCTGAATTCCTGAAAGAATCTTCCAAAGGAATTGAACATATATCTTTGCGGCTTTGTGTGAGAAAAAACTCGCAAACCCATCTGAGAAAAATAATTCCTTTGCGGCTTTGCGTGAAATATAACTCGCAAAGTCGCAAAGGTGCAAAGTCGCAAAAATAAAAAGTAGTTCAATACAAGATTAAAATTATCATTTTCTGTTATCTTCAAATTCTTTATATATTTTTTCATTTTTTATTCCTTCTTTAAATTTAAAATGATGATGTAACTGATAGCAATAATCCGTTCGAAGCAGGTACCTGCCGGCATACACCGCCAACACAAAGAATGCCTTGTCTCTGGCGGCTATAACCTAAAGAAACCCGAGTTGCTTCGTGAACGTAAGCAAATGCTATTCCGGGATAATGTATCTGATAATCTTTGTAGTCATTTCCGTAATTGTATTCATCGAATAATGAAATATAATATGCCGGCGCTATAGTATATTCAGCAAGCAGCATAGCCCAATTTCCGTTTGTATTATCATGTGTTGAAATAGGGAATTGCTGCTCGAACCATAAATGCTGCGCTTCGATTTTTAATGAATGTTCGTCAGTAAGTTTTATATAAAATTCACCTACAATGATATTGGTAAAAACTTTGCCATATCCTACTCCGCCTTGAGTCGTAAGGGCATCTTTATCATAAGTGGAATTGATATATGAAAATACGGTTTTCAAATTTTCACCGAATTTGCGGCTGTATTCCAAATTGAAATCCTGGAAATAAAGCCTCTTGCCAATTGAAAAGAATGGCGAATCGTATAAAAATGCGTTACCCGTCGGTTTATCGAACATTGTTCTTGAAGTATCTATTGCCTGGACACGTGAGTAATTAATTGCAATATCTGCGCCATGCTCACCTCCGAAGAATGTTTCTTTTGGTATGGCAATCGTAATTTCAGCCTGTGCGCCTACTTCGCCGTTAAGTTGCGTGGCATAAGGATAAATCGTTGCCAGGCGATAGCCGTACTGCTTCGTTAATGGCGGAATGAAATTCACATTCAGGTAATTTCCGGAAGCCGATGCCTCGCTGTGGAAATCCATATTGTCTATGCGGTGAAAATTCAGGTTTATTCCAAGACCGGGAACGAAATAAGAACCGCTAAGTATAAAGCCCTGTCCTGGATTGTAATTGTATAAATTTGTGAAATTCGGGTCATTATTCTTATGCCCATATTCACCATCTAAGGAAAAATGCTCCCCGTTCAGATTAAATCTTGCAGAATAGGCAAGTACGTTTTGGGGCATATTATATGTAATTGACTGGTCTTTTTCGTATTTGCTGACTATGCTTGCACCTAATGTGAGATACAAACCGCCCGGTATCATATTTTCGATTAAATCATTGACCGTAATATTCAAATCACCTGCACGCAGGATTCCTTTTCCGACATCCCAGATTGTACTATTCCGTTGGTTGCCGATTAATCCGGTAAAGCTGATTCCCTTAGCAGGACGCAATTTGAAGCGAAAACCCTGAACTGAGTTATCAAATCCAAGCTGGCGGTCTTCGTAAGAGCGGAATATTATGCCGCTGCCGAATTGTTCGTAGAAGTCGCCACCAGTTACGTCAATATATTCGGAGGAATATGAAACGTATTTGAATGGAATGGCGCTGCCGGAGGGAAGATTAAATCCAAGCATGGGATTCTGGTATGATTCGAAGCGTACTCCGAAATCGAAATTATCCGTTTTGTAAAGCAAATTGATAAAGGCATTGGAGCGAATTTTTTCGGGAGGTACATCTTTGGCGCCGATAATAGAATCCTTGCCGTAGTATTGAGCATCTAACTGGAAATTACCTGATAACCTTCCGGAGCTTGGTGCGTCCTGAGCGAATAATTGTGAAGTTGCTGTTAGCGAAATGAGAATAAGTAGTAAAATATTTTTTTTCATAGAATTATAATTTATGTTAGTCAAAATATACTTATTAAATTAAAATTTACCACCCCCTACCCCCTCCTAAAATAGGAGGGGATAAATAAATCCCCTCCTATTTTAGGAGGGGGTAGGGGGTGGTAAATTAAGGTCTTAAAATCACGATTTTATCATAATCAAAACCATTTTAAATTGTTCCGTTGCCTTCACTGCATGTGGCTCATTTGCCGGCATAATAATCATTTCGCCTTGCTTCAGATTAAAGGAAACGCCGGAGATTATAACTTCAGCTTCACCATCTATGATATTTACCATTGCATCGAATGGTGCAGTATGTTCGCTGAGCGCTTCGCCTTTATCAAAAGCAAAAAGAGTAACCGTACCAGTGCTTTTCTTTAAAATTGTGCGGCTGACCACAGCGCCAGTCTGGTAGGCAATCATGCCCGCTAATTCGAATATTTGAGAGGTTAGTTTTTCCTGATTTGCAGCTTGTTCCATATTTCTTCAATTCAAAAATTAATAATTAAAAATAAACGCTTAGGAAGGATAAATATTTTATTGTGAGTAAAAGTAGAAAACGATTCTTTAAGGAGCCAATTTGGCACCTTAAAAAGAGGAGAACACTCAAAGTTTTTGCCTTATGCATTTACCGAACAAGGTTTAGCAATGCTTGCCAGCGTACTGCATAGTGATAAAGCAATTGAAGTTAATATAGCAATTATGAGAACATTCGTTCAATTAAGAAAATATGCATTTATACATAAGGAGATATTCGACAGGCTCGATAATTTAGAATCAAATTTCGAGTCTTTAAAAGATTTAGTAGTTAAATTAATTATTCAGGAAGAAAAACCTAAACGTAAAATTGGATTTATCATAGATAGCATTAAATAAATTTAAGGCATAAAAATAAATTTGCACTTCTCAATCTTAATTCCTATATTTGCATTGAAATTCAATAACGCAATTTTTTACTGGGGAGCCTTATGAAAATCATTTATTTACTTGTTTGCATTTTTTGCTTCTTCCTCCTTTTTTCATATTCTTCTTCTGCACAGACAGGCTATAATGCTTATGCTTGGGGAGATAATACTTATGGACAATTAGGAATAGGTGTTGATAACTGGTCACCTATTCAAATTGGTATTGGAGGTAACTGGACATCGGTCTCCTGTGGTGGCGCTCATACTATCGCTATAAAAAGTGATGGTACTTTATGGTCGTGGGGAGATAACGGTTCCGGACAGCTCGGTAATGGAACTACAAAAGATAACTATTCTCCTACTCAAATCGGAACCGAAACAAACTGGGTTTCGATCTCTTGCGGATACCGACATACCCTTGCTATTAAAAAAGATGGTTCATTATGGGCTTGGGGGAATAATTACTTCGGACAACTCGGTGATGGAACTGAGAATTATAAAAAATCCCCATTACAAATTGGAACTGATAAAAATTGGGGATTTGTTTCTTGTGGAAGGGAACATTCCATTGGGATTAAGAGGGATGGTACTTTATGGGCTTGGGGATATAATTTCTGTGGTCAACTTGGGAATGGTACTAACGAGGACATTCATTCACCTGTTCAAATAACAAATGATAAAGACTGGCAGTATGTTTCTTGTGGAGAATATCATACTTTGGCAATCAAGAAAGATAGCACTTTGTGGGCTTGGGGAGATAATCCTGTTGGACAACTTGGGTTTGACTCTTCAACTAGAGTTTACAAACCTATTCAAATAGGTAATGAAAAAAACTGGGTTTCAATCTCATGCGGCAATGCACATTCATTTGTTATGAAGAGTGATGGTAGTTGTTGGGTTTGGGGTCATAATTGTACCGGGCAACTTGGTCTGGGTGATACATCAAACAGGTACACACCAGTTCAAATTGGAACCAGTAATAATTGGATGTCGATTGCCGGAGGACGCTTCCATTCACTTGCAATTAATACTGCCGGCACTTTGTGGGCGTCTGGTTATAACGTTTATGGGCAACTTGGCGACGGAACTACAAAATACATAAACAATGGTTTCACTCAAATCAGTGGCAGCAAAGACTGGAGAACAATTGCATGTGGAGAATTATATTCAATTGCTATTAAAATAGATGGTTCTTTGTGGGCATGGGGAAAAAATGATTACGGCCAACTCGGTGATGGAAAAAAGTCAAATAATATCTCACCTTCGAAAATTGGTAACAACTTAAACTGGACATCAGTTTCCTGTGGTGAAAACCATAATCTTGCCATAAAAAGTGATAGTTCAATGTGGGCTTGGGGAATGAACTTCTTTGGTCAACTTGGAGATGGAACAAAGTTCAATAAAAGTTTCCCAGTAAGAATCAGCGGTGGGAGTAAATTCGTCACAGTCTCGAGTGGTACAAGCCATTCACAAGCTATCATGAGTAATGGAACTTTGTGGGCATGGGGTTATAATTTCTATGGTCAAATCGGTGATGGCTCAACTACTGATAACCCTACTCCTCATCAAATCAACAGTATTACTGATTGGGTATCAGTATCATGCGGAGAGCAACATACAATTGCATTGAAAAGAGATGGAACTTTGTGGGCATGGGGATGGAACAGTTCTGGACAACTCGGTGATGGTACATTATTGAATAAAAAGCAACCCATACTAATCGGTACATCCTCAAATTGGAAAATGGTTTCAAGTGGTAGTCACCATACTCTTGCTATTATGAAAGATGGCTCATTATGGGGTTGGGGTTATAATAGATCTGGACAGGTTGGCGATGGTACATCAATTGATAAGAGTTCACCAATACAAATCGGTACTGAAACAAACTGGATGACAGTTTCTTGCGGAAAAAATCATACCTTGGCAATTAAAACAGACGGGTCTTTGTGGGCTTGGGGTTCAAACCTTTATGGTAAACTTGGCGACGGTATACAAAATGATTTATCATCCCCAGTTCAAATTGGCAGTAGTAAAAATTGGTCAGAAATATCATGTGGATACGAGCATACAATTGCAATCAAAAAGGATGGGACATTATGGGCTTGGGGATTAAATCAATCCGGTCAACTTGGTAATAGAACAATACCCTATAAAAATATACCCGAACAAATTGGAACTGCCACAAACTGGACAAAAGCAGCTTGTGGAAGTACACATACAATTGCTCTATCAATAGAAAAAACTGATATTTTAGAACCAACAAACAACAATTATCATTTCACCATTTCCCCGAATCCGGCACAGGATAAGATTGTTCTGAGCTATGAACTTGACAAAAATGCAAGAGTAAGAATTTATTTCAGCGATGTATTGGGAAATAAAATTGCGGAGTATAATCCTGATTTTCTGGAAGAGGGTATGCATACTTACTCGCAAGCGCTTGATAATTTCTCATCCGGCGCTTATTATTGCGTTTTGGTAATCAATGAACAATCTTATGCGCAGATGTTTTCAGTTGTAAAATAATCTGTCTTTGCGTCCTCTGCGTTTTATTTCCTTTGCGTTCTTTGCGTGAAAAAAATATTTCTCGCAGAGGTCGCAAAGATAAAAAACACGCAAAGCTCGCAAAGCCGCAAGGGGAGCAAAGTTTAAATAAAGTATTTTTGTAATAACATTCTTCCTATGTTTGAGAAGATTCTTCACTTCGTTCAGAATGACATTCATTGGTTTTTTTACTGGATTCTTCGCTTCGCTCTGAATGACTTTCTGCATAATTTGAGAAGATTCTTCACTTCGTTCAGAATGACATTCTTCTCTTTTAGGACAAATAAAAATTAAACTACTTTCCTCCCATTGACGAAAACATGCTCAACATGGTTAATACCGAAATGGTAAAATAAATCTTCATAAGTGGGGACGTCTAAAATAAGGAAATTGGCTTTCTTGCCGGCTTCAAGGCTGCCCATTGAATCGGATAATCCCAATGCAGCAGCGCCGTTCAATGTGGCTGCTGTTAATGCTTCTTCGGCTGTCATTTGCATATTAATTACAGCAAGTGAAAGTATCAACTGCATATTCTCAGTAAAGCAGGAGCCGGGATTGCAATCGGTAGCCAAAGCTACAATCGCTCCAGCATCAATCAGTTTTCGTGCTGGAGCATAAGGCAGTCGAATAAAATATGCTGTTCCGGGCAGTAGAGTAGCCACAGTGCCGGATTCTTTCAAAGCCTGAATACCTTCATCAGATATATATAACAAGTGGTCTGCCGATGCTGCATGTAATTTACCTGCAAGTTCAGCCGCACCAACACAAGCAAGTTCGTCGCAGTGCATTTTAATTTTCATCCCGAAATTGCAGGCTGTTTCCATGATTTTTTCTGCTTGTGCAATTGTATAATACCCTTGGTCAACGAATGCATCGCAATATTCGGCTAATCCCTCTGCTGCAACAGCAGGGAGCATTTCATTACATATTAAATCCACATATTTTTGATGATTGTCTTTGTATTCCGGCGGGAAATCATGTGCTCCCATAAATGTAGCGGATACGTGAATTGGTAACTCTTGCTTAAGGATTTTAATTGCCCGCAGCATCTTCATTTCACTCTCTATCGAGAGCCCATAACCGCTCTTTATTTCTATTGCCGTTGTTCCGTGCTTAAGAGCAGATAGAGCGAGCATGCGTCCATTTTCAACGAGTTCTTCTATGGAAGCTTCGCGTGTTGCTTTTACTGTCGTCTGTATGCCACCGCCCGATTCAGCGATTTCCCTGTAGGTTGCTCCCCTTAGGCGGCGTGCAAACTCGTTTGCTCTACTGCCTGCAAAGACGATGTGGGTATGAGAATCCACAAAACCCGGGATTATTGTCTTCCCTCTTGCATCAATTATTTTATCCGGAGAGATACTACCGGAAGTTAATTTCTCATTTGCCGCTTGAGTTGTTCCGAGCCATTCAATTTCCTCTCCGAAAAGTAAAGCTCCGTCTTTTATTTCACCGATGTCCCGCATCATCTTACCGGCTTTGAATGGGCTGGAGCATGAGTGAATGGTTACAAGCGAGCTAATATTTTTTATGAGTGTGGACATTTTATAAAGTTTAATTTATGAATAAACCCCTCCCTAACCCTCCCCGAAGGGGAGGGAACCAAAAGTTTCTATTTCCCTCCCCTTCGGGGAGGGTTAGGGAGGGGTTTCTTGTCGTCCAATTTATCATGAATAGTGTGAAAAACCGTGAATAAATCTCTTTACTACAAATTTTTCTATAATTTTCTATTGAGCATTTTAATCAATTTTTCACAGTATTGAATGTCGGGATGTGTAGGCGGATATATCTTTTCCCAAATAGCAATTGCTTTTTTATAATGATTAAGCGATGTATGCTTGATGTTTAAGCCGAAGAATAGAAAACCTACCCAGCAGTTCGACGCAGCAACGAAGTGATTTTCATCTGAAAGTATAGCTTCAAGAATTTCAAGAGCTTTTCGTCCGGCTGCCAAAGCGCCTTTCAAATCGCCCGTCATTTTCAGAATTTGTGAAGTAGTATAGTTGCAGGTAGCAAATAATGGATGATTCTGATTACGGAAATACTTTGACATTACACTATTAGCAAGTCTAATCGACTCGATGGCTTTATCATATTGGGCAAAGTGATAAAAAATCAGACCTAAATCGTAGTAGCAATGAGCAATTTCTTCCTGATTTGGTTCTTTGGCACCTTTTGTTACTTTCATAGCATCCAATGCGTAATTGAATGCCGGACCTAACTCACCGAGATTTTTAAATCCTTTTGAAATTATACTGTAAACTTTTGCAAAATCAGGATGATTCTGAGGTAGAATTTTTTTATATAAGTCCAATGCCTTTTTCCCGAATACGACAGCTTCTTCATATCGACCTAATTTTAGCAGGATTTGAGCTATAAATCTATTGCTTCGACCAATAGCTTCCGTGCGATTTTCAGGCTCCCGGTTCAATATGTCCAATCCCTTTTGCTCGCAGCTTAAAGCTTTATCCAATTTATTTTGACTCTGGTAAATAAAGGATAAATTAGTAAGACACAGTGCAGTTTCGGTAATAGGCGGCGGTTTGAGCATAGCAAAATTTTTCTTGCTTTCTTCTCCGCTTCTCTCAGCATCAGAAAAATCACCCAAAGTTCTTTGTGCATCACTCAATTTATAATAAAATATTGCTCTTTCATAAGGAGGGAGAATATCGATTTCGTTGTCCTTCAAAGCGCTCATCGAGGAGTATACATTTTTCCGGGCATCATCCGAAGTAACTGTCGATAGTGTATTCGGAAGTAAATCATCGGTATCCATATCTGCGAACAGAGCCGGTGTATGCGAAAAGTCATAAGTTGTGCCTATGAGTTCTTTAAAAGCTCCGGCATGTTCATCCAAAAGTTTATGAAGAAAGGATGAAAGAACGAATAGAATTTTACGGTCAAATAAATAGAATTCTCCGGTTAGGATGTTGAAATTCTGCGCCCAGACAAGGTATTTCTCCTGTTCTTCCGGAAAAACACGCGCCCAGCCGTATAACACGACATTATTATATTTCTCAAGTTCACCCTTAAGCCAAAGAATATTTCCACCGCGACTTCCTCTCGATACATCGATGAAGGTAAGTTTTTCAGTTCTTTTCATATCACTTACAATTTCCTGGAAATAAACATTATTGTTAATTTCCATAACCGCCATATTAAATTTCTTATGGTGGAAGAACCCGCAAAGGTCTCCAAAAAGAACATCCTGCTCAGTATTTTCCTGTTTACCCAATACTAATAATGAATTTAATTTTCAAAAAAAACTTCGTAAATAATTACTTCTTCCTCAATATAAGCCTGGCATACCGGATTTTTTTGCATTTCCTCTAATATCTTTTTTTCTGGTAATGATGCCAAAAGTAAAACACATTCCGGTCCGAATTTATCGACTAACAAATTAATGGCAGCCGATATCAGGAATTCGTTTTGGTCAACAATTTCGTTTTCCATAGCCGAAAACCTTTGCAAATATAATACATAAAATTTATTTTTTTATTGTGAATAATTTCACACTATTTAATATAACCTAACATTTTTATTTAATTTTTCTTAAAAGTTAAATATTATAATATTCTTATCAAACCTTCAGAAAACTTTAAATCTATTTTGCAAAATATAATTATTATATCTACAAAACAAGATACAGAAAAAATACAGTTGTGGAACTTTAAATAATTCCGGATAATATTTGAAGGTTCTGCAGGAATTTGATGGCGTCAACACCTTTGAAAATTATTTCATCAATACCGGTAGAGCGCATTTGCTCAATACCTCCGAAGGATGAGGCAACAAAAATCAATTTAGCTTTTGGCAGATTCTTTTTCAATTCGGCAATTAACTCTTTTGCAATTTCATTGTATATAAAATCGGATGTACAGATAATAATAATATTGCTTTTGAATTCCTGAATTTTTTGGGTAGCATCTTCTATTGTTGTTATTGCCTGACTTTGAACAATTTCGAATCCTCCGGCTGAGAAAAAGTCCGAAGCAAATTTACTTTTCCGGGAATAATCCTTATATGTGCCATAATTTAGAATAAATGCAAGGGGATAAGAGCCTGTCCTGATTTTGTACAATCCGGAATTTTTTCTTACTTCTTCGAAACCGTTCGATAAACGTATATTTCCTATTTCTTCATTTACCGGATTAATTTCTTCCGGGATTTCTGCTTCATTATCTCCGGAAAGATTAAGAAATTTCTTAACAAATGCTTCATCAGGTTTTAGAGGATATTTATTCACTCCAAGCAAAGTAGTATTTATTTTATTTATATCATCTAGCCTTTTTTCCCGGATGTTGCTAATCAGTTCCGATAAAATCCCTTTTTTATAACAATCAATGAAGCCGCCCTCTGATTCGATTTTAAGGAAAAGTTCCCATGCACGGGAGATTAATTCTTTAGTTAAAGCCTCAATATAATATGTACCCGTTGCGGCATCAGTTGTTTGGTTCAGATTAGATTCATGCTTCAGGACAAGTAAGGCAGTACGTGCAAGTCGTCTTGAAAAATCAGTACCGGATTGCTCATTCATGGCATCGAAAGGATTAATGGTTATTGCGTTTGCCCCGCCTATAATAGCCGACATAGCCTCGGTTGCAGTCCTGAGAATATTAACATGACTGTCCAAAGTTGATTTATTTATAAATGCTGTAGAAGCGTTAATCTTAAAATTTGCAGTTATTTCCGATGCCCCGAATTCAGTCAGGATCATCTGCCACAATACCCTGGCAGCTTTGAACTTGGCTATTTCCATAAAAAAGTCTGAGGAAACGGAATAATGAAAAGAGAGTTTAGAGGCTATATCATCAATGTCGATTTTATAATCTGCAAGATTATTCATCAAAAATGCTCCGGCGCTAAGAGACAATGCAAGCTCCTCGACGGCGCTACCTCCGGATTCCTTCCATAAGCGTGCATCTATGCACCCGAAGCCAAAATTGGGCAATATGCTTTTAACTTTAAAAAATAATTCAACCCATTTTTTATGAAGTTGTTTAATTTCAGAATCCGGTGAATTGTTTTTATTGATAAAATTTACAATGTCAAAGCAGATACTTCCATTGATTTGACCAGACTCAGCGCCGCAATTGGCAAGAAATTCGATAATACATTCTATTTTTTCTATGGGTAATTCGTTAAAATAGAAATTAAGTGAAACACTTTCCGGTTTAATATCCCTGAACATAACCGGTATCGAATTCCGGTTTATATCTTCTAAATATGCATCAACGATAATGATATTGAGAGCTGTAGCTCCGCCCTGAATTTCGTTGAGGGCTTGAGTATTGAATTCGATTGAATCTGAAAAATACAGGTTCGGACAAATTTCCCAGCTATTTGTTTTACTATCTTTAAATAAATCTATTACACTTTGTCCATCTATATCAGATGGCATATAGAGTGGTTTGATTGATATACCTTCATAAGTATCGGAGAATAGCATTTCATAGAACTTCCCATCCTTAAGGGCTGCCTCTGCAGCTTCCCGCCATTGGGAAAAGTCAGGTTTAGGAAATTCGTTGAAATTTAGCTCGCTATCCATATTTGTTACAATCAAATAATCATTACTGCATCGCCATAAGCAAGGAACCTGTAATCATTTTTTAGTGCATGTTTATATGCTTTAAGATTTAAATCTTTGCCGGCAAAAGCGCTTGACATCAGTAACGAAGGTGATGCGGGAGGATGGAAGTTTGTTATAAATCTGGTTGTTATCTTAAATTCAAAGGGTGGATATATAAATTTATCAGTCCAGCCACGATTGGGTTTAACGGTTCCGGAGGTCAGTACGGATGATTCTAATGCTCTTACAGCAGAAGCGCCAACGCTGTAAACATTTTTCTTGGATTTGAGTGATTTATTTATTAATTCGGCAGACTCTCGCGGTATTTCAAAATATTCCGAATACATTCGGTGTTTGGTAAGGTCTTCAACTTCGATATTCTCAAATACGCCTTGTCCGATATATACAACGACTTTGGCTATTCTTACACCCTTTTCTTCAATAGCTTTCATCATCTCCTTGGTAAAATGCAAGCCTGCAGTCGGGGGAGCAATTGATGCAAGATAATCATTATTTGCAAAAACGCATTGATAAGTTTCTTTATCATGTTCATTCGGTTCCCGCTTAATATACTCCGGAAGCGGCATTTCACCGATTTTCTCGATAATTTTGAACAGATTGCCGTCATAAGAAAAGCGAACTGTTCTGCCTCGGGAGGTAGTGTTATCGACAACTTCGCAATAGAATTTATTATTGTCAAAATATATCTTATTTCCGATACGAACTTTTCGAGCCGGTTCAACCAAAACATCCCAAATCCGTTCTTCGCTGCGAAGTTCGCGTAGGAGCATAACTTCGATTTTCGCGTTAGTTTTTTCTTTTTTGCCGTATAACCTGGCTGGGTATGCTTTTGTCTGATTGATGACAAGACAATCGCCTTTTTGGAAAAAGTTAAGAATATCGGAAAATTTTTTATCTTTAAACTCGCCGGTATGCCGGTCAATAATCATCAATCGTGAGGAATCACGCGGGTCGGCAGGAAATTTTGCAATAGAGTTTTTTGGAAGTTGGTACCGGAATTCGGATAATTTCATAAACAAGCCTCAATTTTTATTATTATTATTAAATTATATATCGTATTAAATAATCTCAATTGTTAATGGTCAATGGTCAATGGTTAATGGTCAATGGTTAATGGTCAATGGTTAATGGTTAATTGTGAAATTGTCTGAATTATGATTTATAGGATTAAAGGATTTTAGGATTAAGCTCTTATTAATATAATTCATAATTCTTATTTCATCATTTATAATTATTTGTTTATAACTCATAACTCATAACTTATAATTCATAATTTATTATTCGTAATTCGTAATTCGTAATTCGTAATTTAATTGGTTGCTTCAGTCATAAATTCGGTCATGCGGGCAACGAATTCGCTCGGATTTTTAATATGCCCCTCGATAAGCAGCGCGCCTTCATAAATTTGCCAAATAGAACGAAGCAGTACCGGGTTTGATGCATCGGCAATAAGCATTGTGGATAAATTCTTGATTAACGGGTGAGAAGTATTCAGCTCTAAAATGCGCTTGGAAACCGTGAATTCCTTATCAAGATATTGCATCATTTTTTCCATTTGCACATCCAAGCCCTGCTGCCCGACTACAAGAGTTGCTGCGGATTCGACCAAACGTTTGGATTCGATTACATCTTCAACTTGAACGCCGAGTGTTTCTTTGAACAATGCTATCAGTGAAGTAGCCATTTCGGGATTAATTCTATCCCTTGATTGCTGGCTTTCATCTGATATTTGAACGTCGGCTTTTTCTATTGATTTCAAAGATTTTCCATCGTAAACATGCAAATATGGAATAGTAAAAATATCTACCGGGTCTGTAATGAAAAGCGTTTCTAAATTTTGGGCAATGAAATATTCAATGTTGGGATTTTTCATAATGGAATCGCGTGTATCGCCTGAAATATAATATATTTCTTTTTGATTTTCTTTCATTCGCGAACAGTATTCCTTTAATGAAGTAAGCTCTCCCTTTGGAAGTGCGGATGATTCAAACCTGTATAATTCGACTATTCTGTCCTTATTGGAAAAATCCGAATTAACTCCCGTTTTGAATAGTGAGCCGAAATTCTTGAAGAATTTCTCATATTTGGTTTTATCATTAACTGCCCATTCCTCGAATAAGGTAAGGATTTTGCCAGTTAAAACATTTTTTATCTTAGTCATTAAAGGTGATGACTGGGTAACTTCCCTCGATACATTCAACGGCAAATCCTCAGTATCCACAATTCCGCGCACAAATTTCAAATAGTCCGGCAATAATTCCTTTGCATCATCCTGGATAAATATTTTTTTGGAATAGAGATGCAACGACTTATCGGATGTCTCACGGAAAAAACTCGGCGGAGCGGTTTGGGGTACGAAAAGCAAGGCTTTAAAGTTTATATTGCCTTCAATTGCAAGGTGTAGATGCCCCAATGGTTCTTCGAAATCATTGGTAAGATATTTATAAAATTCGTTATATTCTTCAACTTTTATATCATCCTTTTTCCGGTGCCAGAGGGCTGTTACCTTATTAATTTCTTCATCCCCGACAAACAAAGGAAAATCGACGAAGTTGGAGTATTTCTTCAGTACCGATTTAACCTGGAATTCATCGCAATATTGCTTATAATCCTCACGAAGTTTAAAATAAATCCTGGTTCCGCGCTGCCGCTCTTCAATTTCTTCGATTGTAAATTTATCATCACCTTCGGATTGCCATCTGTATGATTTACCTTCCGGGTCAACGCTTCTGGTATCAATCGTAATTTGTTCCGTAACCATAAAGACGGAATAGAAGCCGACTCCGAATTGACCTATTAGCTGTCCGTCCAAAGATTTTTGTTCATCTTTAAGGTTTTTGAGGAATTCAATCGTCCCGGACGACGCAACAGTTCCTATTTTATCGATTAAATCTTCGCGGGCCATACCAATTCCGGTATCCTCGATAGTGAAAGTCATGTTTTCTTTGTCGAGGGATATTCTGATGCTGAGTTCAAGTTCCGGTGATAAGATGTTCGAATCAGTCAGCCTTCTGAAGCGTAATTTATTCAGCGCGTCCGACGCATTCGAGACGAGCTCGCGCATGAAAACTTCCGGATGTGTATATAATGAATGAATAATAATATTCAGAAGCTGCTTCATCTCAGCTTTATATTCAAAATTTTCCTTTATGTTTTTTTCGCTTTCGTTCATATCAAAGTCTCAAATTTCCTTTATTATTATAAATTCTTATTTTCAGGGAAATAATGGGATTTCCCTTAATTAATTATAAATTGACGCTTAATTAAATAAATTATTGATTAAGAATATTCAATATATGCAATTTGGTCAATGGTCATAGTTAATGGTCAATGGTTAATGGTCAATGGTCAATGGTTAATGGTTAATGGTTTGTCCTGACCTAAAATAGGTTGACTAATTTAAATAAACAATGTACTTTGATATAGTCTCTTTTTAGAAAGAACATCAG
>JAERMQ010000087.1 GCA_016844745.1 Ignavibacteria bacterium | reverse complement strand
TATACCTGCCCTTATATAAACACCCCAACAATTGCCGCCGGGATAATATATATTTCTGATAACATTATTATTGAATTTGGAGTTATTCATATTTGTCAAATCCATACCTTCGAAATATATGTAATCAGAAGTAATACCGTTGGCTGCACCGATTGTATTGCTTGAAAAGTCGCAATAATCATAAACACCACCGGTTCCGTTGGCATATAAACCTACATAAGCTTTCAAAATTGTATTGTTTGTTACGCTTGTGTAATCATGGTCTGCGCCTGATAAATATATCCCTGATATGTTTGTTGCAATTTCGCTGCCGCCGCGAATTGTACAGTATCTGATAGTATCATTTGTAGCACCAAGACCGGAGCCTAAACTTATAAATTGGAATACGGCGCTTGTAGAGGTATAGGTATTGTTGAAAGTCAATAAACTCATGTTACCTGTATTAACGTTGCGACCATCGAAAATCACTCTATCGGTTCCGTTCAATCTAATCATACCAAAATTTGCTACCGAACCTGATATTGTTTTCATGGATGGAGTTGCAGGCAGGATATACATTTTAAATCCGCTGCCGCTTTCTTCAGTCCATTGGTTTAATGCTGCAACGCCGTCTTCTGATAAATCCGATGTAATATTAACTGTAATGTCTCCCGTTACAACACCGCTATTTACAGCCGCAAAGAAACCGTTTGCTTTTGTTAGCGATGTATATGTTTGTCCGGAGCCGACGTTATATGAACCTGCGAAAGCCTGGGAAATAACATATTGATTGATAGTTCCGGTTATTGGGAAGGCTGATGATGATAAATTGATATTGGTAGGTAATGTAGTGAATGCACCGCTGTTAATTGCAACATTTTGTGCCGGTGCAATATCCTGAGCCACGACGAAATATTGGATGACGTCGCCAACGGAAACGCTGCCGCCGGTAAGCAATGAATAATTAATTGCAAATGTCCAGGTATTGCTTACCTGGCTGCCTGGTACATATTTCCAGCCATCGTCGGATGAAGTATTCCCAACAAAATTATTTGCATTTGTTAACTTCTTGTAATATAATCTCGGCGGAAAAGCGCTGTTATTAACGCCGGTATAATCCGTGATTTCCGAGCTGAAATTCCTGTTTGTAAGCATACCGGTATTTGCCAGCAATGTATATTGAATAACAGGTGCAGTAAAGTCGCCGCCTTGTTCATAAGCGCCTAATGATGGCGCTGAGGTCGAGCGGGTAACATTAAGCATGTCGGTTGTTACTGCAGAAATATATGTGCCTGCGCCAAGCAATGGAGAAGTTCCGAGCGGTCTGAGGTTAGTTTGAGAATTGAACAATGGGTCGCTTGATATTGAGTTTGCATCCTGACCGATACCCGAACGCCATGCCGATAAATTTGTTATATTTGTAGAGTTATAATAACCTAACATATAGTTTGGCACATAGTAATCATTCCTATCAAATGTTTTGTTTGTCAACAGAACAGAACTTGCTATACCATAAGCATAACCACTATTGGTATTAATGAAAGCATTATTCCTCATATCGAGACCAACGCAATTTGCTGCAATATAAACGCAGGTTGATAGCGGGTTGGCTGTTGCGCTGAAAAATCCTCCGCTTACGTTGACAGTGTTATAATATAATTTAACGTTACTATAACATACCATATAAATACCCAAAGATTGAGTTGTAGTCAATGGAGTTGTTGTTGAGTACCCATAAGTCTTTACACCTGTAATACTATTATTTGCTACGGTTACATCGTAAGGATAGCCGGAGTATTGATACAAATACATCGGCATTATACTACAACTACCATTGTAATTATTGGACATATTATAGAATTGATTCCTTAGAATACTGAAATATGAAGTTATTGCCGTTGTATTATAATACATATATAAATACATTCCATACATCGTTGCAGCTGCGGCAATAGTTGAAGGGTCATGAATTTTATTATCAGTGCAGACAAAATCCCTAGGATATTGTAAGTATAATCCACCGGTTTTAAATCCTGAAAAATCATTGCCAACTATAGTGTCATAAGTGCCATAAGCCAAAAGAAAGCCGTAAGTAGGACGCATTACGGAGTTCAGGTAGGCATTATCCGTTACGTAACTTCTATTACCCTCAACCCTGCTGCTATCGGAATAGTAAAGAAGAATCGGGGCAGATGCCATGTTTAAGAAGGTATTGTTTAATATTTTAGCCCCACGGTTGTAATAGACATACATATCATATCCATAACCGGTAAGCCAAATATTTGTATCTCCTATCATATTATTGGAGAATTCATTATTTCTGTACATGTAAGAGCTTGTACCACTATAACACCAAATAGGATAATAAGCCCTTTTGATGACACAATTTGTTATCGTATTTGAAGTATGAATACCATAACCTACAAATTCAACTGCCCTATTAATTGAGATTGAAGCTTCATTACACCAAAAATTACAATTTTTAAATGTATTGAAGTTGCAGGGGTCATAAGTACCGCTTACATAATTAGAATCGAATCTAACAAGTGTTCCTACAGCATTATTTATGAAAGTGAAATAATTGCCGCTACCGCCAAAACTACCGTCAAATGTAACTTTATCTACACCGACAAGTCTTATCATAGCTCCATTAAAATTAGAATACCAGGTAGAATAACCAGTAATGGTTTTCACGGATGCTGAACCAGGTTTAATTGTAATTGAATAACCGCTTGCAGAAGGAGATTCAGCCCATGGACGCATATCCTGTTGCATTATTTCGTTAGGTAAATCGGTATTTATATTTACGGTAAGATTACCTGTCAAAGTACATTGTTTCAGCATGTGGAATAATCCACCGAAATTATTCAATGAATTCAATCCTCCGCCACCCGAAGTTCCGATATTTAAAGTACCTGAAATATTGCCATAAACCATATAGAAATTTAAGTTGCCTATTACCGGGAAGGCAGACGAAGAAAGATTTACAGAAGATGGAGTGATATTAAATATTAAACCGTTATTTGCATCCATCGAATTAGTACTAACAAGTGGTGTTGATTGAACATCCTGTGCAACGATAAAATATTGAATGGTAGTACCTGCTGAAATGCCGCCATACAATTTTGAATAATCAATTGTAAAACTCCAATATGGAGATGAATAACTTCCATCTGCCCATTTCCAGCCGTCGGTTCCGCTTGTGTTATCGCTGTAGGTATTTGCATTTCCTGCTCTTCTGTAATAAATTCTCGGCGCAGTGCCTGATGTTGAATTCACTCCGGTAGCATCAGAAATTGATACGGTTGAAATTGTAAGATTATTAGTATTATTTTGATTTGAAACTGATGTAAAAGAGAAAGTCGGACCGTAATTATCGGCGCCGCCTTCATAAGCACCCATCGAAGGCGCTGAACTCGAGCGCGAATTGCCTAAAAAATCGGTTGTGTAACTTGTAATTGGTGTGCCAACTCCAACAACGCCTGAACCGGAATTTGGTCGGAGCATTACATTCGAATTAAATCCCGGGTCAACATTTCTCGAACTTCCGTCCTGACCGGAATAAGATTGCAATGATGAAAGAGTTGAAATATATGTTCCTCCCGACCAGCAGCCAAGGTATCCATAAGAACCGGTAGCATAATAATCGTTATTATTCAGGGTTGAATACATTGAAGTTGAATACATATTCAATGCAACGTTGTAACTTCCGGCAACGGAGGATGAAATTGTATTTTTCAAAACATTATTTCTAATATCCATAGTCGATGCAGCAGAGTAAACCAACAAAGCTGCTGATTGTACTGCAGAAGTGCCATAAGGAAGGATAGAACCATATAAATGAACTGTATTGTAATACAATTTATGACCTGAACCACCTGCTATATATATTCCCTTTGGTCCGTAGGTTATGCTGTTTGTATAAGCGCCTGTCAATATATCATAAACAAGATTATTAGTTATATTAATATTAGTCTGGCTACCACTGATAACATAAATCCCGTAAGCGCCGTAAGAGTAGCTGTTTTGTCCCCAAATGCCATAAATCTGGTTTCTGTCAATTGTAGCATTGGAACAGTAGGTGCCGATTTCAATACCTTCGGTATAGATGGCGTACATAGAGTTTTTAATATTGAAAATTTTATTCTGTGTAATCGAAGGGGATGCTGCATAATAAATATCAATACCCCGGTATGAGACATATTGTAGTGGGTCGTTTGAGCCAATTGTATTTTGAGTGATATTCAAACCATCATTCATGTTTGTACCGGTAGTACTACTGCGAACGAAAATTGCCCAGTTCATCCGTGTGAAAACGTTTTCCTGAATAGTCAAATTATCGTTATTATAGCCGGTACCGGTGTTAGAAATGGAAGTACCGGCAGCATAAATTCCATAACTGAAAATAGTTGTTGTAGCAATTTTATTTGTTGGTCCTACAAGATTGCAATTTCTTATTGTAACGTAGGTGCATCCATAAGGTGAAACAGTGTTATAGCTCTGGAGCCAGATGTTGGCAGTGCTATAAGCCGGGCTGCCGAATGGCTCGCAATTATTAACGATTGTCAGATTATTACCTGAGCCGCTTATTCTGCCATCGATAGTAATATTATCTGCGCCGTTTAAAATTATGACGGCAGCTCCCGTTGCAGCTGTAGGCATAAAATTACCTGTAATTGTCCGGGCGCCGCCACTTGGCGAAATAGTTATCGAAGAATAATTTGCAGAGCCTTGCCCGCTGGCGTTAATCACGCACTGGGCAGTTTCTGTTGTATTGCCGGTGATGTTGACTGTTATCGAACCGGTATGAGCGCCGCCGTTAATAGCGTCGAAGCAGGCTTTGAGTGTAGTGTAGTTAGTTGCTCCAACCTGCACCTGGGCATTCGCATTGGTCAGCAAAGCACACCAGAGAATAATGAGTAATGGCGCTACTAATAATTTCGTGAATTTTCCTTTTGGGGAATGTGTCGTTGCGTACATATCTTTACCTCATAATAAATTGAAATTATTTAATTTAATTAATTTTCGTTCAATTGGATTTTTTGATTTTTGACTTGCGTAGTAATTTTCAATAACCGCCTCCAAAATTAAAGATTTATTAGATAATTATATACAGTTTATAAAAAATAAAATACAGAACGACAGTCCGTTGTTGTTCTGAGAAAAGCCGATATATTGGTTGTTTGTTTATTCAATATTTTTTTATCAATCAAAATTTTAATATATCAATAAAAATTATTTCGTTTCATCAATAAACAATCACTATAACTACAATATAGCAAAGATTAATTTATATTCAAAATAAAATCTGATAATTCTATTTTAAATTTACAAATTTTAAACTTAAATTTAGTATCACCTAAATTACAAAACAAATAACAGATGAAAATCGGATTTGTTACATTTATTTTTTGATAATTATCGGAATAAAGAAAAACCCCCTAACCCCCTTTGAAAAAGGGGGAATTTATTATTCCCCCTTTTTCAAAGGGGGTTAGGGGGTTTTTCTTTATTCATTGAAGATGTTGATTATCATCCTTTATGTGTTAATCTTTGTAAAACAATACCACCAATTATTAATAAAAGCCCAATTAGGTATGATAAAAGAATTGTTTCGTGTAGAAAAATTTGTATAAAAATCATTGACAGGAATGGGGATAAAAAAATGAGGTTTCCGATTTTGGCTGTCGAATCCGTTAATTGCATTGCTTTGAGCCAGACAATAAAAGTAAAGCCCATTTCGAAACAGCCTATATAAATGGATGCAAGAAGTCCATTAGTCGATGGGAATGATAATCCACTACTGAAAATAATAATTAGAGCAGTGAAAATGCATCCGAAAAGAAAATTGAAGAAAAGTTTTATTATTTCATCGCGCTTGTCGCGAACATTGAGAATCCAATACAGCGCCCAGACAATGGAGCTACCGAGCGCCAAAGCAGATCCAGCAGGATTATGGAAGTGCATTGCCATCACATCGCCGCGGGTAGCAATCAGTATTACCCCGAAAAAGCTGAGCATTAATGCTAAGAATCCCTTTAGTGAAATTTTTTGATGAAGAAGTGGAATAGATAACAGAACGACGGCAACTGCCCAGGTGTAATTCAGGGTGAGGGCTTCAGCAGCCGGCAGGATGGAATATGCTTTAAAGAGGATTAAATAATATCCGAAAGGAACCAAAAAACCTAAAAAAGCAGAGCGAGCTAAATTACTTCTACTCGTGGAAAATATTTGTTTGAATTTACCCTGATAAAGTATAATTGCAGTCAAAATAATCAACGATACAAAAGAAGAAATAAAAATGATATGCAGAATATTTGTGAGCGATAATGCTATTTTGAATGCTGTGGCAACAGTTGACCAAAACAGGACTGCAATAAGTGCGAAGATATATGCTTTTGATTGATTTGTCATTTTGTCTTCATCCCCCTTTGAAAAAGGGAGGAAGGGGGGATTTTTTTCTAATTCTACTTCTACTTCCATGTTCTACTTCTAAAACCCGGGTAGGGGGGATTTTCTTGTTTTCTGAGATAATTTCTATGAAGGTTGATTCTATTTTTTTTATCACACCTTCGATATTATTCATTACATCATTATTTGAAAACCTTAATACCTTCAAACCAACACTATCTAAAAACTTGTTCCTTACCTCATCGAGACTCTTACCTTCATCTGAATAATGCTGCCCACCATCCAGCTCTAAAACTAATTTAGCCTTTGAGCAATAAAAATCAACAATATAATTTCCAATAGGTTTTTGTCTGTAAAATTGTAGTCCATTTAATTGCTTATTTTTCAATTTTAGCCATAAAACAACTTCTGCTTTAGTTAAATTCTTTCTAAGTCTTCGAGCATTTTCTTTGAGGTTTTTGTTATACTTGAGCATAGTAATTCCTATTATTCAATTTAGAAATCTGCTTAACTTCCTAAGAAATCCCCCCTACCCCCCTTTTTCAAAGGGGGATTTTTATCCCCCTTTGAAAAAGGGGGGTAGGGGGGATTTCTTTTAATTAATTACTATTGCAAATTTACTTAAATGTTCGCTAAAAATTCCTTAATTTTGTAGTCTTGAATTTTTATTAGCTATGAAAAATAACATAAATGCTCGGAAAAGAACAAATCGTTGAAACTTTACTTGAAGATGAGATTCGCAGTTCGTATCTCGATTACTCGATGTCGGTGATTGTATCGAGGGCTCTTCCTGACGTACGCGACGGATTGAAGCCGGTACACAGGCGTATTCTGTTTGCCATGTCGGAAATGGGACTCCATTCCAACAGAGCCTATAAAAAGTCCGCTCGTCTTGTCGGTGAGGTTTTAGGTAAATACCATCCCCACGGCGATGCTGCCGTTTATGATGCTATGGTCAGGATGGCACAGCCCTGGTCGATGAGGTATCAATTAGTCGATGGGCAGGGTAATTACGGCTCTGTCGATGGCGACCCGCCTGCAGCCATGAGATACACCGAAACGAGACTTTCGCAAATTGCGCATGAAATTCTTCGCGATATAGATAAAGATACTGTTGATTTTCGTCCGAATTTCGATGATTCGCTCAAAGAACCAACGGTATTGCCAACGGTATTGCCCGTGCTGTTAATTAATGGTTCATCCGGTATTGCAGTAGGTATGGCAACCAATATCCCGCCCCATAACCTCAATGAAATCATTAACGGTCTGCAGGCGATGATAAAATATCCGCAGATTACAGCCGAGGAATTAATGCAATATGTTCCGGCGCCCGATTTCCCTACCGGAGGAATTATTTACGGTTACAATGGTATAAGGGAATGTTATACAACCGGCAGGGGTAAAATCATCGTTCGTGCCCGTGCTTACGTCGAGGAGAGCAAAGGCAACCGGGAAGCTATAATAGTAACCGAACTTCCATATCAGGTTAATAAGGCAACTTTAATCGAAAAAATTGCCGATTTGGTTAAGAATAAAATAATAGATGGCATTACCGATGTGCGGGACGAATCGGACAGGGATGGCATACGAATAGTCATTGAAACCAGGCGCGATGCCGTTCCGGGTGTGATATTGAACAATCTGTATAAGCATACGCAAATGCAGGTTACTTTCGGCGCCAATATGCTGGCTCTAAAAGACGGCAGACCGAGAATCATGACATTGCGCGATATGATGGAAGCATTTATTCTTCACCGCAATAATGTAATTGTCCGGCGAACGAAATTTGAATTGAATGCTGCCGAGAGGCGCGCACATATTCTGGAAGGTTTTATTATCGCCCTCGATAATATTGATGAAGTAATTAAAACAATAAAAGAATCACCCGAACCGAAAACAGCTTCTGAAAGATTACAAACACGTTTTGAACTGTCGGAATTACAGGCAAAAGCAATTCTTGATATGCGATTGCATCGTTTGACCGGCTTGGAGCGGGAAAAAATCCAGGCTGAATACAGGGAATTAATCAGGACTATCGAGAAGCTTAAATCAATCCTTGCAAGCCATGAATTACAAATGCAGATTATATCCGACGAACTCAATGAAATCAAAAATAAATTCAGCGATGCCCGGCGTACGGAAATTGTACGGGATGCATTGGAATTTACAATCGAAGATATGATTGCAAATGAAGAAGTAATTATTTCTATTACTCATAATGGCTATATAAAACGTACTCCTGTTTCCAATTACCGCCGTCAGCACAAAGGCGGAAAAGGTATGAGCGGCGCCGGAACCCACGAAGAAGATTTCGTCGAGCATATATTCCAGGCAGCAACCCACCATAATTTGCTCTTCTTTACCGACCTTGGACGCAGTTTCTGCATCAAGGTGTATGATTTACCCGAAGGCAGCCGCAATGCGAAGGGACGCTCCATAGCAAACGTTCTTCAGAAGGGAACAGATGAGAACGTAACAGCTTTTCTGCCGATAAAAGAATTTGAACCTGACACCTATATTTTAATGGCAACAAGGAATGGAACAGTAAAGAAGACATCACTAAGTCATTTTTCGAATATTCGTTCAACCGGTATTATCGCAATTAATCTTGTCGAGGATGATAAATTAATTTCTGCAAGAATGACAGACGGTTCATGCGATATTATTCTCGGCACACGCAATGGAATTGCATGCCGCTTCCGCGAAAGCAACGTTCGTCCGATGGGGCGCGCAACTACCGGCGTAAGGGGTATCAACTTAATGGACGATGATTATGTTGTTTCGATGGTTGTTATCAAAAGGTCGGACTCCCAGGTTATTGTTGTTGGTGAAAAAGGCTATGGTAAACGAACAAAATATGAAGATTTCCGTCTTACCAAACGTGGAGCAAAAGGTGTGATTTCGATGAATATAACAGAAAAGACCGGTAAGGTTGTGGGGCTGAAAGCCGTTGTGGATTCGGAAGATTTGGTTGTTATGACTTCAAACGGAATGTTAATCCGCCAGCACATGAAAGATTTGCCAACTATCGGCAGGAATACTCAGGGAGTACGCTTAATCAGGCTTGAAGCCGGCGACTCGATAGCCGATTTTACAACTGTAACGCATGAGGAAGATGTAATCGAAGATGATGAGCAAATTGAAGGTCAGGGCGCTGATTTGGAAGGTTTGCAGGAAACGCTTCTTTAAGATGATATGTTCCAGGGAATTATTTAGCTAAGTTGAAAGAATTTGGAAAATTGAAATTGTTTTGTTTGTAAAGTAAGATGTGATTGTCATTCTGAGTGGAGCGAAGAATCTTGTCGTTAATTATTGGGACATTAATACGATGTACAACCATTCCATTTGTTCTTAATGTTGTAAGAAAGCCTGTCTTTATTCTATATTCTGAATATAAATCTGTTTGTTATGCTCTTCAAATGATAAACTTCTATTTTTTAAGTAGATTCTTCAATTCGCTGCCAATGACATCGGACACAGATGGACTCCACCTCGCAGGTGGAGTCCATCTGTGTCATTACTCATATTTTTTAAGTTTTCTTGTTTCTGGCTTCAGAATGACATTCTTCTTTATTTTTGGAATTATCTCATTTATTAGGATGAAAAATTTTTCTACAATTTTTAAATCTAAGATTTTAAAATTATCTATACTTATCACCATCTTATTTTTAATAAATCAAAATTCCGTACTTGCATTTAATTCACAGCCTATACCAATCAATGTGTCCATTGATTCTTTATCAATAAATTCCCAAACTTTTTCTGATTCTACTAAAACGGATTCAACCATTATTGAGAAGGATACCATTCCTCCAAACCTACCTCTCAGAACCCATGGAGAAATGTTCTTAATCAAAACCGATATTGAGCTAAACCTGAAAAAGCAAGATTTAAATAATTTAAATTATTCAGGATTTACCGATGCAATATTGGAGAGAACATCTTTTTATCCCCTGACATTAGGCACTTATGGCGGGTATAATGGATTCTCGGTTATGGGAGCCATGCCTGCCGATAATAGTCTCCGGTATAATGGGCGCTCATTGGCAGATAATATCACCGGATTAAATAATTTGGATTTTATATCGCCGGAATTTATGGAAAAAGCCGAAATACTTGTTGGTACCGAAGCTGCTTTACTTTCCGATAATTCTTCCGGAAGCTTAATCAATATTCAGGAAATAAGATATAATACTAAAAATCCATTTACAAAGCTAAGGTATAGTCAAGCCGGTTATGAATTTATTTCTGCAGATGGTGTATTCAGCCAGAATTTCAAAAAGAACTGGAATTTTACCTTTGGATTCCGTCGCCAGAGCTCGCCCGGGCGATTCAAGAATACCTGGCTTGATTCCTGGAACGTCCGAGGGCTGTTGAGATGGAATCCAAGCTCAAAAACAAGTATTTCCCTGACGGAAAACTTCATCAATCATGGATTGGGACTCAACGGAGGATTGAAAAATACAAACGATTCTATGTATGACAATATTTCTGCAATTTCGGTTTATCAAGGATTTAATGAACGGATTTTTAAACACGACATTACTCTTACTCTGACTTCGTATCCGCTGGAAGATAGTTCTGAAGCTTTTACAGGCTCCGTTTATTTTTCAAATACAGTACGTGATAAATACATTTCTTCTGAATTAATTAGTGATACAAGTATAGTTCCGCATCCGATTTCGTATAATGATTATTATACAGGAGTATCCGCCAGATTTGAACAATCGGCATTTAATTTGGTTTTTCTCAGGTTCGGTGGCGAGTTCAATTTCTCAAATATACCGGAAACCAGTTATAATGAGAAATGGCATGGATTCTCGACTTCAGCGTTCGCAATTGCCGATTTAAATTTCTTCGATTATGTACTTATACGAGGAGGAGCCCGCTTCCACACTTTCGCCGGTAATAGTAGTATTACTTTTGGCTCGACTGCAAAAATTAAATTTTCGCATACATTGAAATTCACCGGTGATGTTTCCTTTTCCGAACGATTACCATCATTGAGCGAAGGTTCTTCCCTTAAAATTGAGAAAAATTTGCTGGGATTTGGTGAAATCCGTTACTCTAAAGATTCGACCGGCATGTCTGCTATGGCTTTTGCAAGGCATATTTCCAGTCCGATTATTGGAACTCCGGTATATAATGAAAGTGGAAATATTACAGGCATAAAGTTTGAGAACGGAGATTCAAGGCAGATTATCGGTGGCAATTTTGAGTACAACTCACCAATTATCAGTTCAATAAATCTATTCAAATTTGCCGGTGGTTTCCGAAGTGACAGATTAGGAGCCGGATTACAATTCCAGACTTATTATTCCCGAACGGATAATAATTCTGATAGCAGATTTCCTGCATACTTTATAAAATTTAAACTTTATTATCAAGCTGAAGTCGGTCAAAGCTCCTTGACTGCAGGATTTAAATTCTCGGTTATTAGTTCAAAGAAAAGTGACGGATATATGCCACTCACGGGAAGCTGGATTACGAGCGACTTACAAAGTCCTGCAACAATTGCGAACAATGATATATTTCTTAATCTCAAATTAGGCGATGTGTTTGTAAATATTACCTACATAAATTTAATATCACAGGGATATTATTTTTCATCAGTCTATCCTGAATTTGACGGGAACCTGAAAGTATCGATTAGCTGGGCTATGCCGGAGTAATAGCGAAGCGAAGAATCCAGTTTTCTTTAAAATCAACAAGATAGATTCTTCGCTTCGCTCAGAATGACAGCCTAAATTGAATTTTTAGAACCCACCTTTATTTATTCCTGACAACACGGAATCCCTGGCTTATATAGCACAAACCGGGTGAATCACATGATGCATAATTCCGGTTTGACGAGCGGCATGCGTCTGCATTACTATCCCAACATCCACCACGTGAAATTTGCCGGGGATTATCTACAAGCATCTGCCCAACGGGGTCAGTTATAGCGTTTGAACTATAATTCGAATAAAAATCCCAGCACCATTCGAATGCATTTCCTGACAAATCGTAAATACCAAAAGCATTTGGCTGCAAAATGCCTACCGGTTTTGTTGAAATATGGTCATTGATAGCATACCATCCAATTTTATTTAAATTTTCATCCAAATCTACTTTAACAAACGTTAATTCTCCTGAATAAAAATCTGTCTGTGTCCCGGCTTTGCAAGCATATTCCCATTCTGCTTCAGTCGGAAGTCTCCATCCATTTGCATTCGGTTCCCACGAATAATCGGAGCCAATTTTAAAATAGCATTTTTGCAAACTATCGATTTCGGATAATTTGTTGCAAAATTCTACTGCATCTTCCCAACCTATTGTTTCCACAGGTAAATTTTCTCCAACAAACAGGCTCGGATTATAACCCATTACACTTAACCATTGCCACTGAGTTACTTCAAATTTCCCCATGAAAAATGATTTAGTTAAATTGACCTGATGAACGGGAAGTTCGTCATCATAAGCCTTGAACTTACCGGTATTGCCCATCATGAAGGAACCTGATGGTATAAATTTAGTTTCTATGATTGAGGTAAAATTTGAATTTATTGAAATGATTTTCTCATTGCTTTTGGTATTGTTTACATAGACGGTTATCCTGCCATTAAAATCGCCTTGAGGTACCCTGACAATTATTTCTTTATTACTCCATAAAGTATAATCCGATGCGTAGGAATTGTCGAATTGAACATAGTTGGTGCCACGAATATCACCGAACCCCAATCCCAAAATTTTTATTTCATCTCCCGATTTTACTTCCAATGGAGATATCGATTCAATTTTTAATAGTTCTGAATTATTATTAACTGGCAGAGAAGTCTTATTACAACTTATAATTGTAGCAAATATTAAAGCTAAATTAGCAAAGCGGAAAATTAATTTATAATTCACAAAGCCGTACCTCTGATATACATTTATTACAATAAACAAATTAAATCAAATTATTAATATATCCTAATAAAAAATTTAGTTATAACGAATTAATTATTATTAAGAGACTGTTGATAAAGATAAGATGAATGTCATTCTGAACGAAGTGAAGAATCCAGAAGACCCATTGGGACTGGATTCTTCACTTCGTTCAGAATGACATTTCTCCATTTAATTAGTTTTTCAACAGATTCTTAATAATATTATAAAAAATAACAGTATTTTAATAGCATTTTTTTTATTAATTTAATTATACTTTATTTATGAAATACTCGAACAATAATAGCAGGTGCAAAATGAAAAAGCATTTTATCGTTATAATAATCTTATCTATTATCTATTTTTCCCCATTTGACCTAATCTCAAATGACATCAAAATCGGTGAATATCCCGAACTCCTGAGTTCCAATTATGCCGGTAAAGACTATTGGTTTACTATACCGCCGCCATATTCCGATGAAACTCCATCAATGGAAAGATTCATCAAGTTATTTTTCATTTCGGCAAAACAGGTAAAAGCTTATATTGAAGTCCCCGGCAGACAGTACTTAGACTCTATTAGCATCAGTCCTTTAGAACAAGCTGAATTTATAATTCGTCCCGAAGTTGCCTTGGCTTTTACTAAAAAAGGCAATGAACTTTCACCTCGTGAGGCTGTTTATAATGGCTTTGCGATACATGTCTATTCTAAAGAACCTGTAATTCTATATTGCATGGTAAAATATAACCGTACAAGCGACGGATTTCTCGTTTGGCCAGTATCATTGCTGGGTAAGGAATATAATATAGCTTCTTATGATGATATGACTGAAAATTATCCGGGATATGAATTGCCCAGTATATGCGGAATTGTAGCAACCCAGGATGATACTGATGTTGACTTTATTTTGGGTGGAAATATTTTAACAACAACACCTTTGGGTATGAAGCCGGGAGAAAAAGCCAAACAAGCTATGAATAAAGGCGATGTATGGATGATTTCTACAACAGGTGACGGTGGTGATTTGTCTGGTAGTTATGTCAATGCAACCAAACCCGTTGCCGTTGTTTCCGGCAATCAATGTGCAAATATTCCAAAGGCTACAAGAGCTTGTGATTATATAGCTGAAATGCAAGTTCCAAAATCAAGATTCGGGTATAATTACATAGCACCAATTCAACCAAATCGCTCAAAAGCGCCATTTATAAGAATTTTTCCAAGAGATGATAAAACCAGTGTTTATATAAATGGGGTATTTTATAAAAAAATGCCATTTCCTTATGGGAAAATTGAGGATTTCGGCTTTTTTGATATGCGAATTACATTGGCTTCACCTGCTTCAGGAATATTCTCGGGTGATAAACCGATAAACATTATGCTTTATGCAACAAGCTCAAACGATGATATTAATGTTAATCCAAAAACAGACCCTTTCGAAATGCAGTTAATACCAATTGAGGAATTTCAGAATGAAATTACATTCTGCACTCCCGGCACCCGCTTCGGTACTTTGAATTTCGATACTAATTATGTACAAATTGTTTTCGAAACCGATAATGATAAAATACCGGCTGATTTGATAATAGAAAAGATTTTTGCAGGAGAAAAAACTCAGGATACTGTTAAAATAAAATATAAGAACACTTTTGAATTAGTTCCTTATGCGGTTAATGGAAAAAAATACGGCGTAAAAGTAATTATCTTAAAGGATGAAGGAATTTATACTGTTCGTTGCTCCAAACCTTTTGCATGTTATCAATTTGGAGTTTCAACTGGTGAATCTTATGGTATGGCAGCATATTTCAACTTTGTTGACCCATTCCTTAAAGATAAAGTTAAACCAGTGCCAACATGGAAGCGAATGTGTGATGGGAGTGTTACAAATGGCAGTGTAACCGATATGCCCGCTGATTCCAATTTGCGCTCGAATTTACTCCAGATGGGATTAGTCGCCGATAGCAGTAATAATTATGAATTTACAACAACTAATTTTAATGCCGGAGATAGGACAGGAAATTGGAAGCTTAACGTTCTCGACCATTCTAAAGATGCAAAAGCTACTGTGAAATTTACCGACCGGGGCGGTAATGATACAATAATTGAAATAAAATATTACTCGAACAAATTGGAAACAAATCCAAAAACAATCGACCTCGGAAGACCTGCGCCACTTGAGAAAGTAATTAAAAAATTTACGATTGTAAATCCCTCAAATATGGCTTTCAGATTCGATTCAATCAAGATGAAAAACATTAAGGTTGCTTTTGATTATTTAGGCGCTAAATTACCTGTTCTGCTCAATCCCGGTGATAGCCTGCCTACACAACTTACCTTCACCGTTCCCAAGGGTGGACTCAAAACAACTGATACGATAATGTTTTGCGATACATGCCTATGTTCGGAACGGAGCTTTTTGAAGATATCCTCGGGACCACCTTTAATTTCAGTTACCGATGCTGATTTCAATAATGTAGCAATAAATCTAAAACGAAAGATGCCACTCGAAGTACGGAACACCGGTGATGGCACATTGTTCATAACAGGATACAATACCAATTCAGACCCTGCATTTACTCATAATATAACATACCAGTTCTCGGTTGCTAATCCTTACGTACTTGCTCCAGATTCAGCCTTTAAATTCGAAGTGGAATTTCTTCCTACTCAAACGAAAACTTATAAGGATAAAATAACATTTCATTCCAATTCCCTTACCGGCGATAGTATAGCTCAATTGAACGGTATTGGTGAAATAAACGATGTATTCGAATTAATAAATAATGATGACCCACGGATTTCCATTGTACCAAATCCTGTCACAGGCGATGCGATGGTTACGGTAAATTTGTTGAGTAATATTAAGGAGATTTTCATTACGGATTTATTCGGTAATCGAATTGCATGCTGCGAATCAATAAACGGGAACGAAACCGGAAAACAAGTCTTTAAATTGGATGTAGCGGCATTATCGCAGGGCGCTTATTTCCTTCGGGTTGTTACCGGCAGGGAAAATATAGTTAAGAAATTTATTGTTAATAAGTAAGGAAAATAGATGTCCAACATCTGGGAGATGTTGGACATCTGAAATCCAAAATTAAAGAAAGATGAGGCTGACCCAAAAGGCAAAAAGAATGTCATTCTGAGCGAAGCGAAGAATCCAGTCCTAATGCGGTTTATGGATTCTGAATCAAGTTACCAATGACAGATTTTTCTTGATTCAAAATAATGGCAACAATTTCTACATTGAGAAACCCCCAAACCCCCTTTGAAAAAGGGGGAATAAATTCTTTTTCTACTTCTATGTTCTACTTCTATGTTCTACTTCTATAACCGGGTGTTAGGGGGTTTCTCTTGAATTTGTCATTTTTTATTAATTCCATTATTTTGAAGTTCAGAATGACACTATCTGTTATAGATTTATTAGTCTGTTATGAAAGTTTGATAATAAAGAACATTTTCTCTAAAATAATTTTTAATCCTTTCGTCGATATTAATATATCATAATCCATAAAAAGGAGCGCCGACATTGAAATTATTAATAATTCTCGCTCTGGTTCTGCCTCTGGCATTGATGAATTCATGCAAAGAAGATTCGAATCCATTGCCATCCGATAATCAAATTACCCTTTCATCTTTTTCCCCAACAAGCGGCTATAGCAATTCGCAAGTTACTTTGTACGGGAAGAATTTTCTTTCAGATTCTTTAGTAAATGTCCATTTTGGCGATAAACCGGCTAAAATCATTTCTCAATCGAATGATTCAATAGTAGTCCAAGTACCTGATAGTTTATTGGGGGAGGTTAAAATAATCATTTATTATAAACATGCAATATTCATTTATGGGACAAAATTTGAAGTTAAAAAATCTTTTTTTGATTATTCCGGATTAAGTAAATATGAAATTTTATTTAATAATCTTCATATTATTTATCGGGATTATTATAATCAAAGACAAAATATTGAACCCCCTTCATCATCTGATATTTCTAAAGAATTATTTAATTATAGACAGACTTTTAAAAGTCAATATAATCTAATTTTATCTAAAATGAATCTAAATGAATATTATATGTCAACAAGTAGCAATTATTATTCAATTTTTAAATTAAATTTTAAAGTAGATGAATTAAATAAAAAAATTATTTATCTTGATTTTGAAATAAAAGCAGTAACAAGATGGGAACAAACGCCTTCTATCCAAGAATATTATAGTATGAAATTATATTTGAATAATGTCGCAACCGAATTCTATCCTGATTCGTTAATATTAATAATTCTTTCTGGAAAGGATATGAATTCATTCATATCCAATTTATATTTTTCTCAAAATGGTACTTATTATTATGGTAGCAAATTTAGTGAATATATTCATGAAATCAAACAATTACTCCCCTCAACCGACAGCACCAGCCTGACAATTAAGATTTATAAGTAGAAATCAGTGATTTGAATAAATTTGGAGGGAATTTGGAAACAGAAGAATATGAAATAAGCATTTCCGAAACAGCTATAAAAAGTTTAAAATCCATTCAAAAGGAGGATAAAAAAAAAATATTTAAAAAGATAGAAAATTTAAAGGAAAATCCTCTCGAAATGAATAATGTTAAAAAGTTGGTTGATTTTGATATATCGTTTAGATTGAGAATGGGTGATTACAGGATTTTATTTGAACGTGATGATGAAAATTATATAATTGAAATAATTGATGTACGTCATAGAAAAGATAGTTATAGGAGAAAATAATATGATTTTTGAAAATTATCAAGTAATTATGGAAGCCGGCTTGGAACGATTTGCAATAGTTGATTTCTCCGAATTTCAAAAATTCAGGGAATTATTAAGCAGTTCCGAAAAGTTGCAGGATTATCTTGATTACTTACATATTCAGGAAGTTAAAAAGAAAAAAGACAAAATGTATTCCCTTTCGGAAGCAAAGAAGGAACTTGGCTTATAAGGTTTTTCCATTTTTTAATTTGGAATCGAATTACTAAAAATGAGAGATGATATAATATACTCGTAAAACCTTTTAGTTTATAATAATTTAGAATAAATATTTAATTCAATTAAAACCTTATTTTATTTACATTTAACCTTAGTAGAGAAAAAAATAAGGTTGATACAAACCTTATTCCTGCCCTCTACTAAGGTTAATAGGAAATGAAATAAGGTTTTAGTTAAACTTATCCTTTTGACAATCTAAACAAAATTTAATTTTTATTTCATTAGGAATTTGCTATTTTACTTAGTTATTGATTGGTATAAAGAAGAGAATTTTTTTTTCCTTATAAATTCGAGGTGTTCAAATGGTTAGTGTCATTTTATCTTATGTAAAGAATTTCATCATTCTTTTGCTGGTTGTTTTTTGTATGATTTCCGTTGAATCCCAAGCTCAACGCATCGCAGGTCCCGATGGAGAGCAGGTACTTAGAAACTGCATTTTTTCAACTACAGTTGGTAAATACCGGTTTGCAGTTACCAGATATAGTGTATATTTTGCAAAACAAAACCAGAACAATGCCTGGGAGAAAGCAAAAGAGGTTTATACCACTCCATTAAACCTGACATTTTCCGATGCCATAATGAAATCCAATGAAACTGGAAATACACGAACATTATCCCTGCTTCGCAGCGATGGCTCTGTTGTACTTCTTTCTTATAATAGCGATGTGGATGCCATGTCAGGAAGCCCTATAATTATAGCATCGGATGGATTGCCGACAGGTTCATTCCGCAGGTTGTTTAATGGTCAAAAATTTTATTTGATTTCGGGAAATAATATTTACACTAATAAAAATGATGGCACTCCCTGGAAACCAGATTCAATTGGTCTTTCGCGTCAAACCCTAAGGGATATTTCATTGGATATTTCAGGAAATTTAATTGCCGCAACCAATAAGGGATTATTTATTAAGAATAACGGAAACGATACCTTTAAGTTATCACCGGCTTTCGACACAGTTCGTGTGAATATCTTATATATTGGCAGAAGCGGTAAATATTTGCTTTATGCTTATAATACCGGTGTATATTCTTCGTCGGATTTCGGAAGTACCTGGAAAATAGATACTGCTGTTATAGGCAGGCAAAGCGTTACCAGGTTCGGTGACGATGCAGCCGGAAATGTTTATGCAATAGTTTCATCACTCAATACTCCTCTTGTTTATAAAAAATCGGCTAACGAATCAGCATGGGTGCGAATCGACACCAATTTGAAGAATTTCATTGGTATAGCTCCAAATATTAATGATATTGGTGGCTTGAATACAGCCGATGTTGCCACAACCTATGGTAGTTTTTCAAGTTCAGATATTGGGATTAGCTGGATAAACTCTTCAAACGGGATTCAGGCAGAAGACCATTATGGGCTGCAATTTTTGTCCGGTGGGAAAATGGTAACAAGCACAAATTTAGGAATTTTCTCCAAAGCAGGACCAACCAATGACTGGATAAAAACCTTCCCGGCAAACGCTTATTCTGCTTCCAGACCTTTATTCAAAGATAATACCGGAAATATATATACACAGGCTGCTGCCTCCGGAACAATTCAGCAACCTATCTACAAAAGTACTGATGCGGGTATCACTTGGATGCCGGATACTCTTGGATTATCTACCGTTCCGGTAACGAGTGGTGGATTTTTCCAAAGTGTATTTTATGTTGATGAAAACGGAGGTGAACATTTTGGTTTGCCAAGTGTAACCACTCCCTCTCCGACTGCATTCAGATTATATGCTAAATCTCAGGGATCTTCATTTGCAACCGATACTGCCGGAATTGGTATAAGCCTGACGAGCAGCACTCAAACCTTCGTAGTAAACTCCTTTGGAACTAATTATCGTGGAAGTTTGTATTTCAGCGGCTTGAAATATAATCAACAGTTTACAATAGTAGCTTCTTATATTTACAAAAAAAATCCTTCGACAGCCCCATGGACTCTCGATACTGCAGGCATTGGGTTGAAACAGGTAAACGCATTTACTGCTAATAAAAATGGTACTATGTATGCAGGTTCTGCTGTCAGTGGAGGTGTTTCACACGTTTTCCTGAAAGAGGGCGCAACATGGAAAAATATTCCGGCACCACCGGCATCTTCGGTTAACGTGAGTTCGATGGGTTGCGACTCTATGAACAGTATATATGCAGTTTTCGCAAATTCAGGTTTCCAGGGTACATCTAACAAAGGTGTCTATGCAACTGCCGATACGGGCAAAACATGGCAATACGCCGGTATGGACAGCTTGCTTGTTCGTGGATTGACTGCACGAAGCGATTCAATTTTTGCATTTACAGGACGCGGAATATACAGATTAAACAAAACCGCTTTGAAGCTGCCTAAAATGGTTTTAGTTCCGAAAACTTTGGATTTCGGAAAAGTGAAAACAAATACTCAGAAAGATTTGGTTGTTAAAGTATCGAATCTGGGACAGGATACTCTTAGAGTGACCAATATTTCAAATACCGGTGGTGTTATCAATGTATCTTCCCGTAATTTCAAGGTAGCCCCCGGCGCAGATTATAATTTGACAGTTTCTTACAAACCGACGACGCTTGGGATTCTTCAAACTGTTTTAAGAATTTCCAGTAATGATTTCCCTGATAGTATTGTTTGTAACGGTGAAGGAATATTACCCGATAATCCGGCTAAGATTTCATTTAATACAAGAACGATTAATTTCGATTCGGTTAAAGTTAGTACAACAAAAGATACAGTCGTTGTTGTCGAAAATCAGGGTGGCGATACCTTGAGAATTTCTAATATTACTTCTTCCAGAAGTGGGTTTACCATTCCGGTAAGAGTCTTTAATATTGTACCCGGTGCCAAACAAAATATAACTATATCATTCCGTCCTACTGATACAATAATTTATCAGGGTTATATCAGGTTTATTTCCAATATAATGCAGGATAGTATTTCTGTTTTGGGAAAAGGATGGAACATAGTAGCAATTGCACCTAACATGATTTTGGATTTCCATACCCTGAATTTCGGTAAAGTTGAAATCGGCAAAGAAGGTGATACTATTTTAAGAATAACAAATCCTCCACCTACAGGTACCGATACTTTAAATGTAACTGATATAAGAAGTTCCGATACGAGTATTTTTAAAGCTTATCCAACTGCATTCAATGTTTTGGTTGATTATGGTCAGTATGTTACATTTAGATTTCTTCCCAAACAAAAAGGAATAGTCAATGGAAAATACACTATTATCAGCAATGATTCTCCTGATTCGGTACTTGTAACCGGTGAAGGTATTGACCCATCCGGTGTTGATGAAAATATTACCGGATTCAATGAAACAATGAATATCAAACTGTCTCCTAATCCGAATTCGGGATTATTCAACATATTCATAGAAAATTTATTGCCTAATGAAAGAATTTTGCATTTTGCAATTTATGATGAATTAGGGAATATGACGGAAAATATATTTTCCGGTTTTGTAAATGCAGGAATGACTGTTCACCCGGTTAATTTAGGTTTGATGCCATCCGGCATTTAGGCTGTCATTCTGAGCGAAGCGAAGAATCTATCTTGTTGATTTTAAAGAAAACTGGATTCTTCGCTTCGCTCAGAATGACAATTTTTAGAACCCCCCATAATTTAATGAGACCTCTGAAAAATAATAAAATGTGCAGGATTGTCATTGGTAACTGATACAGAATCCACTCCCAGTGCGGTTTATGGATTCTGAATCAAGTTACCAATGACAGATTTTTCTTGATACAAAATAATGGCAACAATTTCAACATTGAGAAACCCCCTAACCCCCTTTGAAAAAGGGGGGACAACCAATTCCCCCTTTTTCAAAGGGGGTTAGGGGGTTTCTCTTGAATTTGTCATTGAATATTTTT
>JAERMQ010000042.1 GCA_016844745.1 Ignavibacteria bacterium | reverse complement strand
TAATATTCCTGAAAAAACAGGTTTCCAAATTGAAATTTACAATTCTTTAGGTAATAAAGTAAGGACAATTTCAAATTATGGAAATTCTTTAGGAAATTACAATGTTAATTGGGATGGTATGGATAACAGCGGTCAATTAGTACCGAATGGCATTTATTATTGCCACTTAATTGCAGGTTCGGTAATCGATATTAAAGGAATAACAATCATCAGGTAAAAAACCTGAATTATTTCAGTTATTCAAATAAAACCTCATTCAGGGATAAAAACCGGAATGAGGTTTTTTTAATAAAAAATCCTATTCCCACCATTCGAGTTTTAACTCTGCAAACAGACTGTTTCTCTTCTCAATTTCAGATAACTGATTAATCTCACCTGATGATAATTCACCTGTCCGGCATGCTTTTTCACCGAAATCGCAAAGTAAATTAAAATCGGAATGATGATATGAAAAACGCTGTTCCGCGTAATCCTTTGCCGATTGAGTGAAAATTAAAAATTGCCAATCTGATGAATGAAGCAGCATTAGCTCGCGTAAGGCTTGAGTGAAAACACGACGTTGAAGCTGGGTTAAAGAACCTGGATGAAATTGCTCGAATAAATTATTAAGCCGCAATTCATCGTTATAGATTGCTTCCCAAGTCCAAACATTGTCGGGATTCGACCAAACATCATGGTTATTATTTTCTCCCCATGAACCTTCGGGCAGGTGGTAAATTTCAAGAGGCTTGTGGCGGTATAACTCTTCCGAAGCGGTTGTAGTATTTACATAAGGAGAGTTACTCAAACCTTTAATAACGGCGCGGATAAACTCCGGACCTTCAAACCACCAATGCCCGAATAGTTCGGTATCGAAGGGAGTGCAAAGATTACCCTCCCTGCCTGTAGTATTTTTATAATAATTTAAAGTATTTTCAATATGATGAACAAAATGGTTCGATTGCAAATCAATTTTTTTTGATGTCCAATCCGGGTGATACAGCATCTTGTACATCATATCGGCTTTGTTATCCGTTACCCTCCAATACCGTAACATTGAACCAAGATTCTTCTTATGAAAATCGAGGTAATCAGGCTCGCCGGGATACCCGGTTTCGCCACTCCAGACGAGCATGGCAAGGTCGCGATGGCGTGTAAATGCCGTAGCAGTGCCGTATTCGATTTTATCACTGGAACTCACATTAAATAGTTTCAATGGAGATATTGAAAAATCATATTTATGCTTATGAGAAACTTCCCCTAAACCGACAAATTTTTCTTTATTCTCATCTAAAAAAGCTCCCAAAGGACTGGAGCGTTCGGTCAAAGGTTGGTCGGTAAAGAAAAATTCTATTCCGTTTTTGGCTAAGAACTGTTCAATTCCGGGTCTTAATCTTGTCTGATGGAACGGATTGACGGGAATCAGCGATTTCCAGTCGTAGGAGCCTCTGTAAGCACATTCAGGAAGCCAGATTCCACGTGGCTGACGTCCGAAATGCTTCTTATAATTTTCAACTGCTGCCCGAATCTGCAGGTTAATGCTTTTGTCATATCCAAGCAATGGCAAGTATCCATGCGAAGCGCCACAAGTCAGGATTTCAATTGCGCCGCTATCCTGAAGAGTCCTCATTGAACCAATTATGGATGAATTATATCTTACCAAAAAGTCGGACATGCGTCCTTCGTACCACTCCTGCCAGTATTTCGTCAAATAAATATGATGGGCATCGTAACCCCATTTATTAAATGCAATTTCATCAACACGTGCGGATTTTACTTTTTCTTTGCAATAATTAATAAACACTTTTTTAAATTCAGGATGTTCCAATTGTTCGCAGAGAACAGGCGAAATATCCAATGATACACGTGGAAGAATACCTTCATTTTTAAGGTCGTTGAAAACATTCAACAAAGGTATATAACATTCGGCTACTGCTTCGCATAACCAATCAACGCCGTGGGGCCACCTGCCATGGTTCAGCACCCAGGGCAAGTGAGTATGAAGAACGAGTACGAAATTTCCTGAGTGCATTATTTTGAATCCGAAATATTTGTGAATAAAAGAGTTTCTTTTACATTTTTATTTAACTGATTTGAAAATTTTCTTAAGTTAACTACCATTCTAATTGCAGCAATAGTATCCCTTGCATAGAATGAAACATTATCTGAAGCACAGATATAATTATCAGGAATGCTCCATTGGGCAACTTTAAGCCAATCCGAAGGGAATTTCCTCTTGCCTGAAAACCAGAAGTCAAAAACTATTGCTATCTCAATATCTTTTTCTTTTAATCTTTTACCAATAAATTCAGTATTATAATTATCCGCTAATTTTGCTTTGAGCGATGGTATATCGGCAAGCCCCCATATATCGAGAATATTCGCATTTGTCATGAAAGTTATCATTCCAATATCATTCAAAGCTACATTTGATGTATTATAATAAGTTTTAATAAATTTTGTTATTTGAAATTGTTGCTGGTATATGTTGCCGGATGAAGTTGGAGTCTTCTGGATAGCAAGCATACCACGATATAAAAATGGAGAAGATAAAAGTAATAGTAATACAAACATAATGAGTTTGGAGAACTTGGAAGAACAATACATCCTGTATAATTCGTTTAAATTAATTTCTTTTAAATATAAAGCAAAAAAAGCAATACCTGTTAATAAAAGGTAAGATTCATATCTGAAAAACCAGCCGAACTGGCAGAATAAAATATGAATCAGGTTAACAAAAAGTAAAATCAAAAATCCAACTGAAAATTTATTTTTCAATACTGGCTGTACTTTAGCCTTAATTAACAAATTGATAATTATAAAAATGAGTAAAACCAATATATGGGGGGATATGAATAAATTGTAAAGAGGAAGATAGATGAACTTAATAATAATTTCTTTCAAGGTTATTACATGAGGAAATGAACCTTTGAGTAAAATAGAATTGGGGAAAAACATTCCGCCATTATTCAATGAAAATATTCCAAATGCAACAACAGGCAAAGCTCCGAAAAAGAGAATCAGATATGATTTGGTATATCTTTTTTTAATAAAATATAGAATTGAGCAAAAAATAATCATAAATAAGGATTCATACCTTGTTGATGATAAAATAACTACTAATATATAAAAAGAAAAAGCATGACGGATTTGCTTGTAATACTCTCCCTTATTAATAGGATAAGTTGGTTCGTTTGAATTGTTGTCATCCTTTGTTAAATCGGAACACACCCACAGAAAAAAAAGTAAATAAAGCAATGAATGAAATAAATGCTCCATTCCGGTAAAGCATAATGGTATTAGTGGAACGGCAAAAATAACGGATAAAAGCCAAAATGTATTTCTAATAATACTAAATTTATTTTTATCAAAAATATACCAAAGTATAATAATAATTAAAGATGCGAAGATAATATTTAAAATGAAAGGAACATATACATTTACACCGGTAAAGGAGAAAATAAATGAAATAAGTAATGTCCAGAATGGAGATGAAGATGTTGCAGAAAATTCTCCTGCCCTGATTCCAAATGTACCTGAAGAGATTAAATTCCTGGCAAGAGTCAAATGGATGTATGGGTCATCCAGAACGTAGATGAAATGTCCGTCATTTTTATTGCAGGATAGGTTAAAAAGAGCAGCAGTACTAATCCAAAATATAATAAGAGATATTAATAAAGGAATGGTTCTTTTCATAAATTTCAACATATTTAATGAATTGAAGAACCCCTCCCTAACCCTCCCCAAAGGGGAGTGGACTTGTAACTATTTTATTTTTCATATCCCTCCTCTTCGGGGAGGATTAGGGAGGGGTTCTTCAATTTCCTTGTTAACATCATTCATTTTAAATTTCACACAGCCCTTTTGCAGGAATGACAATAATATCATTTTAGAAATTAAAACTTTTTTACAATAATATCAATTAATTTTCGGAGTTCCGGTAGTGAATCCCGGGAAAGCTCCCGGACCTTGTTTCTCTAATTGAATTTCACCGTAATCCTGCTCAAAGCGGGTAATATTGTCAATAAGAGCCATCATAAGAAGCTTCGCATGTTGAGGAGTCATCACTATTCTCGCATGTACTTTAGCTTTCGGGACACCAGGCAAGACCCTTGTAAAATCGACAACAAATTCCGCCTGGGAATGGGAAATAATAGCCAAATTGGAATAGATTCCTTCGGCTTCTTTCTCACCAAGCTCTATTGATATTTGTTGTTGAACATTTTGTTGATTTTTATCGTTCATTTTATATCCTTAATAATGATTAGTTTTTTCTATTATTGTGTCAAGGATAGATTGACGTGTCAGACAAGAATGTCTGACATACTAACTTTATAAATAATAAGGTAGAATAGACATTCTTGTCTGTTCAAAGTATTATTGACTTGACATTAGTATTTAAATTTACTTATCCAATTCTGTTAATTTTTTGCAGGCATCAGCTCCTTTATCCTTTTGTTGAAGAATACCGTACAACTTACACATAATCCTATAATAATCTAATTTTTGAGCAGCATCGATTTTATTTCCCAATGTTTCTAAGTCTGTTACACATTTATCCAATTTCGATTTTTCTTCCAAAACTAAATATATAGTAGCTAACTCACCAATAATATTATGGTCGTCATTGGATTTTACCGATAAGGTCCGGTATATCTCGAAATAAGAAGCAGCTTTAATCAAATAAGGTTTATATTCCTTTGGGTCGCCTTTATAAGATTTTACCGAGTCCTGTTTTTCACGCTGCTTAGTAATAATATTTGCAGCAATATTTTTATATGTAAAAGCGATATTACGGTTTGCCGCTTCGAATTTAGAGTCGATTTTCAAAGCTTGCTCATAGATTGGAATAGCCTCTTCAAATTTTCCGCTATTTGTAATTATGTCTGCATATTGTGCCCAGTAATACTTATTATCAGGGCTTTTAATCGTCAGGGATTTTATATAATTCAAAGCTTCGTTTGTTTTGCCCTGTTCCTGAAAAACCTGAACAAGGTAGCTGTTAGCCTCGATATTGGTTGGTTCCAATTGACAAATAAGTTTCAGGTTCTTAACTGCAAGTTCATAATTTTTGCGTTTATAATAAATCTGGAACAGGCTATTATAGGCATCGATATTAAACTGGGTCCAGTTAGCTCTTTCGTAAACCAGCCATTCGGTTGAAGGATTAAACCGCCAACCTGATAATTTTAACATTTCGCCTTTTTTACCTAACAAGAAAATAAATATATCTTTACCTTCTACTACGAATCTATCAGTCAATATAGAATCCTGTTGATTTGTACTTGATAAGGGAGTTGATTCGGCAGGTTTTCCAAGTTTCCTTAGAATCTCATCTCTTGATTGGTTCAGGAACAAACCTTTATTTAAAGCAAAATCAACGCCATCTGCAACAATTCTCGTAAACTCATTGAACTCAACAAGAGCTCCGCTGGTATCTTGCTTCAATAATAAAGCTAACGCCTTATTGTAGTGGAAATCTTCCATTTGAGGTCGGACAAGTATTGCTATATTGTAAAATTTAATTGCCGAATCCAAATAATATTCGGCTTTTGTTTTATCATAATTAGTGAAATTATCATTGCCTTTTTTATAACAATCAATCCAAAGCTGGTATTTCAAAATAAGCATGTTGTCTTTTAATTTTTTTTCGACAACCTGCTTACTTTCCATCACTTTTTCGGCTTCGTTCAATGTCTTGGCTAAATTTAGAATATCTCTTTGATTTTTATAAATATCGGCTTTTAACATCCAGACTTCTTCGCTTTGCGGATTAACAGCCAACTCTTTATCTATATATTCATGCGCCTTTGCATAATCTTTGGCTGCTGCTGCTGTTTTGGCTGTGTTCAGATTCAAAGATGCACACTGGAAGCCCTGAAAGAGAACAGTTGCTCCACTTAAAATTACCAATAAATATAAATACTTTTTCAATTTTAAACTCCTTCTACTATTTCAATTTGCAAGATAGCTAAATTAATGATTTTTTATCATGTAGCAAAGTCATCATTTATTATAATGGTAACATTTTATTAAGATTTTTAATGAAACAAATTTCTCAATTTTAAGTCATTCGAAAAAAATTAAAATTTAATCCCTGCAATAAATTCTTCAACTGAAACGTCAAAAATTTGTAATTTTTATAAAAAGAATCTGATTTATGAAAAAACTTTCCTCAATATCATATATGGCTTTATATTTGCTAATAACATTAATTAAGTTTAGAAAATTAATTCCGATAATATATAATTCGGAACAATATTTATAAAGATTTAAACTGACAGTATGCTAATAATAAAAGGGTAGATAAATGAAAATCATATTCAAACTTTCTTTGCCGGTACTGCTGCTTGCGATGAATATTTTTCAATTGAATGCATCATGCACTTTTTCATCAGCTAATGCTGAGTCGTTTGAAACTATCAGCATTTCCAGGTTTTTAATTTTAAATGAATTACCCTTCATACCGAGTTATTACGATTCGGAACTCGAAATACCCCTGCTAACCGGTACAAGTAATTCATTCCATGCTGTGACAGGAGCAAGCTATATACTTGGACAAGGAATGAATTATAACGATAATAATTTTTTAAGAGTATTTATTGATTTTAACCGGGACGGTGATTTTTCAGACCCGGGAGAAATGGTTTGTTCTTCAGGTTTGACCCCGACTGCCGACCATGTTTATGATGGAATGATAAACATCCCCGATTCGGTAACTCCCGGCATATATATATTAAGATTTACATCCGGACGCTCGCTCGATTCAGGTATAACCGGCGGTTGCGGGTTTGGTGGTAACAGAGCCGGATGTGTCGATGCAAGGGCATTTATTTCCAGGTCAAATCCTGACCATTGGACAAAGCGAAATATTAATTCACAAAATAATTTACAATCCGTTTTTTTTGTCAATGCTTCTATTGGATGGGTTTGTGGAGCTAATGGTGCAATTTTTAAGACTACTGATGGTGGTCAAAATTGGACAAGTCAATCAAGTTCAACATTTAATTTCTCCTCAGTATTTTTCAAGAGTCCTTCAATAGGGTTTGTATTATCCGAAAACGGGTATTTATTGAAAACTACAAATGGAGGTCAATCCTGGAGTACAAGCCTTCTGCAATCTAATCCGTTAAAAACAAAATCAATGTACTTTTCACCAGACAGCTTAGGATGGATACCGGATGTAGGGAAATTCTACTGGACAACAGATGATGGTAGTTCCTGGAATACTACTAATTATAGCCAAAGTTCCGCTTCGATAAATTCAATCTTTTTTTTAGATTCCGCTTTCGGATGGATGGCTGGCAAAGGAGGTATTATCAAACGCACAACCGATGCCCGGACCAATACTGATTGGGATAATGTTTCATCTCCATTATTAAATAATATAAATGGCATCCATTTCTGGGATAGTTTAAGCGGTATAGCCGTAGGAAGCGAAGGTTTAGTGCTGATGACAACCAGTGGGGGTACTACCTGGACAAATTATGAAATTCCCGGCTTCGATGCTAAAAGTCTATCGTTTGGTAATCCTTACAATGGCTGGGCTGCAGGCAGGAATGGAAAAATATATAGTACAACATCCGGAAATAATTCATGGAATCCTGTATCCTCCGGGAGTACGGAAGATTTGAATAGCATCAAATTTGTCGATGCTTTTAGTGGCTGGGCAGTTGGTGATAATGGAACCGTATTGAAATACCGCTATTCATATCCCGATACATCTGCAATATCATGTTCGGTTCAGCCAACAATTTATTGTCAGGGTGACTCAATGGAAATATATTATTCATTAAGCAGCACTTTTGGTACAAGTAATACTTTTGTTGTTCAAATATCCGACGCATCAGGAAGTTTCGGTGCACAACCATATATTATCGGTTCGATTGCAGACTCCGGCTCAGGAAAATTCTCTTTTAATATTCCAATGGAATTTCCCTTCGGTTATGGTTATAGAGTTCGCCTGATTAGCACCAGTCCAATTAAAATCGGCGATAATAACGGAACCGATATAAAAATTTACAGACGACCAAATCCTGCTATTACCGGAAATACCGTTGTTTGTACCGGTACTTCTGAAAAATATTCGGCAACTATATCATCTGACGTTTCCCAAACATGGAGTGTTACAGGAGCAACCATTATCGGTAGTTCCAATTCGGGAACCGTCACTCTTAACTTTACAAAGGCAGGAACAGCGGTATTATATATTGTACAGGCTAATTCCGTTACAGGATGCAGCAAATCCATATCAGAAAATATCCGGGTTGAGGAAACACCCCAGGCTCAATTTAATGCACCATTGTCCGTTTGCAACAAAACGATTCAATATTATACAACTAACACTATTGCAAATTCATCAAATTTATGGGAAGTAACCGGAGGTGGAACCATTCTTTCATCATCCATAGGTACTACTGTTAGTGTTTATTGGAATAATACCGGCAATTCCAAAATAAAATTAACTCAAAGTATTAATGGTACTACTTGTTCACATTCGACTTCTAAGGATATATTAGTAACACCTGCACCCCAGGCTCTTATTACCGGCAGTCCATCAGCTTATATCAACGAACCCGAAGAATTTACCGCATCGACGTCAACATTGCCTATTACTTCTATATGGCGTGCTGTAGGGGCTTCCCCTGAAACATTTACAGGCAATATTTTTAATGTCACCTGGACGAGTGAGGGAACTAAAACACTGACATTAATTCAAACGGTTGGAGTAACTCTCTGCAAGGATACCATTTCCAAAATTATCCAGGTGACTAAACCTGAAGTTTTAGCAGTTTTCGGTGATGCAACCGTATGCGAGAAGACAGTTACCGGTTATTGGGCAAGAAAACAAAAAGACAGGATAAATAAATGGAGCGTATTCGGTGGCTCAATGATTGGAAATCCTTCGGACGATTCCATTGGAGTTAATTGGTTTGGTAAAGGCATGGGATGGGTTAAAATTGAAAAAACCAATCAGGCTGCCGGTACAAAGGAATCAGCATCAATAAGTGTTACTATACTATCGAAACCAATTGTAAATTTCAATGGTAAATTGAGTGTAAAATCTTATGAAACAGCTATATATACTGCTGCATCTTCCGGCACCGGAACATTATTCGAATGGACAACAACCGGAGGCAGTGTCATTGGTTCAACAACTGAAAATTCTATCAAAATTATCTGGGATGAAATTGGTCCTGCAAACTTAAAACTAACAATGACAAATACCGCTACGGGATGTTCGGATTTCAAAGCAAAAACTATAGATATTGTTACCAATGTTGATGAAACAGCATATCCGAACTCATTTTTCAGCTTGTACCCCATCCCGGCTGATAACTTTATCGAAATTAAATCGGAAAAAGAATTTTTTGAACCAATCCAAATTGTTATAACAAATATTTTTGGTATAAACGTTAAGGAACATAATCTTGATGGTCTGGCTGCAAAGAATCCCGTTAAAGTTGATTTAACGAGTATAACACCGGGAGTCTATTTTTTAAATATCACAACAAAAGAAGGTAGATTTAAAGAAAAAATTATAATAATGCGGTAACTTTTATTTCTTTGCGGTATTGATTTTCACTTATTGATATAATTGCAAAAATTATTGCAAAAATAAATACACAGGTTCTGTCAAAAAAGAGTGTGCAGGCAAATTGAACAGATAATAATGAGAACAGACTTAGAAAGCATGATAAGGTTAATATTTTGAAAATATCATCTTTGATATGCCTGGTCAATATTTCTGCCTTAATTGTAAACATAACAAAAACTACAATGAACAATATACCGGTTCCAATCCCGACCGTATAGGTAAGGAAAATATATCCGTTATGAATGTTAGCATACCTCATTCCATTTCCATTTAGAGTATCGAAATGATAAAAAAACGAACCCAATCCGTTACCGCTTAATGGATATAATTTTATATACCTGTATGCTCCTTCATATTCTGAAAACCTTGCCCGTGCCGATGGGTCGGCAGTACCTTTCTCAACGGATGAAAATCTTTGTTCGACAACCTGAAAAAAAAGACCTATATTTTCTTTTACAACAAAATATCCGATTAAAGAAACCATAGCTATCGCTACTATTGTATAAGTTATTATTTTAAACTTCTTTTTATTTGATAAATAAAAAAAAGAGTATATAATTGAAATAGCAAAAAATACCCAAAAAATTCTTGAGAAAGTTGTTATTAAGGATGCTACATTAAGGCAGAATAATATTAACAATGGAATTTTATATATCTTTTTCTTTAATGCCAAAAGCATTAATAGTGAGAATATTGATACGGATAAGAACAAAGGCTGGTTAGTCCTGACCGAACCTCCGTACTGGTAAGCATAAACAACCTTATAAAGTGATAAATTATAATAATGATATAACTGCCCGAAATTTACTATCAATATTACAATCGTTAAAAAGCTGAGTAAAATTAATAAGTGTTTTTTATCATTGAAATTCAATTTTAACGGAAAATAATATAATGTCAAAGATAACATACCATACATCCTTATCCACTCAAGCACCGGAACATCATTTAAATAAGAAACCAAAAAATTAATCGGTAATAGAAAGAATATTAATAACAAAAGCCAGTCTGCCTTGTTTGTAATAATTTTTTTGCGGTAAATCAATACATGAACTATGAACCATATAATAATTCCACCCACAAGAAAAGCTATTGAAAAAATATCAAACGATGATAATCCTTCTTTTTGATTTTGAAAGAATGATGGTAAAATGCAGCAGACCAAATAAATCCAGGTTTTTTCAAAATTGGCAATTATATAAATATATATTATGCTTGCAAAAACTATTAAGAAGGATACACCTTTATCCTTGAATAAGGATATTATCAGGAAAGTACTTAATAAAAAGAATAAGCCGGAAAAAATCAGGATTGAATTTTTCTTTGATAAATGCAATTCATTTTTAGCTATTAATACAGTGTCCATTAAAATGATATAAATGAGTCCAATTTAAAAAGCATTTTTGTTGAAAATTACATTCCAAAATCGGAATTTTGGAATGAGATATAAATTCTTAAATCAATAATTTTTTGGAAGATGATATTATTGATTTTAAATAACTTATTAATATTAACCAGTACTTAGATTTTCGGGAGATTTAAATTTCTTATAATATACTTTTACCCTTTTTAAACTATCAATTAAGAAAATAACTAAAATTGTAAGAATCAATGATGAAACAAAAGCTCCGATAATGATTAATGAACGTTTAGGTTTGGATTTCTTCTCCGGAGGAATGGCTTTATCTAAAAAGTAGAAATTCTCTGCAGAACGAACTTCATCCAATTTCATTTTTTCGAACATAGGCATCAGGGCTGCTTTAACTTTAGAGTAGGTTTCAATTTCAGTATATATTTTCAGGTAATTAATCCCAACTCCGGCTGCTTCCTTTATTGTAAAATTTCCTGCGAATCCGGGTTTTGTTTCTGCATCTTTCAATTTTTCGGTGAATTGTTCGACTAATCTGCTCTGAAGTTTCGTGGCATAATCATTTTCTCCAAATCTTTGCCTAAAGAGGTCAAGGTATATTTCATTTTCAATCTTTTTTGCTTTTAATTCGGAAAGCGCTGTAGAAATCGAACGAGCCTGTTCAAGTGGTGAAAAAATTAATTTTTCACTTGAGATATTTTTTAGGATTTCAGAAAGAGCTTTTATTGTCGAATCTATAACATTTAACCGGTCTTCCATATATTTCCTATTTTGTGTGGATTCCCTCTGAGACAATTCCACAGCTATTTTATTAGCATAATCAACGGTTTTATTAGCAATTTCCGCAGCCCTGACAGGTGATATATCTGTTATATATATAGTATAATTCCCGTTCTTTTCAATAGTTATTTCCATGTTATCGTCAAGTTCCAACCTCGCTTGTTCGAATGAGGAGTCCTTAATTTTGTACACATTTATAAGGTCGAAATTAATAATTATGGAATCAAGCAATGACCTGCTCTTTAGTACAGCCATTAGGCTATATCCTTCCGTTTTACCTCCTACCTGGGTCATACCAAATTCTCTTAAAGCCGATGTTATATTTCCCATAGCGCCTTCCATTCCGGTGGAACCGCTTTTAGGAGGAACCACATTGACCAGGGCAGTATAATAATTCGGTAAATAAAGTGATAAAATGATGGATAATCCGGTGATTATTAATACTATTGATAATATCCAATATTTGAATCGAAATAATAATAGAAGATTGTACATTCCGGGTGTTATGGATGAAAGTGATGCTTGTTCTTTGATTTCGTTCATATATTTATGATAATAAAAAATTCAAAATTAGCAAAATTTTGACTAATAAGAAAAAATGAATTGATTTGGATGGGAAAAAGAGTTTTAAAGATGAACGAAGAATCTTCATATATCAAGGAAGATTCTTCGTTCAATTTTCTATTTTGTAATATAGGGGAGTTCTAAAAATTGTCATTCAGAGCGGAGCGAAGAATCCAGAAGCAGCACATTGGGACTGGATTCTTCGCTTCGCTCTGAATGACATTCTTCCCATTTTTGGACTTTTGAGACAGCCTCTTCAATTTTTGGTATTTAGATAGTACTCATAATTGAATTCTCATTTTACAATATTCAATTTGCCACCGAACTTTGAATAACCGGAATTGAGCAAATAATGATAACTACCGGAAGGAATCCCTGCTAAATCAAGTTGTATTGTCATTTCTCCAGGCATACAATTTTCTCGGGTTAATGAATATACTATTTTACCATTCATATCCACTAAGTCAACAGTTAAATTGCAGGGCTTGCTAATCTCCAATGTCAAAACGGTTTCATTTATTACAGGATTCGGGCATATATTCTTGAGAGTAAGCCCGTTAATTGAAATTGGTTGGTCAACTCCTGACGTATTCTCAACTATGGGTACAATCATTATATCAAAATTGGGAGGATTATTGTCCTGCATCCGAAGCCCGCGAGCATTCCAATAGGTAGAAAAATTGTTGGAATACCACCCATTGTTATAATAAATCAGGCAAGCCATATTTTCTGAATTCCCATCACCCTGATTATTTGAATAAAGCGCTACATAGTCATATTCATTTGTTCCGTTAAATGTAAAAATCAAGGCAACAAATCTGGTTGAAACTGTAGGTGGATTATCGAATTTTATGGAAGAAAATATTACTGTTGATGAGCTTGTATCAATTTCATCAAACATGATAAATCCGTTGGCTAAGGGAGTGGTTGGTAAACCGTTGACATTAGGGGCTTCGTAAATAAATCCCCTTATACTATCGACATTATTCCCAATAAAAGCCTTTTGGAGACAAGCAAACAACAGTTCGGATACTTTATAAGAACCATCCACATTAAACTTTTGCCCTAAGTAATAATACAAAGGATTATAACCTGTTAATGGAAAGGTATAAGTTTGTCCGTTGATTGTTAGATTCACACCATAAGATGCAAAACTTGTGCTGCGCTTGAAATACTGATTGAGGGAATCCTGCGATTCTAAAATTTGGTCACCCGATTTTTGATTAATTGCAGGTAAGATTTTGCTATAATTCAAATTAAGTTCCGGGGGTTGAGTAATTTGTATCCCTGCATCGGGAAGTTGAACGCCAATTGGGTTTCTGACTGCTTGCTGAGCCGATAAAACGTTGGAAAGCAGCATTAAAGCTGTTATCAGGTAAAGTTTTTTCATCGAACACCTACATTTTTAATGTTATTTAAATCATTAATGTAATATTACGATTAATCATAATTTGTTACAATAATGCAAATATAATTAAAAAAATGTTGCAAAAAATCTTAATAAATTGTTGAGTCATATCTAAAAACCAAAAATGAATTCCAAAGTACAACTTTGGAATTAGTAAGTCCTTGATATATCTCATTCCAAAATTCCGATTTTGGAATGTAATTTTCACCAAAAATGCTTTTTGAGAGGACTCAATTATATTATATTGGACATTCCCATTATTTATGGATTTTTGAATATACATTCAATCATTATCTGCCGGTATACAATCAAATTTAACTATAACAGGGCAATGGTCGGATAATCCTGCTTCATCCTTTTCGGGCAATAAGGAAAAAATATTCAGCATGAAACGGCTGTTTTCAATATACCTGTTACGGGCGCTTCGGCTAACAATGATGTGGTCAATAGAATAAGCAGATTTATACATGCAATTTTCTAATTCTTCTGTAAGAAATATCAGATGTTTATTTTTATATAAAGATAGTAAAGTATTATTGTTCTTTCTAAGCGGTGAATCATTGAAATCACCAATGATGAGCAAATCTTTTTCCTTGCTTTTTTTCAAAGTAGAATCCGCCCAATGCGCCAATACTTCCGCTTGATTACGACGAGTCTCAATACTTTGAATCTTCTTTTGCTCGGTATCATCAAAATGTGAAGTAGCCTTCAAATGAACAATCATCATAATAAAATCGAAATTTCCCTTTCTCGCTTCCAATAAAAAACCAGGTCGATTTTTGCCTCTTTCTATTTCAAGAGAAGTATATTCTCCGATTATTTTAAGCTTTATATTACCTTTATATAAAACTGCTAAATTTTGATTATGGCCATCTTTTCCGACCTCAAACCTGTATCCTTCAAGATATTTTGCAACTTTAAGTAATGCTTTACTGTTTTCAATTTCCTGAAGCCCGATAATGTCGGCTCCGGTTTCTGTTATGATTTCTGCAATTCTTTTATAATCTTTTTCTTTTCGAACTTGTTGGTCATTTTTACCGTCACCAAGCCAGGAAACATTGAATGTAGCAACCGTCAAATACTTATTGTCACTATGATGCGAGCTAATCTTACCGCATCCTGAAATGAAATATTGTAGAATAATTAATAGTATAAGGAAACTTATTAAGTTATTACAAGATACTTTAAAGAAAGATTTTGTCATAATAATGTAAGAAATTATCAAATAGGGTTTTTAATCAGATACTATATAAGATAAAATAAAATAATAGAAAAGTAAAGTGAAAATTTAATTTGAATGATTGTTATTCTAAACTTCAAAATAATGGAATTAATAAAAAAAAATGACAAATTCAAGAGAAATCCCCCCTACCCCCCTTTTTCAAAGGGGGATTTAAGAATATTTTTCTTATCCCCATTTGAAAAAGGGGGATTTAAGAATATTTTTCTTATCCCCCTTTGAAAAAGGGGGGTAGGGGGGATTTCTCAAACTTGAAATTATTGCATTATTTTGAATCAAGAAAAACCGTCATTGGTAACTTGTTTCAGAATCCATAACCTTCTTGGGAACTGGGTTCTGTAACAAGTCCTGAATGACAATGATAAATACTTCTTCAAAAAATACAAAAACCTAAAATTAACCGAAAGAAGATTGGGACACCCCGCCTGCTCCCCTGCGGGCAGCGGAAATTATTTTATAAATAATCCAGATAATTGCTATAGTAAATAAAAGCGTAAAAAATAATTTGGTAAAAGAGAAAGTCGGTGGATAAACCTCTACGACTCCGTTTGCACCGGGTGTATAATAAGGTCTCGAGTAATAAAATGCAGGATGGAAAGGCATCGACCACATCCATGAAGTATGCCCCAACATATATCCAGTCATTAAACCGCTCCCGTAACCGCCATAATTATTCACCATATATGTTTCCCGTACTCCCTGGGCATTTGTACGTGTCTGCATATCAGTTTTCCGGGGTGTTCCATATTTCTGGCGATATTCCATATTAGAACTCATTTTTCTTCCACCAAAGCTGGAAGCGCCATCTCTTACACTGGTAGTCCTTGCTGCAGGAGTAGATTTTCTCGAACCTCCAAAACTTTTGCTACCCCCAAAACCACGACTGCCGCCAAAACTGCGCCCTCCACCAAAACTACCACGTGCTTCTGCCAAATCCGGCATGAGGAAAACTAGCCCTATTATGGTTATAAATAATGCATAGAACAATTTTAATCTAAAACTTTTGGTTTTCATAAGGTATTTCCCTCCCTTAGTATTTATTTTCTTAACAATAACTTAATGTTCTTTTTAAAAAAGACAATTTACTATTAAATAACAAAAAAATCAAATATATCTATATACGAAACAGATTGAGAAATGTTTAAAGGAACTTTTTCCTAAAATACATTCTCTGTAACAACAGAGCCATCCTCATTTCTGAATGTAATTTCTGCTAAGAATTCGGTATGTTCGGGTATATTGCTTTTACCTGAAAAAAATGAACGAATACCTGTTTTACTGTTAGCAGCTTTAATATGAACGAAAAGACTGACAATACCCTCCAAAGGTTCTTCGTTAAAAAATACTGACGAAGATTCTATTGCTCCTTCACTTTCTAAGGTCAAAATCTGTAGTTGTTCCGCTTCCTCTTCCGTGAATGAAGGTTCGGTCGTTTTCACATTTTCGAGATAACCTTCGAATATTTGCTTCGTATAAAGTTTTTTGTCGGAGCCTTCGTATTGCAGAATTGCATCAAATGCCCCTTCTTCGTCTAAATTCAGGAATACTTCCTTTATACCACCGAGTTGCTCGCCATTGAAGTAAACAACCGTTTTCTCCAATCTGCCGTTACTTTCAATTGAAAATGTTGCCATAAATTTTTTTATTTATTATTAATATATTAACGTACTTTAAATGTTGCCAATGCTATGATGGCAAGTATAATAGCAATGATATAAAATCTCGAAACAATTTTCGATTCATGCCAGCCTAATTTCTCGAAATGGTGATGAACCGGAGCCATCTTAAAAATCCTCCTGCCCTCGCCATAACGCTTTCTTGTATATTTGAAATACCACATTTGAATAATAACGGAAACTGTTTCCATAAAGAAAATACCTCCCAGAATCGGCAGTAGAAGCTCTTTTTTGAGTAAAATACATAGCACCCCAATCGAACCTCCTAATGCTAATGCACCGGTATCGCCCATAATGATTTGCGCAGGATAAGAATTAAACCATAAAAAACCGAGCGAGGCGCCAACCAATGCGGCACAGAACACAGTCAACTCTCCGGAACCGGATAAATGAGGAATATTCAAATATTCTGCAAATTTTACATTACCTGATACATAACTAATTACTGCAAGTGCCAGCGCCGTTATGCCGACAGTACCTATAGCCAAACCGTCCAATCCATCAGTAAGGTTAACAGCATTCGATGTAGCGGTAATTATGAAAACAATTAAGGGAATATATAATAATCCGAAATCGATGCTTAAATTTTTAACGAATGGTACTGTCGAAAGAGTTTTGATTTGAATAAATGTAGGCGAGAACCATTCGGGATAAAAGTAAATCGTGCAACCGACAATCAGACCTATTGAAATTTGCCCTACTAATTTATAATTGCCGATTAGTCCGTTTGGTTTTTTCTTTATTACCTTCAAATAATCATCTATGAAACCGACAATACCCAACCATACGGTTGCAATTATTATAAGAATAATGTATGCGTTAGCAATATCCGCCCAAAAAATAGTCGGTATTAATATTGCAAATAGAACTATTAATCCTCCCATGGTAGGTGTACCTGCTTTCGAGCTGTGATTCCCTACTCCGGCAAGTTCCGCCTTGGCGCTTTCGCCTATTTGCTTTGTCCGAAGTAATTCTATAAGATATGGTCCTAATAAAAAAGCCAACAAAACAGCGGAAATTGCTGCTGCTGCTGCTCGAAATGTGATATATTGAAAAACGCCAAAGCCGGGTGTGTTGAGTTCTGCTCTTATCCAATGCGTAAGATAATAAAACATAAATCCTTACCATTCATAATAAAATACCCTACCAATCAGATAAGGTTTACATTACAAATTTACGAAAAATTCCCTTTTTTCATGTAAAAATAATTTTTCCTAATGTCATTCAATAATCAATTTTGACTTCAAATCAGATACAACCGTTTCCATTTTCATTCCCCGTGAACCTTTGACTAATACTGTCTCGTTGCCTTTAATTCCGGCAACTAATTCCTGAATTAAATTTTCCTTACCTGAAAAAAAACGAACATTATTCAATTCTGCTTTGCCGAATGCCTGCTTAAAATTTTCACCGGTTAAGAAAACTCTTCCAATAATCCCGGATGCTAATTCCAGGATTTCAAGATGTTCAGATGGTGCTGCTTCGCCCAATTCGAACATGTCGCCAAGCACGGCAATTTTATATTCTTTCGGCATTGGCAAGCGTGATAAATCCTCTAATGCAGCTTTCATTGAATTTGGATTTGCATTATAGCAATCATTAATAAGCATAATCCCCCCTACCCTTTCGCAAAGCATCCTCCCGTAGCCTTGCGATTTATCAGGAGAAAAAGATTCGATTCCCAGAATAATTTCTTCATTACTCAAACCGAAATGCGCACCCACAGCCGCCGCTGCCAATGCGTTTAATCCCCCGGCATAACCGAAAGTTTGCGGATGTATTGATAATCGTCTTTCTCCATATTGTATTTCAATTATAGTATTCAAATCCGAATCAAAAGAAATTTTGCCTGATAGGTTAGATTCTTCTGAACTTCCGAAAGTAAATTTTCTGTCGATGACCATTTGATATCTTGTAAGTCTCGAATCATCGGAATTAATAAACGCCATCCCGGCATGTTTGTTCAAATAACCGAATAATGAGGTCTCCTCCATTTCTACTCCATCGAGGTCGATGAGCTTCTCGAGATGCTCCTTCCCGATATTAGTTATAATTCCATCTGTTGGGCAAACCATTTCCGAAAGGATGGAAATTTCACCGGGTTCATTAGTTCCCATTTCCAGAACAGCTAAATAATAATCTTCGGATAATTGCAGCAGCATTAGCGGGACACCAAGTTGATTATTGAAATTTGCATGGGTTTTAAGAACTTTATATTTAATTGATAGAAGGTTTGCTATCATTTCCTTAGTTGTTGTTTTACCATTCGAGCCGGCAACTGCGATAATTGGCATTTCGAACCTGTTACGATGAAATTTACCAAATTTACCTAATGCTGTTTGAGAATTTTCTACAATAATGAAAGACTTATTTTCGAAATTCTCAATTTCATTTTCAAATTTACCTTTCTCTACAACTGCTGCTGCAGCGCCTTGTTCAAATGCTTCTGCCACTTTCGAATGACCATCAATTTTGCTGCCCGGAAGCGCTACAAAGATATTCCCGGACTCGATTGAACGCGAATCAATTGAAACACCTATTGAATTAAAATCGTTTTGAATATTGAGCAATGACGTTTTACCGAATATTACCTCAAGTTCGTAGCCGTTAAAAGCAGCTTTGTTTTTTAGCATAATCACCTTGCCTGTAAATTTTGAAAAAAATAATGACGTCGTACATTATGATTATTTTATCGATGTTTCGTAAATTTGCCAAGTTTAAAAAAATATTTTAGGAAAGATGAAAAAAAGAAATCTTTATTATAAATTCTTTATAACGGCATTCACATTAGGTTTTTTATTATGGTTTGGGGGTTCGATAGTCCGAACGGCGCTTGCGTATGATTTATACATTCCCGGAACGAAAATCCTCAAGGAACAGTTCACTGAAGCTATTAAATTGCATACCCTCCAACTATATGCACTTACGGCAACCTATACAATTGCAGGATATTTAGCTGCATTCATATCGGCAATATTTCTTTGCATTTATTGGAGGAAATCCTTAAAATCACGTGGCTGGCTGTTCATGGCATTTGTACTTTTTTTTCTTGCATCCCCGGTACAGCTCTACACAGTTTATTTGGATATTAGGTTAAGCCTCAGCTTTTATTTTAATGAAATCAAATTTTTCTCAAATACCCAGATTATTGATTATTTTCTTTTCAGGTTCGATAATATTCCGGCAACATCGGCAACGGCGCTTGCTTTCTTAGCTATTATAACGGCAATAATTTATATTATCTGGCAGCCGTTGGATATGCTGAGAAATCCACATCATTCTAAAAGTGATAATGAACCTGAATTGAAACATAAGATTGATATAAACGAATGATTAAAAAAGAGGCTATCGATGAAATTATCTGACTTATACGAACAATTATTAGAGCTTTCAAAGAAGCTTGGCGTTGTCGTTCGCAAGGAAAGCGGCAATTTTTCAAGCGGCTACTGCATCATTCACGAACAAAAAGTAATTGTTTTCAACCGATCAACAACCTTGGAAACCAAATCAGGTGTTTTGGCAAGGTGTCTTGTTAGCGCCGGTGTGGATAATATTTTCGTTAGTCCTGCAATACGTGATTTTATCGATAAAGAAAACTCGAAATCCAGGCAGGAATTCCATCTCGATATAAGTGATGTAGCTTAAATCCTAAGGTCAAGAGTTCCTCTTTATCCTAAGGTCAAGATTTCCTCTTTATCCTAAGGTCAAGAGTTCATCTTGACCCCATTTCTATCCATCAAATAAAAAATATACGTCAAGAGGAACTCTTGACGTTAGGATAAAATTTTCAATTATCAATTTTGTAATTTTCAATCAATTTATAATGAGAAAAAAAGAATCCTAAGGTCAAGAGTTACTCTTGACGTTAGGATAAAATTTTCAATTATCAATTTTGCAATTTTCAATCAATTTATAATGAGAAAAAAAAAGAATCCTAAGGTCAAGAGGAACTCTTGACGTTAGGATAAAATTTTCAATTATCAATTTTGTAATTTTCAATCAATTTATAATGAGAAATAAAAAGAATCCTAAGGTCAAGAGTTCCTCTTGACCTTAGGATAGAATTTTCAATTATCAATTTTGTAATTTTCAATCAATTTATAATGAGAAAAAAAGAATCCTTCCTCTTGACCTTAGGATAGAATTTTCAATTATCAATTTTGTAATTTTCAATCAATTTATAATTTTTTAAATTAAAATTCAAAATTAATCATTGATAATTTATTGAAAATTGAAAATTATATTCTCCTTTCATATAAAGAGGAACTCTTGCTTATAATAAAAGAAACACATATTTTTTTCTAAAAGATGTATGAATTATTATATTGATGATTATCACAATAATAAAATGAAATTGTGGTATTTTCGTTAAAAGGTTTAATGCAATAAATAGAGGTGAGAAATTGAAAAAAATTATTCAGGTTCAGATATACAAAGGTGAGAAATATTATATTGCCGAATGTGTAGGTATTCCTGTTATTACTCAGGCAAAATCACTCGATGAACTTATTTTCAATATAAGAGAAGCATTAGAGCTTCATTTTGAAGAATCATTACTCGAGGATTATGAAATTGTTAAAAATCCTACAATTCTCGCCAATATAGAACTCGGTGCACTTGAATATGCCTAAGCTTAAACAATTATCGGGAAAAAAATTAATAAAAATTATGGCAATTTTGGGGTTCGAAGTATATTCTCAAAAGGGAAGCCATATTAAACTTAAGAAAACTACGGTATCAAAACAAGAACAAACTATAACAATCCCCAACCATCCAGAACTTGATAAAGGTACAATTAAAGCAATTATCAGGCAATTATCCCAATATATATCAATTGATGAAATAAATGAAGAGTTTTATACCAAAGAGAAATAAATTTTTGAAAGCTATGATTAATCCTCCGGTTAAGAGGAACTCTTGAGGTGAGGTTGAGAATTTTCAATTATCAATTTTGCAATTTTCAATCAATTTCTAATGAGAAAAAAAAAGAAACCTAAGGTCAAGAGTTCCTCTTGACCCCATTTCTACCAATCAAATAAAAAATATACGTCAAGAGGAACTCCTGACGTTAGGAATGAATTTACAATTTTGCAATTTTCAATCAATTTCAAATTTATAAATTAAAATTCAAAATTAATCATTGAAAATTTATTGAAAATTAGTAATTGGTAATTGAAAATTTATTAGACTAAGCATGTGCCAGCGCTGCACAATCCACCCTTTTTGCTCCTGATTCCAGTAATGCAGTGGCAGCCGCATTAATCGTTGCTCCCGTTGTCAGCACATCGTCAATAAGAAGTATTTTTTTATTCCTGAGCAAATCAAATTCCTTTCCTCCTGCAAAAACACCGTTAACGTTTTTCCGTCTCTCATCGCTGCCTAACAGGGTTTGCGTTTGAGTATATTTATTTCTTTTAATGAGTTTGAAATTTGCCGGTTTGTTTAAATTATCCGCTACGGCTCTTGCAATGTATTCGGATTGGTTATATCCACGCTCCCTCCTTCTTGCTGAGTGAATTGGTACAGCGGTTATGAAATCAAAATCAGTCATACCAATTAAATTCAGATAATCACCTAACATGGTTCCAAGCTGCTCCCCTACCCGCTTGAATCCTTTATATTTCAAAGCATAAATTAATTCCATATATGCTGAATCCTCATCCGCTTGAAATAAACATGCTGCATTGCTAATTGATAATTCATCACCTGGAAAGTGTGAAATCATTTGATTCAAAATACCGGATGGTTCAATTGGTGCAGGAAATCTATCATTACAGCGGGGGCATATAAATCCTGATGTTATATAAGATACGCTTTTTTGAACAGGATTATTATTTAAAACGGATTTGCAAACAAGGCATATCCGCCTTGCAAGTAAATCGGTGATTGAGGTTGTAGTTGCTTTTAATATTGAAGAGAGTGTCTTCATTAAGTTATGAGTTATGAGTTATGAGTTATGATATTTATTTTTAATATATTTCCATTTTAATACTTTATTAGTATTTTAAAAAGTAATTAAAAAAAAGAACTTATAATTCAGAATTCAGAATTCAGAATTCAGAATTCAGAATTAAAATTACTCATATCTCAGCGCTTCTATTGGGTCGAGCTTAGCAGCTTTCCATGAGGGATATGCGCCGAATGTAACTCCAAGCATTGTGCAAATTCCAATACTCTTGAGTATCAATAAAACAGGAATTCCTAATTTAAAGCCAATCATGCTTCCTAATAATGAAGAACATCCGTAACCAAGCGTCATACCAATCAATCCGCCAATCTGGCAAAGCACGACGGCTTCGATAATAAATTGAGTCAGAATCCAGCTTCTTTTTGCACCAACAGCCTTGCGAACACCTATTTCACGAGTACGTTCCTTTACCGTTACAAGCATAATGTTCATAATGCCAACACCGGCAGCAATTAGAGCTATTATACCGGAAACATTTCCGAAAATCGACAGGTAATCAGTTATACTTGAGAACTGCTCCGTTATCGATTCGGATGTTTCTACTTCAAAATTGTTCTCTTCCCAGGGTTTGCAATTGCGGATTGTCCGCATAACACCGGTTGCTTCGTCGATAGTTTCGGTAAGTAAAGCACGGCTTTCGGCTTTGCAGATAATATTCAAAGATTCGGTCCACTCGTTGGTGAAGTATTTCAGGAATGGAGTAACAGGAACCATAATGAAATTATCCTGGCTTTGCCCCATAACTGCGCCGCGTGGTACGAGCGTTCCTATAACGGTGAAAACCTGGTTCTTCATACGGATTTTTCTACCGATAGGATTTAAATTTGGAAAAATCTTTGTTATAATATCATTACCAATAACGGCAACACTGGAATTCATGTTAATATCTTCCTGGGTAATAAGCCTGCCCAGGGCAACTTTGTAGTTATTGAACTGGAAAAAATTTTCATCACATCCAACAGCAATAACATCAGGGTCAGTCTCCAAATCCCCTGATTTCACACTACCTCCGAACGATTCGCCGTATATACTAATATCATTTGTCAGGGTCATTGATTTCTTGAATTCTTTTCCTTGTGAGTAAGAAATCGGTTTTCGTTTGGCATATTTCCGCCAGTTATGTCCGAAATTCATTGCCGGCATTTTATAAATAAAAAATGTATTTTCGCCTAATTCATCCAACTGGCTTGACATCATATCGTTCAAAGAATATATAAGGGAGCCGGATGCCATAATTGCAAATACACCTATCGAAATGCCTAACATCGTAAGTGCTGCCCTCATTTTATTTCCCCTGATTGAGTTCAGGGCTAATATTATGCTTTCACCTATATTCATAATCTAATGGTTAATGGTTAATGGTTAATGATTAATGATTAATGGTTAATGGTTAATGGTTAATGATTAATGGTTAATGGTTTTTTGTTCATTTAATTATCTGAATTAGGATTTATAGGATTTAAAGATTTTAGGATTTTTTAATCCTATTTATACCTAATTCATTATCCCTTATCCTTAAACTTAAAATATAATATTTATAATCCATAATTAGTAATTAGTAATTAGTAATTTACTCATAACGCAGCGCATCTACCGGGTCGAGATTTGCCGCACGTATAGCAGGAACCAATCCGGCTATAATGCCAACAAAAATTGAAACAATCGAAGCAATAAACAATAATTGATACGGTAAATAGGGTGATAATAAATCCGCTTTGGGCCAATAATCCGGTAAGAAAGTAGCTGCCAGGTAAACAATAATTGAGCATAAAATTAGCGAAAAAATAGAGCCTGCAATACATAACACAGACGATTCGATAATGAATTGATACCATATCGAACTCTTCCTCGCTCCAATTGCTTTTCTTATTCCTATTTCCTTTGTTCTTTCGGTAACGGAGACGAACATGATATTCATAATACCGATTATGCCAACAATAAACGAAAGTATTGTCATCCCGATTCCAGCGCCCCAAATATATTTACGCATTTCGTTTAGTATTTCATCGAAGGCTTTCAACTCATTAATCGAGAAATCATCTTCCTGATTAGGTTTCAAATTTCGAATACTTCGCATCAGACCGCGAATTTCTGACTTTACACGTTCCATATTTTCTTCGCTTCCTGCCTTGACGGATATTCCAACAGAACGTTCACGTCCGAATATTTTGATGAATGCGCCGAATGGGATATGTACTTCATTATCGAGAAAATCGAAGAATGCAGTACCCTGCTTTTTGGCAACCCCGATTATAGTGAAGTCGATTCCGTTTATTTTCAATAATGTACCGATAGCGCCGCCTTCAGGAAAAATTTTTGCATTAACATTATATCCAATTACTGCAACCCGTGCTGATTGCTGTGCCTCGAAAATTGAAAAATGCCTGCCTTCAAGAATCGAACCCATCGGTGTTTGCGAATGTTGCCAACCGGTACCGTTAACGGAGATACCGGTAAATGCTTTATCCTTACATTTAAAATTTGCTCTATGTGCATTGGAATACATGTATGCTAATTCAGGTGTTTGCAGCCTTTCGACCAACTCTTTTCCCTGCTCGATTGTTATAGGTTTGCGCTGCCTGATTAAATCCCAACGCCTCCCGCCAGCCCAGTCCCATTTATCGACGTATAGCATATCGGCGCCTAATGCTTTGAATGCGTCAGCCATGGCATGGTCTAATCCGTCCAATGCCCAGCCCATGAGTATAACGAACGAAATACCAATGACTACTCCCAGAGAAGCCAGAAATGAGCGCAGTTTATTGGCGTACAGCGCTGTGAGAGCCATTCGTAAACTTTCCGATATTTCTTTGAATAATCTCATTTTTAATTAATTTTTCATTAAACTGTAAGTAGGATTCGGATTCACCTCTTCGCTTTCAATCAATCCATCGCGCAGCCGGATGATTCTATGGGCATGACGAGCTATAAATTCCTCATGCGTTACAATGATTATGGTATTGCCTTTCTGCCAAAGTGAATTAAAGAGTATCATTAAATCTTCACCTGTTTTAGTATCGAGATTACCTGTCGGCTCATCGGCTAATATTATTGACGGATTAGTAACCAGCGCCCTGGCAATTGCAACTCGCTGCCTCTGACCACCGGAAAGTTCATTTGGTTTATGATGAGCCCTGTCACCAAGACCGACATCAGTTAGAGTTGCCATTGCCTTTTCCTTTCGCAACGAAGAAGATACACCACCATAAACCAACGGCAGCTCTACATTTTTCAATGATGAAGCACGCGGTAAAAGATTGAAAGTCTGGAAAACAAATCCAATTTCTTTATTCCTAATGCCGGCAAGTTCGTTATCATCCATATCGCTTACATCCAAACCGGTGAAGTGATAAAGCCCGCTTGTTGGAGTATCAAGGCATCCGAGTATATTCATCAGCGTGGATTTACCCGAGCCTGATGGACCCATGATTGCAAGATATTCGTTCTTATAAATATTGATGGAAATATCCCGAATAGCATACACTTTCTCAACACCCATCTCATATACCTTAGATATATGCTCTATCCTGATTAAAGGATTTTTTTCCGTTTCAATTATTTCACTCATTTACTTTTTCTTTTCGTTTTGTGTTTTCTTTGATTTTTGGTTCGTTGAATCAACCCTGATTTCCGATTCGTCGTTCAGTTCGCGGCTTACCGCCTGGAAGCTGCCGCTAACGATTTCTTCTTTCTCCTTCAAACCACTCGTGATTTCTATATATCCATTATCGCTTATTCCCGTTTCGACATTTACCATCTTGACTTTGTTACCATTCTTCTTAAATACGACGGATTGCGGACGTTTGGTTTTTTGTTTCTTTTCTTTATCTGATTTATCCTGTCTTACCCCATGGTCATCTTCATCGACCTTTGTTGCATCTTCTTTCTTTGTATCGCGAATGGTTACGGCTTGCAACGGTACGGAAAGGACATTTTCTTTTGTTTGGGTTTCAATTTCAGCATTGCAACTCATTCCCGGACGAAGGCTCGCTTCAATCTCCAAGATTCTTATTTTAACAGAAAAATTTGTAACCGCATCCTGGGTTCCCAATTGATTAGTCTTTGCCGAATGTCCTATTTCAATCACCTTACCGGGAAATACTCTATCAGGATAAGCATCGATTTCGATTTTCACAGGGTCATCAACTTTAACAAGCACAATATCATTTTCGTCAACATCTACAACTGCATTCATTACCGTAAGGTCGGAGATTTTCATCATTTCAGTTCCCGCCATCATTTCCGTACCAACAACTTTTTCTCCCTTTTCAATAGAAAGTTTCGTGCAAACACCCGAAATTGGAGAGAAAATTGAAGTTCTGTTCATGCTTCTTTGGATTTGTTTAAACCCAGCTTCAGCCTGTTCATAGCGAGATAACGCAGATTTATAACCGGAAATTGCCTGGTCAACCGTAGTTTTCGAGCGGTCGAAATCCTGTTTCGAAACAAATTCCTTTTTATATAATTCAATAATGCGGGAGAACTCAGCTTCAGCACGTTCTTTTTCGGCAAGACGGGCTTCGATTTCCATTTTTGCAGCGTCTGCTCCGGCTTTAAATTGCTCGACCTGGGTTTCGATTATATCAGGATTAATGCGAACCAATAACTGATTATTCCTGACTTTATCGCCCTCCTGCACTCCAAGAAATATTATTTCGCCACTCGTTTGCGATGAAATTTTTACTTCGGTTTCCGGCTCAACTTTGCCGGTTGCAGCGACACTCTGAGTTATCGTTCTTTTACTTACTTTATCGATTGTTACTTTAATCGACTTTTCTTTAGAGCTTTGAATAACAGCAACAGTTGTTATTATTCCAATTAAAACCAAAATGGAAATGATTACTATGGCTTTCTTTTTTGATTTTTTCTTTGCCATTTCATAGACCTGTTTTATTATGATTAAATTTTTTTCTGTAATATTTTAATTATAAAAAAGCAATTACAATTCAAACGAATAAATTTCCGGGTTAATAAATTCTATTTTTTTGTTTTAAATTACTAATTCTTATTAATTATTTCCTTCATTGAACATATATTTATCTTCATCGGACTCATTTTTATCTTCATCGGACTCATTTTCTTCTTCAACTAACTCATTTTTATCTTCAACTAACTCATTTTTATCTTCAACTAACTCATTTTTATCTTCAACTAACTCATTTTCTTCTTCAACTAACTCATTTTTTTTTACTTTATAATACTTTGATAATAACAATTACAACTCAAAACTCAATTCTTACAACTCAAATCTTAATTCTAACATCTAAAATCTTAATTCTAACATCTAAAATCTTAATTCTAATATCAAAGAATTTAAATCTTATTTATAATATTATAATCAAAAATTCAGAATTCATAATTCATAATTCAGAATTCAGAATTATTTAAGTAAGTCCCTCGTCCTGAACACCGCAGTACCCGCCAACATATCATGGAAAGCCTGCGCTTTGGGCGATAAAGCATAGAAACAGCCGACAATAGTTGATAAAAACAAAATAATAAATAACCATGACAGAAATTCTGCTTTTACAAAATAAGCAGGCGCTAAAACGAGGAACCACGCATGCTTTGCAAGAAACCGGATTATTAATTTATAATAGCCTGCTGGTGTCCTGTTTGCCGATGCTATGCGTAATTTCAATATAAATTTCCCAATACTGCCGGCTAATAAAATTTCAGGAATCATTAATATTAAAAATGTGAACAGAGCAGCGGTAATAGCAATTCGAATTATCTCATAAAAAATTTCCATATTAGCCAAAATATAAGCCTGATTAAATAATTGCATCCTGTCAATCGATTCCAAATGGGTCTCCAGTCCTGAAAACTTCAATGCAATCAAATAAACAATGTATAATAAAACAATATCTATGAATGCAGCGCCGAACCGTAATCCGAAACCAACCCTGAAAAAGGTCGATTCATCTACGGGATTCATATATTGCAATTGGGTGAATAACCTTTGCTGCTCCTCAACCGGCAGACGCTTAAAGCATTCAGTGCAAATTGTCGGAGTAGTAAAAAAATATTGAGAAGGATATTCATTACCGCATTTTTCACATTTCATATATATTATCCCAGATGTTAATTCATAATAAAAGTTATACAAAGAGAAACCCCCTAACCCCCTTTGAAAAAGGGGGAACAATTTATTCCCACTTTTTCAAAGGGGGTTAGGGGGTTTCTCTTGAATTTGTCATTTCTTTTCAATTATTCTAAAGTTCAGAATGATAAAATACTACAAATTATAACTCACCAATAGCATACAGCAATTCCTTCTGAGCCATTATATAATTATATACTGCATTGACCCGGTTAATTTGCATACCGACGAGTTGGTTATTTGCTGTTTGAAGCTCTGTAATGTTTGCTGCGCCTACTTTATATCGTTCATTAGTACTTTCGTAGTTCATTAACGCAGAACGCATTGCACGATTAGTTATTTCAATTTGTTTTTCGGCTGCGTCCAAAATCAGGAATGCAGCTTGAACAGCGCCACGAATCTGCTGCTCGAGATGAAGCTGTTCGACCTTCCTCTGCTCAAGCTGCAATTGAGCTGATTGAACCTGGCTGCGTGTCATCAGGTTATCGAATACCGGAAAGGATAAACTTAATCCGAATGACGAAAGTCCCTGGTCGAATTGACTGAATTCCGAATTAGCCCAACTCCAGCCGCCGGATGCCGAAATTCGAGGATAGTATCCGCTTTGCGCAGCAGTAATGCCGGAATGGGCTGACTCAACAGCTAACCCGGCAGCAGCAAAATCATTTCGCTTCGACATTGCCTTTTTCATACACTCTTCATAAGAACCGACTGAGGTTCTGAATTGTTGCATTTCGGTATTGGTTATCGAATCGGGGAGGCTTTGATTTTCGAAATCAATAGCAGTATCTGCATTATAACCGATATTAATTAGCAATTTGGCTTTTGAGAGACGCACGTTATTATCTGCTGTGATTAATTCAAGCTCGCGACTTCCAAGGTCTGCCTGCTGGGCATATACATTGCTCATCGGTACAACTCCTGCAGAGTATTGAGCCTGAATCCTCTCTAATTCCTTATTTCCCAGATTGAAATTTTCGTTTCGTACGTGAACAATTTGTTTATTTCTTATTACATCTATATAATCCCGGTAAACACTGATTAGGACATTTCTTTCCAATTGATTATTCGATTTAATCACAGCTTCTACCGATTTTTTTGCCTTTTCTAAATTTGCTTCCCTGTTCATACCATCGAAAAGTATCAGGTTTGCCGATAAACTCATGTTATAATAATTATTTGATAATGATATATTACTGTTTTGCATTTGAGACAATATAGGGCTCATGAGCATATTTGATGCTCTATAAGCAGCCCACATTACAGAATTTGTTGAAGAATCATACGGATTATTCGGTGAAGAAGAATTTGATGATATTGTTGTACCATAATTCTTAAATTCATGCCTATAGCCGCTATTGAAATAAACCGAAGGGAGATATGTAGCAAAAGCACTCGATAAGGCTGCTTCGGCTGATTCTTTTTTCGGAGCATTTAATATTATATCGAAATTCTGTTTAAGTGCAAGTTGAAGGCATTGATTCAGGCTTAATTGAGGAGGTAGTTTGGTTTTATCATCATTCGAATAAGGAACACCGGCTCTTTGTGCCGAACTGCCTATTGTTGATATAAAAAAAATTATAACAATCCAAGATTTCATTTTTAATTCCTTAAGTGCATTTTTTCTACTTTACAAATTACGATTATTACAAATAAAAGTTACAATCCAATCAGGGATAGCTCTTTTGTACGCTTTTCTTACCTGACCTGTCAACGGCTCGTACATTGAATGAAAAGGGTATTGCAGGATTTTTCGGAGTAATTTCGAATATCTGGTTATAAATTTTATTTTTTGAGTCTTCCTTTGTTGAGCCGAATATTTCCCTCCAGGTTGCATTTCCGGAAATTTCTAAAAACTCAATAAAATTCTTCCTGCCCTTAGCAATACCAAAAGAACGGGTTTCCATCCTAATGGCATCTTTTAATTGCCAAAAACGTATAATCTCCGGTTCCTGATAGTCACTCACAGAAAGATTATAGATTTGTCCGACCAGGCTATCGTTGAAATATCGCTCGAGAGTGAAAACTTTGCCGTTATCGGATTGGTCGGGTGTAAATTTAAATGATTCGCCCTGAGAACTAACAGCCCTGATTTTGTTGTCTTCTTTTAGAAAAGCTTTGCAATTCTGTCCTGCTATCAATGGCAGATTTGGATTGATTTCATACTGCCGTTCCGGGTGCATAACAGTTTCGAAAATAGGTTCTTCCAGTGGATTTGAATTCACAGAAAAATCAATAGATAGTTGCTTACCATCGCTCCTCCTTAATAATTTAAGTTCAACCCGTAGACTTCCCTGAACAGGAGCTATCCCGACAACTGTTATCCTGTTCTGGGAAATATCTTTAATCCAGGCTTTGCCCTGGTTGTTTTGTGGTATTTGTTTAACGATAAGTTGAACTGTTTTGTCCATATCCAGCTTGCTAATCCCGTAAACATCAATACTATTTTTCCATGTCTGGCGTGTTATCAATGGTATGTTATCGTATTGTGCTTTAAGAAATACTTCATTTGGAGGAGCCTGTCGAAGAAATTCCATTATTGCCGGATTTAATTGCTCCGTAGAACCGGGGCTCGAACCGGATGTTCTTTGATTATTAATATCATTAGAAGCCAACGGACCAAGATAGCTGACATTCAGGCTGAACTGAGTCTGCACCTGATAACTTTGCCCGGCGAGTACTACGCCATCTGCCGAATTTACTTTTGCCCTGGCAGTTGCAACTACTTTCACTAAGTATGTTTTATTAATCTTTTCATTCAGTGGAGGTTTCCAAATAAAATTTGCTGCCTGTTGCTCGGAGCGTTCTTCAAGACGAAAATATTTGGAATGGGTCTGCCCCTCTGATTTCAGGGTCAGTCGTTGATTAAGGGATTGGTCCTCAACTGTAAATTCGAATTTCACATCTGATACATTGCCTGCAAAATAAATCGTATTTATTGAATCTATTGATAAAATTCGGTATCCGGCACTGTCCATTACCATTCGGCAGGTAAGAACATTTTTATTCGGATATAGATTAAATGGCAATGTTTGTATTTTATTGGATGGTGATTGAGATGAGTTGGTATATGGATGAGTATCGGGCAATAACAATATCAATGCAGCAAGATACAATACAAAATATATCTCGACTACCCTTTTTCTTCTAATAAATAACTGCCTCATCTATAATTAACCGGTTTTGGTTGCCTAACTTGATTTATAAGAACTCTAAATTCTAATTATAAATAACAATTTCATCAATAATTAACCAATCATGGTTGCCTGACTTGATTTACAAGAAATCGCTCAACTTCTTTTCGTACCGAGAATTCGATTTCTTCCTTATTTAAAGTTTTCACGGATTCACTCAGAGATACAATTGCCGTTTTAAAATCATTCAATGCAAGGTTTGTCTGTTTCATTGCCTCGAGCATCTCCGGATTTGGAGAAACTGCGTTTGCATTGATTTTTGCAATATCATCGATTGATTGAATCATTTTCTTTTGGCTGTCGGTCATTTCCGATAGTGTTTTACCTAACTCTTCAAGTTGGAGGATAACAGCGGCAAAATCACGGCTAATTTCACCTATTTCGGTTAATAATTCCCCTGTTTCATTATTATCGCCGTTTCCTTGAAAGGATATATCTTCATTTGGAGTAAAAAGCATGACGATAAACATTAAAACCAGCATCAGGGCTTCGAATCCTATTCCGGCGATGACAATGTCATTTGTCACAACTTCGGAAAATCTTCTTACGCCGATTAGAACAAGCAGAATAGCAGCACCGAAATATACGAATGAATTGATGGTTGAAAAGTAAAAGCGGTTCAGTATCTCTTCCATCCAGAGTGCAGAACCGGAGAATAGTCCGAGTGTATGCATTATTTCAACATCTTTCTGGACATACCTGCGAATGTTTTTCTCATAAGTACAAATCCGCCAGCAGATAGCAAGAGTTGATAAAGCAGAACGTTGTTTTTCGTACCTGAGTTCCCTGAATATTTCGACCAGCAGCTTACGCCCATCAATCGAGGAGAATGTGTTGATTTTCTTCATCCTGAATAATTTTTATTTAATAATTATATTTTAAAAAAACTCAAATTTATAGAATTTTTACGAGAATCAGATGAAAAATAAATATAGTAGTTAATAATCAAATTGTTTCATCGTTAAATAATAACACACCCCTTAATCCCCTCTCAAGATGGGAATGTTCAAATTCCCCTCTTGAGAGGGGATTAAGGGGTGTGTTATTATTTATTTATTAGTTTTTGCAGGTCATTAAATAAATCCGGTTATTTATGCTGCCAAGCGCTTCATAACGGTCGGTACGCCAATTATAACGTGCCGGTGAAGTAGCATCGGTCATCATACCGGAGTATAATTCTTTTCTTTCGATATACCTGAATACTATGGATGAACTTGTCGAGTATGCAATAGTCCGGGTACCGGGTTTACATGCAAAAGTATATTGAAGGTCGATTAATGAATTCATTGGAAATTTGCGTCCGTTGATATTTGCATAGCAATCAGTCTGGCAACCCATAAAGAAAAGCTCCGAACCATCATAAGTAAACCTGATTTTGGAGAAATTACCCGGTGCAAAATATTCCGAGGAGCTAAGAACAACATAGTGAGTGCCGTCGTTTGTTGCCGTAAAAGCCACAAGGGGTGAATTCGGATGTAAAGTAATATTTTCGATAATATCATATTGCTTACTTATAAGAGGTTCATAGTATTCTTCTGAAATGAGTACTGCGACTTGTTTGCCCGAAAGCAGTGTTCCTGAAAATGCCGCACAATTTGCGGATAAATTCAAGGTAGGTTCGAAAATACCGGTATAACTCTCGGGATATGCCTTTCCGTCTTTGTATATCTGCCATCTGTCTCCACTTCTACCGGCAAAAAGAAAGGTGCCATCCTGCCAGAATCCGAAAGGTTTTATTTCATCGAATATGGAAGATTCCTGACCATTAATATTAAGTACGAATCCATCGACTCTTCTCCCCATGAAGGCAATTCTTTCTCCACCCGATGATAAATACATACTGCCGTATCTTGCGTACACCTTGATTTTTCTATTCGGCAAAACTATAATTTCATCTTCGGTTTCTTTGTAAGCATAGACCAATGCCTGGGAATTCGGGCTGAATGTAATTTCCGTGATTTTAACAAAAGGTAGAGAAATTTTCTCTTCGTTCGATACAATATAACAGTAGTTATTATCGCAGGCAGCAAAAGCCCATCTATACCCATCGGGTGAGAATATAGGTTCGGATACGGATTGATAAACATCGCTTGAGGAGCCGTCGATTAATACCCTGTTTTTATTCGTGAAAGGTTCGGTAATAGCCCACCAGTGAGTAGTGGAGTCCATGCCGAATTTGACAACCTTCTCCATACCGTCATAAACAAGAAAATCCTTGCAATGCTGAGCTTCGAGACAATTGATAATAATGAAAAAGGATAAGAATAGAAATTTGATTTTTATAAAATTCATCCTAATTTTCAACCTTGATTAATAACCTTTGGCAAAAGGACGGTGAAAACGGTTCCTTGTTGTAACCGGCTATCAACGAAAATTTTACCCTGATGGGCATCAATAATCCATTTAACGATAGATAAACCAAGTCCGGAACCCGTAATTCCTTCGGTCTTATCCCGGTTAGCCCTGTAAAAACGGTCGAAAATATGTGGTAATTGCTCAGCCGGAATACCAATACCGGTATCAGACACTTTAATTTCAGTAAAAAAATTATCTTCGGAAAGTTCAATATTTATTTTACCATTTGCCGGTGTATATTTAATAGCATTTTCGATAATATTCAAAAAAGCCTGATGCAACCTGGGAGCATCTATTGTACATTCAACCGAATCATCAATTTTCGTAGTTATAATTAAATTCTTACTTTCAGCCAATATTTCAGCATCCTCGATAATATCCTTTAGGAGCGGTACAATATCCTGTTTTTGAAAATTCATTTTAACCTGTCCGGCATCGGCTCGCGAGAGTTCTAATAATGATTCTACGATGTTTGTCAACCTTGAAACTTCTTCGAGCGAGCTGGCTAATATAAATTCGTATTCATCGGGTGTCTTCTGATGATGAAGTGCAAGCTCGAGTTCACCACGAAGTATTGTCAACGGAGTTTTCATCTCGTGCGAAGCATCGGATGTAAACTGTTTAATTTGGGTAAAGGAATTCTCTAACCTTTCTATCATCTCGTTTAATGTTGTTTTGAGTCTGCCTACTTCATCCTTTGTATCGGGAACGGAAAGACGTTGGCTAAGATTGCTGGCAGTAATTTCATGTGCCGTGCGCGTAATCTCATCTATTGATTGCAATGATAATTTGGAAAGAACAAGTCCTCCTAAAGTAGATACAAAAAGAATCAAAGGTATGGTTAATAGCAATAAATTAAACAATCCTTTAAGTGTATGTGATATTTCGTCGTAGGAATAGCCAATCGAAAGAGTGGCGTTCTGAGTCCTTTTTGCAAATAATCGTACATTTTTTTTGTGGAATAGATAGCTGAAAAAAGTAGAATCTCCTGGAGTTCCTGAAAACTCACGTGCGTAAAGTACGTTAGAGCCTAAATCGAGAGTTAACCGTTCTAAAGATTTATTAACAAATTGTGAAATCATCGATGTTGTCGGTAAAATGGGAAGAGAATCCGACAAAAGATTAGCAGAGCGCCAAACAATTTTATTGGCTGTATCGGCAATCTGAATAAAATAATTACGGGGTCTTAAAAGAATATGCTCATAAATTGATGACCAAATGCTTTCCTGCTCATTGGAACGTTTGGAATCATACTTTTTTTCAAGGTCTAATGACCTTTTCTGTTCTTCCGTAAGAAACGACAATTCATTATAATTTGAATCAATTTTAAATTTTCTTTGACTATGAGTAGTACCATTTGATTGTTTTTCTTGTAATTCCCATAGTTTTCGCTCGATAATATAATCGATAGAGTTTGTAACTTTAACGAGAGATGCGTCGAGATTTGAATAAAGCTCGTTTGAAACCGAGTAGTATGTATATGCCCCGAATGCTAACAAGGACAATGCAACTATTGCCGTGTACCAAAAAGCAAGCCGCGTTCTGAGCGATATTTTCATTTTAGATATTAATTCTATTACAATTCATTGTATGAATATTTTGTAATAAGTTATTAATTACAATTTTAATTAAATGCAATTTATAAAATAATAATTAATAAACAATAATAATTTATCTATAATATGATTTTTTGTTAATTTTTTTTATAAATTCTATATACTGAAAAATAAATAATTAAAAATTCGTATGAATTTGTGATTTCACAAACAAATATTTTTGAAATTCGACAAAAAATACTTAATTTTGTATTCCTTATTTTTTTTAAATAAGAAGGGCCCATAGCTCAGCTGGGAGAGCGCTTGAATGGCATTCAAGAGGTCAGGAGTTCAATCCTCCTTGGGTCCACTGGGGATTTGGAAGAATTCCTTTGAATTTTAAAATAAATCCGGGGTCGTAGCTCAGTTTGGTTAGAGCGCCAGTCTGTCACACTGGAGGCCGCGAGTTCGAGTCTCGTCGGCCCCGCAAAAAAAGCCTGTAATTCAAAATTACAGGCTTTTTTAATGTTATCCGTGACATTCTTCCATTTTATAGCTTATGAGACAACCTCTTAAATTTTTGGTTTTTTGATATGACTCATCTTTTTATACTTTGCTTTTTCTTCAATTCCAAAAACTTACCGGTAATCGATTCGAATTCGATTAGATTTGAACCGGTTTTGGAAATGGTTTTTTCAAATCGTTTTGCTATTGAAACTGAAAACTTTTTATGAAAGAAATCTTCAGCCTTGATTTTTTGAATTGCATCATTGAATCCAATTATTTGCCGTTCGAATATGTTATATTCATTTTTGTTATAACCGCCGATTCCATCGAGATTTTTTACGATGTTACCAATTAATGTAGTGATTATTGTAAAATAATTATACTTCGTAGAATCATAAGTATCTTTTTTAAAAAAGTCGGAATTTGCCTGGTACTTGAAATACTTATTTTCATCAATAATTATATTTTTTAATTTTTCGATATTATAAACTTTAGAAAATACCAGTGTACCTGCATAACCATAAGTTTCCGAAAAAGGTTCCCCCAACTCGATTAAAGTATCACCCATTATTAAATATTTACCATTATTTACAATTGGTTGCGAGTCTGTATCCATAAATGTAATTGTAACATGATTTTTGAAGATCTTGTTTGGATGATATTTGTTACCGAAAATGCCTAATTTAGGACCATAAACAGTAAGATTTCGGAATATCAAACTGCTATATTTGAATTTGATTAATCCGTTTTTATCCGTCATTGAAGATGCACCCTGATTGTTAGCCAAATCAACCATTACTCTTGCCTGCTCAATAGGATTGCCTTTGGTATCAACTACTTTGATTGTAACTATATTACTCGAATCTCCCTGAGTTTCTTCAAATGGAAGAAGTTGATTGAATGTATTGATAATTATTGTATCACCCCTCTTCAATTCCCATTTTCCCGTTGCACTACGTTTATCGTAATACTTTGCAGAATCAACTATTTCAAATGTATAGTCGGATTTGAATTCTATCGTAAGAATGTTTGGATAGACATTAACTTCGTATTTACCTACAAAATTACCTTTAGATATTAATAGGTGTGAAGCTGTTATTAATGATAAGAGGGTTAATATGATTTTTTTTGTAAGATTCATAATTATTAATTAATTAAATGAGTACAACAATAAAATATTTTATATAAACTAAATAACTATTAATAAATTAATATCATTAAAGTGATTAATTAAATAGAAAAAATATTAAGGTATATTTTCTAAATAATTATAAAATAATATACTACGGAATATTTCCTAAAGTAATTTAATATACTAATTTATTCAGTCTTAAATCTACTACATGCTCACATTTTGGTAATATTACTATAAACTCACCTTTTTTATTTATAAAACCGATTTTATTTTCTTCTTTGTTCTCTGCAAAGGCTAAACCGTTGATAAAACTGTTAGCTGCAGAAAATTGATGCATAAGGGTAAAACTTCCCATAACATCGACATATCCCCATTTACCATCGAGCTTGACCGCTGCTAATCCTTCCGAATAACTGCGGGCTTTCTCAAACTTGAAAGGAATGGTAAATTTACCCGTTTTATCAATCGCTCCATACGTTATAGCATTTCTTTTATCGAGGAACCCGACAAAAGCTACTCCGTTATGGAAATCATCGCAATAGTCGAATTGAGCCGGAATAACAAGTTTTCCTTTTCCGTCGATATAACCAAGCTTATATCCTGTATTAGCAAAAGCTAATCCTTCGGAAAAACTTCCTGCTTCATCGAAAATTAGTGGTATAACTTCATTGCCATGTTTATCCACAAATCCGATTTTATATTCGGAATTACTTATCATTGCTAAGCCATCATGAAATGTATAACCATTGACTTTCGTTTTTAAGGTAATCACAAAATTCCCTTTTTTATCGAGCCATCCCCTGGTTTCATTACCTGCCGCATAAGCTAATCCTTCAGAAAAGCTTTCTGCATCATTGTAAATCATTGGAATAACCTGTTTGCCGTTTTGGTCGATAAATCCGAATTTATTTTGAAGTTTCTGTTCATCGAGATTATTTACTGTAAGAGCTAATCCTTCGGAATAATCAAAGACATAATCACAGTCAGGGGTTACAGCAGTTTCGCCTAAGGAATCCAGGAAGTACCATTTTTCCTTATTATTTATTTTCTTCATAACCCTGAAATATCCTTCTTTAAAAGAAGTTACTTCATCGAGTAATTGAGGTGCAAACAGTGTAGAGCCGTCCGATGCAATGAAATGCCATTTACCTTCAAGTTTATATGTGGCTAAAGGAGTTTTTTGGGCATAAAGACAATTAAGCGCTAACATAAAAAATATGGTTAAAGGGATTAAAAACTTTGATTTCAAGGAATTTTTTTTATCTAAAATTCGCCATAAATTTAAGAAAAACCCCCTAACCCCCTTTGAAAAAGGGGGAACAAATATCCCCCCTTTTTCAAAGGGGGTTAGGGGGTTTTTCTTTCCAATTATCTTTAACCAATTTCTCTTTGATATTACCACGATAAATAATTCTTATTTTAATAAAACTTAGCTTTCTTAATTTTATATAAAAGTTATTAAAACTGCCTCAATACTCGAACATCGTTATCGTATAGTAACCTTATATCGTCAATACCTGTACGTAGCAATGTTACTCGCTCAATACCGAAGCCAAATGCATAACCGGAATAAACTTCCGGGTCTATACCACCCGCCCGCAATACATTAGGATGAACCATTCCGCAGCCGGCAATTTCGAGCCAACCGGAATGTTTGCAAATCCGGCAGCCGGCGCCATGACAAAGATAACATGTTATATCAAGTTCAGCGCTCGGTTCGGTAAAGGGAAAGAATGATGGACGAAACCGGAAACTCGAATTCTCTCCATACATTTTCTTTGCAAATACCATTAAAGTACCTTTAAGTTCGGCAAGCGATACTTTTTTATTTATATACAAACCCTCAATTTGATGAAATTCCGCTAACGAACGCGCATTAATCGCTTCATTCCGGTAAACCCGACCAGGCATTATACAGCGAATCGGTGGTTTTTGATTCTGCATTACCCTGATTTGCACCGGTGAAGTGTGAGTACGGAGCAGCAAATCCTTATCCGATTTTATAAAGAAAGTATCCTGCATATCCCGGGCAGGATGGTCGGGGGGGAAGTTCAATGCATCGAAATTGTGATAACCGTCCTCAATATCCGGTCCTTCGGCAACGCCAAAACCGAGTTCGGTAAATATATCTATCATCTCATCCATCGTTCTGAGTGTGGGATGGAATGTACCTGTGAAATGCGTTCTTCCTGGAAGCGTTAAATCAATTTGTTTCTTCGCCGGCGATGAGGAGTTAAATTTCTCCTTTAATTCCTTGTATTCCGATTCAGCAATATGGCGTAAAAGATTGAGTTCACGTCCAACGATTGGTTTTTCGGAGGGTGGTGCATCCTTCATTTGCTCGAATAAAGCTGCAATAGAACCTTTTTTGACTAAATATTTTAAACGGAATAAATCCAGTTCAACAGCATCTTTTATATTGCCTAAAGTAGTTCGGATTTCAGTTTCGAGTTTTTTGATTTGTTCGACCATTGAATTTTGTATTTAATTAAAAATATTTTGGTAAAAAGTCCTTTGCATTTGTTATTGAAGAGCTATTGCCTGTTGACCGGATTGTAAATAATCCCTTGGATGAAGCAAAAATTTCACTTCGTTCATCCGACTTCAGAAATGCCATAGCTCCAATTATTATATTGTCTTTATATCTTGGTAAAATTGTTTTAATTTCATTCAAGGTAATCAGGAAGTCCTTTACATTCTTTACTTTCAAATTTGTTTTTACTTCGACTATAACAACTTCAGTTCCGTTTTCAGCAATGATATCAAATTCATATTGCCTGTTATTTTTAAATATTTTTATTCTCGTGCTTAAATTCTGAACTTTAATGCCTCTCAAATTCAAAAGTTTGATTAAATCACCCTCAATCAGGGATTCAATTAATTTTCCCCACTGGCTAACAAAAAGTTCTTCTAGTTTATTTAGTTTTTTTGTTGCTTTTTTGTCATTTGCAATCATCTCCTTACGAAATTCCCTTTGCATTTCTTTTTGCATTTCTTGATATTTTCTATCATTTTCTTTGATTTGCAAAGAAGTTTCCTGAAACAAAGCCCAAATTGTTTCGGATGACAAATTTTCTTGTGGTTTCTGCATTTCAAATCCTTTTTTACTAATATATAACGTAGAAATGTCGAATTTATTTAAGGATAAATCAATGCTCGGTAAACAAATTCAAATTCTTTCGTAGTTCAGTATATAGCAGTTTTCGCGCACGGAATAATTGAGCCTTCACCGTTCCTAAAGGAATGGCTAATTGCAACGAAATATCGTTATAGTCTAATTCTTCTTCATGCCGCAATTTGATGATTTCTCGGTACTGAGCCGGAAGTGATTCAATAGCACGGTTCAAAGCTAATTTCTTTTCCTCTCCTAAAATAGCAGAATCGGTTTTTTGAGTTACATCTTCTATTTCAAGATAAATTTCTTCATCGCCTGATGGCGATGGATGAGATAATGAAACGGTCTTAAATCGCTTTTTCCTTAAATAATCAATACATGAATTTGATGCAATTTTATAAAGCCATGCAGAAAAAGTATAATTCTTCTGGAAGCTCGATAGAGACTTATATGCCTTGATAAATGTCTCCTGAGTCAGGTCTTCGACTTCAACTTCATCCCGGACCATTTTCCTGATTAAGGATGTGATAAGGCGTTTATATTTTTTTTGTAATATTCCAAAAGCAGCGGAATTCCCCGCTAAAATTTTATCGATAGCTACGAGGTCTTCTTCATTGCTGAGTTTCGGGTCTTTTTTTATATCGTGCTTTTTATGCATTAACAAAATTGAAAATTACAAAATAATAAAATTAAGAACTTTTTACGGAATTTCCGTGATTTCAATTAAAATCATTGAAAAATATTTAATTTGTGTTTTTTGAAATGTACGGATTCGAATTAATGGGAAAAACCAAAAAAGACTCAAGTTTACAAAATGAAATCAGGCTTAATAAATACCTTGCTTCGACCGGGATATCTTCCCGTAGAAAAGCTGATGACTTGATTAAATCCGGCGTTGTAAAAGTTAATCAAAAAACGGTATCGGAATTGGGCGTGAAAATTTCCCTTTCGGATTTTGTCACGGTTAATGGCGACCCGGTTGGACTGCCACAGACTTATATCTATATCCTTCTGAATAAGCCAAAAGATGTAATCACTACAACGAGCGACGAAAAGAACCGGAAAACAGTCTTGGATATTGTAAGAAAGAAAGTTCGTATTTATCCGGTTGGCAGATTGGACAGGAACACTACGGGTGTATTGCTGCTGACAAATGACGGAGAACTTTCTAATCGCTTAACCCACCCGAAATATAAAATTGAAAGAATATATAATGTCCTCTTAGAAAAGGAATTAACGAACGTGGTTGCTACACAGATTGCTGCCGGAGTGGAATTGGAAGATGGCAGGACATCGCCGTGCGAACTATTCATACATCCTGAGAATCGTGCTAAAATAATGCTCAAGCTGCATGAGGGGCGCCATCACGAAGTGAAGCGTATATTCGAACATTTTGAATACGAAGTCAAACAACTTGAACGAAAATCTTTTGCCGGTGTTACATGTTCCGGCTTGCCGCGTGGAGTTTATCGCCACTTGCTGAAAGCGGAAGTTCGGGCATTGAAGAAGCTTGTCGGAATAAGTACATAAAACAATAATAATTGTCATTCCTGCGTATGCAGGAATCCACTGTAAAAAAAAATGACATTCCTGCGAATGTAGGAATCACCTGCAGGAGCGGTTCTCCACACTAGTCAAAAGTTACTGATAGAAAGGGATAAATTTTCAATTATCAATTTTGTAATTTTCAATCAATGTCTAATTTTTAATAATAAATTTAGAATTAATCATTAAAAATTTATTGGAAATTGAAAATTCGAAAATTGGAAATGATGTTGTCTTCAAAAATAATGAAGAACTCTGACAAAAGGAGATATGGAAATGATTAAAATAATTTTAATTTGAAAATGTCATAGAATAATGAAAAAATAAAATTGAAGTGAAGATGCCGTCGATATCTATGTTTTATGTATTGGTAGTTTATATGTATGCTTTTGATAATATTCGGCATTAATTACCACATGTTCATATTAAATATCAAGGGGAATTTAGTGTTGTAACCATTCCTGATGGTGAATTACTTGAGGGGAACTTACCAAATAATAAATTGAAAATCGTTAAGGCTTGGATTACAATACACGAAGAAGATTTGATGGCAAATTGGGATTTATCTGTCAATGGTGATGCTCCGTATAATATTGACCCGTTAAAATAAAGGTGGTTTATGTTTCCAAGAATCAAAGAATTCAAATTAAACGATGATTATACAATTAATATAGTGTTCACAAACGATGAGCTGGGCATATTTGATTTGAAACCTTTCTTAGATAAAGGCTCTTTTAAATCACTTAATGACCTTATGACGTTTAAAAGTGCAAAATTAAATGATGGGGTATTGACGTGGAATCAAAGACTGGACATCTCTCCAGATACTGTTTACATGCTTTGCACAAAAAATTAATAAAGATTCAAACTTTTACTCGAATTTAGAGAAACTCTTAACGATAAGGGAAAAATTTTCAATTTTCAATTTTGCAATTTTCATTCAATTTCTAATTTTCAATTTTTAAAAATTCTAAATTAATCATTGAAAATTTATTGAAAATTGAAAATTCAAAAATTGAAAATTATATTGTCTCCTCAAATAAATAGGAACTCATGGCGCTTATTATTAAGTTATAAATTCACCAAACTTTCTTCCCCGACTTTCCCCAGAATTTCGTAAATTTGCATGATATAATATTACATTTTTTGAATTGATTTATTAAATTTATAATTGAATTGAGTTAAAGAAAATGCCCGAAGAAAACCAGATTTTAAACGGTGAAGATAACATACCGGAACAACCAGTAGAACAAATCGAAAACGGATATAGCGAAGACAGTATTAAAGTTTTGGAAGGATTGGAAGCAGTCCGTAAGCGACCTGCCATGTACATTGGTGATACAAGCGACCGCGGATTGCATCATTTAATCCATGAAGTAGTCGATAACTCAATTGATGAAGCATTAGCAGGCTATTGCAAGAATATAAAAGTAACACTTCATACTGATGGCTCCTGCTCAGTGGAGGATGATGGACGCGGTATTCCTACCGGTTTGCATACTGTTAAACAAATCTCGACGCTCGAAGTAGTTATGTGTACTCTCCATGCCGGTGGTAAATTCGATAATGTATCGTATAAAGTATCCGGCGGTTTGCATGGTGTCGGTGTTTCGTGCGTTAATGCTCTTTCTTCAGATTTGAAAGTTACAGTATATCGCGAAGGGCTAATTCATACTCAATCATATAGCCGCGGAATTCCAATAACCCAGGTTGAAGTTCAAGGCAAAACCGATAGAACAGGAACCGTTATTCGATTCAAACCCGATGATACCATTTTCAAAACCGTCAATTTCCGCTTCGACCGGGTTACAGAGCGCCTTCGTGAGCTTGCATTCCTCAATCCCGAAGTAACTATAACTTCAATTGATGAAAGAGAATCTCTCGAAGAGGTTTACCATTACCAAGGTGGGCTTGTAGATTTCGTGCAATATATAGATGAACTTGTTACATCCGTAGTAAAGCCGGTTTACCTTTCAGGCGAAGAGAAAAACGAGAACAAGACTCCTACTCAATGCGAAATCTGCTTTCAATACAACAACGGATACAGCGAAAATGTCCTATCCTATGTAAATAATATAAATACAATTGAAGGCGGTACGCACGTTTCCGGCTTCCGTTCTGCCTTAACTCGTACATTGAACGCTTATGCGGCGGCAAACAGTAAATTCAATAAAGTCCAATTATCCGGCGAGGATTTCCGTGAAGGGCTAACTGCAATAATCTCAATTAAACTTGCCGAGCCTCAATTCGAGGGACAAACCAAGACTAAACTTGGAAACGGAGATATTGAAGGAATTGTTCGCTCTATAGTGAATGATAAGTTGGGTCAATTCTTGGATTCCAATCCTGCTGAAGCAAAGAAAATTTTAGAAAAGGCAACACTTGCCGCCGAAGCCCGAATAGCAGCCCGCAAATCCCGCGAGCTCGTGCGCCGAAAAAATGCACTCGAAAGCTCCATGCTGCCGGGTAAATTAGCTGACTGCGCTCTAAGAACACCTGAAGATTGCGAATTATATATCGTTGAGGGAGATTCGGCAGGCGGTTCTGCAAAGCAGGGACGCGACCGTAAGTTCCAGGCAATTCTGCCACTGAAAGGAAAAATCCTGAATGTACAAAAAGCCAGACTTACAAAAATTTTGGAAAATGAAGAAATAAGAACGATATTCACAGCTATCGGAGCTGGATTCGACGAGGCTTTTGATGTTGAAAAAGCCCGTTATGGAAAGATTATATTAATGGCTGACGCAGATATTGACGGCTCGCATATTCGCACTCTGCTTCTGACTTTATTCTTCGGATATATGCAGGATTTGATTTTTCGGGGAAAATTATATATAGCACAGCCACCGCTTTATAAGCTGAAAAAGGGCAAGCGAGAATATTATGCATATAATGACCAGGAACGTGATGAAACCATTCAGCGTATTCGGAAAGAATTCGGTAAAACCAGAACGGTAGAGGCTGATGAGGAAATACCGGATGTGGAAAGTGTTGACGGAATCATAATTTCCCGGTTTAAAGGATTAGGTGAAATGAATCCTGAGCAACTGTGGCAGACAACAATGAATCCTGAAACGAGAACTTTATTGAAGGTTACAATTGAGGATGCTGCAAATGCAGCCCGCATATTCCAGACATTGATGGGGGATAAGGTAGAGCCGCGTCGCGAGTTCATCGAAAAAAATGCCCAGTATGTGAAGAATTTGGATGTGTAAAAAAATCTATCAACCATAGGGTTAACCCTATGGTTGATAGACTTTTTACGATAACTGTTTTAGTCAAAATTTATAAAAATCCATTCACTACCTTATCAATAACATCTTTCGTACTAAAACCTCCTGCCCGGCTTTGAACTTTAATAAATACTCGCCCGAAGGCATTGGTTTTCCATTTTGGGCTGTTCCATCCCATGATACTTCATTCCAACCAGGTATGATATAATTTAAATCCAAATCACTTACTTTGTTACCGAAAATATCAAATACGGATATTTCAGTATTACACTCCTTTTCCAGGTAGAATTTTATCGTAATGCTGCTTCCAAATGGATTCGGATAATTTTGGATACCCGATATTATCTTTGTTTCAATTGTTTCTTCTTCTTTAACTTCAGTTATGACTGCATTTGGTGATTCAAATAAATATGCTATACCAGCTTGAATACCATAATTATAATCGTCAATCTGTCCCATCACAATATCGAGTTTTTTGTCATTGTTGAAATTACCAACGGCGAATTTGTAGTGTCCTCCCAAATTAATTTCTGAGTTTGGCGCTTTAAGCATAAAATCAGCTTGGGTTTTATTTCCCGGACTACCACATTTGTAAACATAAGCGTTGGTTGAGGAACCAATTCCAGTTGAAACAATTAAGTCATAATTATTCTCTTTCGAAAACTGATATGCAAAATCGACTGCGGAGTAAACTCCATAAGCTGTTGAAGTATCCAGGATATTTTTAATATCATATAAATCAACAGTATAATTATAAGTATTTTTTAAATTGGTACCACCCTTGTAAATAAAAATTCTTCCTGCATTTATTTTACTATCCCTTGAACTTCCTATGACAATGTCATTAATACCATCACCGTCATAATCCCCCGGACTTAAAGCCATAAAAGAGCCAAATCTATTGATAGAACTTAAATTCACATTATAATAAGGACAAGGAATTTCAAAATAATTATTCAGGTTAATTTCCTTGCCTCCGAAAAATACCAATACGCGACCTTTAGTGCCATCAGAATTATTTGAGTTCCTGTCTGAAATAGCGAAATCAGCATAACCGTCGGAATTGATATCCCCCAATTTAGAAATTCTGTATCCGAAATATGAATTAACTTTACTTGTACCTCCGTTAATTTTTAACGGCGTTTGGCTAATCGTTTTTCCTCCAGGATACAGATAAGCCTCAGATTTGAACGTTGTATCATTCAACTGATAATCTGTACCGCTGACGACAAAATCATTGTAACCGTCATCATTAAAATCGCCAATCTCCTTGATGAAATACCCAAAATAATCCATTTTACTCGGAGCTTTTAATATTATATCTGCATCTTTTTCATAAAGAGTAGTTTTCCATTCTTTTCTTCCGAAATAAATAAGTATGTTATTCAATGAAGAATCAGCGCCGGTTTTGGATAATATAATATCCGAAATGCTATCCCCGTTTATATCCCCACCCTCAATACTGTATAGAAATACTTGTACTCTTTGGTCGAGTATTATTTTACAATCATTTTTTGAGCTGAGATTTTTCTTCCCAAAAAAGATATCGGCATACATACCGTAGAAAGCCGAAATGGCAAAATCTTCATTACCATCGCCATTAACATCTCCCAAATTCACCGTGGACATTCCATATCCTAAACGATTTCCGGCATCTTCATAGTTTTGAAAAATATTTCTGTTATTCATTTCTGATATCTGCTGACCACCCCGAAGAATGCCAAAACCCAGACTTAATCTTTGTCCCGTAATCGTATCAATCCTGTAATAATTATAAATCATATCCGGATATCCGTCACCATCATCATCACCGGTTATATATTGATTAGTTGGAGAGCTAATGATAAAAGCTGGCGCGAGTAGAAATTGAGGTTTAAAACCATTTTGAACATTCGCGCTACCGAAAAAAATTGTTGGTGTACCGTTTTTATCTGAACCGACTATGTCGTCAAAACCGTCTTTATTTACATCGCCGTAATAAACGAAATTATCCAATTTACTTTGGGTTTTGATTATTTGTTTTGTTCCAAAGTAGGGTGTTGTTGCCTTGCCGAATCGAATTTCGAGGTCATTTAATCCTGTTACAGAATCTAAAACCGGATAAAAGAAATCAGGAAATTTATCCCCGTTCAGGTCGCAGAATCCGGAGTAATATGAATCATAATTTTCAGAAAAATCTATAGAGTCAATAATCTTCATTTGATTATTTATGTATTTAACAAAATAACTCTTTATAGTGTTATCATAATTTGGAATACAAAATAATTCTGCTTTTCCGTCCTTATCGAAATCGAAAGGATATACTTTCATTAATCCCATTGTAAAATCCGTAAGAGAAATAAAATCCTGAAATGTTACATCATTACCCAGAACAAACTGACATGAATCGTAATCAAACGAAAAGAAATCTGCATATCCATCACCGTTGATATCTTTTATAGGAATGATATTAATACTTGTGTAATTCATATTGGATATTTGAGCCCCATTAGGATTCAATCCGGTTTTAGAGCCAATGAATACAGATCCGGAAACAAGGTCAAATAAATCGTCAATACTGTCCTTATTAAAATCTCCGATTGGGAATAGATTTTTGTCATAAAGAACTTCATTTGGTTCTGAGCTATAAAGGTCGTTAAAGAAGGCAGTTTTCCAGACTTTATCCTCAGGCTTGGTAGTTCTATCGTCGGCTGTTTCAATACAAATTGCCATTTCGGTTTTCCCATCCTTATTTATGTCACCGAGCCATCGCACATCCTGGAATGGGAAATTGTATTGCGGATTTGATAATGTTTTCGGAGGAATAGCTAATTTCGGCGATATTGATATACTTTGAATTTTCGGCGATTTTGGGTTTGGCGTTTGGATTTGAGCAATGAGCTTGATTAAGCTGAAAGTACAAATAAAAGCTAATAAGAAGATTTTCGATTTCATGGCTTTTTTTCCTAATTTGTTCTGAATAATATTTATCGTTATTTAAATTTAATTCAAGAAAATGATTAGTAAACAAGAAATCTCGCTTTTTAATTTATTGAGTAAATTGTCTTAAAATAGTTCTAAAAATCAATTATTGAAGAATCGAAATTAGTTTACGTATTGAAGAACCCTGTCTTATTTCCGTTTCCGGTTGCCTTGCTTTGTTCCGAATGAAATTTTTCTTGTCGAACTATATCTTAAAATTTCTACTCAATAAAATATAAAATATGAAATAATTATTTATTATCAAAGCAAATTAATAATGGGTGATTTAATGAAAGTGCATACTATTGCCTTACAGCCTACAGCCTAAAAACCTAAAACCTGACTTCTCCCGGCATACCGATTTTAAGACTACCGTCATTCCGGACCAATACTTTTATTGCATAAACCATATTAACGCGCTCTTCCTTGGTTTGTATGATTTTCGGAGTGAATTCGGCTTTCTGAGAAATCCATGAAACAATCCCTTGCAGCTCTTTGTTACTCGTTTTATCCTTATCAACCATTACTTTGACCTGTTGCCCGATTTTAACGGAAGGTAACTGAACACCGCTGATATATGCCTTTAAGTACATATTCCGCAAATCGGCAATTTTATACAAAGGACGTCCGGCAGGTACAATTTCAGTTGCTTCGCAAAATTTACTTAAAACCGTACCGTTTGCCGGATTGACAATTTTACTTTTTTTGATTAAATCCTCTACTTGCTCTCTCTGTACGGAGATTGCTTTCAATTCACTTGATAATGTAATATTCTGCGTTTCGACAGAACTAATCTGTTTATCAATCACTTCAACACCGCCTAGTATATCATCCATTTGTTTTTGTGTTGCAGCTTTGTCTTTTAGCAACCTTTCCAAACGTTCTTTATCAACCAATAGATTCTTTTTCTGTTGACGAAGAACTTCGATTTGCGCATCTATACTTTGTTTCTTTGAAGCGACAGTAGCTTTTTGAATTTCTAATTGCTCACTTTTTAGATGCAATTGTACTGTATCTATCAAACCAACTACTTTGCCGGAATCGGGTGTAGCGCCTTCTTCGATATTAAAGTATAGTAGTTTGCCTGAGGATTCTGCTGATACTAAAATTTCAGTGGATTCAAAATTTCCATAAGCATCGGATTTGCCGTTATTATTTGAACAGGCAGCAATAATAAGGTTTACAGTTATTATTAAAATAATATATTTCATGTTTTATTCTCCGGCTAAAATCATATAATCGAATTTCGTTTTTAAAAGCTCGATTTGGCGGCTTTCGGCATTGAGCTTAGCATTTGTGATTGCATCGAACTCCAACAGATATTCTGTTGTAGTTATAATACCATTGTCGAGTTGACTTTTGACCTGCTCTAATATCTCGCTTCGAAGCCTGATAATTTCTTTATCCTTGGCAAGCATTTTCCCTAATTTTTCAATATCGTTTTTATACTTTTTTGCTACTGAATTCAGATTTATGGTAAATGTTTTTTCCTGATTATCTAAAATTTCGGAGCGTAGAGCTAATATTTCCTTTTCATTTGCGCCTACGTTCCAGTTCCAAAGATTCCAGCTTGTTCTTACACCGATAATATAAAATCCCTGGAAATCAGGGTTGAACATATCCAATCCGGGGCGTCCATAGGCAGCCTGCATGAATGTTGAAAATTTAGGAGTATATTTTGCATCAGTTAAATTGCGCATTATTGAAAGATTGCTTTTTGTTAAATCAAAAGACCGATATTCAGGGCGTTTTCGAAGGTTTATGTCAAAATTATTTTTCTCCAGTGAAGGTATGGAAATTTCTTCTGTGTCTTTTATTTCCCGTCCAATTAAAATGGACAAAGCATCGAGCGATGTTTGCATCAGGGATTTTATTTCATCCATACTCTGGCTTATTTTCAGTAGTTCTGCTTTCAGCATTGTTGCCGCACTTGGCAGCATTACTCCATTTTCAATCCTTGAATTAAATAATTTAAGTTGGGCTTCCAAGTCAGAAGTAGCAATTTTTAATAGTTCGGCTTTCTTATTGAGAAGCAAAATCGAAAAGTAAGCATCGTTAATTTTTTGTTTGAGCTTAAAAAGTTCAATTTCATTATTCTGATTTTCGAGAATATTCGAGTTCCTCTCCAATTCAATGCTTGTTGATGTTAAGCCTCCGTCCCAGATAATCTGATTAACATTGATTCCGATTTTATATTGGTCTTTTGCAATGTCGGGGATAGTAATTCCGGGAATTGGTATTTTAAATGGCAACTTCGTAACATTGGATTGATATTGAACTAATCCAAAAAGAGACATTCCCGGATAATATTGGTGGTTAAGATTTCGCAATTTCAGATTCGATAATTTATTGTATTTCTCGAAATTTTTCGATAGAGGATAATTGTTTTTTGCATTTTGGTAACATTCTTCGAGAGTAAGCCTGCTCTGGGCTTTAGTGCTTAACAAAAAGAATATCAATATAAAGATTTTTACCTTCATATAAGTATTATTTAATTATTACATTATTAAACAATGTAAACTAACTAAAAAAAAATTTATCAAAAAATGTAATCCGATTGAAGTTCTTCTTTATATTTGTAAGTTATAACAGAAAGGCAAATTGACAAATACTTTGAAGATTCTATTTATCGGGGACGTTGTTGGCGTTCCGGGTTTAAAAATATTAAAAGAATATTTACCTTTGTTGAAAGAGAAATATTCTTCAGAATTTATTATAGTTAACGGCGAGAATGCCTGCAACGGAAAAGGATTGACGGAAACCGAATCGAAGGAAATATTTGATGCCGGCGCAAATGTAATAACATCGGGCAACCATATTTGGGAGAACTGGAAGACTAAAGCGTTGCTTGCGGATGCCACTAATATTCTTCGACCATATAATTATCCTCCTGGTTGTGTTGGCAGAAGTTTTTGCTATGATATTGTAGGGGAGCTTACTATTTGCGTCTTGCAATTGCAGGGCAGAACTTATATGCAGGCAATCGATTGTCCATTCCGTGGAGCGGATAATATTTTGAAGAAAATTTCACAAAAAACAAATATTATAATTGTGGATTTTCATGCCGATGCAACTGCAGAAAAATTAGCAATGGGCTGGCATTTGGATGGACGTGTATCGGCTGTATTAGGAACTCATACTCATGTGCAGACTGCCGACGCCAGAATAATGCCAGGTGGTACTGCATATATCTCCGATGTTGGTATGACAGGGGCTTCGGATTCAGTTGTTGGGATGAAAAAGGATATTGCATTAAGGAGATACATATATCAAACACCTCATAAATACGAGGTTGCAGAAGGTGACCCGAAAATCAGCGGTGCATTTATAGAAATAAATCCGGAAGATGGAAAAGCAGTTTATATTGAACCGTTTATTTTGCCGGAATTTAATAAAAGAGTTGAATCAAATTCTATTCATGAGGTTTCTTAAGAAGTGTGAAAAATAAGAAAACTCATTCCTGAAAAAGAGGTTGTGTGAAAATTATTCAAATAGAAGAATGTCATTCGCAAGCGAAGTGAAGAATCCAGAAGCGGCATTGGAACTGGATTCTTTACTTCGTTCAGAATGACATTCTTCCATATAATTAGTTTTTCCACAGACTCTTAGAATGAAAGAATGACATAAAATAATTTCTTTTAATAAATTTTTTGTTTAATTATTTTCGGAGAAAAAAATGAATACAAAACGGATGATAGAATTTGGATTAGTTCGGACGGCTTGCTTAATATTGACCTTTGCATTATTGAATGTATTTCCCGCTAAATCGCAACATAGCGAAAAACCACCAAAAACGATTGAAAAGGCTGGATCTCAGCATGCAAAAACTAAAGGAAAAGATGGCAAAAAATTAGAATTGCTTAATCCTTTGAAAACCGGAAATTATAATTTCATGAAAGGTCTGCCGGATAAGCATGATTTCAAGAAAGAACGCGAGAAATTGGTAAAAGGGCAAAGTCCTTCGACTATCATTATTACCTGCTCGGATTCGAGAGTACCACCGGAAATTATTTTCGATAAAGGTTTAGGGCAAATATTTGTCATCCGTAATGCAGGAAACGTTGTGGATTCGGTTGTACTTGGTTCTGCCGAATATGCTGCCGAGCATCTTCATTCCAAGGTTTTAATTGTTATGGGGCATAAATCCTGCGGAGCCATTAAAGCATCGCTCGAAGGTGAAACACCATCACCTTACATTAATTCCATTATTGCCTATATCAAGCCGGCTGTGGCATCCGCTAAGGCTTTTCACTTGAATGAAGAAGAAACGGTCGATGTTTGTATCGAAGAAAATGTAAAAAACCAAATGAAGAATGTGATGAAGAGCAAAATTATCACCCATTTGATAGAGGAAGGCGAACTCGATATTTACGGCGCTGTATATGACCTTGCTACGGGTGAAGTTAAGTTTTTGATGACAAAGTAATTTTTTAAATTCAGAATATTAATTGTCATCCTGCGAATGAGGGAATACCATTCTGTAGCAGTTCCGGAGATTCCGACATTAAAGTCTGTGGCAAAACTATCAAAAATGGAAAAATGTCATTCTGAACGAAGTGAAGAATCCAGTCTCAATCGGGCTTCTGGATTCTTCACTTCGCTTACGAATGACATTCTTCTTGACTTTCACACAGCAAGATTGGCAGGAATAATATAATTTATGACTTTTCTTATGTACTTGAATAATTAATTCATAACTTTTAATCAATCAATAGAGTAAAGAAGACCATACCGAAGCCCTTTGCAGGAAACGATACATTGGCCGGTTTTAAGTAAAGACAGAATTTCAGAAAGTATAATCCCTCCCATTGTAATTACATCTGCCCTTTTCGGATGAATTCCATAATCATTGATAATCTGCTCAACGCTAATTACAAGAAACCGGTTAATAATTTCATCCAACATTTCTTTACGAAGCAAGTATCCATCAACTTCAGCATAGTTAAATGTAGTCTGACGGAGAGCAGCCGATGCGAAAGTTGTTGCAGTACCGGCAACAGCATAAACAGGACAGCCAGTCTGGAATTGCTTCTCTTTAAGTAAAAAATTCCGAATTTCTGTTCGTGCTTGTTCCTCATAGGTTTTTGCGGGAGGATGATTTGTAAAGAATTTCTCAGTGAGCCGCACCGAACCTATTGGAAGACTAACCCTGTATAATATTTTTCTATCTGTACCCTGAATAATTTCAGTACTGCCACCGCCAATATCAATTACAATAGCCTGAGTAATTTTTGTTTCCCTCTCCCCTGTATTCCCTTCAGTAGCGCCGCGAAAGCTGAATTCTGCTTCCTGTTCACCGGAAATGATTTCAATTTGACAGCCAATAGTATCCGATAATCGAGCTAATATTTCAGGTCCGTTCCCTGCATCCCGAAGCGCTGCCGTTCCTGCTGCCCGGATTTTAATAACGCCTTCATCATCCAAAATACGGCGGTAATTTTTAAGAATAGTTTTTGCTCTGCCGGCGGCTTCCTCATTAATTGAACCGGTTTTATGGGAACCTTCGCCCAACCGGGCAATTTTATGTTCGTCACGTATAATTTCGTAAGAGCCATCCCCTAACTTTCTTCCGATTACCATAAGGATGGTGTTTGTTCCAATGTCGATTCCTGCTGCTTTCATATTTTTCATCAACAATACTTTATAAATTTAAAACCAATCCATTCTTCTTCGGTAATGAAGTAAGAAAGACTGAATCCGGCAGATGCTGCAAATTCGATAATCTCATCCTTATCATAAATCAATATTCCCGAAACAAGAAGGCAGTCTCCATCTTTTACCGCCGAAGCAAATGAAACGAAAGATTCAATAATCACATTCCTGTTCAAATTTGCTGCTATTCCATCCGAAATAGGTAATTCAAGATAAGGGAGGTTGCCTTCAGCAAGGGTTATTACATCCTTCATTTCATTTAAATCTATATTTTCCCTTGCATTTGAAATTGACCATTCATTATTATCGAAAGCCAACACCGATGCAGCGCCCAATTTAACGGCAAGAATAGCGAGAACCCCCGTTCCTGTACCGGCATCGAGCCAATGACTCGCTTTCTTCCATCAAACGGCACATAAGCCGGGTCGAGCAATGATGTCCGGTTCCGAAGGACATCTTCGGATTGACCACAATTTTAATTTCGCAATCCACTTCTTCTTTGCGCCATTCCGGAACGATTGCAATTCTTTCGCTTACCATAACAGGAGCAACGGACTTTTCCCATTCTTCGTTCCAGTTTTTTTCAGTAATACAATCCTCGGAAATGATTTTTGCCTTCTCACCAAAATATTTGACAATATTTATTATTTCGGAATGTACACTTTCTTTCAGCTTATCTTTCTCGAAGCAGATAATCAATTCGTCGAATTTTTCCTCAATTCCTTCAATGGGTAAATCCATAGAAGCGGCGTAAAATTGGTCGTAGTCTTCTTCCGGAATTGAGATTGTAATATTTATGTAATCTTTCATTTTTTAAATTTTCTCAAATTTTTCAAGTATTGAATTTCCCGTTTATTAAAAAATCCGAACAGGACAATTAATCCCACGAATAGAACTGAAGCCAAAATTCTTATAATAACCGAATAAAACAGAGTCATATTTTTTGTAAGTTCCATACCGAGAAAATAAGCGATGAGAGCTGCAGCAATTATAATCAACACACGCCTAATCTCGTATTCCACGGGATAAACTTTTTTAGTATAATAATAAAGAATGCAAACCCCGATAAAATAAGCTCCTAATGTAGCCCAGGCAGCGCCGTAGATGCCGCTGATTGGAATAAAAACAATATTTAGTATGATATTTGAAACAGCAGCTATGCCAACGGCAATAGGTAAATATCCGGTCTTTTTTGTGATATGAAATCCTGCAGCTAAGTTTGTAAATACACCATTGAAAAAATAACCACCCAGGATAATTGGGACTATTGTGAGTCCGCTCCAATACGCCGGATTAATTATTTTTCCTCCTATAAACGGCAAACGGACTATATATTCGATGAATAAACCCGTACCGAGAAAAATAATTGCAGCAAAAAAAGTAAAATAAGTCAGAATCCGTGAATAAAGCCGTTTTGAATCAGGCTCCTCAAAGTTGCTTAAATAAAATGGTTTCCAGGCATACTCAAACACTGCTACAAAAAGCATCATCGGTATTCCAAGTTTATAATTTATACTGTATAGTCCAAGTTCATGAGTATTTGTCATAGGTTTCATAATTATTCTATCTGCTACCTGAAGGATTATTGCGCTTAAATTTGCGGGTAATGTCGGCAATCCGAAACGAAGCATTTCAAAAAATAGCTTTTTATCAAATGTAAAATGGAGCATGCTAAGTATTTCCGGAAATAAAATCAATACACATAGAGCCGAAGAAATTAATTGTGCAAGAAATACACCTAAAACTCCGAAATGAAAAACAGCCAAAAATAAAATATTGAATGTTACTGCTATTAAAATCAGTATGAATCTTGTTAAAGAGAATTTCAATGCTTTGCGGCGCAATCTCAGGTAAGCATAAGGTATCTGTACTATGGAATCCAGAAATGGAATGATGGCTGCGATTCGTATGATATCTTCCGAATTACTCATTCCACCGAAATAAGGCGCTATATAGGGAGAGAAAATAAATATGCAACCTGAAATTACAAAACTAATTGATATAATCGTAAAAAAGGCATGAGTAAATGCTTTTTTTGAGTCTGTTTCCGATTCTTTGGAATAAAATCTAAAAAAAGCGGATTCCATTCCGAAAGAATATATCATACTCAGGAAAGCAAGTATAGCGAAGATGAATCCTAATTCCCCATTGTCATCCACGGACAAATAATTAGTATAAAAGGGGGTGAGCAAAAAAGTTAGAAATCTTCCCGCATTTGTAAAGATTCCATAGATTAGTGTATCGGAGGCAAGATTCTTCAGCTTATCGAGCATTTTCAAAGAGATAATAATTCAAATTTTTGCGATAAAATCTTTTGGGTCTCATCCAATGATTGCGATACAACCTTAACATCGGCGAAAACTGTCATAAAATTAGTATCACCATTCCATCGGGGTACTATATGAAAATGCAAATGCCCCGGCACACCCGCTCCGGATGAACGTCCGATATTTGCCCCGATATTGAAACCATGAGGAGAATAAGCTGCTTCCAAAATTTTGCAGCATTTAGGCAAAGTTAGCATGATTTGCGCAAGTTCCTCATCGGTAGCATCATTAAGAGCGCTTATATGCCTGTTTGGAGCAATCATCAGATGTCCGTTGTTATAAGGATATCGATTCAGCATTACTATAGATAAGCTTTGCTGTGATATTACGAGCAATTCCGATTTTAGAGCCGGATTTTCTGCTGCTTTGCAAAAAAAACATTCCTTTTCTTTATTACTACCCTCATCCTTGAAACCATCGATGTACTGCCATCTCCATGGCGCCCAGAGTGTTTCCATAATTATTTGTAGTATTATTTATTAAAAATATTTACTTATTAACAAATTGAAGAAAAACCCCCTAACCCTCTTTGAAAAAGTGGGAATTTGTTATTCCACCTTTTTCAAAGGGGGTTAGGGGGTTTTTCTTCTAATCTTTTAATTGAAATCTACCTATAACTGTAAATTAATAATATATTATCACTTATTCGGATTAAAAATTACAAAATGCCAATTTTTTAAGTTCATGTATTTTTCAATCAATTCTTCGATATGCTCCATTGAAACCGAATCTATCGAACCGATGATTGAATCAATTGTTTCCTGACGCCCGAATACAAATTCCGATTTGGATAAATTTTGCATCCTGACCGATAAACTCTCCAAAGCCATAATACTATTTGATTTGAGTTGTTCCTTAGAGCGCTGCAATTCCGGTTTAATTAATTTCTGCTCCAAAAGCTTATTAAATTCGGCAGTAAGCAACTTTTCTGCTTTCGCAGCCTTCTTTTTATCGGTAGCTATATAAACATATAACCCACCACAATCGGACATCAGTTGCAAAGTGGAATAAACCGAATATGCAATTCCATGTTGCTCACGCAATTTCTGGTTCAACCGGCTGCTCATTCCATCACCAAACATGACATTCAAAACTGCAAGCCTGTACCTATCGGGGGAATTTATACCGGGTACTCTGTTAGCTAATAATATATGTGTTTGCTGAAAACTTCTTACTTCCTCTAATCTCTGTGGTTTGAAAGGGGTAATCTCCTGTGATGATTGACCCGAAGAGTCTGTTAATTGTTGCTTTCCATTTGTTTTTTTTGTTCCAAAAACTTTGATGACTTCATTAGTAAGCTCGTCATGCGAAACATTGCCTGCTAAAGTAATTATTATATTTCCCGGAGTATAATGATTCTTATAGAATTTCAGAAGAGCTTCGGAATCAATTTTTCCAACACTATCCAGAGTCCCTACAATCGGATTTGATAAAGGATGGCTGCCGTAGAGCAATTTATCTGCATAATCGAAAATCAGCTCTTCCGGTTCATCATCGTAGGATTTGATTTCTTCGAGAATTATGGTACGTTCCTTTTCAATATCTGATTTATTGAATGCGGGATTGAATACCACATCGAAAAGAATTTCAAATGTTTTGCGAAAATTCGGCGTGAGTGCTCGGGCATAAAAGCATGTTACTTCCTTCGTCGTATAGGCATTGGAATAAGCTCCGATAGATTCGAAGCCGCTTGCAATCTGCCTCGAGGTTCTTTTATTTGTTCGGCGGAAAGCAGCATGTTCAAGGAAATGAGCCGCACCGCAATATTCGTTTGACTCATCCCTGGAACCGGCATGGATACTAATGCCAAGAGCAAAGGATTTAGAATAAGGAATTTCTTCGGTTATTATTCGTAAGCCGTTGTCTAATGTAGTTTTACGGAATTTAACAGCCACATCGCTGCTAAGTTCTCTATTCTGAAAATTTTTAATTTGCATTTCCCTTTTTTTTTGTTGCCAAATTACCACTTTAATTGCTAAAAATCACATTCTTTTCCTAAATTCTATACTCCCTGCCCTGCTCTGCTACATGAATCTTTGTCGGTAATCTCGAATCGGATACCGATTCTGCTAAAGCATCACAAGATTCGTCACTGCCATGGAATATAAATAATTCCTTTGGCTTTGTTTGAAGGATATAATTATAAATTCCATTAAATGATGCATGAGAAGAAAAACGAAAACGCTCCAAACTGCATCGTCGTTCGACTTTCCTGCTCCCAAATTCGAAAATCTTTCCTGTCTCCGAATTAAGTAAAACTGAACCTGGAGAGTCCGGCGATTGATAACCTACAATAGCAATTCCGAAATTTTTCCTTCGGAACCATTCATAAGCAAGTCTGTGAGTCAGGGTTCCACGGTTCATCATTCCGCTTGGCAGGACAAGAATTGCGGATTCTTTGAAATATTTTCCGGTATAAAGCTCATCGTATATAATTTTCTCCTGTGGAATATCGGAAATTTCGAAACCGGGTTCCAGCATCGGCACGGTATAGCAGTATTTATCATAAACCCGTGAGATTTTCTTTGCTAAGCCACCGGTATATATTGGCAGATTGGGTATTGTACATTTATACATCAGGCGATAAAGTAATTTGAGCATTTCCTGAGTCTTACCCAGCGCAAATGCAGGCATCAGTATCGACCCATTGCCATCTACAATTTTATTGATATAATTCGTTAATCGTTTTTCTTCTTTTTTCATATCCTTTTGCAGTTTACCGGCTGCGTTTGTCGATTCGGTTATAAGGCAATCCAAATGATGTTGCGGGATTGCGGCTCCCGGTAAAACGTATTGTTCCTCGAAATTAATATCGCCTGTATGCAGCAGCGCTTTGCCTTCATATTCAATCAAAACAGATGCAGAGCCAAGAATATGTCCTGCCGGAAAAAGAGTAATACTAACCTGCTTCTCACCGCTTCTGCCTCTATATTCAATTTTTTGCCCATAATCGAAACTTTCGGCTAACATATTGATTCTTTCGAGTGTTTCGGGCTGATAAAGTGATAATGCGTCTGCTGGAAATTCAGACGTAATCTCACTCTTGAGTAGTTTAGATGTATCGCGGAGCATTATTTCTATTAAATCCCTTGTGGGATAGGTCATAAATAATCGTAAATGCGAAAAATACTTCAATGCGAACGGAATAGCGCCTATGTGGTCGGTATGGGCATGAGTTAATATCAGCAAATCGGTTGGTTTTTCTGCAATAATCGAAAAATCAGGAAATGCCGAGCGGTTGCGTTTTTCAGGATGTAAGCCTGCATCGATAATAATACCCGTGCCTCCTGCGCAAATATAGACGCTGTTGGCGCCTATCTCGCGGGTTCCGCCTAAGAATACTATTTCGAATGACATTTATTTCTTACTTGACAATCTCAAATTTTCTTACAACAACTCCCCCACCGGTATTGATTCCAAGCAAATATGTCCCTTGAGTAAGGTTGCCATTTTCGATAATCATTTCATGTTTTCCTTGTTCCAAATATCCCTTAAATACCGGTTGAATCTCACTTCCCAATAAATTATAAATCGAAATTGAAACGAAGGCAGAATAATTCAGGTTTATCATAATTTTTGACTTGGATTCTGCAGGATTTGGATAAATAGCCGCATCTGAAATAATATTTAAAATATCCGTGACGGAATTAACCCCGCCTGTTGTAAACGACCATGGAGTTGACCAGGAGCCGGTTCCAAGAGTATTCGTTCCCATTACCCGCCAATAATATTTCTTTTCTGCCTCTAAAACATTGCCGGGAAGAGTAAGAGTTGTACCTGTAATTTTTTCGGTATCCAATACAAATTGAGTAACTCCGTTGAATTCACTTTTATTATTGATTTGAACACGGTAATTCTTCGCATTAGCGCTTGTATTCCATGATAATTGAACGCTTGTATAGGGAAGAATAGAATCGTTTTTCGGAGTCTTCATAACAGGTATTGCCGGTAAGCCTGCTTTTGTCCGGAAAGTACGAACTGCTGACCAGCCACTCTTAGCCGTATCCTTGAAAGCCTGTACTCTCCAATAATAGGACATTCCTGATTCTAATGAATAAAGGTTATAAGTCTGGGTTTGCAAAGTATCATCGAATAAAATACTCTTAAAGTCCAGACGCTTGGAAACCTGCACCTGATAATCCGTTGCCCCTACGGATTGATTCCATTTCAATAAAATATCGAGTGGAATGTCCTGAGAGGCATCCGGAGGATATAACAATTCAGGAGGAGCAAATTCCGGTGTAGGAGTTACATTTCCGAGCCTGAACCAATATGAATAATCTTTTGGTGTATTATTGGAAACAACATTAGTAATTGTCACAAAATATTTGCGCCCGTCAACCAAGCCTGCTGCCTTCCATTGCAAATTGTTCGGCAAACTCCCCCATGAGTCCAAGTCGGATTTCTGTTCTGAAATTGAAACCTGATTGTCAAATTCATCCTTCATTGTAATTTTGGTACCCGAAAAATTAACTTTAGCATTATTCCATCTGTTAGAATGATCAAATATCGTTGAAAAGGTTAGAAAGTAGGACTTGTTTTGACACACTGTTGGGTAATCCTCGAATGGACAGGCAACGAATTCCAAATTCGGGTCATTAATCGACAAAGCAGTGTAGTCCTGATATTTCAAAGCTTGTCCGGTATAAAATGCCTTTGTTCCGGATTTTGGATACCCATCAGCCCTGCCGAATGCAATTTTAGTTACGAAAGGATTAATGATAGCACGCCGATGTCCCATCTGGTCGCCGGTTGCAGACCTGTCATCCCGCATCCAACCGTAAACGGCTTCTAATGATTCGGAATATAATTCGAATCCGCTATAACCAAGTGAAAGATTTGAAGTATTGCTTCCGTCATAAGCTGCCTGAGTATAGCATTGCGAGCCGGATGATGGATTATGACTCATGGTTCCGTTAGCAACCATCACAAGGCATGATTTCATTACCTGGTCGTCGCCGGCAAACTCGTATTCAACAGGCTTAATCTTATGAATTTTTCTTAGAAAATTTATATAATCCAATATTTTCTTTTTTTCGGATGCTTTCAGCACACCCGGCTGGCAACCATTTATATCGGGATTAACATCATAAATCATTTCACCGACTAAGGGTTTATCTTTTTCTTTCTGAGTTTGTGACATACTTGAAATTGACCCAAATAAAATGGTAACAAGAAGACTGCAAACAAAGAGATTATAAAATATTTTCATTTTTTCAACTCTAATAATATTATTATTTCAATTTATTTAATTATTCAAAGATTTTTCCGGATTAAAAATTTCTGCATTCATATAAATTTCAGGTGTAATAACATCGCATGTCACATAACGAGTAATAACACCTGCTTCATCGAACATTTGCATGGTTCTTCTGTGGGATTCAACCCACTGTCCGCTTGTATTAGAATTGTAGAATTCTTCGCCGTTTTTATGGACAATTACCTCAGAAATACCGCATTGGATTATACCTCGTGCGCAATCAGCACATGGCATCCAGGGAATATAAATTTTGCATCCTTTCAGGACAGTACCCCTGCGAGCAGCATTATAAATAGCATTTCTTTCGGCATGTTCGAGCCAGAAATATTTTTCACCCCCTTCGCGCGAAAGCCGTTTACCTCCGGGTTCGGATTCGATTTTCCTTGGCAGGGAATTGTAGCCTGTTGACACGAGCACATTGTCGGAATCAACAATAACAGAGCCAACATGAGTATGCTCATCCCGGGAACGCATACCAACTAAGTAACACATAGTTATATAAAGCTGGTCCCAATCCGGTCGAACCGGCGTTGCCAAAACAGGTTCGCCGACTGGAAGCGTTCTTTCAAGTGCTATCTTATCAGGTTTAATTAATTTATTTTCACTTGTAGTTTTTTTCTTCAATCAATACCCATCAACATCATTCAACAAATTCAATGTAAATTTTAACTTAGCAAATTAAGAAATTTTTATTAAATTGAAATATTAAAAAAACCTTAGGGTTTGAAAAGTGTTTTGACAAGCGTTTGGGGGGATATAATATTGTTTTATGCTGTCAAAAATTATGTTAAACAGGTTTAATAATGGTCGCAGTTATTGTTTTGTGAATAATTATTTAAAAATTATACGGAAGTGACTATTATTAAAGGTGTTATAAAATATATTTTTCTTTTAACAGTGTTAATTGAAACTTGTTCATCTTTGTATGCACAAGGACAAGTCTATATTTTTGGTAAAGATGTTTCCAAATTTCCGAATATTACTGCACAATATATGGCATTTGATACTCAGGGTGAATTGATTGACAATTTATCCGAGTCTGATTTTCTTATAACCGAAAACAATAAAACTTATAAAATTCAAAAAAACTATTGTAAAAGTCCAAATAAACCTTCAGACCTTTCTATGGTTATATGTTTAGACCTTGCTAAAAAAAGTTTTGATAATATTCCTAATAACTTCGTATTAGCAAAATCCTTAGCCACTGCACTAATTACTCGTTTGAAAAAGAATAAATTCGAAACTGCGATAACCGCTTTTGATAAAGCCTCATTTTTAGCAGAAGATTTTACAAATAATACAAATACACTTTTAACCTCAATTAACAATTTATCGTCTTATAACTGTTCAATACTCGATGAAGGACTGTTGTCGGAGCCAGCGGGAGCATTACCCATAGCAAGTACAGGCAAATATAAAAGGTCTGTTGTTCTTATCACAAATAATATAGGACATTGCTCGGTCGATAGTATAATTAAAGCTGCCAAATCCGATTCTATCAAGATTTTCTGCATTTCTTTAGGCAATTCAATGTCCCATGAATTGAAAAAGATTGCGGATTCTACTAACGGAAAATGGTTCGAAAATATAACCTCAGACTCCATTGCACAAGTGGTTTTGGCATTAGCCCAAGAGCGTCAACCATGTTCGATTACCTGGCAAAATGAGATTACATGCGGTTCCGAACAGACAGTCCTGATATTTATACCTAAATTATCCATATCAGGGAACATTCGATTTCAATTGCAGGAATCAATCAAACCACTTATTATCACCCTGCCCGAAGAAATATCCTTTAATCCCGTACTTCCCGGTGGATATCAGGATATTAAATTGAGACTCAAAGCGGAAAAATCGAGCCTGACAATTAATTCCTTATCAATTGCCAATCCGGCATTCAGGATAATTCAAGGAAATATAATTTCACCTGTAACACTCACTCCGGGCGATACTCATAATATCGTTGTCAGGTTCGAACCTACAGATTCGGCAATTGTATTTACCTCTCTCAATATCGAATCGAGTGCTTGTTACGGAAATCAAATATTTATGAGCGGAGGTTTTCCCAATATTCCTCCTAAGGAAAAAAATCTGAAAATTATTTCTCCAATATGTAATGAAAAATATTTAATTAATGATACAATTGATATTAAATGGAGCGGTTTACTCAAAAAAGATATAATTCAGTTGGAATATTCATCAGACGAAGGCTCTTCATGGGCTACACTCACGAGGGATATTTCCGGTTTAATTTTCAAATGGAAATTACCCAACTTTCCAATTCCAAAATGTAGAATCAGGGCAATACAGTTATGGCCCAATAACGTTGGTCCAACGATGGATTTTAACCATAAACAGGGAGTAAATTGCGCTAACTTCAGTCGCAACACGGGAAGCCTCATCATAACAGCCGGTAAAGATTCATTAGCAACAATCTGGGAAGCCAACACCGGTAAAAAATTATTCGATTTGAGAGGTCATAAAGCATCGGTTAACTGGACTGAATTCAGCCCAGACGACCTATTTGCAGCTTCCGGAAGCGATGATTCAACTGCAATTCTTTGGGACGTTTCGTCAGGCAAACAAATAAAAAGTTTCAGGCTTGATGGCGATGTCAAAACAGTTTCTTTCAGTTACGACGGCAAATTCCTGGTTACTGCTTCAATCGACGGTATTGCAACAGTCTGGAGAATTTCGGACGGAGCGCTCATTAAATCTATCAGATGCCTGCCTAATCAACTTTGGTTCGCTTTTTATGACCTGAAAGATGAGAATATTTTAGTCGGCGGAATAGACAGATATGTAAAATTATGGAATATCGCGGCTGATTCCGTCATAAAAACCTTTGATACTGAATTCGGATACAATTCTGGAGGATGTTTCAGCCGGGACGGTAAGCGGTTCGTAACGGCAAGTTGGATGGGAAATGCAATAGTTTGGGATGTTGCCTCAGGAAATGTGCTTGCCCGCTTTTCTCATAAGAATGATAATTCATCGCCGCCGATTTTATATGCAAGTTTCGATAAAACCGGCGATACCGTCCTGACAGCAAGCGTGGACATGGATGCAAGAATGTGGTGCGTTAGTTCCAACAACCTTGAAAAGGTGTTCCATGAACATAAAAATACGGTTAAAACGGCAGTATTTAATTTCGATAACAGCCGTGTATTAACTTCGAGTTGGGATTATACTGCAAAGTTTTGGAATCGTGAAAAACGTGACCTGCAGTCGGATACCGGGAGTTGTTACTTTTCAGTTGTTAACCCTGATGTGATTTGCAAGGATGTTGATTTCGGAAATGTTATTGAAGGAGATTCAAAAGATACTTTAGTTAAAGCTTTCATAATAAATTCATGCGGGGCTTTGCAGCATATTAACAGTATAAGTCTCAAAGGTAGTGATTCATCTGATTTTATACTCCATAATCCCCAAATTCCTTTTACACTTAATAAAGAACCTTACCCCTTGGAGATATACTTCAAACCTTCGAAAACAGGTACCAGGACTGCTACAATTGAAGTTGATATTGACGGTAGGAAAATTATTTCGAAACTTACCGGCAAGTCCGTTGAATCAGAAATGGAAATTCGTACGCGCACCATTGACTTTAAGTACGTCGAGCTTGGCGATTTCAAGGATACTGTTATATCTGCCCTTCTAATCAATAAAAGAGCGCAACCAATTGAAATTTCCTCGGTTAATTTATATAATCAGTCTTCCGACAATTTTGATTTGCTATCCGGGAATTCGATTTTAACTTTGAATTATCTTGATAGTATGGAAGTTAGGATTCGTTATATACCTGTTCAATTAGGGCGTTCACGCGGACAGCTTGCAATTCGGCATAGTGGTAAGGAAGGTTTATCGAACATAAATATATATGGTGTTTGTATTCCTCCTATCATTGATACAATTACCCTGTCGATAGCCGATGCATCTGCAAAACCCGACGAAATCATCAATGTTCCCGTATATACAAATTTTACATCCGATGAGTTCCCACATATCAGGGCAACCGGAATTACGACGCAATTGCGCTTCAATGCAACGCTACTCGAACCTTTAGGCGATTTTAAATCAGATACAATATTTAAAAACGAGAGAACTATTCAATTTAATATTCCAATAACAAAGCAGTTGGATACAACATCTATTAAATTCAGAACCGGACTCGGGAATGATACGATGACCATATTAACCATTGAATATCCCTCACCAATTAATAATGCCAAAGTAAAAATTAATACCCGGAATGGAATATTTAAATTATTAGGATTATGTACTGATGGTGGGTTGCGTTTATTTGACGGTGAAGGAAAAATCTACCTTCAGCAGAATTTCCCGAATCCGGCAACAAATCTTGCTGCAATTGAATTCGAAGTAACAGAACCCGGCATAACTCAAATTGTTCTTTCCGATTATTTGGGTAATTATGTTAAAACAATTTATTATAGCAATACAGCAAAAGGTAAGCATTTGTTCGAATTCAGCGTTGAAGATTTACCCGTTGGAATGTATTTTTACACTTTATCCACGCCGACTCAACAAATAACTCGCAAGATGTCGATTGTTAAGTAAATTTAACATGAAGCATAATGAAGTCCCAAACAATTCAATCTTTCAACTATAAAAGGTTGTTATTAATGTTAAATTAAAATTGAAAGCAAAAGGGTTGAAGAACCCCTCCCTAACCCTCCCGAAGGGGAGGGAATTGATAAATATAGCAGTTAAAATTCCCTCCCCTTTGGGGAGGGTTAGGGAGGGGTTCTTCATTAAGTTAAATAAGGTGTCATTTATTTGTCTTAGCCTTAGTAATGACTTCTCATACACTAATTCGACAATTTAATGACCGTTTTTTCGTTAACGTTAAGTTAAAACAACAATAATTTTATAAGAATTACAAATATAATTTTGGAATATGATACAATCAGTCAGAGGAACAAAGGACATTTTGCCGGATGCAATAAGTAACTGGCATTTAATTGAAGACGTATTCAGAAATATATCAACATTATTTGGTTATGAAGAGTTAAGAACACCGATTTTCGAAAAAACCGAGGTATTCTCGCGCTCAATCGGAGAAACAACAGATATCGTTAATAAGGAAATGTACACATTCACCGATAGAAGCGGCGAATCGCTAACCCTGAGACCTGAAATGACGGCAGCTATTGCCCGCTCTATACTTCAGAATTCATTATTGGATGCAGGAACATCACTGAGAATCTGGTATTTCGGACCTCTGTTCAGGTATGAAAGACCTCAAAAAGGGAGATTCCGTCAGTTTTATCAATATGGCGCCGAATGCATTGGTTCACCCAATCCTGAAAGCGATGCGGAAGTAATATTTTTAGCTCATCAATTATTTAAATCAAGCGGCATCGGTAATTACAAATTGTTAATCAATTCATTAGGCAGCGATGAAAACCGCCTGGCATATAGAAATGTATTAATTAAATATTTTACTTCGGTCAAATCTAAATTATCAGAGGATAGCCTCTTCAGACTTGAGAATAATCCCCTTCGGATACTCGATTCCAAAGATGAGCAAGACCGATATGTGATTGCATCCGCTCCTCAAATAATCGAATGTCTCAACCCGGAAAGCAAAAATCATTTCGATTCCGTATTATCAAATCTCGATGCAAGCAGCATAGATTATGAAATCTCTCCCAGACTCGTTCGCGGACTCGATTATTATAACCATACCGTTTTCGAATTTCAACATTCGAGCCTTGGCGCCCAGGATTCCTTCGGAGGAGGTGGTCGATATAACGGATTATTTTCCCAGCTTGGCGGTAAACCCACACCGGCAATAGGTTTTGCCCTGGGAGTTGAGCGTATGCTGCTGATTTTGGAGAATAATCAAACCGAGAAGCAAGCAACAAACAAAACCGATGTTTACATTGTAACTCATACTCATGCTCAATCCCAATTTGCCCAGATACTTGCCAATAAATTGAGGGGCAGAAATTTGAAAATCACAACCGACCTTAACAGGCGCTCTGTGAAATCACAGATGCGCGAAGCGAACAGGTTAGGAGCAAAATATACTGTTATCATTGGAGAAAATGAAGTATTAAGCGGAAATTATATGATTAAAAATATGTCGAATGGCGAACAAGTCGAATGTGAATTGGATAGAATTATGGAATATGAATTTAATATTTTTTAGTATTATTAAGGAAAATGTCATTCTGAACGAAGTGAAGAATCTTCTTAAATTTAAGATTAATGTCGTTTTTTAAGTGAAAGATTGGAATAAATAATCAAAAAATTGAATAACTATTTGATGTCTAACATTTTTGTAAATAAAAACCGTGTCTATATTAAGGATAACATTACTCAACGATAAGATTCTTCACTTCGTTCAGAATGACATTCAAATAATTTTTTTATGATAGAAATTATGAGATTTGTCAATAAAATATTCGAGAAATTCTTTACTTCTACTTTATCCAAGTGGCAAATCAAGCTATTTTTGGCAATGGTGGCGCTTAGCATCGTTGTAGCAGTTGTTTTCTTTACTCAATCGCTCGTTGATGAACTAATAAACCGTGAACAGAGAATAATCAACTTCTATGCTGAAATTTACCGGCATTATTCTAATCCTGAAGCAAACTTCGAAGATTATGATTTTTTTCTTAAAGAAATTACACCGACAATTACATTTCCATTTATCAGTACTGATGAATTCGATGTCCCAAATGCTCCTTATCAGGAATATTCACTGAATATCCAAATCGATACATCTCTGTCACAAGAAAAACAGAAGGAAATAGTTCAGGAATATGTTAAAAAAATGGGTAATTCGTATCCTCCTATAATAATCAAAGAAGCCGATGGCAAGGTACTCCAGAAATTCTATTACACTCATTCGGCTTTAGTCGATACCCTGAGATTATTTCCTCTAATCGGTATTGCAATTATTGGAGCATTTATTATTATTGGTTATGTTGCATTCAATAATATCCGTAAAAGCGAAGAATCCAAATTAATGGTTGGCATGGCTAAGGAAGCCGCTCATCAATTAGGTACTCCGCTTTCAAGTTTATTGGCATGGCTCGAAATTATCAAACTAAATAAAGGGAAGCCTGAATCAATCGAAGATTTGACACTTGAAATGCAAAATGATATTAACAGGCTAAATACGATTGCGACGAGGTTTTCGAAAATCGGCTCCATGCCCGAGAAGAAAATCGAAAATCTTTCAGAAATTCTTGAAATTACTTGCCTGTATTTCGAAAGAAGATTGCCTCATTTAGGTAAAAAGGTTGAAGTCGTCCGTAATTTTAAAGAAAATATTTTAACTGAATTAAATAGCGATTTGTTCCAATGGGTAATCGAGAACCTTATCAAGAACGCTGCTGAAGCAATCGATGATAAACGCGGCAAAGTGACAATTGCTCTTCGGACTCAGGGAAAGAAAATTATTATCAGCGTTACGGATACTGGAAAAGGCATGACGAACAAACAAAAAAGACAGATATTCAATGCCGGCTACACAACCAAGAAACGTGGCTGGGGATTAGGTTTGAGTCTTTGCAAAAGAATAATCGAAGAATATCATGGCGGGAAGATTTTCGTCAAAGAAACGGGGATAGGCAAAGGAACAACATTTAATATAGAGCTTCCTCTGATTTATAAATTTCAAGCTTCGTAATATTTATTTTTATAATTTTTCAGATTATTTATGCTTAAAAGAACAATTAATAATTTTATACTTTTGACTCTAATAATTTCTTTTTTTATAGTCTTTGTATTTCCAATTCAAAGCGCTAAAAAACAAAGTATAAAAGGCAAAACTACTCTAATAAAAAAAACTAAACCGAAATCTACATCCAAAATAAGTAAGTCAAAACCACAGGCTAAATCAAAAGTTACTAAGTCAAAATCTTTAACTTCAACCAAAGTTACTAAGTCAAAAAAGAAGAAAAAACTTCAACCCTACGTATCAGAAATTGTATTCGATACTTTATTAGCAGATGGTATTAAATACTACAACCAGGTTATGGGACGAGGTCGAAGGCTTCATTCAATTCATGTTATTGAGACGAACATCGAAAAAAATCCTCACTCATTGGAAATCATAAAAGGACAGGATTTATCCAATGAATTGGAGCGATTATCCGAGATGATGTCCCGGTTTTCCCAAACTGAAAAATCTGATATAGCCGGAGCAGTCAATGGTAATTTTTGGCGGGCATATAAAAACTATCCAATTGGTCCGGTCGTTGTTAATGGCGAAATAGTCGAGATGAATAAATATAAGGAATGGAGCAGCGGATTTTTTGATAAGAAAAGCAGGATTTTTGTCGATAATTTCCAGCTTTCATGTAGTTTAACATTAATAAAGGGAAACTCAATTGAAATCGAAACAGTGAACCGAAGGCGTGATACTTCCGGCAATGTTATGTACAACCGGTTTGGAGGCAAACAAATTCCCTTTATCGAGGAAAGCAACCTCAAAAAGAAAATTGATGATGCCGTGAACGAATTCATGCAGGATTCTATTTTCACTGATTCGACGGAAATATCATTCGAAATTGAAAAGCTGAAGAAGGAAATTATCTCATCGGAATTGGCTAATAAAGTAGAATTTTCGTTGAAAAAAATATCGCTGAAATACTTGACACTTCCTATGATTAACAAAGAAATTAAATGCACTGTTATTGGTATTGATACCGGCGCTGTTTCAATTCCGGCTGACGGATTCATTGTTACAATCGGAACAAATGATAAGCAAATAGATATGCCATCAATCGGTGATACTGTTATTTTACACGCTAAAACCAACAGGGTAAATGCAATTCCATTTTTAAATGCGATTAGCGGTACTCCAAGGCTCGTTAGAAACGGTTTGGCAAAACACGAAGCATATTACGAAGGTTCAAAAGGACGAAGGTTTATTTATAAGCAATTACCAAGAACTGCAATCGGCACCAATAGAAGCATGACGAAATTATATCTGGTCGGCATAGCTGCTAATGGAGTTAAGCCCGGAAATATCGGGGCATCACTCGCTGAATTGGCAAATATAATGAAAAGCGTCGGCTGCTTCAATGCTATGAACTTAGATGGCGGTGGCTCAAGTGGTATGTTTATTGGAGGAAGAAATGTTTTGAGGCATAGCGAAACCGGTCTTTTTAGAAAAATATCCGTTGGTTTGGCAATTATCAAAAATAAATGAAATTTGATTTTTAATGAAATTTTGTGTAAATTTATTAGCTAAAATTAGGAAAAGTTGAGGAAATTTATTCATGAAAACTAAATTTAATATGAGTAATATTTTATCCTCCGGACTTTGGAAGCAATGCTGTTTTCTCTTTTATAATTTTCAGTTAATTTTTATTTTCCTTTGTATTGATTCTTTATATGTATTCGCTTCGGATAAAACCAAATCAACCCAGGAATTATTGGAGGCACAGGCTGCATTCCGTCGTTTAGCAGAATATGCCCACCCTACTCCTGTTCCAAATATAAAGACCGAAATGCCGATGATACCCCTTTCCGTCGAATCATCTACGTCAATTTTCCTGGATGTAAATACTATCGAACCTGAAAGTGAAACCTACCAAATGCAGAATGAATCCTCGATTGCAATTAACCCGGTTAATCCTGCAAACCTGATTGCTTCGGCTGTTGATTACAGGGATTCTTCCTCGACATTCGTTTATGTTTCGAGTGATAATGGTAATTCATGGAAAAATATTAATTTGAAAAAACCATTTCCGAAATGGCGTTCTTCGAATGACCCCTCTGTAGCATTCAGTAGGGATGGCATTGGATATTTAGTATATGGAGCTTTCGGAGATAATGGAGAAAATGGAGTATTCTTTGCTCGCTCAACAGATGAAGGCAAAACCTGGAAAGCGCATATCCCGGTTATTTATCATAAAGGAGTACAGACCCTGGATTCCGCCTTCGAGGATAAATACTATATATCCGTTGATAATTCCCCCGAATCCAAATATTACAGACATTTGTATATACCATGGAAAAGAGTAATCAACCGCGATTCATCCACTCAAATAGTGATTTCCAAATCGACTGATAAAGGCGATTCATGGAGCGTTCCGGTTAATATAAGCTACCGGCTGCCACACAGCTCAGAAGATACAACTTATGGGCAAAGCTTTCCCTTGGCAATAACCAGTCCGAACGGTGAAGTTTATGTGATATGGAATCATGGAATCGAGCATGGCGTTGGTTTTGCCAAATCGACAGACGGAGGGATTTCATTTTCCCAACCTAAAATTATTGCAAGATATAATATTTTCGGTACTACAAGATTGCTCACAGGTCAAGGCTGGCGGCACTCTGTGAAGGAAGTCGTCAGGGCGGAAACATATCCGTCGATGGTTTGTGATTATGGAGATACCCGCAAAGGCTGGCTTTATCTTACTTATGCCGGTGATAAACGTCCGAACATTTATTTTATCCGTTCATCGGACGGAGGTTCGACTTGGAGTAACCCTGTCATACTCCATTCCGATACAACCGGAGACCAGTTCTGGCAATGGATTGCTATCGACCGCTCCAATAGCGATTTAGCCGTGATGTATTCAGACAGCCGTAGGGACCCTTCAAATATGTTAATAGATTGTTATGTCAGCTTTTCGAGCGATGGCGGTTCAAGCTGGAAGGACTGCTGTGTATCGGATTTTTCGTCTGACCTGAGATTGAATCCTTTTTCCGGAAATTCATTTGCAGGCGACTACAGTGGTTGCGATTTCCTGAATGGCAAGATATACCCATCCAGGATAGATATGCGAAATGCAATCAAAAATATTTATGACAGCGATGTTTATACCTCATTAATAAATATTTCCAAACCTGATATACCGAAGGATTTCATTGCTGCTGTTATACCTGATGACCCATTCCGGTTGCAATTATCATGGAAACCACCTACAACGCGAATATTCGGTCACCCACTTGCTCTTTCGGAATTTTCCTTCATTTTATACAGGGATGGGAAATTAATTAAGACATTTGAATCAAATATCTCATCTTTTGAAGATTCCGGTTTGCAGCCGCATACTTTATATTCTTATGTACTTGCCGTAGTAACCAAAACCGATACAAGCGGTCCTGCATTAGCAAAAGCTTACTCAGGAGGAGCCGCACTACCGGCAGCGCCAATTATCTTATCAGCAATAGGAAATTCATCTAATGAAACAGAACTAACAGTTAAACTCCCGAGTTACAGAGCAGACGGAAGCACTCCCCTGACAAATTTACTTTCTATTGAACTAAAAAGCAGCAGCGGGTATTCGAGCACAGTTGCAGTAACTTTGAACGATACCGGCAAGATTAAAAAATTTACAATTCCTGAAAAAAAATCCGGTTATTACAAATATGCTGCTAAAGCAATAGCTGATTCGGTACCAGGAATTAAAACGCTTCGATTGAGTGACAACAGCAATGAAATATTGATATTTACAGGCGAAATTAAATCAAACTTTTATGAAAATTTTGATACTACAATTTTACCAAACTATTTTCTTTCAGGAAATTTTAAACAAAGTAACATTGCCAAAAGCAATCCGTTTTCTTTAGCAAATCAAATAGATTCTATCGGAAAATATGCCAACCTTGCTTATGATTCGTTAATGATTTTTCCGGTTTTACAAAAAACTTCGGACCCGTTAAGGTTGTCTTTTTGGCATGCTGCACTTATTGCTAAAAGAGATACCGGATTTATTGAATTCTCAAAGGATGGCAGAAAAAGTTGGCAAATGCTTAGATTTTTTGATAAGTCTCTGTATCAATATTGGAGTGATTCGATTTTTGATGCAAATGACTGGAAACCCGAATCCAATTTATTAACAGCTAATATAGGTGATACGGTATTTGTGCGATTTCGTTTTCGTTCTAATCCATTTACTAATGATTTGGGTTGGTTTATTGACGATGTATCAATTGAAAGCGTTAATAATGTTTCTGAAGAAAGCGAATTGGAAAATCAAATAACCTTATATCCAAATCCTGCTACCAAAGTAATCAATCTTCAATTTCGAATCGGAATTCCGGAAAATTATGAAAATGAATTATTTGATATAAGGATTTTCTCTTCAATTGGCAATGAGGTTAAAACTTTACAAAACACCCTTACAATTTATAACGTCAATTTTACATTGGATATTAATGATTTACCGCAAGGATTGTACTTTATTCGTGCATTTTTTAAAAGTGGTAAAATGTTGAACCAAAAATTTTCAATCATAAGATAAACATTTTTAAAGGTCTGTGGAAAAACTAAATTTATGGAAGAATGTCATTCTTCTTAACTTTTTAAATAGGTTCTTAAATTAATACTAAAGATTTTTAAATATATGACGATATATTTATTGGAAAGAAATATAGTTTAAAAAATGGAAGAAATATCGAAAATATCGAATATTAAATTCAATCCAACTAATGCTCCCGGTGTTGGTTTTGGTAATTTTACATCCTCAAATGAGAAGATTGCCACAAGTGATAAATCATCCTTGGCTCCAACAGGCATTTCCGATAATTTTCAAAAATCCCAGTCAACCGAAGAAACCAACGGTTATGATTTAATCAAGAAAACCATCAACGCCTTTAAAAATAACACTCAAGCAGGTGTAAACATAAAAAAAGCAGCAAATCCGGTGGAAAAACAGATGTCGGAATCCGAGAAAAAAATGGTTGAGGAGTTGAAAAAAATTGATTCGAAAGTACGTTCCCATGAAAATGCACATTTGACTGCTGCTGCCGGACTCGTCAAAGGCGGTCCAACTTATACTTATCGAACCGGACCTGACGGTCGGCAATACGCTATCGGTGGTGAAGTTCAGATTGATACAAGTGAAGTACCGGACGACCCTGAAGCAACTCTAAGAAAAATGCAGCAGGTACAACGTGCCGCTCTTGCCCCACCTGACCCATCGCCCCAAGACCAAAGCGCTGCTCAACATGCACAGCAAGCCCAGTCTAAAGCTATTATGGAAATGTCAAAGAAAATAGTGGACAATGCCGAAGAAAGTATTTCTAAAAACAAAGTAAACATAAATCCAAACCAGGAACAGAATACTCAAAAAACTCAAAATGTTAAGCAGGAAAATAAAATTCAATCTGCCGTTCAGGAACAAAAGAAGGAATTTAAGTTTACAGATATAGTGAATAAAAAAATGAATCTGGTTAATCCGTTTATTAAGAGCAAAAGTACTAATACCAATTCTAAGAATAATCCTAAAATAACGACTAATACTCAGGCATTGCTGAGTGATTTGAATAATAACTTACAGACTTTAAAATCTTTACAGCAAAATGAACAAACTGCTTTAAATTTGAATAGCAATGATAACGCAGTAAAAATTAATAGTCAATTGAATCAAAATCTGAATTTGGATTTGAAAACAATTGACAATACACAAAAGGATATATCATTGGAATTACAAAATGATAGGCAACAAGAATTAGTGAAATCAAAAACCGAAACAAAAAAAATAGTAATACCTGAAAGTACTTCATTGAAATCCCTGGAAAATAGAACTGAACCTAATAGCAGGGTTCAATCATCTTCCATTTTAAAAGTTTACAATAAAAATGTTAAAATAGCTCAATCAACAGCAACTTTGCAATTTTGAATTGATTCAGATTCCTGATTCCCCTTACATTATTTTTCTTGTCAAATATTAAATTCATACCTTATCATATCCTCAATTTTTATTAATTTTATATTTTTTTATGAATAAGAAAAATTAGAAAGTTATGTCATTTCTAAATAAAAGTAGTTACCGGAAGAGTCATTCCTTCAATAGATTATTTACAAAAAGATTGCAGGAATGTCATTCAGAACGAAGTGTAGAATCCAGTCCCAATGCTGCTTCTGAATTCTTCACTTCGCTTACGAATGACATTCTATTATTTAATTAGATTTCACCAACCCCAACCTTAAATATGATTATTCTATTATTTTTTGAACATTGATAAGATTATTATGGTAAAGAAATGGAGATAAATAGATGACCGGTGAAATAGAAATTTCAATTGTAGCGCCTTGTTTTAATGAAGAAGAATGTATCGAAGAATTCATTCGGCGCCTCAGTATCGTTCTCCTTCAATTAGGTGTTACTAATGAAATCATTCTTATCGATGACGGAAGCAGGGATAATACACTTAATAAATTAAATCAACTCTCTAATGAATATCCGAATCTTGTCATAATATCATTCAGCAGGAATTTCGGTCATCAGCCGGCTGTAACAGCCGGTTTGGACAACGCCAAAGGAAAGGCTATCGTTCTTATCGATGCGGATTTGCAAGACCCGCCGGAAGTAATAATCGAAATGTACAAAAAGTGGAAAACCGGCACTGATGTTGTTTACGGTCAAAGGAAAACAAGAAAAGGCGAATCATGGTTTAAACTCCTGACAGCGAAATTATTTTATAAGCTTATTCAATACATGACTGATTGCGACATTCCGATGAATACCGGAGATTTCAGGTTAATTGACAGTAAAGTAGCCGTTCATTTAAACTCATTACGGGAAAAGCATAGATTCATACGCGGAATGGTTAGTTGGGTAGGATTTCGGCAGGATGATGTTCAATATGACCGTGACCCACGCTTTGCAGGTGAAACGAAATATCCTTTTATCAAAATGTTTAAATTTTCTATCGACGCAATTACATCGTTTTCAATTCTCCCTCTTAGGTTAATGATTATGGCAGGGTTTGGTACAGTCGGTATTTCTGTAATCTGGAGTATTGTAACCGTTATTCGCCGGCTCATCCATCCGGAAATTTTCATTCCCGGCTATACTGCAACTGTATTATTGATAGTATTTTTCGGTGGGATTCAACTCATGGCAACCGGATTAATCGGGGAATATATCGGAAGAATATATGAAGAAATTAAAAAGAGACCATTGTATATAATTGATAAAATATTTAGGTCGGAAGATAAGGAATGACAAATTCAAGAGAAACCCCCTAACCCCCTTTGAAAAAGGGGGAATAATTATTCCCCCTTTTTCAAAGGGGGTTAGTAGGTTTTTCTTGAATTTATTGATAAATTAATGTTAACTCTGTTTTAAACACTTAGGAGAATAAAAATTAAAGAAAAAGAAGAAGTATTTCATGATAACTGGGCTGATTCTATAGATATAGATAAAGTGTTCGTCGATGAATTTTTCGAAGCTTGTACAGCTCCGGAGAACAGGATTATTATTACAAAATTGGGTGATATTCGCGGGAAGAAAATTCTTGAATTGGGCTGTGGAGCAGGTGAAGCTTCCGTTTACTTTGCCAAAAAAGGAGCCATTGCCATAGCAAGCGATTTATCCGGTGGTATGCTAAAGGTTGCTCAATCATTGGCTGCTAAGCATGGAGTTCAAATTGAAACCAAGAAATTTTCAACCGACCATATAGAATACCCTGATGAAACCTTTGATATCGTTTATGCAGCAAATTTGCTTCATCATGTCGATATTGTGCAGGCTGCCCGTGAAGCTAACAGGGTATTGAAACACGGAGGTCTTTTTGTATCCTGGGACCCTGTGCAATACAATCCCTTAATCAATATTTACAGGAAAAAAGCAATGGGTGTTCGCACTGAAGATGAACATCCTATTAGGATAAAGGATGTAAAGGCTATCAGGCAAATCTATCAAAACGTAGAAACCTATTCTACCTGGCTTTCTACTCTTTGGATTTTTCTTAAGTTCTATTTGTTCGACAAGGTTGACCCTAATAAAGAGCGGTATTGGAAAAAGATAATCTTGGAGCATAAAGAATTAGAACCGACATTTAATAGGCTAGAAAAAATAGATAAATTCCTGCTTAAATTATTGCCGTTCCTAAAATGGTATTGCTGGAATATAGTGATTATAGCAAGGAAGAAATAGTTCTATCAAAATCCACCTATTCCTGTCATATTAAATTTTCGAAGATTATAAGTAAAAGTAAGCATGACATAGCGTGTTAGCAGCTTATTGTTATAAACAGTCTCGCTATATAAATCGGAAAAGTTTGTCTGCACGCTTTTGTTCTGGTTCAAAACATCGAATATACTTAGCTTGACTTCACCGGTTTGGTTCTCGAATAATTTTGAGCCAAAGCTGATATTAAAAAGAGTGAAATTGTTACTTGAGGGTGCAAGTCCGGTATATAACTGGTTATTAATATCAAACTGGAAGAAAAATCCTTCCCAGAATATCCATTTGAAATTAGCATTATTTTGAAAAATACCATAATTCAAATCCTGATTACTTTGGGTTGAATTAACAGTCTTATTGAAATTATATCTTGTCGATATTGTAAAATCCATATCCTGGCTTATATTACTGCTAATCAGAGCCATGATGTTTGAATAATAAGCATCTGAGTAATTAGTTCTTTTCTCAATTCCATTACTAATTAAACTTGGAGTTCTGCTGTAGTTGCCTCCTAAAGTTAAATTCATTTTGGATGAGATGAATACAAGAGGAAAACCATAATTGACCATACCGGAAATATTGCGACCTCCTTGTAGATGTACTGGTATGGAAAGCTGACCTCCTGGTGGTATAATAATCGTTGTATTATTGCTCTGGTAATGGATTGGATATCTTTCAGCTTGTATTATTGAATTACCAATATTATCTTTCCTTAAATTTACAGAAAGAAAAGCAAAGAAAACATTATTGAAATCGGAGCTAAAGTTATTGAACCGCATAGAAATCCAATGCGATGTTGTCGGGTGCAGGTCAGGATTACCGGTTGATTGATACATTGGGTCGCGATTATCGACAACATTCTGCAATTGCGTTATAGATGGTGCATTGGTAGAAGTTCTATAATTGAACATCAGATTCGAATTTTTTGTGTACTTATAGTTAATCCTGATGGAAGGAAGAAAATTAAAGAAATTGTAATTGGTATTCATTATTTGTGGGAAAACCTGAGCGCCTGATAATTCTGCTTTTTGATATTCGAGCGATGCAGTAGCATTCAATTCATTAATTTTATATCTGTAAGCCACACCGGCTCTTTGATAGAGATATTCATTATCGTATTTATTTGAGAATGCATCATTGAAATTATTATATAAACTGTCCAATGGATTGAAATCATTTGTTTGTTTATCGGAGTTATTCTTATTTCTATTTATATTATAACTAACCATAATCTGACCGTTTTCGCTCACAGGTTCGGTGTATGCTATATTAGCGCCAAGAGTCTGTCCTGTATTTGCAATGTCGGATTTCTGGTTGATTTCCTTATTTGTGAACGTAGCCCCAGATATAGCGATATTGTTAAGCAACGAGCCATCGCCTACTTTATCATTCAATCCGGTAGTGACGCTCACAGAAATTGTCCTGCCGATAAGTCCCAGACGGCGGCGGAACAATATTTCATTCGAGAAGTTAAATCCATTTGTTTGATTACTATTACTAACATTCGTTTTATTTAAAACAAAACCGGAACGGTACATATTGCTGTCATTAGAGAATTTTTCAGAATAATTATCCTGATATGAAAATGTAGGCTTAATCAGAAGTGAGGTGTTACTATCGAGCGCATAATTGAACCTAAAATTAAATCTGTGATTTATATTTTTAGAATTATTATCGCTGATTTGGTTATAAAGACTGTTCGAATCGGCATTTTGAGATAAATAAATTTCGCGATTTACAATCTGACTGCTGCTATTTTTCTGATAATTAACAAAATAACTGCCCGAAACTTCAATATCATCAGTCCAATAATCAGAATAATTAGTTCCCAAAGCATGAGTTGTATTCAAGCCATCCTGCTGACCGACCATAAAGTTCTGCATTCCTCCGCCAAAGCCCCCACGGAAATCACCGCCTCCGCCTCCGCCAAACATCCTGCCGCCTCCACCCTGAAAGCCTCCACGACCGGCAAACGAACGGAATAACTGTGCTCCGGGTCCGGTTGAACCAACAATATCAAGGATATCAATAACAGAAAAATTCTGCTGATTTACATTATTTGACATGCCAAGAACGGATATTCGCTGCGGTCCTTTGAATATATTCATATTGGCATTCAGGCTGTATTTATCGAGATTGCCATATCCTCCGCTGAACTTACCGAATTGTCCGTTCCTTTTATTATTTTTCGTTATAATATTCATCGTTTTTTGAGTTTGACCGTCATCGAAGCCGGTAAATTCGGATTGCTCACTCATTTTATCATAGATTTGCACTTTATCGACTACATCAGCAGGTAAATTTCGAAGTGTCGCATTGGGGTCATCCCCAAAAAAAGGTTTTCCATCAACCATAACTTTCTTAACATCTTCGCCCTGTGCCTTGACGGTACCCTGTTCGATTTGTACTCCAGGCATTTTCTTCACTAAGTCTTCAGCAGTAGCATCAGGCATAGTCTTGAAAGCGCTGGCGTTGAGTTCGGTAGTATCGTTTTTTTGTTCGCCAATTGGCGCTTTGGCTGTTACTTCGACATCTTTTCCCTGAATATCTACAGGAATTAAACTAATATTGCCTAAATTCAAATCTTTATCTGTTACTTTGATGTTCTTGAAATAATTTTGATAACCAATAAATGTAATTTTCAAAATATAGAAGCCACCTTTTACAGTCTCTAATGCAAATTCACCTTTAAGTTTCGACAAATCATGATAACGGCTAACGCTATCACGTGTGAGTAATTGAACTGTTGCTCCGGCAAGCGGTATTGCATTCTCCGAATCTATAACTTTTCCCTTAATGGTAATCCCATCCTGGGCAATTAAAGTTGTCTGAATAAGTATGAAGGCTGAAATAAGAAGTATTAACGTTTTAAACATTTTTCCATCCGATAAATAGATAACTGTAACAATTAAAAATATCATTCCTGCAAATGCAGGAATCCCCTCCCAGAGTGTTAAGGAATTCTTTCATAAAGTCTGAGTGAAAACTTTAAAAGTAGAAGAATGTCATTCGTAAGCGAAGTGAAGAATCCAGTCCCCATGCGCTTTATGGATTCTTGGCTTCGCTCAGAATGACATTCTTCCTGATTTTTCATACAATCTAATTTGCATTATTTATAATTAATAATCCCCTTAATCTACAAGCATTGCTTCAGGAGTTCTTTCTGTTATTAATTAGACGTTTTATAAATGAATATGTTTAATTCAAACCTTTATTTGATATAAGAAACACCTTAACCTTTTCTTAATTATCAAGATAAAGAAAATCCCCCTAACCCCCTTTTTCAAAGGGGGAATTTTTTCTACTTCTATATTTTACTTCTATGTTCTACTTCTATAACCGGGGGTTAGGGGGATTTTCCGGGTGTTGATTGAAATATTCGTTTTTAATTCTGAATTTCAATAAATCATTGGAAACTGCGTCGAATGTCTTTTATTTGATTGAATTACAAATGAATAATATCGGGAAAATATTTTTATATATAACTTTAATCTTTACCTTTCAGACAGCAAACAGCCAGACTTTGATAGATTTGAGAGCTCCGTTGAATGCTGAGAATTTTAAGAAATGGGATGCTTACATCAGGACTTTTGCACCCAGCGACAGTGCATTATCCGTAGTGATTCACATTTCAAATTATCATAAATTTCTTCGCCGGTTTGCTGCTGTTCGGGAATGTATGACGCTTTATAAACCACTATTTCCAGATAAGGAAGGAAGTTTCAATTATGAATTAAATGAAGCCGAACAATCAATGTTAATGGTTGCTCCGGTCGATAATCTGGCTCCATCTTATGCCCGCTTTGTAATTGACCGTGCGCCTTCTGAAGATGCCTTCGTGGGTGTTCAGAGGCTAACCGAATCTTACATTAACAGGAAACAATGGGATTCAGCAGCGATGTATTACATGTACTTTAAGCAATACTTTCCAACAATGAGGGAAAAGTTTGATACAATCATTGAAATTTTAAATACACCCGTTGAAAACCTGAAAATAAATCATTTAAACAAAAATATCAACACTCAATTCAATGAATGGGACCCAACGCCAACTCCGGATGGGAAATATTTATATTTTACATCAGACCGTCCCGGCGGATTTGGTTCGATGGATGTTTGGGTGAGCGAAAAGAAAGACGGGAACTGGTCGAATGCTACAAATCCTGGTAAAGAAGTCAATACAAAATTGGCAGAAACGGTTGATAATGTATCGGCAGACGGCTCAGGTTTACTTTTTTCAGGCAATTTGAAGAATGCCGACAGCAGTTTTAATATTTATAAAATTCAAATGACCAAGCAAGGCTGGGATACGACTGAACTATTCCCCTACCCTATAAATACAAAATACCTGGATGAAGGAGCCTTCGAAACTTCCGATGGCAAGGCGCTTCTATTCACATCCGACCGCCCGGGTGGTGTTGGGAGTTATCAACCATTCGGAAAACGTTTTCATGGTGATGACCATGGAAATATGGATATATACGTTACCCGGAAAACCGACACCGGATGGAGTGAACCAATCAATCTCGGTAATAAAATAAATACACTTTTTGCGGAACGCTCCCCATTTCTACACCCTGACGGGAAGACACTTTATTTCTCATCTGACGGGCATCCGGGTTTGGGAAGGTTGGATGTTTTCAAATCGGTCAGATTGTCGGATACATCATGGACCGATTGGAGCGAACCGTTAAATTTAGGCAAAGAAATTAATTCGGCGAATAATGACTGGGGTTATGTTGTGTCTGTCAGCGGGGATAGCGCATTTTTTGCAAGTCAGGACCTGCAGGGCGGTTCAGGCGGTTGGGATATTTATTCTATTCAACTTCCAAATAGAGCCAGACCTGAAAATGTAACCGTAATCCATGGTTTTGTAACTGATTTGAAAGGTGAACCATTAGATGCAGAAATCTTATGGGAAGATTTATCTGACGGCAGGCAAGTAGGAAAATTAAAGAGCAATCCCCGGGACGGTTCTTTTATCATTTCATTACCTTCCGGCAGACATTACGGTTATTATGCACAAAAAGCCGGTTATTATTCAATATCGAAAAATATTGACTTAAAAAAATCTACGGAATCGAAAGAAATCAATATCAATATTATTCTTGCATCAAAAAAGGAAATTTTAAAAGGTAAAATCACAATTTCAATAAATAATTTATTTTTTGATTTCGATGATTATTCGCTGAAACAGGAGTCAGAGCCTGAATTAAATCGCCTCGCAACATTCCTGAAGGATAATCCAAAACGAAAAATAGAGGTTGAAGGACATACTGATTCAATAGGCTCATCTGCTTATAACAAGGAATTATCTTATAAACGCGCTTCATCCGTCGTAGATTATTTAGTTGGTAAAGGTATAAAAACAGGAAGATTCAGAATCAAAGGTATGGGTGACAGGCGTCCTCTTGCCGGTGGAGAAACGGATGAAGATATGGCAAAAAACAGAAGAGTAGAAATAATGTTTATTAAGTAGATTATTACAATTATTGGAAAATTTTTCAATTATCAAATTTTCAATTATCAATGAATTTTCAATGATTAATTTTAAATTTAAAATTGAGCCTAATCTAAAAAGGGTCATTCCCACGAAAGCGGGGATCAATATACTGCATGAATACTGGATTCCCACTTTCGTGGGAATGACAAATTAAGCTTTTTATAGATACTCAAAATTGCAAATTAGACATTAGAAATTGATTGAAAATTATAAAATTGTAAATTGAAAATTAAATTTTTTACTTAGCTTACATTCATTATACAAAATAACATGATAAAAATAGAAAATCTTCAAGACCCGCGGGTTCAAAGCTATTCAAGCCTTCGCAATCAAAATAAATTTTATAGGGAGTCCGAACTATTTATTGCAGAAGGATTCAAAGTTATCGATAAATTATTGGATAGCAAGCTGGAAATTGTATCCTTCTTTGCTACATTAGAATTTTATCAAAATCTACAAGCGAGGCTCGATAGCAAAGGTGTTCCTGAAAATCAAAGATACTTTGCCGAGAAACAACTATTAGAGCAAATCGTTGGATTCAACCTTCACCAAGGGATTTTAGCGCTTGCCCGACAACCTGAAAAAATAACATTACATGAATTATCATCTCCGGTTGTTGTTTTAAACGGTATTATTGATACGGAAAATATTGGTTCGATAGTTAGAAATTGTGCTGCCTTTGGAATAAAATCTTTAATTGTGGATGAAAAATCGGCAAGCCCATATATAAGGAGGGCTGTGAGGGTTTCGATGGGAACTGTTTTTGATATTGATGTTTATTATTCGCAAAGGATTTTTGAAACAATTGATGATTTAAAAAATTTGGGTTATGCTATTATTTCCTGCGAAATAACCGATAAAGCCTTAGATATAAACACTTTTAAATTCCCCGAAAAATTTACATTAATTTTTGGAAGCGAAGGGCAGGGTATTGATACCGCAGTGTTGAATTTAAGCGATTTGATTGTTAAAATTCCATTAGCTGATGGGGTTGCCTCATTGAATGTGGCTGCCTCGACGGCTGTTTTTCTATTTAAAATAATGAAATAATGTACTGCACCAGCGTAAAAAGGACAAAATTGATAAAAAAATAATGTGTACTAAAATTCAAAAAACAATGAGTTTTCTTAGGTATAAATGA
>JAERMQ010000086.1 GCA_016844745.1 Ignavibacteria bacterium | reverse complement strand
GTTCTTGACTGGAAGCAGTCCGGTCGTTTCTTTTTTTAACATTTTTGACTCCTTAAAATTAGTTAATTTTGGAGTCAACTTATTTCAGGATTAGACAAAAAAAGGAATTAATGGTAGAATAGACGCCCTCGTCTGTCCCCTACAGTCAGAAGTTCCTTCTGACTGGGGACTGTGAATATAGGAACATCCTTTATCCCGTCCAATTTTAATTAAGGTAGATACTGGCAGTCAGAAGGAACTTCTGACTGTAGGAGAAATTTCAATAATGAAAACGACATTGAAGAATTTTGATTTTTGAATTAGTTACCTGATATACCAACCGGTTTTCAGCATCAATTCTTCTCGACCAACAACCGGATAATTCATGTTTTAATGGTTCCGGTTTCCCAATTCCGGTAAATGGTTCCTTTTCAAGTTGCATTATCATTTTCAGGATTTTAATGACAATTTTTTTATTATTTCCAATCCACCCCAGAATATCTTCTATAGCGTTAATATCAAAGTTCAAATCTCCCATAGGCTTCTTCTTTTGATATTGATTCTTCCCGGTACAAGGCTTCTAATAATCGGCTTTTGTTTTTCTTGCTTGATAATAAATATTCTGTTTCATCCTTACAGTTTATTTGCTTCCATAAAGCAATAGGTAAGATGACTGCATTAACCGAACCATTTGTATCGGTAATATATTGTACTGAATTATTCATAAATTCTCCTTTTATTTGTAGAAACGAAGATTCAATTCTAATATTTTATGAATGTTAAATATTACGATATAAAACTTTATTAAATTTCTTTTCCAAATATTTTTAAAATCATTTTCTTGGTAATCACATTTTACAGATTATTTTTGCAATGTTTTGTTCTTTGATAAGGCGGGATGGAAGGCTTTGTGTCCATTGAGTTTTCCTTTGGGACCCTTGTGGTAAAAAAAACTTCTATTTGAGGTTAGAATTTTTTAACACAAAGTACACGGAGGAAAAGCCACAAAGCACCACAAAGAAAAAAATCGTAGAAAATCGTAGAAAATCGTAGAAAATCGTAGAACCAAGTTGAAAGTTCATAAAGTAAAAAGTGAAGGGAAAAAAATGCGATTTACGTGGTAAAAAGTAGTAAAAAGGCAGAAAAACCTTCCGAAGGCTAATCTTAAAAGATATAAAAAATTGTAGTCATTAGTTCTCTTTAAAAAAGAATCCTTCGGAAGGTTTTATCATAAAAAAATGCAATTTATGTAGTAAAAAGTAGTAAAAAATAGTAAAATGACATCATTTCAAAAACCACACTCGCTTGATTAATCCATCTGCTATTTCATACATTGCTACGGCATAGCGCGGTGGACGATTGTTCGAAAGCCCCGTGACATATTCATTGTCGATGACAAAATTCTTATCAACAATGCGATTCATTAACTTGCAATGAAGGTTCGTGGAGTTTGAAAATAAATTTGAATATACTTCACGAAATTTATCGATACCTTTATAAATCAATGAATCGGGGAACATGTACAGTTCTACATCTTGAGCATAAACCGATAAAAAAGCGTCAAGGTCACGTGCGTTATAGGCATTGAGTTGAATTTGAGCCAAATCCTGGGGTGAGCGTTTGAGCAGGCTATCAGGGAAAAACATTTCTCCATTTTTGAATACTGTGTGGATGTCCTGTGTATTGGCAATGTCTTCGAGCGGATTGGAATTAAGTAATACCAAATCGGCATATTTACCAGCATCAATAGAGCCAAGCTGCTTTTCGCGACCGACAAGTTTCGCGCCATGAAGAGTTGCATCAACAAGGATTTCATAGTTTGTAAGTCCGGCTTTTTTCATATACTCATATTCATGAAAAACTCCGGGACCATGCACAACTCCTATATTACCGGCATCGGTTCCGGCAGCAATTGTAATTCCATACTTTTGCATTAGAAAAGTATTTTTAAGGGCTACAGCATTTGGCACTACAGGTTTATCCTCGGCTTGAATCTTTTTCTGGCGTTCTCCCAATTCATCGGCAGACAGCTCGTACATGTCGTATAGCGAACCAATCACCTTCGGATTAGCCCATAAATGTTCCTTTGTAAGCAGATGATATTTCTTGGCAAAAACTGCTTCATAAGACGAGAATACCCAAAGGGTGGGCACTATCACTACATTTTTCTTTTTGCAAAGTTTCAAGAAGGATTCATCAACTTCTTTATCGGTTATCATGTGGGCTAAAATATCGCAGCCGGCTTCTACGGCTTTGCGGGCAGTTTCTAATTCAGTAGCATGAACTATTACGGGATAACCTTCAGCATGGCTAAAATCTATGATGGCTTTTGCAATTGGATAAAATTCTTCTAATCCCATCGAGCCTTTGCGTGAGACTACATACCAGATTTTAATGAAATCCGGCTTCTTTTCAATTTCCCTGCGGACAAGTTCCAATGCTTCTTCTATTGAAGTTACTTTGATTATTGGCGGGTCATCCGTAGTAAGGGCATCGGGCTGGTAGGAAGCAATGAGAGGTCCGGTTGTAAATACTCGTGGAGCTGCACCTGTTTTGTTCGCTGTTTCGCGGATATTGAAATTCCAGTATGGACCGCCGAAATCCACAACAGACGTTACTCCGCAAGCTATATACCGCCGGAAAAGGTCGTCGATATTTTCGCGAATCCATTTTAATTCTTCATCTTTGTACGGCACACGCTTTCGCAGGTCGATTGCATCCGGTCGGGTATATAATCCACCGGATTGAAAGAAGTGTATATGCCCATCGACCATACCGGGTATGATGAATTTCCCCTTCGCATCAATGGTTCGGACATTTTCAGGCAGTTTTGTGCGAATCTTTTTCGAGACTTCGATGATGGTTGAATCTTTGATTAGTATATTTGCCAGAGATATTGTATCCTTACCTTGCATGGAGATGAGCGAACCGCCGGTAATTAAAGTAAAATTGCTGCTGATGGCTGATTGAAATGAAAAGAGCAGGAAAGTGTAAAAGTAGAAAAGTATTCTCATTGACAAGCCTTTATTAATAATAATAGGCAAAGTTAAGATAGTTTTTCCGAAATGACAAATTGGATTAATAATAAATTATATATTAACAAGGTCGAGTCCACTCTAAAAACATTTTTTGTGAAAATTACATTCCAAAATCGGAATTTTGGAATGAGATATATCAAGGACTTACTAATTCCAAAGTTGTACTTTGGAATTCAATTTTTGGTTTTTAGATTGGACTCAAGGTTTAGAATCAATTCTCAAATAAAAAAATAAAATATTGTATGGGAAATCCAGTAAATTCCTAATATTTAAATAGTTTGGAATAGACTTTTTGACAAACCTGATTGTCGAATAATACCACTTAATGTGCCGGGTTTGAGTTCTTTATGATTTGGTATAGGAACAGTTATTGTAGTTTCGTTAATTTACTTTTGCATGATTATATGGCTGCCTTTTTTTCTTATTTCATTAAAACCATTTTGGGTTAGTATCTCACAAACCTGTTTTCCGGATAATATTTTTAGCTTACCCAATAGTAACTTCTAAAGGAGAAATATAGACATCATAATGCAATCTGGTTTTAATTTCATTTTCCGAAGCGCATTCAAAAAAAAGTTCAACTGCCTCTTTAAGATTTTTTTTCGCATCTTCAACTGAAACCCCCTGGCTAACAATATCAATTTCGGGACATAATGCAACATACATATCATCCTCTTTTTCAATCAAAGCAGTGAATAACGGTTTCATAATTCTCCTACATAAATTAATAGAATTAAGTTACGATTTTAGGAGGGAATTATTGTTATATTTCAAATACATAATATGAACAATTACATTTTACACTTTTAATATATTTATTCAATAGTATTAAAATTAAAAACTTTTACTCGATTATTCGAATAAACAATATCTTTTAAATTACTTGATATATTTATCGATAATTCTCATTAATTTTTCAACATCAATCGGCTTGGATATATAATCATCACATCCGATTGCAAGTATGTTCTCCCGTTCCTGGCTAAATGCGTAAGCAGTTTGTGCAATAATCGGCAAATCGGGCTTGAATTCCTTAATTAGCTTTGTTGCTTTGATACCGTCCATTACAGGCATTCTAATATCCATAAGAATTAAATCTATATCCGGAGTATTGCGGACAAGTTCGATTGCCTGTACGCCGTTTTCCGCCCGGATTAATTCCCAATCGGAATGTTCCAATACCTTGCTAAGATAAATGTAACTTGTCATATCATCTTCTGCTATTAATATTTTTATTTTGTATGGTTTTGAAATCTCTGTAAAGACGTTGCATGCTACTTCTCTATTCGAGGTATCTTCAATTTGATTTGAATAATTATATGGTAAATTAAAGTAAAATGTAGTTCCTTTGTTAATTTCGGACTCCAACCAGATTTTACCACCCAATAATTCAACAAGCCCTTTACAAATTGCCAATCCCAAACCCGCTCCCTCATAACCACGGGAAATAGATACATCGCCCTGCATAAATCTTTCGAATATCCGTTCATGCATATCCTCCGCTATTCCAATACCTGTGTCTTTAACGTAGAATTGTATGACATTTTGATTTAATTCATGATAGTCATCCGATGACTGAAAGTCATCGGATGACTTATAAACTTTTAGATAATCATCCGATGACTGAAAGTCATCGGATGACTTATAAACTTTTACTTCATAACCGAATTCAATACTACCAGCCTGTGTATATTTAATTGCATTATGAATAAGGTTGGTCAATATCTGATTAATTTTTGATTCATCAGAATAAATAAAGCTGAATTTATCTTCTAAAGAATTATGATAATTAAAAGTTAATTGTTTTAATTCTGTTTCTGAAGAAAAGAAAGTATATAAATCGGCAATCAGTTGATTGATAGAAAATGTTTTATTATGAATCTCGAGCTGCCCCGTTTCTATTTTCGAAATATCGAGTACATTATTGACAAGTTCCAAAAGCCGGTTACCGCTTTGTTGAATAATTCCCGTGAATTCCTTGACTTCCTCTTTTGAAATTTCCCGTTCGGCAAGCAACTTTGAAAAACCGATTATACCATTCAATGGAGTTCGAATTTCATGTGACATGTTTTGCAGGAATGCAGTTTTCAGCCGGTCATTCTCTTCGGCTTTGGCTTTTGCCAGCACAAGTTCTTTTTGATATTCTTTTAATTCGGTTATATCAGTCAACACAACAAGAAAAACTTTTTCTTTATCAAAGGGAATAAAAGTAGCTTGAATTAACATTATTTTTGTTTCACCCGACTTTGTAAGAACATTCAATTCATAAGCCGGTAAGTTTTCTCCGGCAGCCCTTCTCTGCATATTGGAGATAGCAATGGACTTTGATTCTTCAGCCACAAATTCAATCATGGATTTTCCTATAGTTTCTTCTATTGTATATCCGAGTAATTTTTCGCCTATTGAATTTACATAATGTATTATCCCATTTTTATGAATAAATATAATATTTGGTGAACAGTTGACAATAGTGCTGTAACGCTCTTCGCTCTCCCGCAACAATTCCTCGGCATGTTTACGTTCGGTAACATCCATAACCAGAGATGCAACACCGATACTACTGCCATCCGACTCCATTAAAGGTGTATTGAACCATTCGCAATAAATTATTTTTCCTTCTTTAGTAATATTTTCATTAGAACTTCTATATCCACCATCTATATTTACAATAGATTCCCAAACTTCATCCAATAATCCATGAATTTTTCCCGGCACAATGAAATTCCTGAATTGTCCGATAGCTTCCTCCGGCAAATACCCAAACATTTTGACAGCCGCAGGATTCCATTCCTTAATATATCCATCCATATCATATTCAATGACTGCGAGCGGCGTTTGCTGAAAATGAAGAGCCAACTTCTGAACCGAAGTTCGATGAGCGTCTTCTGCAAGCTTCCGCTCTGTAATATCGGTAGTATAACCAAAAAAGGATATTTTTCCATCCTTAAGCTGGCTTTTGCCTTTTGAATAAAACCATGCTATTTCACCATTACCTTTAGTTACTTCATAGATATAGTCAACTGTCATATCAGGATTTCTTGCTCCATCCATAAAGATATTGTATATTTCTTCAAGGTATTGCGGTTTAATATAACTGAAATATTTATCCCAACTGTTTCCGATTGTTCCGGCAGGAACTTGAAGCAATTCATCGGCTATTTCCGAAATGTATGTATTTTCAAAAGTTCCCTGTTGCGATAGTTCGGATTTCCAAATAATACTGGAAATGTTGGAAACTACAAGTTTATAATTTTCTTCGCTTTGCCTTAAAGCATCTTCTGCAAGTTTGTTTTTTGTAATATCGCGATTAATTGTAATATGTCCGATAACCTGACCCTCCGGGTTTCTTACTTCTGAAATTGTTACCTGAACTGGGAAAATGGTACCATCCCGGCGATTATGTAATAATTCACCCTTCCAATATCCATCATGGGTAATTTTATATATAACAGTTTTGCGTGGTTCATCGATGTATTGTGGTTGTATAAATTTCATAAAATGATTACCTAAGACTTCCACCGCCGACCAGCCGTATTGTTTTTCTGCTTCCAAATTCCAGTATTGGATATTGAATTGTCTGTCGGTAGCAAGAATAGCATCCGAAACATTGGCTAATAAATTCGCCTGATATTGAATTTGAATCTCTGATAACCTGCGCTCTGTGATATCCTGAACTGTGCCGACCATCTTAATTGGTTGCCCGGCATCATTAAAAATAACTTCTGCTAATTCATGTACAATCCGTACTGTTCCATTTGGTAAGATAATCCTATGATCAACATCAAAAGGTTTGTTTTCATACCAGGAAGCCTGAGTCACTTCATTCATGTTCGACCTGTCATCAGGATGTACACTTTCGAAAAATGCCTCCATTGTAGGACTATATGCACCTTTCTCAACACCAAACATTCTATAAGTCTCTTCAGACCAAGTAAATTTATGATTAGAAATATCTAATTCCCAACTCCCTATATGAGCAATTCGCTGAGCTTCTTCAAGATTAGCTTCGCTCTCCCGTAATTCTTCTTCCACCCGCTTGCGCTCGGTAATGGAGCGGTGAAACGCCTGAATAAAAATTTCTTCACCAATAATGATGCTGCTTACCGTTACCTCAATAGTTAAAATATGTCCATCTTTGTGATAGTGTTCTGTTTCAAATTGCAAAGTTTCCCCTGCTATAATACGAGACATTCTTTCCGGAATCAATTGTGCGATTTCTGGCGTATCCAAATCCCGTATATCCATTTTCAAAATATCCTCAATGCTGTAACCGTGCATTTTGGCGAAGGATTCATTCACCCCAATAATTTTACCGGTTATGGTCATTGTCAATATTCCATCGCTTGCTTTTGTTAATAATGTTTCGTAACGCATGCTACTCAGTCGGAGCGCCTCCTCTGCCCGTTTACGGTCGGTTATATCGAGAGTGAATCCTGCTAACATTTTCGACTGATTATCGAACTGAATCGGGAACTTTGTTGTTTCATAATATCTGCCGTTTAACTCTTCTTCTACGGTTATGAGCCTTCCTCCGGATAGGATTTCCTTATCGTCCTCCATCATTCTCTTAGCTAAATCCGATGGGAAAAGGTCATCCATTGTTTTACCAAGTGCATTTTCAACCGGTATACCAAGCATTTGTTCGTAGTTTCTGCTGAGTTTCAGTGTTTTAATATCTTTATCTTTAAAGAAAACATAGACCGGACTGTTTTCGAGAAAGGATTTAAAGATTAATTCATTTTCAATAAGTTCCTTTTCTGTTTTCTTTCGTCTCAAAGCAACTGCAGAGATATTTGCAAATGATGACAACAATTCAATATAGGGGTCAACCTGTTCAGGTTTCAGAGCTATAACGGCAGTTCCAAATAATTCTTCATCGACAACAAATGCTATTCCAAAAAACCGGTTGAATCCTGTCAGGGTCATAATAATTTTATCTAATGTTTTTGGAATAGCCCCAAATGAAACCTCATTTAAAGAAAATTTCAATCCTACAATATTGGTGACTATCTCTTTATACATATCTTCACTAACAGGCGATTCAATATTTAATATTTTCCTTCCGGCAATTTTAATGACCTGGTTAATAATAGATTTTTTCGATTCAAATTTAGTTGTAATCAATGCGTGTTTTTTATGGTCATATTCTGAAAAGGCACAAAAATCAGCATTTGTTAACTTCTTTAAAGTATTAAGAATAATATCCGGGAGATTTTCAGAAGATGCAAGGGAAGCTAATTTGAGGGAATAATCCGAAAGTAATTTTAACGAAAGATTTTGTCTTTCAATTTCAGCTTCTACAAGCTTTTGTTGTGTGATATCCTGATTGACTCCATAAGTTCGGATAGTTCTTCCATTCTCATCTTTGATAATAAAAAATTGAACTGTTATATATCCGGTTTGACCATCGGCATAAATTATCCGGAGTTCAAATTTTCTGCTGAAATTCGGGTCATCGGTTTCAATTGCTTTTTTTGTTTCAATTGAAACTATATTTTTATCACCAGGATGAATAAACCGTTTTGAATATTCTGCCGACGACATAGTATATCCTCCAACCTGCATGGCAGTTGTTCGGAAAATAGCATAAAATGAATCGTTAAATGTAAAAATGTCATTCAAAACATTATATTCCCAGGAACCGAGATGCGCTATTTTATGCGCATTGGTAAGTTTTGCCTGGCTATCCCTAAGTTCCTCTACCACTCGTTTACTTTCGGAAATATCTATCCAAAATCCTGATATTTCAGAAGGATTTCCTTTTTCGCCGCGCTTAAGCTGCGACTCGTCGTGGAGCCAACGATAGCCTCCGTCTTTGTGCTTAAATCGATAATCATGAACGAGGATTTCATGTACAAATAAATTTGACATTTCATTTAGTACTCTTCGGGAATCTTCGGGGTGTATGTTTTTAAGCCGGAATCCCGAATCATTAATAAATTCTTCGGGATTATATCCCAATAATTTTTTTACGTTTTTACTAATGAATGTTATATCGTAATTTCCCGTTGTTTTAGAGCTATACATTACTGCCGGCGTTGAAGTAAGAAGTAATTCAAGCCTTTGATTTATTGATGAAAGCGCTTCTTCGGCAAGTTTTCTATCGCTTCTGTCTTTGGATAAAGAAATACGAAGAGCTTCATTCTCTTTTTTTAGAGATTGAAATTCATTAAATATTTCATCGTAGGTTTTTTCTAAAATACTCATATCAATTTTACGTCACAATTTCAAATTATCTCGTTTTTATTATGATAATTTTTCGGTAAAGAAAAATAAAAAGTAGTACCCTGACCTTCCTGACTCTCAACCCAAATCCTGCCACCGTGCTTTTCGATAAATTCTTTACTGAGCAGAAGCCCTAAGCCTGAACTGGGTTCATTTTCCGTGCCGGGGCGTGATATTTTCCGGTCAAGTTTGAATAAATTTTCTATGATATCAGTTGACATACCTATCCCGCTATCCCTTATATAAATAATACAATGTTTCGATAGTTCGGAACTTTCGGATAGTTTAGAGTCGGCGATACCAACCTCAATTTTCCCACCTCTGGGTGTAAATTTGACTGCGTTCGAAATCAGGTTGCGAAAGACCGTGTTCAGCATAGGAATATCGGCAGTAACTTGCATATATACAGGAATTTTAGTGATAACTTCAATATTTTTCTTTTTCACAAATTCGCTTACAATATCAATATTTTCCCTGACAATTAAAAATAGGATACAGGATTCCGGTTCGAATTGTGTAAGACCGCGTTGTATTTTTGACCATTCCAGCAGGTTTTCAAGTAATTTATATAAAGTTTGTGCAGTACTTTGCATAACATGAGAATATTCCTGCATTTCACTCATTGTTAAATTTTGAATCTCTTCAGCCATTATTTTGGTTAATCCGAGGAATCCGTTGAATGGAGATTTCAGGTCATGTGCAATGATAGAGAAAAACTTATCTTTGGATGCGTTAAGTTCAGCAAGTTCAATGTTCTTTTTCTGAATTTCGGCTTCAGCTTGCTTGCGGTCGGTGATGTCCGTGCAAACTGACATTGAACCGGTAACAATACCTTCCTGATTTATTACCGGTGAGGCAGACATCAGGAAATAAATAGCCGAATCCGATTTTTTCTTCATTGTCAATTCATAATGTTCATACATCCCCGACAATCTGTTAAGATTCTTTTCTTTGATTGTTTCCCTGTCTTCTTCAAAAATAATCGTTTCATATCCTACTTTTCCCAACAGTTCGCTTTCATCATAACCTAATAATTCGCAGAATCTCGGATTAACAAATTTAATAACATCGTGGTTGTCAACTTGTATCACTCCTTCCTGCATATTCTCAACAAGGTTCCGGAATTTCTCTTCGCTCTCCTTTAATGCTTTTTCAGCCAACTTGCGTTCGGTGATGTCTCTTGCTGCTGAATAAATCAATTTTCCTGAAGGTTTTGAACGCCATTCAAATATGCGGTAAGAACCATCTTTTGACTTGTAACGGTTAATAAAATTCCGGACATCCCTATTTTCCGATAGATGTGACATTCTAATTAATGTTGACTCCAAATCATCAGGATGAATTAAATCTAAAAATCTTTTACCTTCGAGTTCCTCAAGTTTATAGCCGAGTGTATTTTCCCACTCTTTATTCAACTTTAAAAAATAACCATCCGAATTAGCGATACAGAATAAATCAATTGCGTTATTAAAATAACTATCCAGTTCTTCCGATTTTTTACGAAGCTCTTCTTCTGCTTTCTTCCGTTCGGTGATGTCGGTAAATACGGTAAGCATTGATAACTTACCGGAATACTGAAAAGGTATTGCCGTTACAAGAACTTGTACAGGAGTATTATCATAAGCAATAAAAATTTCTTCAATTGCTTCAGCAGTTTTGTGCTTAACCATGCTCTCTTTAATTCTTTGAATAGCAATTTCCCTATAATCGGGATGTACGAAATCAATTGCAGGAAGCCCTAAAATTTTTTCATTATTCTCGAATTTCATTATTTTACAAGCGGATTCATTGGCATAGACAATTTTTCCTTCCGAATGAATAATCACACCATCGGGTAAAATTCGGACCATGCTTCTATATCGCTCTTCACTCTCCCGAAGCGTTTCCTCAACCCGCTTTAGGCTTGCATATCCGGCTGCCATCAAATAACCGGTTATTGCTAAAAATCCAAGGAACATCTGTAGTTCAAACAACCGGTGGGCTAATCCCGGATTATGATTGATTCCTCCCCATGGCGTTGGTCCGGGTACAATGGAAGGGCTAACTATTGCAATGATGAACAATAGTATAAGAGCCAACGTGACGCCTTTCTGTCCCAAACGAATAGCCGACCAAGTCAGGAATGCTACAAGCAGATAAGGATGAAACTCAAAAATTTTATCTAATTCCGTCCGGTAAAAAACAGCAATAGATAAAAATGACCAAATAATTACAAAAGCTACCCACTCAAAGATTTTTCTCAAATTAAAATCAGTTATTGTTCCTGTATTCCTTTTTATCCAGACTAAAATAAAAGGACCAATAACTAAAATACCAAGACCATCGGAAATATACCACGAACTCCATGCCTCAAAGAAATTTGCGCCTCGCGTAAGCACCGACGTTCCGGCGCCTATACACGAACTCAAAGCATTTACCAATAAAGCGCCGGCAATGAGTCCTAATACTTCCCGGACACGGGAAAATTGCCGGAAATCGCCAGACCAGTGAATAATAAGCCATGCACATCCAATAGATTCGACCATGTTTCCCGTCATATAACCAAGTCCGGTCATAAATGAGCGTCCACCTAACAAAACATCCGCTGCTATACCGGAAATATAGAAAGCCAGCGTCAGGACGGGCCATAACCGTCGGGGATTCATCAGGAATGCAGCTAAGCCGATACCCCCGGCTGGCCAAATCAGCATAATGATCTTTTCCGAATCAGGAAAGAAAAATGCGAGTTGGTGGGCAAAAAAATAAGCGAGAGCAATAACTATGACCTTTGGATAATCACTTCGAAAAGAAATATGACTAAACGTTGAAGCTGTTTTTTTCAGTTTATAATTCATTAAAGCTTTCTATACTAAAATTTTGAATTTAATAATTATAATTAGTTCTAAAAATTGTCACTGCAGCGAATTTCCTGAATGGAATTCAGGGTTACTTAAATCTGAATTTTCTGAATGGAATTCAGGATTTCGTAACCCTGAATTCCATTCAGGGAAATTGTCAATAATAATGGAATTAATAAAAATAAGCAATGACAAATTCAAGAGAAACCCCCTAACCCCCTTTGAAAAAGGGGGAATTGGTTGTCTTAGTTGTCCCCCCTTTTTCAAAGGGGGTTAGGGGGTTTCTCAATGTTGAAATTGTTGCCATTATTTTGAATTAAGAAAAATCTGTCATTGGTAACTTGTTTCAGATTCCATAAACCGCACTGGGAGTGGATTCTTCACTTCGCTTACGAATGACATTCTTCCATATAATTAGTTTTTCCACAGACTCTTAGATAATATGACCAACCTTAAGATATTTTTACAATTACTTTTTTGGGATTGTAAAACTAAAAGCACTGCCAATACCAACCTGGCTTTGAACAGTAATTTTACCACCGTTTTTATCGACGAATTCCTTGCATAGGACCAATCCCAATCCTGTCCCTATTTCATTATTCGTTCCCCTGTTTGTTACGGATTTATCGATTTGGAATAATTTATCCATAAATTCCTGTGACATCCCAACTCCGGAATCCCTGACAGTTAATATTACAAAACCATTTTCATGTTTCAAATCAATATTAATCAAACCTTCTGTTTCTGTAAATTTTATAGCATTTGAAATAAAATTACGAATAACGGTAATAATCATATTAATATCAGCCCTGACAATGATAGGTTCCTGTATATTATTACGAATACGAATATTTTTTACTTCGGCATTAGCGCGCATTGTATCGATTACGTCATCGACTATCTTCAATAAATCGAACTCTTCGGGTATGAATTGAATAACACCCTGCTGCGAACGCGACCATTCAAGAAGGTTGGATAGAAGGGAATATAGATTTCTCGAGGAATCGCGCATCAAACCAAGAAATTCAATCCTTTCTTCTTCTGAATATTCCTTATAGAAATTACTTAATTGTTCCGTAACATTTTTAAAATTCCCTAATGGATTACGTAAATCATGGGCTATAATTGAAAAGAATTTATCTTTGGTTGCATTCACACGAGCTAATTCTTCTTTTTGATTTTCTATTATTATATTTTGCTTATGAAGTTTTTGATTTGTTTTTTTGAGAGTCAAATACCGGAAATAAATTAAAACAAGGATAATAAGGATTGAAAGGATTGAAATTGAATAAATGATTGCAATCATCCGGCTGCTGTTCTTCTCTAATATAATATCCGTGTCGTATTTTGATTTTTGATACTTAATCTCTACATTTCGTACGGACTTAATCCTTTCTTCATTATATAATATATTTCTTAGGTTGGAGGATATCGCCAAATATTTATAAGCGCTATCAATTTGATTCAAATTTTTGTGGACGACGCATAATGTATTGCTGCTTAACCATTTATAAACCATTACATCATATTTCAAGGCTTCATTATAAGAATTATTAGCGTGAAACAGAGCGTTTTTGAAGTCCTTCAGTGAAATATATGCTATAGCTATATTATTTAAAATTAGAGATTTATGTATTTTTTCGTCAGCTTTTTCGATTAATTCGAGTGCTTTGAAAAAATAATTTAGGCTTGTTTTATATTCTTTAAAAAATGTAAATGAAGTTCCAAGTATTAAATAGTTGGATGATAAAATATCATAATCCTTGATTTGTTCGGCGATTTGATTCGATTGATTAGCAAAATTAATAGCTTTTGTTTGATTCAGGCTATCGTAATTTTCATAATAAGTTGCCGCTGTTCTATTCAATGTTGTTGCAATACCTTCAGGATTGTTTAATTGCTTAAATAAATTCAAAGCATTTTTCAGGTAATCAAATGCTATTTGGTAATCCATGTGGCTCCTGTAACATTCGCCCAGATTTTTAAAACAATAGGCAAGACCGTATAAATCGGAAATTTTCTCCCTGATAATTTTTTCTTTAAGCAAGTAATCGATTGCCAAAGGAACCATTGCTTTTAGCTTAAGAGCTAAAGCCATTGATTGGTAAGAGTCTGCTATATCCTTTTCAGTTCCGTAAAGCTTTGCAAGCCTCATTTGCTGTTCTGCCGCACTAACAGCATTTGTATCATTATCATAGTAGTAAATCTTTGATATTGTTTTATAAAGCCTGATTAATACTTTCTTGTCCGATGTTGCGTTAATGAGACGGTTAATACTATCCTTGAGAGAGGCTTGGGCAGTATATGAGCAAAAAATTGCAAGAAAAAAGATTGTTTTTAAATAATTAAAAAAAAGTTTTCGTTTCATATTTGAATGTTTTGTCCGTTTAAAATTCACATAAAGCAAAATAAAAATATTTTCAATGTAAATCAATTAATTTATAATAATAATTCATAATTAACCATAAATATTTTTTAATTTAGCATTCAAAATTGTCTGAACCATGATTTACAAATTGTCTGAACCATGATTTACCTGATTAAATGATTACCATGATTTTAAAAAAAATTAAACTCATAACTCATAATTTACAATTTATAATTTATAATTAATTTCATTGACCATTAACCATTAACCATTGACCATTGACCATTGACCATTGACCATTGACCAT
>JAERMQ010000041.1 GCA_016844745.1 Ignavibacteria bacterium | reverse complement strand
TTGACTGGAAGCAGTCCGGTCGTTTCTTTTTTTAACATTTTTGACTCCTTAAAATTAGTTAATTTTGGAGTCAACTTATTTCAGGATTAGACAGTCAATTGTTAATTGTTAATTGTTAAAATAGGCTGATATACTAAAAAAATTAGTATTCAAACATGGTTTTCAAGGTTGAACAAATTAAATGATGGGTGGAATAATCAATAGTTCCGATTTTTTCGATAAGACGGGCTTTGTCAACAGCTCTGATTTGGTCGAAAGCAATTTCTCCGGCTTTTTTCTGAAACCGGATTTTAATTCTGGTAGGATAATTTTTTATAACAGTTGTCATAGGAGCGATAATAACAGTATTGAGATGCCTGTTCATTTCATCGGAGGAGACAATAACAGCCGGTCTTATTTTTTTGATTTCGCTGCCGATTGTGGGGTCGAGTTCAACGAGCCATACATCAAATCTTTTGGTTACCATTCCCATTCATTTTTATCAAATTCATTTGTAATGTCAAAATCCTTTGTTAATTCATCAGAATCGGGCGCTGTAGTAGATTTTGCAAAAGCATCGTCCCAATCCTTACGGGAGGAAATTACCGGTTTGATTGCAATAAAATCAGGGAAGCGTTCAAGTTCTACTTCTTCCTTCAAATTAAAATCATTTATAAATGCTTTTGGCAAACGGACACCCCTTGAATTACCGATTTTAATAATTTTTGTTCTCATATTTTAAACAATTTAATTAATACATTGTAATTACATTTATTAAAATTAACAAAAGTAAATTGAAATGCAAAAAAAAATATTTTTTACTTTGATTCGTTGAATTGATAGCATTTAATAATTTTTAAAGGAATTTAAACATGACTGATAATTATCTTGACCTCGGACCACTACCGGAAATAGCCAGAAGAGAGATTTATGAATTTTATGAATTTTTGTCTTCTAAATATTTGTCAAAATCATCTGAAGAAATAATTAGTAATAAACCAACACTTGATAAGGTTTCATTATTAGATAAATATAATTATTTAGCTTCTTTAATTACAAACCCATCGATTACAGACCCAGTTGAATGGCAGCGGGAAATTAGAGAAGATAAAGTTTTATATGGGAGAGAAGAATGATTTTGCTTGATTCAAATATTATCATTTATTCTATTTATCCGAAAAGTATTTCTTTACGAGATTTTATTTTTAATAATGATTGTCTTGTTTCGGATATAAGTGTCGTCGAAACTTTGGGCTTTTATAAGATTGAAGAATCCGAAAAGAATTATTTAATAAATTTTTTTGGTGATATTCCTACAATATCAATCGATAAATCAATTATTAATGCTGCAATTGAATGTAGGCAATCAAAAAAAATGACACTTGGCGATTCAATTATTGCCGCAACTGCCAAATCGTTTAAGCTAAAACTCGCAACAAAGAACATTAAGGATTTCAGCGGTTTGGGTATTGAAGTTTTTGACCCTATGATTGAAGGGAATTAGCATGCAACATTTTAACTATAAAAATAATTAATTGTAAGACTAATATTCAACAAATTATGACAGATGAAAATGTAGTTCAAATTATCAGGGAGCTTTCTGATGAGTTGAAAGCCCTCTATCCTGAATTCCGGGGAATATATCTGTTCGGTTCGTATGCACGTGGAGATGCGAGGGAGGATTCGGATTTGGATGTAGCTGTTATTATCAATACTGATGTTGATTCTAAGATTAAGAAAGAAATCGGACATATTGTTTACGAATATGATTTGAAATATGATATTTTGTTAGACGAGCATATTTACAATTACAAAGACATTTTTGCTCCGATAACACCCTTGAGACAAAATATTAAAACGGAAGGAATATATTATGCCCCATCTTAATGAGGATATAATAGCATACAGGATAGCCAGAGCAAGAGAAACTATAGATGATGCAAAAATAGCAATTGATAATGGGAAATGTTTCAATGCTGAAAACCGAATTTATTATGCTATATTTTATATTGTTTCCGCTTTGTCCCTTAAAGACGGGTTTTCTTCTTCAAAACACAAGCAGTTAATGGGGTGGTTCAATTATAATTATATTAAAACCGGAAAAATAAATAAAGATTTTGGTAATATATATAGGAATGCCTTAAAAAATAGACAAGAATCGGATTATGAAGATTGTATTTCAATTAATTTGAGTGATGTCAAGGAGCATTACAACGACATGTTGCTCTTTGTAGCTGAAATTGAGAAATTGATTAATGAAGGAATTGAAAACAATAAATAACGATAATGGAATAATTACACTTGATTTCTAATAAAATATTTTGTAAGTTATATATGTTCAGAGTTAAAATAAAAATTGAAATCCAATAGACCAATAGTTTTATGTAAGTTCAATAACAAATAGTATTTAATATAAAATGAGGAATTATGGAATTTAATCCTTCAACTAACTTAGTTACATTCACAAAGAAGGACATTGAAAAGTTAGATTTAATTATTAAAACTTTTAATGGTCATTTGAAGCCTGAAAAATTAGGGCATTATTCTATTATTTCAAACGAAGAACTTTGGATTAAGATAGTGATACAATTCTGTGTGATGGGGAGAGCCTCATTAATTGAAAAAATATTTTCAGATAATGAAATAAAAAATCGATTTTGTCAAGATTTATCTTTAAAATCATTACTTAGCAGTAAAAATCCAGAAAAATACATTACAAAGGTTTTTGAGGTTTTTAAACCAACTCGTTTTTGGCCACAACAAGCAAAAAAATTATCTTTAATTTTAAAAGAAAAAAATGTTATTAACAAGGATAGGGTTGTTTTAATAGATGGATTAAGCCATAAAAAGGATTACAACGAAATAAGAAATGAGTTATGTAAAAGAAATTAAAAATTTAAAATGAAAAGTGCATCGGATTTCATGATTTCATTAGGTTTATCGGATAACGTTATGGCATTGGATTCAAGAATTGTAGGGTTTCTAACAAATTATTTAGGTTTTAATGTTAAAGTTGGGAAAATTCAATCGAACCAAGAACTTTATAGAATAATTGAAGATAGTCTTAGGAAAGAATGTGAAAAAATGAATATAAAGTTAGCTATTCTAGATAGAATAATTTTTCAATATAGCAGTAAATCAGCTATTGACTTCATTTTAGAATCAAAATTTAGGAAATGAAAAAATCCCTTTATTTATTTATTACATTAATGATTTGTTATAATTCGTATGCCCAAGGCTACATTTGGACTGAACAAACAGGTGCTGGTAACAGGAAATGGTATTCTATTGCATCTTCAGCAGATGGAACTAAATTAATTGCAGGGGGGTCAGAATTTGAATTTATTTATTTATCTACAAATTCTGGATATTCTTGGGATCCTTCAAAGGTACGAATTGATTCAATAGTAATGGGAGCATACTTCCTATCATCTTCAAATGATGGTGTTAAAATATATTCTGCAGATGGAGGATGGACGCCGCCTGGCGGTTATATTTATTCATCTACTAATTCTGGTTTAACCTGGACCCAGTTAACTGTATTGGGCAGAAAAAGATGGTGGGGAATTGCGTCATCAAGTGATGGAGTTAAATTAGTTGCATCTACATTTGATACTTTTGATGGCTTCATATATACCTCTTCAAATTCTGGAAGTTCCTGGATTAAACAATCTACGATAGGAATAAAAAATTGGAGAGGAGCCTCATCATCATCAGATGGGACAAAATTAGCTGCTGCTGCATATAATGATTATATCTTTACATCAACTAATTCTGGTAATACATGGATCCAACAAACTACTGCTGGTATAAATAATTGGCGCGGTATTTCCATGTCTTCTGATGGTATGAAAATAGTTGCTGCTCCCAGTGGAGGGTATATTTCAATATCTACTGATTTTGGATTAACTTGGAATCAAAGTACATCAGCAGGGATTAGAAATTGGAATTTTTCATCATGTTCTTCTGATGGAAATTTCTTAGCTGTTGGTGATAATGGTGGATTTATATATACATCATTTGATGTTGGGAAGACCTGGTACAAACAAGAATATGCTGGAAACAGATTGTGGTGGCAAATTGCTTTATCTTCTGATGGTCAAAAAATTGCAGCGGTTGCTTTCGAGGGTTACATTTATACAGGTACATACGCTGAAATAAAAATAAGTACCTTAGGAAGTCTTCAATGGTGTCCAAATACATCATTAACAGTACAATTTACAAATATTGGTACATTTAACCCAGGGAATATTTTTTCGGTTCAACTTTCTGATTCAACAGGTGATTTCACAAATCCAGATTTAATTGGCTCACTTGAGAGCACAAACCCCGGACCTATTAATTGTTTTATTCCTCAAAATATAGCTTCTGGAAATGCTTACAGAATAAGAATAGCTGCAAGTAACCCTTCTTTAATTGGTTTTGATAACGGCAGTGATATACGTATTAACCCACTACCTAAGCCACAAATAGCTGGCTCAAATTCAGCTTGTGAGAATACGGTATCTCAGTTTATCTCAAATTCAATCAATGAAAATGATTCTTGGTCTGTTCAGGGTGGTTCAATACAAGGAATTTCAACCGGTAAAACCGTCAATATTATCTGGGGCAATGCAGGTTCAGGAAATATTACACTTGTACAGAAGAACGAATCAACTGGTTGTATTGATACAACTAATCAACAAATTACAATAAATCCACTTCCAACACCATACATATCCGGCAGTAAAACAGCGATGGTCGGCAGTACGCTTCAGTATTCAGGTTCGCCCATTCCAAGCGCTACTTATAAATGGACAGTTACCGGAGGAACAATACAGGGAGCTTCGACAAATCAACTTGCTACAATTAACTGGCAAACGGAAGGTAGCGGTAAAATAACGCTAATCCTTACTACAATTGTTGGATGTTCGGGAACCGCAACTTATGATGTAACAATTAGCAAAGCCATTGGATTAACTATTCAAGGAAATTTATCCGTTTGCGAAACGAAAACCGAAGTATATCAGACCACAACTCCAAACGGCGCCGAAAGCAATTGGTATGCTACTAATGGCACTATACAAGGCAATAATAAAGGCGATAATGTCAATGTTTTTTGGCTAAGCAAAGGCGCAGGCAAAATAAAGCTCGTGCAGTTCGACATAAGCAAAGGCTGGAAGGATTCCATTGAAAAAGTAGTTACTATTAATCCGCAGCCAGCCGTGAGCCTTGCTCCGATAGCGAATATGTGCCTGACTGATTCCAAAACAGACCTGACAGCAGGTACTCCGGTTAGCGGAACATATACCGGAAAAGGCATTAATGGTAATCAATTTGACCCACAGGTTGCCGGCGTTGGTTCTCATACCATTACATATTCATTTACCAATCCGGAAGGATGCAGCGATTCAAAATGGACGACAATAAAAGTCAATCCGCTGCCACCCATACCGAATATAACGGAAAAGGACAGCGCTCTTTATAGCGATGCACCTAACGGCAATCAGTGGTATTACATCGATACTTTATTAACTGGGGCAACGGGTTCAAGCTATAAACCTGCAAAAGAAGGATTCTATAACCTTGAAGTAACCGATGCAAACGGCTGCAAAAATCGTAATTCAGCGCCCTATTATTTCCCGAGCGGCGGGCAAGACCCGATTATTACGTCGGTTCAGAATATTAATATGAAGAATCTGCTCTGCGAAAGCTTTGGCTATGATACTTTGAAAATTACTAATCAAGGAGGCAGCGCTTTATCAATATCAAAAATCAACATAACCGGCGCTGATGCAGGTATGTTCACATTTGTACCACCGGTTGCGCAGATTCAAATTTTGGCTAAGGAAACAAAGAATTTGCCGTTTATTTTCAAACCAACTTCAAAAGGAGATAAGCAATCTCAATTTGAAATAACGAGCAATGCAAAAAATAAGAATTTATTTATAGTTACCATTAAAGCTAAGAAGGATAGTGTTGGATTCAGATTATCAACGACTTCTTTTAAATTCAGGAATGTTCCGGAAAGCACTCCTGTAACACTGTTCGATACAATATTCAATACCGGTTCACTGCCAATAACATGGCAGATTCCCGGGGATATTAGCGCAGATTTTTCGATTTTCAGTATTTCGCCGATGACTACTCAGCCTAATTCCACTTCTGTTATTAAAGCGCTGTTTAATGGAGGATTGCTTGGTTATTCAAAAATATTTCAATATCAACTTACCGAAAGCCAATGCAACAGGCAAATAGAAGTAACTTTTGATGCTTATGTAGGCATTGAAGCAGGCGCTACTGTTCAGGTAGGAAATGCTGAAGCGGCAGTTGGTGAATTAATTGACATTCCTTTTTACTTGCGAAATGCAAGCGATTTGCAGAAAGCTGGAGTAAGCGGATTTACAGCAGATTTGAGATATAATGCATCATTATTACAAAGTGAATCTTCAATCCTGCAAAGTGAACTATCTGCCGACAGTACCGAGCGAATCGTACATTTATCCTTTGGAATATCTCCAAAAATTGACAGCACACTTGAGAAATACGCATTCCGTGCAATGTTAGGAAATGATTCGGTTACAACATTGAAATTGGAGAACATAAAACCTAAAAACGGTTCTGCCGTTTTTGATGCTGTGAACGGTATTTTCCGGCTTAAAAACATCTGCCGTGAAGGCGGTCCCAGACTTATAACCGACAAAGGAAAAGTATCATTAATGCTTGTGCGTCCTAATCCTGCCGGTGAGTCTGCTGAAATAGAATTTGAAACGGTAGAACCTGATCGTACTCAACTTAAACTAATCAATACACTTGGTAAAATTGAACTGATAATTTATGATGGTGTTATTGAGAAAGGAATACATAAATTTGCTTTGGATTTGAAGGATATATCTAATGGTTCGTATTTCCTGGTACTTCAAACGCCGTATAAAACGAGAAATGTCAGGATGGACGTTATAAAATAATTATAAATTATTAATTATGAATTATGCTAATTTTGTAATAAAGTATTTAGTGTATCGAATTATGAAAATATATTTTGATTTGTGTTCACTTAAAAGACCTTTTGATGATTTAAGTATCACAAAAAATGCTGCTGAAGCTGCTGCTATACAAGTTATTTTACTTTTTTCAGAAAATAATTTATTTGAAATCATTTCATCCGACCCATTACTTTTTGAAAACAGTAAAAACTCAAATTATTTTCGTTTAGCTTTTGTTTCAGCTTTACTTGGAAGAACTAAAATTTATATACATAATTCCAATCAAATTGAGTCAAGAGCATTCGAGTTGCAAAAATCCGGGATTCGATTGCTAGATTCTTTACATATAGCCTGTGCTGAAGAAGCAAATGCCGATTATTTTTGCTCTACCGATATCAAACTTATTCAAAAAGCAAAAAACAAAGTTTTAAAGAACTTAAAAGTAATTAATCCTGTTGAACTTTTGGAGGTATTATACAATGAATTTAATAAATAAGCCTACAATTCAAATTGTTAATGATGCTGTAATGTTACTTAACAAAGAGCTTGGAACAACACAATCATTGATTTTTTTCAGTCAATTTTATAATAGTTCAGGTGATTATACAAAGGACAGACAAGATATTCTTGATAGTTTCAATATTGAAGAATATAGGCAATTCTGCATTAAATCCAAGACTAAATGAATAAAAAAAAATCTCTTAATAATAAATAAATTCTAATCAATGATTCTTTTTATACTTTATAAATCGCATCTCAAATTGAGAAGTTAATTGATAGTAATAAAGGTAATTATTGATTATAGTATTGAGTCCACTCTTGAAAATTCCATTCCAAAATCGGATTTTTGGAATGAGCTTTTTCAAGGGCTTACTAATTCCAAAGTTGTACTTTGGAATTCATTTTTTGGTTTTTAGAGGGGACTCAGTATTTGAAATTTTTTAATCAAAATTTTTAATATTCAAACATTGTTTTTAAAGTTGAACAAATTAAATGATGGGTGGAATAATCAATAGTTCCGATTTTTTCGATAAGACGGGATTTATCAACGGCTCTGATTTGGTCGAAAGCAATTTCTCCGGCTTTTTTCTGAATCAGGATTTTGATTCTTGTAGGATAATTTTTTATAACAGTTGTCATTGGAGCAATTATGGCAGTGTTGAGATGCCTGTTCATTTCATCAGAGGAGACAATAACAGCCGGTCTTATTTTTTTGATTTCGCTTCCGATTGTAGGGTCGAGTTCAACGAGCCATACATCAAATCTTTTGGTTACCATACCCAATCGTTTTTATCAAATTCGTTCGTAATGTCAAAATCCTGTGTTAATTCATCAGAATCGGGCGCTGAGGTAGATTTTGCAAAGGCAGCCTCCCAATCCTTACGAGATGAAATAACTGGTTTGATGGCTATAAAATCAGGGAAGCGTTCAAGTTCTACTTCTTCCTTTAAATTAAAATCAATAATTAAAGCTTTTGGCAAACGGACACCCCTTGAATTGCCGATTTTAATAATTTTTGTTCTCATAATTTATACAATTTAATATATACATTGTAATTACATTGAACAAAATTAACAAAAGTAAATTGAAATGCAAAAAAATATTTATAAATTGTATTCTTTGTTTGTTAAAAATCTGTTGCAAAACAAATTAAATGGAGAAATGTCATTCTGAACGAAGTGAAGAATCCAGTCCCAATGGGTCTTCTGGATTCTTCACTTCGTTCAGAATGACATTCATCTTACCTTTTCAACAGTCTCCTAAGGATGAATTAAATAACAAAAAAATTTGAAATTTATGAAGAGAATAATTATTCTGTTTGTATTGAATGGCTTTGCTACATTTTTATTTGCCCAAAATAATTTCGAGAACTACCATAGTTTTGGAGTGTTCGGGCAATATAGCTCAAATAGCCATGTAGCAGATTTTATGAAGTTGCCGGGTATCCCAAATTGCTGCACCGGATTCCAAAATGGCTCCGGCAGTGGTATTAATTTCGGTGTTTCTTATGAATATGCGGTATTTCAATATCTGTCAGCTCAAATTAATGCCGATATAGCCTCTTATAGCACTGATATGAAAAAATCTGAAGCTCAGAAAATGAGTTTGAAAGGCGCTATGGTTGACGGGGAGTTCGAACACCGACTGAATGCAAATATATCAGCTATCGAATTTGAGCCTATGATTGTGCTTCGTCCGACCCAGGCATTAAGGATTAATCTTGGTTTGGCAATCGGAATACCTGTTAAAAGCACATTTACCCAAGAGGAAGTAATAACTAAGCCCGATGGACAAGTTACATTTCTGGATTCATTAGGTAATAATACAGGGCAGTTTGTGAGGAATCAACACAATGGTGATATCCCGGAAGCTTCTTCTTTATTATTGTCATTATCCGGTGGTTTTAGCTACGAATTTCCATTGAACAAGAAGCACTCGATGCTACTCGTCCCCGAGATTAATTATCATTACGGTTTATCCAATATATCGAAAAACCTGAAATGGACAGCCAATTCAATCCGTGCAGGACTTTCGGTTGTTTATTCTACCCAGGAATACAAGGAACCTGTAATCATACAACCAATTGATATTGACAATCAGCTTTATGTTCTCGAACCGGAATTGGAAATCTTCGGTAATCCGGATAATATTATTTACGGTACTTTCAATATTAAGGATAATGAAATTGCCGAAGAGCTGATGACAAGTAATCTGAAAGCATCAGTTAAGGCTGTAGCATTGGTTGAAGGAATAGAAAATTCAACAATTAATTTCAAAGTTGAAGAGTTTATGTCCAGCAATATGAGACCTCTTCTCAATTTTGTCTTCTTCGACGAAAACTCATCAGTTATTCCCCAAAGATATGTGCAACTATCCTCAACAGATGCAAAATCTTTTAGCTTTGATGTATTGAAGAAAGAATCCACAATTCCCACTTACCATCAAATTCTGAATATTATCGGCTTAAGAATGAGTCAGGACGCAAATTCAAATGTGACTTTGACCGGCTGCAATGCTGACTTAGCGAAAGAAAAGGGGAATAAAGATTTATCCAAAAAGAGAGCGGAATCCATAGCCGATTATTTGACAAAAGTTTGGAATATTGAACCATCGAGAATAAAAATTGTCACAAGGAATTTACCCGAAAACAATTCAGCAACAAAGGAAAAGGAGGGTCAGGATGAGAACAGACGGGTTGAAATTTCGTCAGATTCAAGGCAATTGTTGGAACCTGTTATTACAACGGATACGCTACTTAAAAGTAATCCACCGGCAATTAGATTTCATCAAGATTGCAAATCCGATTTTGGAATTGCTTCATGGAAATTATTTGCATTTCAAAGAGACCGGAATTTGGTTACATATAATGGAACCGGCGAACCTCCAAATTATATTGACTGGAGTGTTGATAAAGACAAAAAGACTATTCCCAGATTAACCGAACCGGTTTTGTACCAAATGGAAATTGCGGATAAAACGGGGGTAACAAAGAAATCAAAAGAGAACGAGCTAAAAATAGAACAAATCACGATACAGAAAAAGCGTGAATCGAAGATAAAGGATTTCAAAATCGATTATTACAGCTTAATATTGTTTCAATTCAATTCCTCTGATTTTTCACCTGAAAATTTGAGAATTGCAGATTTTATAAAAGGTAGATTAAAAGGCAATTCCGAAGTGAAAATTACCGGCTATACTGACCAAATCGGCGATGATGCCTATAATATGCAGCTATCGGAGGACAGGGCTAAGAAATTAAAACGAATACTTACATCAAAGGCGTATGAGCGGGGACTTGGTGAATCGGAATTGCTTTTCGATAATTCATTACCGGAAGGCAGGTTCTATTCCAGGACGGTTGTTGTCGAAGTTGAAACACCAATTGAACAATAATGCTGAATGCTGTGCTGAATGCTGAATGCTGAATGCTGAATGCTGAATGCTGAATGCTGAATGCTGAATGCTGAATGCTGAATGCTGAATTAAAAAAAATTAGGAGTTGGAGCAAAAAAATAATCCTATAATCCTTTAATCCTAAAAATCCTAATTCAGACAAAATGAATTAAGAATTAGTTATAGAATTAAGAAGTAGGAAATAAAAATAATAAATTAACAATTCAGAATTCAGAATTCAGAATTCAGAATTCAGAATTAATATTAGGAATATCTAATGAAATATAAAGTTTATATCTTAGTAATTCTTTTTCTGGTATGTACCGGAGCTGCATTGTCTCAATCATGGGAAGAGCTAATAAATCAATCCGATAAATATTTATATGAGAAGAATTTCGATAAAGCCCTGGCAGCAGCAGAACAGGCGCTAAATATCGGTGTAAAAGAATCTACAGCCAAACATGCCGTTTCGCTTGGGAAATTAGGGAATATTTATTTCAGAATGGGCAATTATCAAAAAGCTTATGAACTATATATTACGGAAAAGAATCTAAAGAAAAGCACTCTGGGAGCCGTCCATCCTGCATATTCCGTTTCCCTGAATAATCTTGCCGTTGTTTCCCAATATCTTGGTAAGTATATCGAGGCAGAGCAGTACTTACTCGAAGCCCTCGATTACAAGAAAAAAGTTCTGGGTGTTTCGGATTCTTCATACTCAAAAACTCTGAATAATCTCGGTAAATTATTTCACACAACAGGTAGATTGAGCGATGCCGAACGCTATTACAACGAAGCCCTGAAAGTTAAAAAAGAATCCTTAGGCGAAAAAAATCCGTCTTATGCAGGAACTTTATTGAATAACGGTTTGCTTAAGCGTGCGCTTGGAAATGTTGCGTCCGCTGAAAATTATATACGTACTGCTTATAACATATTTAAAAATTCTTATGGCTCCAATCATCCTCTTACCCTGACTGCCGGGTTGCAGCTTGCCATGCTGAATTTATCATTAAATAAAAAAGCCGAGGCAGAGCAGTTTTTTGATGCTAATCGTAAAGCCGTCGATGAATTGAATGAGTTCGACCCGGATTACCTTACTACATTTTACGACCTTGCAATGTATTATTGGTCGAACCATGCGTATCAGGATGCCGAAAGAATTCTTTTAAAAATAAAACCTGTCATTGAAAACCGGCTTGGAAAAACACATACACTTTATGCTTCATGTCTTAATGCGCTTGGAATATTGAATTGGATGCTTGGGAATAATGATAAAGCTTACAAATACCTGCAGAGCGTAATAGTACTTCGGGAAGAATTCTTCGGCGAGAATCATCCCGACCTGGCTTCATCAATTTTTAATTTCGCAGGATTACTTGCCGATATGAAGCAATATGAGCAGGCAGAAAAATATTTCCGCGATGGGATTCAGAAATCATTAATGCAAATCACTGATTACTTCCCGTATCTGAGCGAAAATGAAAAAGCAAAGTTCTACTATTCCATAAAAGAACGATTCGAGATGTTCAATAATTTCGTACTTACCCGGTACCGTGAAAACCCTTCACTTATTGGAGATATGTACAACTTCCATATAGCTACAAAAGCGCTGCTACTGAACAATTCAATGAAAATCAGGCAGAAACTTGAAAATTCTGCAAACAAAGATCTAACCGAAAAATACCGGCAATGGAAAACCTTAAAAGATGAACTTCTGAATCTTTATAAATTTACTAAGTCAGAGTTGAAGTTATACGGCAGGAACATCGACTCAATAGAAAACGCTTGTGAAAAACTTGAAAAAGAAATTTCATCGGAGTCCAAAGCGTTTGTTTCCCTCTCTCAGTCCGAGCAGGTAACATGGCAGAAAATTCAAAATACATTGAGTGAGAACGAAGCTGCTATTGAGATAATCCATTTCAATTTATTCGATAAAGGTAAAAAAAATATTGCTATCTATGTTGCACTTATTATTAAACCTGACTCTAAAAATAATCCAGAAATGGTGATTATAGATAAGTACAATGAATTAGAGAACCTGTTTATAAAGAACTACTCCAATTCAATTTCATTTAAAACCGATGATGCCGATTCCTACAAGGCTTTCTGGTCGAAAATAGACGATAAAATCCGCAATATCAAAAAAGTATATTTATCAGTCGATGGTATATTTAACAAAATCAATGTCTCCTCGTTGCAGACTCCATCGGGGGATTACCTTTTGGATAAGTTGGATATTGTACTACTTTCAAATACTAAGGAATTGACGGAAAGCCCAAATAATGATTTCCCCAAAGAAGCTTTCCTAATAGGTAATCCGAAATTCAATATTGATGCGCCACAATCCACCGGAACAGAAAGTATTGCCAATATTCAATTACCATCGGTATTACCGGAAGAGTTACACAAATTTAAAATAATGTCGCTGCCGGGTTCGGAAGAAGAAATGAAGGCACTCAAGGAACTCTTTACACAAAACAATTATAAAGTTAACTCATATACCGGTGACAATGCCAATAAGAAAAACTTTGGCAAAGCCCGCGATGTTAAATATTTGGTTGTTTCGACGCATGGATACTTCCTCTCCGATGTTAATAAATCGGAGGGCGCTATTTTCGGATTGGATATCGATAAGTCTTACGACGACCCATTCCTACGTACCGGTTTAATGCTGACAGGTTCGGAAAATGCTCTCAATTCACCGGATTTCAATAAAAGCCGCGCCGATAATGGAATACTCCTTGGTTATGAAATTGCCAAATCCGACCTGGGTTCGATTGGACTTGCTGTCTTGAGCGCTTGTGAAACCGGTTTGGGTGATATTAAGAACGGAGAGGGAGTTTATGGATTGCAGCGTGCATTCCGGCTTGCCGGAGCTAATTCAATATTAATGAGTCTCTGGAAGGTCAATGACGAAGCTACTAAAGCATTGATTACAGAATTTTTAAGGAATTGCCTTAATAATATCCCGCCTCCGGAAGCTTTGAAGAAGGCTCAACTCAAGCTAAGAGAGAAGTACAAGCATCCGTATTTTTGGGGTGGATTTGTGTTGTTGGGGAGGTAATTCTTATTAATGGTTAATGGTCAATGGTCAATGGTCAATGGTCAATGGTAATGGTCAATGGTCAATGGTCAATGACTGATTGGTTGTAATTTAATTTGAAAAATAGTCAATTTGAAAATGAAGAAATGTCTGAATTAGGATTTGTAGCATTTAAGGATTTTAATTAACAAAAAATAACTGTCAGTTTCTCCTCGAGTCAAGAGTTCCTCTTGACTCTGCTGAAATATCAGGAAGAACTTTTGTTTCTTGAAAATGGGAAAAAAAATATGAATTAATTAGTTTCTTTTAATTATAAATGGGTGGATTCATGAAAATATTTAGTTTTTATCTATCGTTCGCCTTGATTTCGATTATTTTTATTTCCTGCCAGTTACCTACAGGACCAGCCGGAAAGGATGGAGTAAGCGATAAACAGATTAGATTTGATTTTGATTTTAATGGAGGCGGATATTTATTACCCCATCGTTCAATTGATGATACCATTGAACACTGTCAAATAATTCGATTTAATATTGCTAATTACGTCGGTGTGGATTCGGTAATTTTCGTTGCATGTATTTCTTGTTATGATTCAACAAAATATTTTGCTGCAAGTATCATAAACCTAACCGATAATGTGGAAATTCAAAATTCAGTATTGAAAACAAATAGCTATAACCCAATTGTTTTGTCTTCGACCAACTTATTTCATTCATTTCCAAAAAAAGAAATTGATTTAGTTGTTAGAATCTCTAAAAAGGATACCTCTGATTTTGATGGGCTAATCGAAAAGGCATATTTATTTTTATATAGGAAATAGTATTAATATAAAAAATTTACGGTTACTCTTTTTTTACGGATTTTTGTAATCTCATTTCCACTTCATAAGGATTAGTATCAAAATCAGCTATTTTTCCTTCACCATCAATTAATACATAATAAGGAAATGCTCCTGAAGCAAGACCTCCTTATAAATTTCTGGCGTTAAATAACCTACTGTCCAATTAATATGATAATTTGTTACTGCTTTTACAGCCTTTTCTTTGTCACTTTTGTTATCATGCAATCCGATAATATTCAATTTTTCATGGTAGAGTGAATCCAACTCCTTTAGTTTGGGTACAGCAAGCATACAGCCTTTGCACCAAAATCCCCAGAAATCGATTAGATTATATTTCCCCTTAATAATCTGTTTGACAAGACTTGTCTTTTCTCCGTTGAATAATGAAAATTCCAAATCAGGCAATGGGTCTCCAATCTTTAATGAAGAATATTTCTTATCGGTTTTCTTTATAATTATATATTTTCCGGTTGGTTCTACTTCGATTACTTTGTATAATTTTCTTTGAATAGGAATAAAAGTTTCAGGTAGAAGTACAGCGGCACCGGCAGAAGGTTTATCTGATATGATTTCACTACCATAGTTACCTGTTAATATTCTGTCGGGAAAAAAATTATCTTCAGATACCGTATCTAAGTCATTATATAAGCCATTGCAATTACAATCCTTTAAGCCTAATTGAATTTTATTGCCGTCAATAATCGTATCACATGACAAAATATTCAGTCTTGTTGTGGCAAACCAAAATTCACATTCAGTTGTCCGGAATCCTTTTTTCTTATCATCGTTATAATAATATTCCTTGATTTCGTTTTTATGCGCTGTATCTTTATACCGTTTTTTGCTGAATTTATATAAGAATTTTCCTTCGGGATAGTTTGAATTAGGCAAATCAATATAAATTATCGGATTATCTTTTGTAATGGTAAAAACTGCGTTATCATCAGTAAAATCCAGATTATTATTCAAATCCGCCCAGATATAAGTAGTATCGGATTTATAGTCCCCTACTAAAAACATTGTCATTCTTCCCAAAACCGAATTCTCCCAACCAGTAAAAAATTCTCTAAAAAAGGCTGTATCAGAGGAATTTTTCATATCAGGAAGTTTTATAGGAATTAGTTTATCGTGACTTATTATAGAGTCGACTTTTACTCTTAAAGTATCGAAATTGAGTTTGTAAAGTGGAGTTGTATTTTCTTGATTTTCTCTGGTGAGCCTGTGGAGATTTCGGAAATAAATTTTAAATTCTTCTTCTGCAGTTAAATTTGAAACAATTGTAATTAATAAATACACGAACAAGATAATCCGTTTCATAATATCCTCTTTTAATAATATTTTAAAACACTTATTTAGTTCGTGTCAATTTATTGCAATTATTACTCCTCCTATGTTATTTCTTTTATATTCTTTTTATCTTATTATTTAAAGCTTTTAACTTGTTGATTGATCCTGATATGTAAGAGAAAAAAAAGAAAAATAGATATTTTTTCATAAATCCTCAAAAAGGATTTAAATCAAATGGTTTTGATTCTTCAGTAATTAAATATAAAATTCAATTATTGATTTTTTAAATAATTATGCAAATTCATATTTTAAATTTTCAAGAATGATAGGAGGTATCTGACCTTTACCAATATTTTCTTTAGCATCGAGAATTTCGATTCCGACGAGGATTTCACCTTTACCAAAATCAAGAGCTATATCATCGGATAATTGAACGGTTCTAACTTGGTCAACTCCTTCAATCAATTCTATATACATTGCATCCGCTTGTTGGTCGTAACTAATTTTCATTGTTTCCCCTAAAAATAGAAAGTATAAACTGTTATCACAATAATTTCATCTCCTTCTTCAACTATAATCGGTGCTACTTGCTTTATAGGATAAGAAGTATCAATCCATATTTTATTATAAGGAAAATTCAAACGGCACATTAATTTATTTTCTTTAGCCGTTTCACGTTTTCCCAATTCGATAGTTTCGGCAACTTCTTCTTGAGTTGTTCCTCGTTTGGCTATCCTTGTCAAGGCATGGTTAGTAAATATAATTGTTTTGTCCATCTCATTATCCGAATTTATTGAAAACTTTTTCAAATTGGTACATTTTCAAATTGACTCATTTTCAAATTTTCAAATTATTTCATTTTTTCGGTGTCTCGATTATAATATCTGCTGAGCGGGCATAGAAGCGATGTTCCGGGTAAACCGACTCAATCGAATTGTTGTAATTTCCCAATCCGGCTACTTTATGGGGATGTATTCCAAGTATCCTCTCGGTTGATTTTGCTCTCTCGACAGATAGTTTCTGGTTATATCTCTCGCTGCCAAGGTTATCGGTATATCCGAAAATGCTGATTTTTGAATTGGTTCTTATTTTATTTTTTACCCAAATGAGTAACCATTGCTGATTAGTAGAAATATCGGCTTTGTTATATTCGAATTGGATTAACTTGAATTGTTCTTTGGATGTTTTATTTGTCTTTTGAATAGTCGTATCAACCTCTACCGGAATATTTACCTGCCTGGAATATACATTTTTATTTTTATCAATAATTTCGTAAACAATCCCCAATGTATCGCTCGCAGCAAAATCACTACCGATAATATCATTATAATCGATATTATATTCTCTGGTATTAAGGGTTGAAGAAATCTCTTTAAGTTTAGTATTGTCGTGAAGGATTCTGAGTTTTGTATTATTATTTATAGAGTCCTTTAATTCGCCAATGTTGATTCTCAAATTAGTAAAATTAGTCAGCATTTTTTTTTCGGGGTTGTTGCTACGTAGGAGCGGGTAAAATAAATCGTTCTGGTTAGTCTTTATCTCAACTCTTTGAAGTTCCTGATTCAGGGCAATTTCATTGGTTTTGGAAGTCAGTTTTTTAACTTTTTCCGTATTAGTCAGAATCCGCTTTTCATTTATATCCCAAACACTCTTTAGATAATTGGATACAATTTGATTTCTTAGAATAGCGATTGCTTTAGCATCGGTTGAATCATCATTTAAATAAAGGGCATTCAGCGAAATCATGGATTTGGGAAATTGATTCATCCTTGCACCGATAATATTTAGTATTTGGTAGTAGCAGTTACTATAATCTCCGCAAGGCGAATTCAATTTGAAGGTATTCCGATAACTCTTATCATAAGAAATATACCTGGCAGGCAGTTCTGCCGAAGCGCTGTCGAAGAAGATGTAATTTAAAATCGGCTCATAATACAGGGCATTGTCATTCCAGATTTTTATAATTCTGTCGCTTTGATTTTTATTAATTGTATCGATTAGATTATAAGAGATTTCAGGCATTGTAACTTTTGGTTCGGTTTTCTTAATGGTTTTAGGAATTGGTTTCGTTTCCGGTTTGGCAACAGGTTTAGTGGGTGGGGGAGGAGGCTCCTCCTTCTTTGGTTGTGATTTGACTTCAGGCGGTTTAACAGGTTCGATAGCCGGTTCTTCATCTTCAGGAAACGGTTCACCTTTAATATTATTATAATGAACGGTTAAACCAAAAAATAACCCGTAATTCGTCCAATTTGCATTATTAACTAAATCCGAAATGCCGGGCATAAAAGAAAAGGAAGGTGTAATAGAAAAAGTGCCACGTTTGCTTAATGGAAAACTATAAGCAATACCGATTATTGGTGAAATCACCGTTGAACTCAGTCCTGGCAGAGTACCGGATGTATCCTTGCGAATGCTTTTTTGCGTATTGCTGCCATCGATGGAATCGCGGAAAGTACCGTTATTAACAGGCCAGGAAACAACTTCTTTTTGTTTGTATGATGCATTTTGAAGCGATGTAATATCTAATTTAAAAAACAATTGCATGTTTTTCATAACTTCATAACCAATTCCGAATTGAGTAGTAATTCCATCAAAATTTGCTTTTAATTGGTTCTCATATTTACCGTCTTTTACAAAACTCGTTACAAAAATTTGCTCTTTCCCTTCAGCAATTAATTCACCGTCGAATGTTACATAACCAATTTGCAATAACCCGCTCAATTTTGGGGAAATTGCATAATCAAAGCTGGCGCCGAACTGAGAACCGGTGCCATAGCCGGTTTGGTATGAACTTGGTGCTTGAGATAATCCGGGGACCAATTTAAAGTCTCCACCGTGAAAGTTAAAAGAGAAATTCGAATATAATCCTAAACTGTAAACCCTCTCAGGACCGGATTGAGCAAATGAATTGTAATTACCTAATAAAATGAAAACAAGCAGTTCAACTATTTTTATTTTCATTTTCATTTATAGCCTCATTGAAAATTATAATCTTATAATTTATTTGTTATTACATTATTCGATATGTTTGAAAAAATTGACATCATTTTAAACATAGAGAAATCCCCCCTACCCCCCTTTTTCAAAGGGGGATTGAAGAATATTTTTCTTATCCCCCTTTGAAAAAGGGGGAATAATTATTCCCCCTTTTTCAAAGGGGGTTAGGGGGTTTTTTCCCGAATATATCATAGTCTTCTTATTCACTATTTCACTATACACACTTTAATTTGTTTCGTACGAGTTGGCGTTTCTAATGTTAAGAAATACATACCCGATGATATATCATTTATTGAAACCGGAAGTTCATGGAAACCTATTGTCACCTCTTCATTCATAATAGATGCAATTTTTATTCCGATTAAGTCGGTCAAATAAAGTTTTGAAATTCCTGTTTCAACAGTACCGTATCTGATAATAAAATTACCATCATTATCATTTGGATATACGAATACAAAAACTTCATCTTTCGGATAAGGTAGTGTATCTTTAACAATCTTTATATGATTATCCCGCTTGATAATGCAGAATTCATCATATTGAACAATGTCCATCAACTCCAATTTTGCAATGGTATCCAATCGCTGTAAAATCACAAACTTTAAAGTTAGCCAAAGTCCGGTTGAATCCGGCTCGAGGCGTTTAACTATGTCAATATATGCGCTTGTATCATTAACCTGTGTAAATGTATAATCTACGGGTGAGATTAAAGTAAGGTCGTAGTATAGTTTCGCTGCAATTACATAATTATATCTTGTTGTATCATCAACATAAACATAAAGTGGTATTGATACGGTGTCCCCGTATTGACCTTCGCCATAACTAACTTCTATTCGAGCCAAACTATCTATTACCCTGACATGTTGGTCAACAGAATCCATACAGCCCCATTGAGATATTTCAATTAATCTCAGGTCCCCGCTTTGACTAAAGATAATATTTATCGGATTACTCGTTAGCGCATCGTTTGTAATTGCTCCCGGAGGCAAAACCCATTGATATGTGCTTTGGGGGTTTTTCCCGGAAAATGGATATGGAAATTCAGGACAAACTATTGAATCCCCAACTAATTCAGGTATAGGTAACTCATGCACTAAAATATTATATACCGTAGTATCCATACAGAAATTATTAACATTTATCTTTACGATTTTGAACCAGGTATCGGTAAATGAAGTCCAATTTATTGTAAAGTAATCGGTAGTAGAGTCAATCATTGTCCCGTTATGTATTTCTTCTATTTTAAAGAATACATTCGGGTCAACGTTCAACTCATAAATATTACTGCCATTAATACAGCCATTGGTATCGAGGTCTTTGAACAAGTCCGGGAATGCATAGATATATACAGTTATTAAATTAGAATCCTTACAGCCGGTCGTATTGTCGATTTTCATTAACCTGACTGTTCCGCTATCGTTAGTGTTCCAATATACTAAAATATTTTCCTTCGTTGGGTCTCCTAATATACTACCGCCTAAAACCTGCCAGGAAATCTGAACATTCGGATTACCGGTTGTTCTGTAACTCTCGGTAGAACCCTTGCATACTGATGTCGGTCCGATAATATTTGCTGTGGGGAGTGGATTAATATTTATATCAATTGTTACCGAATCCTTGCATCCCAATGAGGAAGAAATTTTAAGTGTAAGTCTTCCCCTGTTAACATTATCCCAAACGACTTGGACCAAAGTATCATATAAACTACCGGCAATACTACCACCTTGAGCAGCCCATTCATAACTAGCTCCGGATTGGACTTCTGCAAAATAGGTGTATTCAATATTCGGACATACCGTTTTAGGTCCTGTAATGGTTACATCGGGAAGCGGATTTATATTAATCGTCATTTCCGCTGTATCGGAACAGCCTGTCTTATTATCTGTTTGTATCAACGAGAGTTTGCCTGTTCCGGGAGTGTTCCAGCGAACGGTTATTTCACTATATTGGGAAGTATCAATTATTGCTCCGCCTGTTATTAGCCATCTGTTGGATATACCACTTGTTCTATTATATGAATATACATAATTGTTCTTTTCGCAAACATCGGTCACACCTGTAATTATTGGAGTGGGAGTGGGGAAGATGTCGATAGGCAAGCTCAATGAATCATTACAACCGAAAGAACTGGTTTTGTATAATTTTACAATTCCAACTCCGACACTACCCCAAAGAATATCTACTTGCGGAAGGTTATTTGCGCCGATTATCGCTCCGTTCACAACATCCCAACGAATAGTTGTTCCATCGTTATCTGTAGTGAATTTTGATATATTATTCACACAGCCTATTGAACTGCCGTAAATCGCCATTTTTGGCAGCCCGATTACATTAACTGTTAATTTTGTAGAATCCGAGCAGCCAGCTAAGTTTGTTTGTTTAAGGAATATTTCTCCAACTCCGGCGCTATCCCAAACTACTTCTACGCTATCGGGGTAAATATTTATAATAGCCCCGTTTGTCACAGACCAGTCATCTTTCATATCGACGTTATCAAATGCCACATAGAAATAGGAATTCCTTGCACATGGATTCAATGGTCCTATAATAGCCGGATGTGGGTCTCGTGCAATGTTAATAACATATACAACAGAATCAATGCAGCTTGTATTTATATCAATCATATTGAGTTTCAAAGTACCTGTGCCTGCGCTGCCCCACCTAACTGTTATGCTATTGGCTAAGCTATCGGTAATGGTTCCGCTTGTAACAGACACAACATACCGGACATTAGCGCCATATCTCAATTGATAAGTATAGCTCTTATTTTCACATACTATGAATTCACCGGTTACATTGACAACAGGCGCCGGATTGATAAATACTTTATAGATTGCCGAATCGCTGCATCCGGTCTGTACTGTATGGATTAATACCAACCTGCCGGTATCTGGTATGTCCCAAATAACACGTACTTGCATTTGAGTGCTGTCGCCAACTATATGACCACCTTCAGCGCGCCAGAGAATGAAATTCGTCGTCGTCGATGAAGTATATGTTACCAAATATTTCTGGCAGACTACGGTTGGTCCGGTAATAGATGGAGTGGGTTTTGTGTATAAGTTTATTTGAACAGTAATTGAATCGGAACAGCCGGTCAGCCTGTTAATCTTTACCAATTTAATAGTTCCCGGGCTTGTATTCCCCCACATTATTGTGATGGCATCTCTCGTTGAGTCTATAATGGAACCTCCGGTAACATACCATCGATTATATTCCATGAAATTGACAAGAGATTGATATATATGTGCATTGTTCTTGCAGGCATTTGGGTCGCCAATTATGTTTGCTACAGGTGTTGGATTGATATTGACAATTTTTATTGCCGAATCCACGCATCCGGTTATTGTATTCGTTTGAATAAGTATAATCGTATCCCTGCCGGCAGAATCCCACATAATTCTTACCGTAGAACCTGTTGAAGTTCCTAATATTGTGCCTTTCAATACCCTCCATTGATTAGCCATATTCAGGGTAACCGCCGATGTATAATCGTAACCTGCTCTTGCACAAACAGATGAATTACCTAAGATAACAGGATTAGGCAAAGGATTGATAGTTATTTTCTGAACTAATGAATCGGTGCATCCGTTTATACCAACCAGAACTAAAGTTAATGTTGCAGAGTTCGTGGCACCCCATGATACGACTACGCTATCGGTTATAGTCGAACCGATTATACTTCCGTTTCGTACCCACCATCGGTATGTTCCGTTAAATATTGGAGTCCGGTATACTTCAGTAGCACGCGCACAAACGCTTGTATCACCGAAAATAATCGGCTTCGGTTGAGGTAAAATCGTTATTGTTTTCTGGGTTGAATCGGTACACCCTGTTAAATTATATGTACGAACAAGCCTTATTGAACCAATAGTAACTTTATTCCAGCGAACCAAAATAGTATCGGAAACAGTACTGCTTATTGGAGTGCCGCCTTCCACTACCCAGTAGCTTCTAACTTGCGGAATTCGATTTGTATAATAATAATAGACCGTATTTTCACAAACTATCGTATCTCCAAATATAATAGCTTTCGGTATAGGATTGACCGTAACATTCATAGTAACTGAATCGGCACATCCTGTATTTATATTTGTTTGTTTTAATTTAACAGTGCCGGGACCAGCCGTATTCCAAAGTACCGTAATGGATGTTCCGTTATCAACTGTAATTGTTCCGCTGGTAACCGACCAATCATTTTGTATATCGACAGAATTATTTACCGAAATGAAGACATCCGAAGCTCCTTCGCAAGAGCCTGATTTACCCGAAATTACCGGAACCGGAATCGGATTTATCGTAATTATTTTTGTTATTGAATCCTTGCAGCCCGATGAAATATAAGTCTGGACAAGTTTCAAAGCGCCCTGAGTCATGGTTGATGACCAATTCACAATTACACTATCCAACGTTGAAGCGCCGAGTACAGAACCATTTGTTACAGTCCATAAATGTCTCATTGCAGGAGTGCCGTTGGAATGATAAACTACTCTTTCTTTCTGGCAAACATCCGTATCGCCAATAATTTGAGGCGTGGGTACAGGATTGATTTGGACATTTAATATAGCAGAATCTTTGCATCCGAAGGAATTTGTTTGAATTAGCTTTACAACTCCCGGCGAAGTTAATCCCCAGACTACGTCAACTGTTCTTTGATTATCCAAAGAGACGATTACGCCGCCCTGCACGACCCATTTAATAGTATCATTTGTTAAGTTCGAAGTATATGTATTTTGTGTTTTAGCACATACGACTATATTACCGGAAATTGTGGGTTTAGGCAGAGGATTAACCTGTACGACAAGCCGGGCTGTATCGCGGCATCCGTTTGCTATACCGGATTGAATAAGTCCTATGGTTGCTGATGGATTTGAAGTAGTCCAGCGTACTGAAACAACAGTATCATTTGTCGGACCGATAAAGACTCCTCCCCAAACTATCCAGGTCATATTGAACCCGGTTAATTTCGGAGAGTAGTAGGAATATGTATTATTGAAACAAACAGAGGTTGGTCCGTAAATAACTACGGAAGGCATTTCAATTATCGTAACATCGAGTTTGTTAGTATCGACGCAGCCTAATAAAGTTGTTTGAATCAGGCGAACCTGTCCCGTTGGCTGGGAACTCCATCTGATACTTACCGCATTGCCGGTCGAGGAGCCAACAATTGAACCATTCGTTACTTCCCAAAGATTTGTAACATTGGCAGGCGTCGCAGTCGAATAGCTGTTCACGCTATTTGCACAAGCAGTACTGCTCCCAATAATCGGAGATGAAGAAATTGGGCTAATAGTTATATCAAACATATTATCCGTACCGTTCATTGCCGGATTGGTAGAAACAACCCTGATGCGGTACTTATTGCCCGTAGGTGTATTCTTCGGTATGAAGCACCTGATTGTTCCTGCGATGTTTCCACTAAGGGAACCTATCACCGTAGGATTGGCAAAGCTGCCGTTGGCATCCGATAGCTGGGCAGAGAAGACGTTCAAGCCGCTGAAAATCGGGTTGATTGTGAAATCAACATCAATCCACTGACCCGCGCATAAATCGGTCGAAGGAAGCAATCCAGTAACGAGCGGAAGACCGATTACCGACTTTGTAGCCCTGTTGCCCAAATTATCATAGAAATAACTTGCCTCAATCACATTTTGCTTGTAATAAGTCAATCTGCACTGATTATCATATCGATAATCCGCAGAATTGACCTGGGCAAAGGCAACTAAGTTGAAAGTCAGTAAAGCCAATATTATAATAGTTTGTTTCATGTTAACTTGTATCTTTATATTATAATTTTTCTCATTTATTATTTCGCATTATTATTATAAAACGGAACGCTGATTTCACCGTTGAAATTAAGCGTACCGGAAACTTTCCTGTCAATGTTCAATAATTTTAATGACTGTTTCAAATACGTAACTGTAGGATTGAGCGAGTAATTGAAATAATTTTCTGTCATTGCTATGCTTGCCGGCTGATAGAATGAATTCTCAAAAGTTGATACAGCGCCCCCTAATTTCCCAATTAGTGTAGAATTTGTAGTTCCAAGGGCAGATGAATTTCCTATAAGCAATGAATTTACATCTATGAACCTATTTTTATATAAATTACCTATATATGGAGTTGCTGATGAATATAATTTGGCTGTGTATGCCATGTATCCTCGTTTACGGTTATCCATCAGGTAATGACTTTTACCGATTTTATAATCCAAGCTGCCAATATATCCCAAGGGTTCTGCTCCAATTATAGGATTATTATCAGCATAAGGGAACAGATTGACTTCCCATACAGGATTTTCGGTAATGAATCTACCGATTTTCGGATAATAATATCTCGAATGCATGAATAGAAGCCCGTTTCCTTCGTCCATCACGCCGAGCCTGCCTAAATACCTGAAAGGATTTCCATCGCCCTTAGGTTCCAATTTCAACGATACATCGCCGAAATCAGTATATGTGTATTTATGAGTAACAATCTGGGATATATCGGTCATCGCTGTTGTACTTCCGCGGGCGTCATAATGATAATAGTACGTAGCACCGGTCGCTTTCACTCTCGAAACAAGCCCTAATCCATAGACGTAATAATTAACCGGAGCGCCTGTGTTGTCTGTTTCCATCAGAATATTATTCGTCATTGAATTAACATCAATCACGTATCTTGATGTTTTGCCGCTCGCTGTTACTTCCCGCCGGTTGCCGAAATAATCGTAAACATAATTGGAACTGATATTTCCCATAACGGCAGTGAGCCTGTTTAAATTATCGTAGCTATAGCCGTAAGATACATTCCCGGCTCTTTGAGTCATATTACCGCGTTTATCGAAAGTGAAATTCTCTGTCCCGGCGCTTAATATCCTATTGGCATCATCATAAGAATAAATAATGTATGATGAATTTACCGGCATAGTAGTAAGCTGTTCAAACAAATAAGCGTAGGTGTAATTGCCTAATGAATCAATTGTAAATCTATAATGATTGATTGTATCGTTATTCGATTTACGATTAAACATCCTCTGCAATCGTCCGGCATTATCATAGGTATAGAAACAGCGTGTTCCGTTAGCATTCTCAATATGTTCCAGAGAACCATCTGTATTATAGTAATAAGTGGTTGTGCGGTTGTTCCAATCGGTCACACTTCGCAACAGGTTGTCGTCATAATAAGAATAAGTCACAGTCTTACTTCCGGGATAAATCAATGAAGTCACATTGCTGTTATTATCGTAAAGATAGCTGACCGTATTACCGTAATAGTCGGTATATGATTTAATCCTGTTCAAATCGTCATAAGTTGAAAAAGTAATCGAGCCTTTACTATCGGAAATCTGTGTCAGGTTATGATTCGCATCGTATTGTAAAGTAGCATTATAATTCGATGTATTGAAATTCTTGAGTTTACCGTCATTATAATATTCATAATAAAGGAAGAAGTTATCCGGAGTCAATATCGTCGAGACATTGCCGTTGGTATTGTAATAGAAGCGGGTCGTCTCCGATATCGGATTATTCCTGCTGAATAGTTGGTCTTTATCGAGATTATAAGCATAACTTTCGAGTTTATTCTGTGCGTTGATTACTCCTGTTTGGTTGCCGTTTGAATCGTAAACAAATTTAGTGGAATCATTATTCTGGTCTTTGATTACGGTCAGCCAATCATTCTTGTTATATGTGTAGAAAATATTGCTGCCCTTTGGATTAATAATATTTGTGAGCCGGCTTACATTATCATAAGTGTATGAAGTCCGATTTCCTATATTATCAGTAACAGTAGCGATATTTCCGTTGGCATTATAAGTAAATACAACTCTTCTGCCAAGCGGGTCGTTAATATCCCTGATTACTCCACTTTGACCATTGCCGCCAAAGATATAATTGATTGTCGTTGTTCCACGCGGGGTCATTACCCTTATTAAATTACCAAAAGCATCATATTGATAGCTCGTGATTCTGCCGTTCGGATTTGTATAGGTCAAAACATCATTCCAGGCATTATATGAGAATCTTTGAATAACACCGAGCGGCTTATTAATACGTGTACAATTTCCCTGTGCATCATAAGTAAATGTTGATGACAACCCTTTACCATCAATTGTCCGGGTAATATTTGTTGGATTAGCAACATCGCCATATTCGAATGAAACCGTATCCCCGATTGGTGATTGCAGTTTTGTTACTTTCTTTTCGGGAGTAGCATCATAATATTGAGTCCAGAATTTATCAACTTCATCTTTGTAAACGACAAATCCATTGCCGTTGTAATCGAAAGTAAACGGTTTTCCACTGCCATAAGTTTGGGAAATCAATTTTTTATCGGCAAAGCTGTTCTGATAAACATTAATGATTTTATTTCCTTTCGGCATTACCAACTCTGTCAGGAGGTGGTCGTAGAGGTAGTTCTGGTCGTAATTATAGGAGTATATATACCCTTCGGCATCGGTAAATCTAATCAGGTTATAATTTGCATCATATTCGAAGGAAACAAATCTGCCTGCAGGGTCTGTTACTTTTTTCAATAAATGTTTTTGCCCTTCAGGCGTGTAATATTCGAAAGCAAGGATTCTTCCTTCTGCTGTACGAGCGCTTATTAATTGATTAGTTGCAGAATTATATGTCAAAGTAACGGGATTGCTGTTACGGTCGGTAATACTTGTAAGCATTGCCAAACTACCCTGATACACATCGAAACTATAAACTGATTGGTCAGGTTTACGGATTTGATAACGTGTCGGTGAAATTTTTGTGATAACATCGTAAACGCCAGGAGTTGCACATCGCACTGAATTTAAAGAACCAAGATTATAAAGTTGTATGCTACCTTGGGGCCAGTAAGCATAGATTGTACTGCTGCTGCTCGTGCCTTCCAAATGCAAACATGCGGAATAATTATGACTGAATCCATTTCCAAGTGATGTTATCTGCAGCCCAAATCGCGGAGCATAAGAGTTATAAATATGCGAAAACTCCAATGCCATTCGTCCGCCCGGAATTGAGAATGTATTTTTCTTATGAGTGAAATTCCCTGTAATGGGATTTACACCGTTGCCGGCTTGCATCTGGGTTTCGTTCCAGAGCTGGGAATAAATATTGCCTGACTGCGATACATAGCAGATAAATCCCTGGTCATTGGTCGTTCCGGTATAGCCATTGACAGCCCTTGAGAAATTCATCTCATATTCACTTATTGTATATAGGTTATCTTTTTTATCAACCCTGTCCATGTAAGTATGGTAGAGCTTTACGGTTCCTGCAGGTTGGTTGGAGTAAGCATAGCCAACAATTCCTTCATAATATCTGTTTGTATCATTGGCAATCAAGGTATCCCGTATATTCGGGTCGGTAATTTCAGTAACGTAAAGATGTCTCTTGAATCTTGGAACCGGATTTTTTATATAAAATCTATAAATACTTACCATATTTGCCGAATTGAACGGTTTTGCCGATACAAAGCCTTCAATTCGTTCGAAAGTATAATTCAAATTGTATGCTTCGTCTAATTTGCTTTTTGTTATGCAATAAGAATGGTCAACATCAGTTGCATTATATACACGGTATAGCGGCGTCCAGTCGGGTGTTGCTACCGATGTAGGATTGTAAGTAAAAGTCCCGTCATAGGATGGAACGGTATCTCCGTTCGGATAATAAGCAACAACCTTCCAATAATAAGTCTGGTTTGGCTCTAACCAATTTTCCTGTAATGTATAGGTAGTATCGGTATAATTTGCCAATGCAGGAATAAATCGCGGGCAAACCTCCGCAGAACTGTAATCCTGAATATTGTCAACATAAAGTTCATATCTGCTTGCAGCTATATTTCCCCAGATAAAATCGATAGCTCCATTAGTCCAGTTTTGACGCATTGCCGGCGAAATAAGCTGAGGAGCAGGCAGTAAAGTAATATTTTGATTATAATCTAAGGTCGCCACAACTGTAATCGTCATTCTCTTTGTTTGATACCCGGGAGCAAAAGCTACTAATTGATAAGTACCTGCTGCAACGTCGGTCAGGATATAATTCCCTGATGCATTTGTTGTAGTTGAATATTTTACTATACTATTCTGCTCCAAACGCACCGTTGCTCCGCTAATAGCAGCTAAGGTAATTGAATGACGAACAACTCCCAAAATTCTCGGATTGGGATTAAGTGCGAAATTTTGGAAATACTCATTACCGGCAGCAAGGTTAACCGTAAAAGTTTTGGATTCGAATCCAACCGCTGATGCAATTAACTGATAAGAGCCGGGATCGAGATTATTCAGGATGTAATCGCCATTGGTATTGGTAGTTGTCGTATATTTCACGACGCTATTTTGTTCCAATCTGACTGTAGCTCCGTTTATCGGAGTATCGGTATTGAAATTTCTAACTCCTCCTCTTATTCTCGGTCTTATTAGCATAGTAATGTTCTGCCCGGAAATATCCTGTCCATTTAGAACTGTTACGCTGCCATTCCAGTCTATATACCCGCCGGCAGTGCAAACCATTTCGTAAGTACCGGCATTTATACTCGAAAAAGTAAAGACACCGCTTCCGTTACTCGTAACGGTATAAACAGGACTTCCGCCGATTTCAAGCCGTACCTGAGCGTTTGGGATGGGATTAGTTGTAAGATTATCCCGAACGGTTCCGGTTATGGACGTAGCGAATAAGCTCGTATTAAATAAAGGGATTAGAAATATTATCAGAAAGATTTTCTTCATTTGTATATTTCCTTAATTCTCAAAATTGTTTTTTCCCTAATGATATAAACACTTCAAAAGGGAATAAGATACTTTTTTTTATGGTGTAATTTTTTACCATCGCCGAAAAAAAGGGTAAAACTTCATTATTTGATATAGAACGTTCATTAAAATAAATTATTTTTGCGACATTTCCAAAAAAAGTAATTATTTTTCTATTATTTTTCCTAAATTTTACGTAATTATTTCCACATTGTTTCATACAAATAATGTGCCAAATTGTTAATTTTTTGTATATTTACATTGGTAAAATTATCAAATAGAGCAGATTATTGAAGAATTAAAACGAAAAGGAGTTATCAATGAAAGACAAATTGAAATATAAGGATTTTATAGGTTCGGTTCATTTTAATGCCGACGACAACGTGTTTTACGGGAAAATTGAAGGAATCGAATCATTAATTAGTTTCGAAGGTAGTACCGTTACTGAGCTAAAAGAATCCTTCGAAGAGGCTGTGAACGATTATTTAGAAATTTGTGAGCAAAGAAGAATAAAACCTTTCAAATCTTTTAACGGTTCATTCAATATCAGGATTAGCCCCGAATTACATCGTAAAATATCGGAAAAATCTTATATAATGGGACTTCCCATCAATAAAATCATTCAACATGCGATTGAAAGAGAAGTTGGGATGGAGTGATTCAAATAATGAACTATAAAATGAATTCAAATTTCTAATGATTATATTTTGTTTCATCATTAGATTGAAATTATTTATTTAAAGAACGGCAACCTTGTATAAAGCAGGTAAATATCTTGGTTTTGGAATTTTTCTATTATTATTCTTTGCAGAAGCAAGCCAGGCTTCTTTTGCTTTGAGAACTTCATTTAATGCAACTTTTGGGGTCAAACCAAAGGCTGAACAAAATTTTAAATCAGGAATATCTGCTATATAGCCTCCGTCATCGTCACTAAAGAAGATGTTTATGTGGTAATCTTTCATTTTTCTTCTCCTATTTGTAAATTATACTTTTCAATAATGGTTAAAAATTGCTTTACCTGATAAGGTTTTATCTCACCTTTGACATTTTGCAAATTAATTAATTCTTCAACACCAGCCTTTTTATAAATGTGATGACTCCCGTTAATTCTATCTAATTCAAATCCAAATCCTGATACCAACGAAATAAAATCTTGAAATTTAATATTATTGGTATTTGTCAGTATTCGTTTTAATAATTTTTTACTATCCATAAATTTTGAAAATTTTCAGGTATTTATCAATAACAATCCAAATTAGAATGAAGACATTTTAATTTTAAGCCTCGAGTAATTCAAATACCTCAACATGCGTAGCTTTACCGCATGTTTCACCTTCTTTTATAGCTTCAAGAAGATGAAAATCCTCAAGTGCTTCGTAAAATTCATTATAAATTACTTCTTTTTTAGCGTTAATCACTTCGCTAAAAGCATCCTTCACGATAGATTTTAATTGTTGAGCATCTGTATCAGTCATTTAGAAACCTCTAATAATTTTACTTAGTAAATGACGCAGTTTGATTTGAAATATTATTATATTTAATCTTCATTTGAATAGATATATATTGTCTTGGTTCTAGGTTTAAACTCATTATTCTCTATTCTTTCTTCAATATATTCAATAATATTTCCAAATTTGTCATACTTCCAAATTGCTTTTTGGTTAGGGTCAGAAAGGGAAAGCAATTTACCATTTTCATCATAAGTTCTATTTTGGAAATTATAACAAAACATACCGGGATCAATTTCAATCCATTTAATCAGATTCCTTTTACTATCATATTGTAAAGAATAAATAAACTCAGCTCCCCTTTGCTCAATCCTTCTTGATTCAATTTCATTACCGATACTGTCATATTTATGAATATGTCTTTCAATTTTGGTTCCATTATAGAAACAATGTATTTCTTCAATAAGTCTATTAAATTCATCGTAAGTATATGTAATTTTCGGGTCACCCCATCCATTAATTTCGGTTTCCTCAATTAATTTACCTATATGATTATACTTATATGTTTTTTTCAGTTTGATGGAATCTAAAGGTTTATAATATTCTTCTTCCTCAATTTTTTGCCCATGAGTATTGTATTTGTACAATTTTTTCCAAACGGGATTATTTAAAGGCTTATAATGAATTTTTTCAATCAAATTACCCGAAGAATCATAATTTAAAATACTTTTCCATTCTGTAGAATCCAATGGTTCATCATGATATATCTCAATTAATTTTCCAAAACTATTATAAGTATAAAATTCATCAACCCATGATGTATCATAGACAATAGTATTAAAATAATGGTATTTTACCATATTCCCATTATTATTATACTTTCGAAAATTTAATAATCTTTTTGAATTTGTATCTAAAATTCCTGATTGATACGAATATTCATAGGTTATACATTTAGTAAAACCTCCTTTGACAGTATCCTGTGGATATAAAAAGGAGGATTTAAAATAAAACAGTAACAAAAATAAAATTAATAATTTTCTCATTTTTAATCTTTTATTAACTGAATATATTTTTCATTTAATTATCAATACCGGCGCTACCTCCGTATTTCCATCATAATTAGTTTTTAAATAATACATACCAGAAGTAAATGTTTGCAAATCAATTTTTATATCATGCTTACCACTTTCTATTGTACCTATTTCCTTCATATAAACAGTTCTTCCTGTTATATCTTCCATTACAATCCATACATTGGTTTTTAGTGCTATATCAAAGGATATATTTAAGTCGTTATACGCAGGATTTGGCGATACAAAAGAAGTATTCAAATGATTGCCTGCTGTAATTAACCGGGTTGCCTTGTCCTTGCATATATTTGATATTGCAACATATCCGCTCTGCTCGGAAATCATTACATTGCCACCCGTAGCTGTAGTATTGCTAAGTTGCATCTGAGTCCCGGCTGCATTACCTAACAATCCCTCAAAACTCAATGTTGTTAAGACATCGCCGGTTATCAGTGTAGTTGGCAGGCTTAGCTTTATTTCGCGTGTATCTCCCTTCAAATCACCCATCGGAGTACTGCCGGCTGGATAAAGAACATTGCCGTTAAAACTTAGTGTAGTTTCGAAGCGGGTAGCGCCGGACTGTGCTAAATTTTGCTGATTTTTTAATCTAACAGAGACATTGATGACTTCCCCTGTTTTAACTGTTCCCAAATCAACGGCAAGCGAGGCGAATGCAAGATTCGGGTCGTTCGGCTTGATTGTCCATACAGCATCGGATAAATCCGTTACAGTAGTTAATGGAGTTCGGGCAACTACGGCTGTTACTCTTGCAAGGCATTTCGTCGATGGAGTATTCGGCACAGTCCAGGAATATTTTTTATTATATGCATTATTCTTGATGACTGACCAATTAGTGCCATTATCGGTGGAATATTCCAGCAGGACAGAATCTTTGGAATAAATACCCTTCCATTGAATTTCCACATTACTGCCGACAGTCAAGAACTCGCCTCCGTTGGGATATACGATTTTGATTGAATCTTCTTCTACCGGTTTGCCGATAATAAAGGACTGTTCCGTTTGGAAAGGCGAACCAATGTATGAATTATCGATAGATTGCACGCTCCAATAATATTTACCGTCGGGCAATCCTTTGATAATCCACGATTTGTGCTGCACAACATTACCAAAAGCAGAAACCAATCGCTTGCCGGAAGGTACGATTGACATAGGTGGGCAAATATCTACTCCATTTGGGCTTGTCCCAATTCGTATATTATATGTTAATCCTGAAGATTTCGTCTCACCATCTGTCGAGGTATCCCATGATAAAGTAACGTTTTTACTATTAACGATTGATTTCAACCCTGTCGGCATTGAGGGTGCAGTATTGGATTTTGCATTCAGATTTTGATATGTTGTAAAGTATTCTACTCCGGGAAGCACCATTAGGTTGAATGCAGCCATGAGTAAGTCCAATTTCCCGTCTTCGTTGTAATCACCCGCAGAAAGGCAAGCGAGCCTCCCATTTTTAACGGAATCAGCCACTACAAAAGAGTTATTATTATTCAAATAAAGCAGGCAGGAATCTTTCATATTTTCGCCGCCGGCAAAGAAATCCAAAGCGCCGTCGGAATTGAAATCCCCCCATAAGACATCACCCCAATAATATCCGCGCAGATTATTATTGAGCGCTGAAAATGTTCCGTTTCCGTCGTTATGGTAAATTCTTGTTTGTGGAACGAATGGGTCGCGTCCGGAGAGCAAAATATCCGGTAAGCCGTCCTGGTCGTAGTCCCCCGTCGCTACCATACTTTCATCCAATTCGAGTAATGGTATTTTGGTTTCAGTAAATTTTCCGTTATCATTCCGGAAAATTTTTGAGTTAACATTTGAAGCAAAGCCTTCGGTTCTGTTTCCTGTGATAATGAAATCCAAATCCCCGTCATTATCGTAATCGAATGTTGAAACTGAGCCTCTCCTGAATCCCTCGAATTTATCTCCGTTCTCGACAAATTTCCCATTGTCATTCCGGTAAATTTTCAATGTTGGAGTGTATTCATTTCCTCCGCTTGCACCTGCATCACCAGTTAAAACAATATCCAAATCGCCATCGTTGTCGATATCCACAGCAGCAAGATTTTTCGGCATTCCGTATTCGGCTACTCCTGTAAAGCTCGAATCCACTGCTCGAAACATAGCATATTTATCAATAAAAGAGGTCGAATCCCTGTTTTCATTCAGATAGAGTATGGTTTTAAATTTGTTATCATAAGCAGCTTTGAAACATGCTAATATATCAAGATAACCATCACTGTTGAAGTCAGCTACTATAAAATTGTGAAGAGATTGATAATATATAGTATGAGAAATGGGATAAATCAGGTAAAAATCGAAGCCTCCTTTACCATCGTTTCTGTAAATTTCACGATTGGCAATTATATCTAATTTACCATCCGAGTTCATATCTGCGAAAAGTGGAAGCGTTATTAACCCTTGCTGATGCTGCGTAAAGGGATTAATATCTTTGAAAGGTTGTGCTGAGGCTATGTTTGCATATAAAATGTTTATTGCAAAAATAACTATGAAAATTATATGTCTCCAATTCCCCTCTTGAGAGGGGATTAAGGGGTGTGTTAAATTTATTATTATTTTCATTTTCATCTTCCTCATTTATTATCAATAGGAGTTTCTGCTAAAATAGTGACCGTGCGGCAGTAGAAGCGCCCTTCGGGCAGTTTATTATCGTATATCAATTTATCGGAACCAACGCTGAATATTTTTGAATCAATTCGCTCGATGGCTTTGGCAGTGGCTCGGCTTCTATCTTCGGCTAATTGTTTATTTCGAGCGCCGGTGCCTGTCCGGTCGGTATAGCCGTAAATAGAAACGTCGGAAGTAGGTTTAATCCTTGCTTTAATCATGCCTGCAATTTTTTTATTGGCTTTATTAAGTTCTGCGGAATTGAAATCAAATAATATCAGGTTGAATTTATCGATGGATTTATCAGTAGTCTTTTCGTCTCGCTTTTTCTTGATTGATACAGCCTTGACGGGTAATATGGCATTTCCGGTCTGAGTATTCATAGCTTCGTTATCGACAACTTCCAATTTATATTCTATTTTATTCCACAATTCAGGTGATTTCGAAAGCTCCTTATTCATCTGCCAATCCAAGTATTCAGGCGGTGAACCGATTCCATCGAATGATTTCGCAAGTTTACCGTTGGCAGATATTTGCAGATTCCAGTTTTTCACTCCGGCAGTTGACTTAGTCTTGATTTTGAACCGCACAACAGGTGGATTCGCATTTCGCAGTGTATCATAAGTAATTACCGGGTCTAGAATTCTTTCTTCATCTGAAACAATCTCTGTACGACGGTTTTCCTCAATACCATCGGGAGTTTTAGGATTACTTGGCTTTTCCGGCAGGTTTCTTGATGATATAGTAATTCTATTCAAAGGAATTTTCCAAATGTTTGTTAAATAATCAGCGCAGCTTATTGCTCTTTTTAACGATAGCGTTTTGTTATCTTTTTCATTATCTGAGTTTGAGTTACATCCAATTAATGTAATTTTAGAATCCGGAATTTCCCTCAATCGCCAGCCAACGATATTCAATAGATGATGGTATGTTTCAATGTCATCCAGCTTCAGTAGAGTATTCATGGAAAAATTATTTGTACCTTCGGAAGTTAAAGCGCTGTATCTATCCGGTATAACCGATGAATTGTCATCAAAGAAAACATAGGATAGAAGCGGCTGAACCCTTGATGAAAGGAATTCTTCCAATTCAAAAATCTGAATATTCAAAACCTCCAAACCTGTATCATCAATTCCAACAGCCTGCACGGATGCTTCCAATTCCGGTTTTGGCTTGACCGGCGGCTGAGGAGGAGGTTCTGCAGGTGGCGGCGGCGGTGCGGGAGGCTCCATTGGTTTAGGTTGCGGCGGTGGCATTGGAAAATCAATGATATGATATTTCAGCGCCAATCCTGCAAATAATGAATTTACCTTCCAATCCAAACCTTCCGATATATTATTTAGTCCAAATTGATAATAAGCAAAGGGACTGATAGTCAGTGTTTTTTTGTTATTCAGTGAAAAATCATAACTTAGACCGCCAATTGCGGAAAACAAAGCATTTGCTGCACTTGTTATTTCGCCGGTATATCTGTTGAAATATTTTCCAAGTGAATCAAGATATAAAGCACCATTTGGCGGTAATGTTATTTCCTCTTTCTGGGAAAAAGTTGTTTTAAGCATATATCCTGCCCTTGCTCCGAATTGAAATTTTAATCCTGCAATAGGATTTATTCCCAATAAAATTTCTCCACCGAAAGTTGGAATTTTAGAATCAATCGTGTGGGTAATTTCTCCGTTTACCTTTGTTCCATTTAAACCTAATGGTAACTTTTCGATACTATTTAGTATAGCGTCATGATTGGAATAATCAATAGTGAATCCGAATGACCATATTTCCGAAATGGGGAAATCGAATAATAAACCGACGGAAATACCGCTACCGGTGCCGGATTCGAATTTCGGGCAGCAATTCGGAATATCACCAATATTCCTAAATGATGCCGTATGCTTGTTGGCAGAATAACCACCAAAGATACCTATTTCAGCTTTTTTATCAGGTTTATACAAATTTTGACCGATTGATGAACTGCAAAGGGTTGTAAAAAATAAAACGAGTAATAATTTTTTCATTCTTTTGCTTTATTATTTTAACATTTGTTTTAATTCAAAAAAATAATTTCTAAAAGAAGTCCCCTTCAATAATATGATATTTTAACGCCAAACCTGCAATGAAAGAATTAGTCTTCCATGTTAAATTTGTGGAAATATTATTAAGACCAAATTGAATATTTAAATAAGGGGTAAGTGACATTGTCTTTTTTGGATTCAAGGGTATGTCGTAGCTGAGACCTCCAAGAAGAGAAAAAAGTGCAAAAGCAGTATTTGGGATATCTCCTGAAATTAAAGTATCATATCTTAAAGGAAAATTAGACGGTTTTGTTATTTCACTTTTCGTAGTAAAAGTTTTAGTAATTATGTACCCGGCACGACCACCTAAGAATAATTTTAAATCTGCGAAAAGATTAATTCCGAATATTAGCTGTCCACCAAATGTTGAAATCTTTGAATCAATAGTATGGGTCATCTCCCCACTTACAGACTGACCACTCTTAGTATCTGATAAAAATATTTTTTCTGTATCTTTTAGAATTCCATCATGAATGGTATAGTCCGCTCTGATTCCAAATAACAAAATATTCCAAAGATGAATATCAATTAATGTACCTAATGTAAATCCGCTGCCAGTGCCGGATTCGAACTTAGGACAACAAAACGGAGTCCCCTCTATTTTACTAAATGATGCAATATGCTGATTAGCAGAATATCCTCCAAATAAACCAATATCTGCAATTTCCTCAGGCTTTTTTAATTCCTGTGAAAATGATGGACTGCAGAGAGTTGTAAAAAATAAAACGAGTAATAATTTTTTCATTCATACTTCTTTTAAATTAATACATTTCATTAGTCAAAGTTAAATTAAAATACTATATTTTCAAAATAATTAATGGAATTATTTAATATAATTTTGAATTGTTGAAAAATTTTAATAAGTTTTAGTTGTAATAATAATAAGGATAGGATAGCTTATGAAAAATCAATTTACTTCATTTGTAATCAAAAATGCTTTCTCATTTACATATATTAAATGTTGCCGGAAAGTATTGAACAAGTCCAGGTTTCTACTTTTTGCGTTTTTGCTCGTTTTATTTATTTCTTTGTCAAATAGTTTATTTGCCCAAAAGTATGCCGAAGCTTCCTGGGAAGAACGCTATACTAGCCCCGCTGCAACATATCAATGCACAGCCGATACCCTATATTTCAGGAATAAAACCGAGCTTCGTGTTGTGTATAAATGCCCACTCGACCAGAGAGGGACACTGATGATAATCATATTGAAAAATTTCAACGGTAAGGGTACTTACCCTCTTGAACAATATGGCGGGGATGAAAGCAAATACTCATCATGGCAAGGCGGCAATAGCGATATGTGCCTGATTCAAGGCTCTGTCATTGTAGATGGTTATGATGAGGCTGCAGGCTCTATTTCAGGTTCGTTCGATATAAGAATTGATTATTGCTATAAAACATCGACACTCCACTTTTCCAAAGGTACTTTCAGGATTGGTAAACCCGGGATGACACTGAAATACCTGGTTAGCAGCCCGGCGACCATGATTGAACTGGATACACTCGATTTGACTATGTCTGTAATGGAAGCAGGTAAAGGCGCTGCCGGAGCCGCCCTTTATCTAAAAAATCCTTTTGAGCAATCCCCTGCATTTAAAAAGATTGCAGATATTGATTCAACAGGCGATGCTTTCTACAGAATTATCATTCCAACCGGAACTCAGCAGGGGAACTACTTTGTGGAAGCCTACGCAGAAGAACAAACTAATAGAACCGATACTGTGGATTTTGAAATAATTGTCAAAAATGAGTTAAAATTGGATATTCAGCCCGATGGAGGATTGTCGCTGGATTTGTTGGATTCTGCGACGATAAAATTAATAGTATCGAATAATGCTAAACAGCTTGTAGAAGCAGCGCAGGTTTCGGTAATCAATCCTTTGAATAATTCCACATCATGGACTGATATTGGTGTAACTGATAAAAAGGGAGAGTTAGCTTATAAAATCAGAACAACTGATAAAACTCCTACCGGGGATTATCTGCTTAAGTTTGCTGGAAAGAAGCAAGGCTCTGCCGATGCCTCAACAGCAATGAGTGTGACTGTCGGAAAAAAACTTTATCTTTCAGTCCAGCCGGATACCACAATAATTGCCTATTCGAAAGATACATTGACTTACCGGTTTACTGTTACGGATAAAAGTAAAACGCCTGTTAAGGATGCTTTTGTTTATGCGAAAAACCAGATGATTCCTAAAGCAGCGGAAGTAATCAGTCAAACCGATGCAGCCGGAGGTTTCAAATATACCCTGATAATCCCGGATACTACAATTCCGGGCGTCTATCCCGTTAAATTCTGGACATGGAAAAAAGATTATAATCCGAGTTCTAAATTCTCAACAGCAGTTAATATTATTGAAAAAGGAAATTGTAAATTATTCGGCAATATATTAGTCTGCTCCGAATCAAAACCCTGGGAATTGGAAGACCCGGATAAACCGGTATTAAAAACTGAAGGATTGATTACGATTAACGATATACTCTGTTTTTCCGGGTCAATGTCCATTGATACTAATACTCTCGCTTTTAAAGGAGAGGGAGAGTATTATATAAAAGATATACCTCTACCAGGCGGAGGAATAGGAAAATTTACTTTATATAACGGGAAATACGAATTACAATTATTAGGAGAAGAAGGTAAGATTACTAAATTCCTTAATAATCAATTTAAAGTACTTCCGAAAATTTGCGGATTCGAATTTGAAATAAAAGATTTGAAATTGTCAGGTAAAAAATACTCTCGCGGTTTCGAAATGACATGTCTTTTCACAATTCCCGGAATAGCGGGCGAATGTGGAGACCACCCGGGTTCCAGTTCAAAAATTACCTTCACCGGATTGAAGATTGAACGTAATGTCGGTTTCGATTTGGGAGGCGTAAAGATAGAAAATGTTGGAATGTATATACCAGGCTTTTGCCTTAATGATTTCAGTTTGAGTTACGATAGGGATAATGATAAATTCACCGGTGGGGCTAATATAGGTATGCCGTTCGGTTCAGTTGGAGGTGGAGTTCAATTTGTCAAGAAGAAGTTGGATAGCCTTGGCTGGCAATTGAAAGCATCATGGCCCCCACTCTTTGTTCTTGGAACTACAACAGTCGGTATAAGCGGTTTTTACGGTCATGTATCTAATCTAACCGAAAGAGACAAGTTGGAAGTTGAATTGGGAGGAATATTCTCGGATATAGTATCTCCTCTTCTCTATGAAATCAATGCAGGCGGTGTTTACAAACGTCCATCATATTTTGAACTTAAAGGCGATATGCAGATTTTTAAGCCTCCGTATTTAGGTATATGGCAGGTTATCGGTTCTATGTCCATTTCTTATGATTTCAGTGAAAAAATGATGGAATTAAAAGGAAGTGCTAAATTAGGTACTCAGGATGGTAAGAATTATTTAATTTCGGGGGATGCAGGATTTAAAATGTCCAATAAATTTCCAAGTCCGAAATTTTCCGGCTCATTAAATGGAACTATAGAACTACCGGCATTCCGCCCCAAGACTTTTCCGTATAATTGGCTAAATTCAATGTTTGCATTTCCTATTAAAGGAACGACCTGGGCAAGGTGGATTTACGGTAAAGAAAAGCTAATGTATGGTGAAGCGACTTTTGAAACTTTTAACAGGGGTCCGTATAAATTGGAATTTGTCGTTAATTTCAATAAGGAATGGGGTAATGAAGATTTCTTCTATTTCAAATGCGAAGCAGGCAGAACACTGTCATTTGTCAAAAGCAATATAGATAATTTAGAATACAGCTTTTCTTTAGACGGGAAACCTTCGAAGGATAAATTATTAGCCGGCGATATTGTTAATAATATTAATATCGCAGCCGGTACTAATCTTGCAGTTATTAATATTAAAAGTGATACTAAATCACCCGTTTCGAGTCTAACAGACCCAACCGGCAAAGTATATACAGATGCAACATCCGTTCAAATAGTTGCCTTGACATCTTCAACCGATGGAAAGGAATCGTTCTGGGCATTGCTGAATCCTGCTGCCGGGAAGTGGGTCTTAACTGTCACCAATCCTGCCTCAAATGATTCAGTCTTTGTTTACCAAACTTTAACTTCCAAGCTGAATTTCAAACCTGTTGCCAAGTTAACCGGTAATAATGTTACTGTGACATGGGATAAAACCGGAATGAACGACAAAGATACGGTATATATTATGCTGGATAATGATAATAAGGATTATGACGGATTCCACATTGCAAAAGCCACAGGCAATGCCGGAACTGCAAACTTTTCACTTTCAGATACCCTGTCTGCATGTAAATTTTATTTATTTGGAATTTATGATGGTGAAAGCCGCACTGAAGAAGCATATTGCGATACTGTCTTTATTAATCCAAGAGCTACTTTACAGCCACCTACAAATGTAACAGCCGCATTCAGCGTTTCACAAAAATTATGCACTGTTATGCTCACTCCCACGAAGGATACAACCGTATCGGGATATATGATTTATGTTACAGATGCAAACGGTAAGGACTCACTTTATGCAGAAGCATTTGCTGCGGAAACATCGATTTCATTTGCCATGGCGGATAACATCAATAAAAAGGTCAAATTGGTATCTTTCTCTCAAAACGGCGGATATGGCTGTGGAGCGGCTACGGCGGGAATTGTAACGGATGTCAAGGATATACCAAATGACGCTGTGTCGGGCAAAATTATTAAAAGACTATACCCAAATCCGGCATCGAATCAGCTTACAATCGAATTAGAACAAAACCAGGATTTAGCATTCAGTATAAGTTTAGTTGATATTTTTGGAAATGAGTTGATAGTTATTTCTAATAATTCTACTCAAGATTTACAATCCGGCAAATACCTGATGGATATTAGGGATATAACATCGGGTATCTATTTTATTCGTTATCAATCTTCAATAAATAAAGAGATTTTGAAGGTAGCGATTTTGAAGTAATTTATTAGAAAAATTCCTTTGCGGCTTTGCATGAAAAATTCTCTCGCAAAATCCAAAAAGAACTTGCTTTTTTATTGCGGCTTTGCGTGAAAAATTCTCTCGCAAAGCCGCAAAGATGATAAGACGCTAAGAAATTATAAAGTATCAAAAAATAAACATTATTCTGAAAAATTTACATCAATTATATATATTCTTTTAACATTTAAACCTTATTTATTACCATTAACCTTAGTAGCATTGTCACAATCAACCCTTTCAAACCTTATTACCATATTTTAGAAATTTATTATGATTCTTAATTGATTTTATGTATATTTGGTTATTGATTTATAAGATTCAAAAGATTTTGCTCGAGGTTTTTATGAAAATCAAATTATTTTTTCTATTCGTTACTTTTTTAACATTTTTCTTCACATCACTAATCCTAAATGCCCAGGAAAAGCAAATCAAATTCTACCTGAATGATGGCAGTTTCAAGACATACAATATCAATGACATCGACAGCATGAATCTAATCAAGAGTAATAGCAATTATGTAATGAAGATATTCTACGATGAGAATCAAATTGCTTATTATCCCACGGAAGTAATCAGCAAAATTCAATTTGATACGGATACAGCCAACAACAGACTCATGAACGTGTTTGTATATGGATATCCGAAAAGTATTAAATTATCATTGGTGGACAGCATTTACTTTTACCAGGATATTTATCAACCGCTTTCAATCGGCTCGCAGGTTTGGATGCTGAAGAATCTTAATGTTGACCATTATAGAAATGGAGATTCAATACCCAATGTAAGAGATTCTGATGATTGGTCTAAATTATATACGGGCGGAATGTGCTATTATCAAAATAATGATGAAATAGATGAAAATATTGGCAAATTATATAATTGGTTCGCGATAAGTGACTATAGGGTTTTGGCTCCAATTGGTTGGCATGTTCCAACTGATGAAGAATGGAAAATATTGGAACAATCACTTGGAATGACAAAATCACAGGTAAATAGTACAGAATGGCGAGGAACAAATGAAGGTGGAAAATTAAAAGCGACTGGACAGGCTTGGGGATATAATTTTCGAACAACAAATGAAAGTGGATTTTCCGCATTCCCAAATGGTATCCGCTATTATCTTGGTGAATTTCATAACCTTCAAGGATATTGCGATTGGTGGTCTTCTAAGGAGGTAGATACTATTAATGCATGGAAAAGACGCTTAGGTTACAATGTTGGCTTTATTCATAGGGAAAAAATCAATAAGCGATATGGATTTTACATACGATGTGTAATGGATAATGGAGATACTGCACCAGTAATTTCATCCATCACTCCTACTTCAGCCTCTATTGGCAATGATATTGTTTTAACCGGTTCAGGATTCATATCAAGACAAGGTCTGAGCTTTGTTTCTTTCAACAATACAAAAGCTACTCAATATATAAACTGGTGTGATACACTTATAAAAGTAAAAGTAATTGTAGGAGCATCAAGTGGAAAAGTATCAGTAACAATAAATGGAGTAAAAAGTAACGAAGTGGATTTTACTTTGGAATCAAGTGACAGTCCATCAACAATCGAAATGGTTCTTATTCCTGCTGGTACATTCCAGATGGGTCAGGATGGTGTTGACAATGCTTATATTGTTCATACAGTAAAAATAACTAAGGCATTTTATATGAGTAAGTATGAAATTACACAAAAGCAATACACCGAAATAACAGGATCAAACCAAAGCTATTTTTTTAGCAAACTAAATAATCCAATAGAGCAGGTTACTTGGTACGATGCTGTTCAGTTTTGCAATGAGTTATCAAAGAAAGAGGGATTGGAACAATGTTATACTTTAGATATATGGCATTGCGATTTCAAAAAGAATGGTTACCGTCTTCCAACTGAAGCTGAATGGGAATACGCCTGCCGTGCCGGAACAGGAACAAATTACTATTCAGGTAATACTGAGAGTCAGCTTGATTCTGCTGGTTGGTATTTAAAGAATTCTTACAACACAACACACCCTGTTGGTCAAAAAGCTGCCAATAAATTTGGTTTATTTGATATGCATGGAAATGTATTGGAATGGTGTTCAAATTGTTTTTATGGTTATAATGAAGGAACTTTTAATGATCCGACAGGACCAAGTACGTGTATGACTCGTTCTTTCCGCGGGGGTTCGTTTTCCGAAAACAATTATCTTTGCCTTTCAGCTAAACGAAATGCTAACTACCCTGACTATAGGTACAACAATATCGGATTTCGTGTTGTAAGGACTAAATAGGAATACATTATTGTAGTGATACTATTATAAGAATTTTGATTTTAATTCTATCATTTTTTGCAGAGAAATATGAAATTCTATATTAGGTTTTTTATCTCCCTAATACTATCTATTGGACTTTTGCAATTTGGTGAAATTCTTAAATGAGGAAAGAAAATGAAAAGAGTAACGGGAGTCGGGGGAATATTTTTCAAGTGCAAAGACTCCGATTCAATTAAAGAATGGTATAAAACGCATTTGGGTTTGGACACTGACGAGTATGGAACCAATTTTGAGTGGTATCAGGGCAGCGACTCCACGAAAAAAGGATTTACTCAATGGAGCCCATTCAATGAAAAGACTACTTACTTCGAGCCTTCAGTCAAAGATTTTATGTTCAACTACCGCGTTGAAAATTTGGTTGAATTAGTTGAACAATTGAAAATCGAAGGAGTAACTATACTTGACGAAATTGAGAATTTTGAATACGGAAAATTCATTCATATTTTAGATTTGGAAGGCAATAAAATTGAATTATGGGAACCCAACGACATTGAGTATGATAAAATTGTAACAGGCAGGACAAAATAAATAATAAGCAATGACAAATTCAAGAGAAACCCCCTAACCCCCTTTGAAAAAGGGGGGACAACCAATTCCCCCTTTTTCAAAGGGGGTTAGGGGGTTTCTCTTTATTGAAATTGTTGCCATTATTTTTAATTAAAAAAAATCTGCCATTGGTAACTTGGTTCAGTATCCATAAACATCACTGGCACTGGATTCTGAAACAAGTTACCAACGACAATTTTTAGAACTACCAAAAAATAAATTCAACGGATAATTAATTTTTAGGTTTTAAAGCATCCAATGCCCTTTTCAATGCTTCCGTATCGGCTCCTGCCAGACTTTTGGTTAATTTGTCCTTTAAATCATCAACATTTTCTTCTTGATGATTTTTTAAATCTTCCGGAGGTTCGATATTCAATAATTGGCATACTTTTAAAACATAATTATCAGGTTTTACCGGCTTTTCAAGATATATACCTGCACCCTGCATTATCAGAGTATCTAAGTCTGATTTCCCCAAATCATCTCTTGCATGACCGGTAACTATCAGAACGGGAATGTTCAGCCACTGCTTATTTTTTCGCAAGTCATGAAATAATTTAATTCCCGAATGACGTGGCATGACAAGGTCTAAAGATATTAAATCAGGGATATTGGATTTAAGCACTTCTAATGCTTCAAATCCATCGGAAGCGGTTATGACAACAAAACCATAATCTTCAAGAGCCGATTTCAGGTAAGCCCTGACATCGTGTTCGTCATCTACAACTAAAATTTTTTTTGTACTATAAACACTCATAACTACCTTCCTGCATTATTATATAACAAATAAATAATCCTAATAAGTGAACTTTTTTATCTTTCAATCAATCATATAGAGACTTCTGAAGAATGTCATTCTGAACTTGTTTCAGAATCCATAAACCGCACTGGGACTGGATTCTGAAACAAGTTACCAATGACAGATTTTTCTGGTTTCAAAAAAAACAACAATTTCAACAAAGAGAAACCCCCTAACCCCCTTTGAAAAAGTGGGGACAACTGATATCCCCTTTTTCAA